>NZ_LR134116.1:1359223-2038835 GCF_900635455.1 Yersinia intermedia | reverse complement strand
TCATCAATACAGACAAAGCGCCACCTTCGGTCCGGTTTTTTTGCCAAATATGCTGATAGATATCATCAAAGTGGCGACGATTAGCCACCCCAGTCAATACATCGGTTTGTGACAACGCTTTGAGAATCGATTCAGACTGCTTGAGTTCAGTAATATCAAAAAACGAGCCATACCAAATAACAGACCCATCATCCTGAAGCGTTGGGAAAGACTCACCATGTAGCCAATGTGTGCCTTTGCCTGGTAGTACAACGCGAAAATTGCAGCGCCAGACAGACAGGTTCTGTTGAGAGATAACTACCGCCTGTCTTAGCACCGCCATATCATCAACATGCACGCGGCTAAATAGTGGATTTCTCTCTCTGGGTACACACAAAACATCAGCTGGTGACAGATCAAATATTTTTCTGACACCCTCGCTACAATATTTAAAATAAGATTCGCCATCGGCATCTAAATAATAAGCATAAATCATTGCCGGCAAATTCTTAGTTAAACGATCCATCATCTGCTTACTTTCTTCCAGCTCCATAAGCAGGGATTTTCTTTCCGAGACATCAGCAATCACACTAATATAACCAACAGTCTGGTTATTATCAGCGGTTATCTCATGGACACTAAGTGCTCCCCAGAAACGTTTTCCATTTTTGCGCCGATAACACCACTCGCTGGCATCACGCCGGTTAAGCAATAAATAATCCAGTTCAGCTTGTGCCTTACCATACTCTGGAATGTGCAGTATATCTGAAATAGGACATCCTAAGACTTCATCTTTAGAATAGCCAAACATTCGTTCCGCACCCACATTAAATATGGTGATGCGATTATCTAAGTCGGTAGTAATGATCGCGACCTGTTTTTCAGCATTCAACAGTACATCCAGTTGAAGATTAGATAATTTATTTTTCCCATTCTCTCTCTTCACTGGTTCACCTTGGCGGTGTTGACCAAATACTTTCCCAGTCAAAGTACTCAGGCAGTTATGATAAAAAGAAAATAAAGACATAAAGTAAATCACCTATAACTCAGAACAAGAAAATATCAAATAAAAATCACAATCAATCTACTCAACACTACTAATAATAACACTACAAATTATAACATATGCCAATGAATCAGTGTAGGTTTGGAATGATGATACTCTCTAATAGATAGCGGCAGACATTCAACTTGATAAAATCATTACATATCTCACCAAGAAAACGGAAAGAGCAATCAGTTATGATAATAACCCATTCCTATTGGATAACGAGAGTGAGCATGAATAAATTACTAATGATTTTCACAGTATCGGTGTTATTATTGAATACAATCTCTAGCTTTGCCACACAACCCATTAATAAAGAAGTACAAAAATCATCTGGCGTCACATGCAAACACCCGCCTCAAGCACCCAAAGATAAAAATGGCCGCCCATTGCCACCATCGAAAGGACACCATGATGTCCGTCCAGCAAAAGGCCCGTAGCAACATGATAGCAAGCACCTATGCCCTCCATCGCTATCAGATAAAAACCACAACAGTTAGAATGTTATATTTATTAGCATAGCTAATACTATTGTAACAATGGATAAAATGAAAGCAGACATACTTACTTGAGCTTTTTTTTACTCCAAAATTAGAAAGGTGAATTTAAATTCTCAATACAAATCAAATGCATGATAAAAATATCGGCACAAATAACTCTTCAGTCAATAACCCCCACCGATAAATTAACCTTTACGCTGGCGAGATATACCTTTATAGCCCATGCTAAATAACGAGAAAAACTCTCAACCCGGCACTAATAACATCCAGTTAAATATAACATCCAGATAAGGAAGTAAGTATGCTTTATAAATCACTGCTTAATATTGTCATTGTAATAACCACGTTTTTAACCATTAGCACGGTATTCTCTGCATCATCACCGACAACCCCGACAGATATGACCTGTAAAGAATTCCTTGATCTTAATCCGAAAAGTATGACACCAGTTGCCTTCTGGATCCTCAACAAGGATACCAAATATAAAGAAGGAGACAGCATCGACTTCCAGGAAATAGACACTGTATACACACCAAAAATAATTGATATTTGTAAAAAATTACCGGATAAAAAAATCACCGATATGAAGAAAGATATTGAGGGGGTAGCCAAGAAACCAATGTAATATAATCTTTGGCCCCACGTTACTAGAGTGGGGCTATCATTACTTTTTGGTTATTGTTTAGGAGAGATACTCATGTTAATAAGGGTTATGTTAAACAGGTTTATGTTAAAGATAATCGTGTTGATATCGATACTGGTATTACCCATCAGCCAGGCATTGGCAATTGACTGCCAAAATGCGGTGACGCAACTGGATATCAACCAGTGTGCAAATTCAGATTATAAGAAAGCAGATACCGAATTGAACCGTATTTATAAACAGGTTTTGGCCAAGACACCCGCCACTCAAAGAGCGCTCTTAAAGAGTGCACAACTTACCTGGATAAAATACCGCGACGCAGATTGTACCTTCCAATCATCAGCCACCGAAGGTGGTTCAGTGCATCCTATGATTATCTCTGCTTGTTTGACCCATAAAACTGAAGCTCGCTCAGCAGAACTACTGTCATTCCTCAATTGCGCGGAAGGTGATCTAAGTTGCCCCTTATAGCCTGCTGTGATTAGCGTTGCCGAATCGTCGAAGGCGTCAGGCCATAAGCCACTTTAAAGCAGTTACTGAAGTGACTGGCAGAGCTGAAACCACATTCCAGGGCAATATGAATAAGCGGCATCATGCTATGTTTCAATAGCTGTTCTGCGCGAGATAACCGCGCTTTCAACACAAATTGATGTGGTGCCAGCCCAGTGTTCTGCTTAAACATCCGTGCAAAATGGAACTCACTTAACCCTGCCTGTTCAGCAAGATCTGACAACAGCAACGGCTGTGAAAGATGTCCGTCAATATACTCTTTCACTCTTTTTAACACTGCCGGAGACAACCCACCGCGAATCACGGGGATTGCCCACTGCAACTGAGTGTAGTTTTTTAATAAATGGGTCATTAACAAGGTCGCAGCACTGCTGAGAGCTAAATGATTTGCCTGTTCTTGCCAGTTACAATTCAGTAAAAATTGGCGATATAGCAGCGTTATTTGCGGATCTTCTGCGAAAATTCGCTCATCAACCTGAATTGACTGGGGGCTACGCTCCCAGATCTGTTCGGCAAGCTGGCGCAGATGCTTATCAGTGCAATATAAATGTACAAATGACAAATCATCCCGCACATCCCAACTGGATAAGCTGCCCTTTGGCATAATACAAAAACGATCTGGGCCACCACCGTTTTTCCAGCCAGCGCGTGTTTTGTGATAGCACTCATAACCATCTGCAACATACAAGCTCAAGGTGTGATGATCGGGGCTTTCCTGTGTAATGCAGTCATCGCGGTTAGACCAGGCAGCCAATTGAATACCCGAGCCAAGTTGCACACAATCATGCAAGCGGGCTTTGTGTTCTTTTAGGGTTTCAAAGGCTTGATACCGTTCCAACATTGTACTGACTTCCTTTGGGTACGCGCATGAAACCAGTTTAATGGCTTGCCAGGCGGCAGACTATATTTTCCAGCTATTTATCGTAAAAATGCGCAAGATTTTGCAATTTAAAGCAAGCCGCTGAAAGCGCCGCCCCTTCCTATACCGGATACTAGCGTTTTCTAGCTGTGATGAGAAATAACGATGACCGCGCTGCTTTATTTGTTAGTTGTACTGATCTGGGGAACGACCTGGATTGCCATTACCCTACAACAGCAAGCTGATGTTGCTATTACTGTGTCCATTTTTTATCGGTTTGCGCTTGCGGCCGGCACCATGATGATCGTCTTATTACTCGCCCGCCGATTGCGGCAGCTCGCGGTGCGTGACCACCTTTTTTGCGTTGCACAGGGGATTTGTGTTTTTGCCTTTAATTTTTACTGTTTCTATCATGCTGCGGCTTATATCAGTAGTGGCCTGGAGTCAGTTATTTTCTCAATGGCGGTACTGTTTAATGCCATCAATGGCATGATTTTCTTTCGCCAACGCCTAAGCCCTAACCTGCTGCCAGCCAGTATCCTCGGCATGATAGGTATTGTTGCTTTGTTCTGGCAAGATCTGACCGCCACACAAATGGCCCCGGAATTACTTAAAGGTATCGGCCTAAGTTTGCTGGGTACCTATGGTTTTTCACTGGGCAATATGATCAGTAGCCGCCACCAGCGGAAGGGATTGGATATTCTGTCAACCAATGCTTATGCCATGACTTATGGCGCGGTAGCGATGGGACTTTTCAGTTTGATTCAACAACACTCTTTTACTCTCGAATTCACACCACGCTACCTTGGCTCATTACTGTATCTGGCTATCTTCGGTTCCGTGATTGCATTTGCCGCCTACTTCAGCTTGATTGGCCGAATCGGAGCCAGTGGTGCGGCTTATAGCACCTTGTTATTTCCACTAGTGGCACTGACCATATCAACCTTCTATGAAGGCTATCACTGGCACCTGAATGCCATTATTGGTCTGCTATTAATCTTATTGGGTAATTTAGTGATGTTCTCACGGCCTGGTATGGTGCAATCCTGGTTTAAGCGCCGCCATTATAGCCTGCCACAAAGGTAACCAATAATATTACTGAACAATTGCAAACAATTAAGCGTGTGGGGATGCTGACTGCTTTAGCGGCTTACCACTAAATATATTTATCCGGGCAGATGATTTTATTTTCTGCCCGCCATCTCGTGCAGTCGCAGTGCAGTTCAAGCCCCATCGTGATGGATAAACTCAATACCATACAACCCACCAATAGCGTTGATGGTTTCTAATAGATGTGCACCATCAGCTTGATGCGGGACGGTATCGCTCGCTACTGAATGCGCAGACCAGCGCCCAATAAACCATGCTGTAATTTTAGCCATTACCACCTCTGCGTTATTTATCTAGCGGGATGAAACTGATGTTTTAAGGGTAGACGCTGCCGCGCGCACAGGTGAAATAATGATTATGGCTTTAGATATGCCAAATTTAGCTATGAAGGCCAAAACTTGAGATGAAAATTAATGATTATGCATTTTAAAGATGCCAGCCATCAGCCAAGGCGTTATCTTAATTAGACATTCACCCTAAAGGAGTTCCGCATGTTTGTTGTCAGTCTGACTTACCATAAACCTATCGACGTGGTCGAGGCACTCACTGAAAGTCATAAAGAGTGGTTGAAAAAGTACTATACACAAGGTGTTTTTATCGCATCAGGCCGTAAAGTGCCGCGTACCGGTGGCATTATTTTGGCCAAAAGTATTGCCCGTGAAGAACTGGATAAGATATTGGCCGAAGATCCGTTTAATGCAGTTGCCGATTATAGCGTGACCGAGTTTATCGCTTCCATGGCTATCGAGTCGGTGGAAGCGTTAAAAACTCTGTGATGCTTTTATGTGATAAACCCCAACAGCAGCCATAGTTGATGCCATGGCTGCTGTTACAACGTATTGGCCGTTAATTCTGCCCGTTGTTGTCGTTGTGCCATAATGCGATGCAGATTGGCCTCAAGCCATACGGTTAGCCCTTCCACCTGCTCCTGAATCTCTTTCCCCAACGGCGTTAATTTATATTCCACATGCGGTGGCACTACCGGATAAGCGATCCGCTCAACAAAACCATCTTCTTCAAGGTGTTGCAGTGTTTGTGCCAGCATCTTTTCGCTAACACCACCAATCTTTCTGCGCAACGCACTGAAACGCAGAGTCTCATTGCTTAACGCAATCAAGACTAAGACCCCCCAACGGCTGGTTACGCGCTTGAGCACTTCCCTTGAAGGACAATCTGCATTGAGTAATTCGCCCCGCCGGACCTGTTCAGGAAACGAAACAGCGTGATTCAAATTTTGCAGCTCCACTATTTTCATACTAACCTTTTGGTGCGTACTTACGTAAAGTTAGTATATTGCATATGATGAACTTAAGGGCGACTTTCTGGCCAATCATGCGGTTTTATTCTTTGCTAATGGTCTGTCACCTTTCTTATAACATCAAATCTGGAGTGTCATTATGATCGCAGTAACCGGTGCCACAGGCCAATTAGGCCGCCTTGTTATCAATGCATTACTTAAAAAAGTGCCCGCCAGTGAAATCATTGCTGCGGTACGTAACCCTGAAAAAGCCCACGATCTGGCAGCGTTAGGCGTTCAAATCCGCAAAGCTGACTATAGCCAGCCAGCCACGCTAGATACCGCTTTTCAAGGTGTTGATAAATTACTGTTAATCTCATCGAGTGAAGTGGGTCAGCGTATTGCCCAACATAGCGCCGTGATCGCAGCGGCCAAGCGTGCAGGGGTTAAACTGTTGGCGTATACCAGTTTGTTACATGCGGATAAAAGCCCACTGGGGTTAGGTGAAGAACACCGAGCCACCGAAGCACTATTACGTGAATCAGGTCTGCCAGTGGTGTTATTGCGTAACGGCTGGTATACCGAGAACTATGCAGCAAGTATCGCACCAGCCCTGGCACATGGCGCATTTATCGGCGCGGTAGCTGAGGGTCGTATCGCCTCTGCCGCACGTGAAGACTATGCCGAAGCGGCCGCTGTGGTGCTAACGCAGGGAAACCAGGCGGGTAAAGTTTACGAATTAGCCGGTGACGATATCTATACACTGGCTGAATTCTCGGCAGAAATCGCCCGCCAGTCAGGTAAACCTGTGGTGTACCACGATTTGTCTGAAGCCGATTTCAAGCAAGCATTGCTCGGAGCCGGTTTACCTGATGTTTTCGCCAGCCTATTAGCCGATTCTGATGCTGGCGCGGCTAAAGGAGGGTTGTTTGATGACAGTCATACATTGAGCAAACTGATTGGCCGGCCGACAACACCTTATGCCGATGTCATTGCAGCAACGCTAGCGGCACGTTAAATCTATTCTGATACTCACGGCCGGTTTCCCTAGGGTTACCGGCCGCTCGCGATCTAATCTTAATATATTATGCCAACTTAAAACTTGGCAGCATCCAGTGCCTGAGCAAGATCATTGAGAATGTCATCAATATGCTCTATACCAATCGATAGCCGCACCATATCCCGTGGTACGCCCGCCTTGATGAGTTCTTCATCATTAAGCTGGCGATGCGTGGTTGACGCTGGGTGGCAAGCCAGTGACTTGGCATCACCGATATTCACTAAGCGCACGATCAAATTCAGCGCATCAATAAAACGCCCGCCCGCCTCCTGCCCGCCATGAATACCAAATGACAATATCGAGGCTGGTTTACCACCAAAATAGCGCTGGGCCAGTTCATGCTCGGGATGATCGGGTAAGCCTGCGTATTTAACCCAACTGACTTGCGGATGGTTTTGCAAATAGTGTGCGACTTTCAGCGCATTTTCAGTATGACGTTCCATACGCAAAGCCAATGTCTCCAATCCCTGCAAAATCAGGAAAGCATTGAAAGGCGACAACGCAGCACCCGTATTTCGCAGTGGTACCACCCGGCAGCGGCCAATATAGGCTGCCGCGCCAAATTGCTCGGTATAGGTCACGCCATGATATGACGGATCGGGTGTATTCAATTGAGCAAAACGCTCTGGGTATTGCGCCCAAGGGAACTTACCTGAATCCACCACAATGCCACCAATACTGGAACCATGACCGCCGATATATTTGGTCAATGAATGCACCACAATATCCGCACCATGTTCAAATGGCCGACACAAGATTGGTGTTGCGACGGTATTATCAACAATTAATGGCACACCATGGCGATGAGCCGCATCAGCCAATTTTTTCAAATCAACGATATTCCCGGCAGGGTTACCAATCGATTCACAGAAAACTGCTTTAGTCCGGTCATCGATTAAGGCTTCCAATGCTGCGATATCATCATGATCGGCAAAACGGGTTTCTATCCCATAACGCGGCAACGTATGGGCCAGCAGATTGTAAGTCCCGCCATACAACTTAGCCACCGACACAATATTATCCCCCACTTCGGCAATGGTTTGGATAGCATAGGTAATCGCCGCCATACCGGACGCCACTGCCAGAGCCGCGATCCCCCCTTCAAGGGCAGCAACCCGTTTCTCCAGTACATCATTGGTGGGGTTCATGATGCGCGAATAAATATTGCCAGCGACTTTTAAATCAAACAGATCAGCACCATGTTGGGTATCGTCAAAAGCAAAGGAGGATGTTTGGTAAATAGGTACCGCAACGGCCTTGGTGGTGGGGTCCGGTGAATAGCCTGCATGAATAGATAATGTTTCTAATTTCATTCTTTATCCCTTGTTATATGACAATGCCCAGTGCCGCAGTCAGTAGGATGACGCCACTTAATTAAGCCGATCCTTGACTGGCGACAGACGTGATGAAGAGAATTACAATAGAGGAATTAATGAGCGGTACCTACCTCCAAAAGTAATTATTTAGCTATTAATTATAATTAAACGATATCGATATCCTCTCACCCGCCATTCAGCCATGTAGCGCTACGTTTCATCTATTCCATCCTGATAGATAACTTTCTCTTCTTATAAATCAATATACTGAATAAAAATATCTCTTCAGGGCTTTTCTGTCCACGCCTCGCCGCATATACTGTATGCATAACCAGTTATTTTGTAAATCAGTCGTTTTTTTGTTATCACGCTCTCCCCTTAGATAACGCATTTGGAGGCTTTATGGGTGCATTCGGCAATGCTGCACAGGACTATATTGAAAAGAGAATCGATCTTAATGAACACTGCATTGAGCACCCAGCCGCCACCTTTTTCATGACCGCCAAGGGTGACGCCCTGAGTGATGCAGGTATTAACAACGGCGCACTGCTGGTGATAGATCGCAGTTTGCAGGCACAGCACGGCGATATTGTCGTTGCAACCATCGGGGGTGAGTTCAATATTAAGCGGCTTTATTTACGACCGGTTCCCCGCCTTGAGGCGCTGAATGCAGCCACTCCCCCACTCATATTATGTGAAGGAGATGAAGAGTGGGTTATCTTTGGTGTCATTGTATTTAGTATCAATAAGTTACGATAATGTTTGCTCTCGTTGACGTGAACTCATTTTATGCCAGTTGTGAAACGGTATTCAGGCCTGATCTGTATGGTCGCCCTGTGGTGGTGTTATCCAATAACGATGGCTGCGTGATTGCCCGTAGCCGGGAGGCTAAGGTCGTGGGTATTCCAATGGGGGCACCCTATTTCAAGATACAGCAAGTTATCCATCAGCATCGTGTCGTCGCGTTTAGCAGTAATTACGCACTCTACAGTGATATGTCTGCACGGGTCATGACTATTCTTGAACAACTGGCCCCAGGGATTGAAATTTACTCAATCGATGAAGCATTTCTCAATATTACTGGTGTGCAGCATTGCATTACACTGGAAGAGTTTGGTCAGGGCGTGCGTGATAAAATACGCAAATTGACTGGCCTAAATGTCGGTGTAGGCATCGCACCAAGCAAGACTCTCGCCAAGCTGGCAAACCATGCTGCTAAGTTATGGCATAAAACGGGTGGTGTAGTCGATTTGTCCAATCCCATACGTCAACGCAAATTGCTGGCGCTGATGCCAGCGGCGCAGGTATGGGGCGTGGGCCAGCGTACCGCAAAAAAGCTGGCAGTGATGGGGATAACCACCGCCCTTCAATTATCAGAGGCCAGCCCCCCGCTTATTCGCAAAAACTTTAGCGTCGTACTGGAACGGACAGTGCGAGAATTGCGCGGAGAAGCTTGTCTGGCGGTGGCTGAATTCGCACCTACAAAACAACAAATAATCTGTTCGCGCTCATTTAGTAAACACATTACAGAATATCAAAGTATGCATGAAGCCGTTTGTAGCTATGCCGAGAAAGCAGCAGAAAAGCTACGCAAAGAGCACCAATACTGTTGCCATGTATCAACTTTTATCAAAACCAGCCCTTTTGCCAGTAACGAGGTCTATTACAGTAACCTCGCCAGCACTCGCCTCAACTTTCCGACCTTGGACTCAAGGGATATTATTGCCGCAGCCCTCAAATGGCTGGCAGCAATTTGGCGACCCGGTCACCATTACCTGAAAGCAGGTATTATGTTGGGAGATTTTTCAAGTCAGGGTATCGCGCAATTGGGTCTATTTGATGAGAGCAAACCGCGCATTAACAGTGAATCATTGATGGCGGCTATCGACAAAATTAATCAATCCGGTAAAAGTAAAATTGCGTTTATCGGGCAAGGAGTTAATCAACAATGGCAGATGAAACGTGAAATGTTATCACCTGCATATACTACCCGAATTCAAGATTGTCCTATTGCGGTTATTCGGTAACACGACTTAACGAATACCTCGGTGTATCGTTTATAGATGAATAGCATGCGAAAACGTTGATGGTTGACAACAAAGGCTTAGTCCGCCCTGCATATAGAAAGGAACATTATGGGTGCATTTACCGGTTTTACTCAACATGGGCTGACATTCTTACAGCACATCGCTCAGAACAATAACAAAGAATGGTTCGAGGAACATCGCGATATCTATGATCAACATCTACTACAACCCGTACGAAAGCTGGTGGCCGATCTGAGTTCAGATATGCTGACTATTGATGAGCTGTTTGAAGTTCGTCCAGCGATTGGCAAGACAATTTCTCGCATGAATCGCGATACCCGTTTTTCTCATGATAAGTCGCTCTATCGCAGCAATATTTGGCTTACATTTAAAAGATCACGTAAAAATTGGACGGATGCTCCAACTTACTTTTTCGAATTTGGCCCAGACTGGTGGCGTTATGGGTTGGGGTATTACAGCGCCTCGCGAGAAACAATGGATCTTTTCAGACAACAACTGATCCGTGCGCCTGCTGATTTTCTCACCATGGCTGACTGTATTTATCCGAATTTCTCGATTGAGGGTGAGAGTTACAAGCGCCCTTTGATTAAAGATCAACCTCAGGCATTGGCGGAATGGTACAACAAGAAGTCGTGGGCATTAATTAGCCACCGCAGAGATATGGATTTATTATTTTCCGAACAACTGGTTGGGCTGTTAAGTAAAGACTTTATGCGCCTTTCACCTATCTATAATTTTTTGATGAAAATTGAAGGGTTGAAGAAAAGTCATAATCACTTTAGCTAGACTGGGAGGCTTACTCTATACAGGGTACAGAAGTGCGATATTCAAATGGCTTAATCCGTTTGCAAGCATCAAAACATTGCAAGCTGTGCAAATGAAAACATACTGGATTTCGAGCAGATTGTTATTAAGTTTCGATACCGTCTTATCATCTTTTACCCCTGTCACTCAGGGGTTTTATCTTTGATAGCGACTCAACTAATACTCCACCGCTGTAACAAATAATTATTCTTATATTCATAATTAATGGCTAATTGTAAATAAAAACCTTATGAACATCATTTTATGCAACATTAAAACAGATTTTAACTATGTTTTATCCAAATAATAGACAAACAACCATACATAAGAAAACCCATTCACTACGTTCATCAATCAAATTTGATATGGCCTACAGTGAAATTATTAAGTAATTGTTTTGTATTGAGTTTATTATATTGATCGTCATTTTAAACAATAAACAAAAAATCAAATAAAATAATAAATTTAAATAAACTAATCATTTCATAAATACTATAGCGCCCCAAAAAAGTGCAACAGCATGAATAATCAGCACCATTATGGGGAATTGATAATTTAATTAATATAAGTATAAAGTTTTATCTTATGAGGCCGATTACCGTCTGTAGTTATTGTATTCACCTGTTATCAGGGAACTCCCCCATTTACTGAGGTTATTATGAGAGTGAACAAGCCTGTCAGTCGGCAGGAGTATCCCATTGATCGCGATACCACCTTGCAATCCACCACTGATATTCACGGCAATATCGCCTATGCCAATGCCGCCTTTGTTCGCGCCAGTGGTTTTGAATATCAGGACTTACTGAGTCAACCGCACAATGTGGTTCGGCACCCTGATATGCCACCTGCGGCATTTGCTGATATGTGGCAAACCCTGAATGCGGGTTTATCCTGGTCATCATTGGTTAAGAATCGCCGTAAAAATGGTGATTACTATTGGGTGCGCGCTAATGCTACGCCATTACGTCATGATGGCCGTCTGACCGGTTATATTTCGGTACGCATTGCACCCACTCGCGAAGAAGTTAAACAAGCAGAAGCACTGTACGCCGATTTTAATTCGGGTAAGGCCAAGCAGCGTCACATAGCACTGTATCGTGGGCTAATTGTTCGTACTGGTTGGTTGTCCCTATTGTCGCTGTTCCAAACGTTACCATTGCGCTGGCGCTTGCGCGGGGCATTATTGGGGGCGGCTTTGCTCCCTACTGTGGCCGCCGGAGTGATAGGGATAACCGGTTTGCCATTATTAGTTTTGGCTGCGGTTACCGTTGCCAGCAGCGTGGTGGCCTCATGGTGGTTAGAGCGCCAAGTTGCCCGCCCTATCGCCGCAATTTTGCAACAAGCGCAAGATGTCTCGTCCGGGCAGGCTGGTGATTACGTACAGCTAAACCGAGTAGATGAAATTGGTTATTTGATGCGTAGTGTCAATCAATTGGGGTTAAATCTTCGTTCTCTAACGGATGATGTTAGCGGTCAAGTTGATGGTATTAACACCGCCAGCAGTGAAATTGCCGCTGGGAATCGTGAGTTAAAAGTCAGGACTGAGCAGGCGACTGCCAACTTGCAACATATAGTCAGTGCCACAGAACAATTAGTGGCCACGGTACAACACAGTGCCAATAGTGCCAATGAAACCACATCGTTGGCAGCGATGAGCAGTCATGCGGCAGAACAAGGCAGCGAATTGATGCATCAAGTCATTGAAACTATGGGTACGATTAATGCTTCCAGTCATCGTATTGTAGATATTATCAGTGTCATTGAGGGAATCGCCTTTCAGACCAACATTCTGGCACTCAATGCGGCGGTTGAAGCCGCACGGGCTGGGGAGCAAGGTAGAGGGTTCGCGGTAGTTGCCAGCGAGGTGCGCCATCTGGCTCAACGTTCGTCAACCGCCGCCAAAGAGATCAAACAACTGATTGAAACCAGTGTGGAGCGGGTTCGTGATGGTAGCGCCTTAGTGCAAAATGCCGGGGCCACGATGGATAATATCGTCAAACAAGCGGGTCAAGTTTCTACCCTAATCAGTGAAATCAGCACCTCCACCCAGGAACAAACACAAGCTCTTGGTCAAATTAACCAATCGATCGGCCAGTTAGATCAAATGACACACCAGAATGCGGCCATGGTCGAACAATATGCCGGGGCGGCAGAAGAGTTAGCACATCGTACCCTGCGCTTGACAGCGGCTGTTCGAATTTACCGCCCAGTAAAATGAGATAAGTTGTTATACCCTAAATAATTCGAGTTGCAGGAAGGCGGCAAGCGAGATACAAATCGGTCGGGAACCGATTTGTACAGCATTTATGCTAGCCCGTAAGTGATTCGGGTTATTGAGTGTAGCCAACGCACATGAAGTATGACGGGCATAGATGACATAAGGCTGAAATATTGTATAACATCAATTACCACTGTATTTGATGTTATAGGGACAGTTGCTATTTAAGCATCTGTCATCGCAATAAATAGAAGCCTCGCGACAATGTCAGCATTGATACACTAACACCCTGCTTCGGTAGCTTTTGGCGGAGGGTGTTTAAGAATAGCATCCAGAGCTGTTCACATTAAAATTATCGGAGAGTGTCGTAAGATAGTCACCGCTAATTTCAGATAAGAGATGACCCGCCGTGACTTAAGGCTATTGGCCTGACATCTCAGATATAATCCTTTATTTTCAGCACAATATAATATACCCAGTAGCCATAATACTGCCGCGTTCAACGTCGCCAGAAGGCTGAGTATCATTTCGCTTTAATAAATAAACATAACTACAACGTCCCATCGCGGGATGACAATCAATCCATCACCTAAAAAATTATTATAATAAAGATATTGTTAAATCAATGTCTTAAACAAATTTTGTAATGATGCTAACGGTAGTAACAGTGAAGATACACATATTTCACTCATCGAGTAACAATTAAAGGATTTGATAAAGGAATTATTGCACCACATACTTATAAAAACATTAAACACAAAAAATATATTCAGCGATAATTCCCCACAAAAATATAATATTGTAGCGCACCAGACTTGGTAGCAATGATATTTATCACAAATAAACGGGTAATAAGTTTGATAATTAAATAAACAGTAAAATAAGGTTATTTATAAAGTATCAGACAGCAGTATTACTAATTAATTTTTATCTGTTGTTGCATAAACACTTAACTATAGAGGTAGAAATCATGAGTAACAATAAATTACAACTGCGGCACGGCCGAGTCACCGCCCCTCAAACACGAGGATTGGTAGCAACTGATTTAGGATTGATTGCTGAATGGGAAAATAACGAAATGGAAGGAGGAAAAAACTTCCCTGATTTGACAGGTGGTTCTTTCCCCCCTCCTTACGAAATGGATAGTTGGAGCAACCCACCACCTCCTGATGGCCTTATTCTCAGTGGTGGTCACCGCGGTAATCGAGAAGTGGTGAATTTCACCGATAAAGAAATGCAACACAAGCTACGGTCTATCGGTCACCCTAATGATAACTTTACCTGGCCAACTATCATGGTTAACCCAGGCAGTGACCTTGATATATATTGGGCCTACACTGTTGCTCATGTTACTCGTGGTTATCGTTGGTTTATTACCAAAGATGATTGGAACCCAGCAGAACGTATTACACGTGCTCAATTAGAGGCAACACCGTTTTATGAGGATATCTATCCTTATGTTCCTTATTACTCGAATAACGATAAGTTAGTGGCTAAAATCGAGCATAATGTTCATTTACCTAAAGGTAAAAAAGGCCATCACGTCATTATTCTGGCATGGATTGTTGCAGATTCAGGCAATGCGTTTTATCAAGCATGTGATGTCGACTTTGGTCAATAAATAATTAGGCCCTATCTAATTTGGCCAATCTCACTATACAGGTGGATAAATTTCATCTGTATTTTTCATACGATAGCAATAAATAAAAACCCCGCTATAGTAGTCAGGTGGTTACTCAATGATTAAATAAGGAGTTTTATGTCATCACTTAATCAAACATCTGTCCGCGCTCACAAAGGTGAAACTGATGCAAACTTACCTGGTGAAAATCACTTGATCGCCCATGAGGCTTTGCTTGTCGCGTTAATGGTTGAATGTGCTAATGAGTCAGATAACGATCAGTTCCTGTCCAGTGTCCGAGAAACACTTAACGGTATCCTGCACTCAGCGCGTTGTCTTGATGCCAACAAGATAGCCAATGGTCTGATCGATGAGGCTGATGATAAAGCCAACCGTTAGTCTGTAGCCCTCGTCATCGAGGGCTTTTTTATGCATTTTTCTAATTATTGGGTTTGAAAGAGGTATCCCAAAATTTATGCATTGTTTCAGCCTCGGAAACACCTGAATGGATAGATAAAAAAATAGGTGCCACATCGGGCACCTATCCTATTTATTTCACAACCAACGTCATCGGTTACTGATTTTATTCTGCTCTTTCGGCGGCAGAACTGAATAACTGGCAACAATCGCCGTAAGAATAATAAACAGATGCCCTTCCGAAGAGTCAAGTAAGAAGGAATTAAACAGGTGGCAAGCCAAATAGGCACCAAGTAACGCAATCAGCACATTTCTAACCTGAGCAGATAAACGCCATGCCGAGCGGAAATAACACCACATCCACCCCAGGAATAAGGCTAAACCGACCAAACCCGACTGAACCGTCTGCATCAGATATTCATTATGAGGATTGATGCTATACGCACTTTGCGAGAAAGAATACCAAAAACCCCCAGCACCATGGCCCAGGACAGGCGCATCCTCAATCAACTTCACTGAGGCGAGCATAAATGCGGTACGTAGCCCCATCGAGCTATCACAGGAAACATTAGCATCACCATTCGAGACGGCCAGACAGGTTTTAACCTCAGTCACGCCCTGCTGCAACCGATCTACCGCCCGGTTAGGCACCATAAGTACAATGGCCGCGACGATAAATGCGCAAACGGCCATCGCCAAGCGCTGGCGGATTGACAGTGACAGTAACCCCCACAGGCCAAATGCCGCGGCCAATGCAACATAGCCGGTGCGGCCTTGCACCATAAACACAATGTTATAGATAGCCAAACACACCAACAGACCATAACCCCAACGCTTCCATCCTTGGCTTCTAAAAGCCAGAGCAAGCCAGATAACGGCGGCCAGTGCCATAAAGAAATTATGCGTAATTTGCAGTTTAAACACAGAGGGATTCAGTGGATCAATATGCCCCAACGGCAGATGGAGAAGACCAACCCACAGACTTGCTGCCAGAATAACAGCATTTGCCAGTAAAAAACCTTTGGCAAAATAACCAGCCAGTGAACGGGACAGCATAAAGAACATTGCTAACGGCAAGATATACAGTAATTTGGAATACTTGCTGACCATCACTTTGCCGTACAAGTTATGCTGCCAGAGCAATGATACTGCCAGTAGCATAAACATAATTGCAGGCAACCAAATCAACGGATTCTTTGCCAACGTTTTCACATAGCGAGTATCGCGGTTCAGCAGCAAACAGATGACAGCTAACACCATCGACAAATTCATTATGAAATTAGAAGTGGGTAGACCAATACCTAACAGAAATGCCGTAGCACAGGAAAACATGCCAACATATCGATGCACTGGCGCTGAGCCGGGCAAAGAAGTAGAAGCCGGAGAAATCATAAGTCACTCACTTCGAATTGATAATCAGTTGAGGCTATCAGGCACCTTTTCGCAAAGGACAGCAGCCCCAATTTACGCCATAACCTACCATCGGAAACCGCTGGCTATGGCGATGTTTTGTGGCGAGTGCCGTTTATGCTGCCAGTGATCTAAACAAGTAACGGAACCACCATAATGGTCGCCACCACAACTTGCGTTCAGGCACCGTCGGCACACGTGAATGCACTTTTTTAATTTCCCAGTTAAAGTTAAGAAATATTCGGCTATGGCCATATTCTGCACCAAATCGTGCAATTTCACTCTTCTTCCGGTCATCAATTGGTGCGTTGTGGGTCAAATCACGATCCAGAGAATGGTAACTCTTTTTCCTATCCACATTGCGCTCAATGCATCGATACTGCTTAGGCAGATAACGTGGGGTGCTACCATGATCTTTATGGAACTTCACAAACCGATAATCTTCCGAGCCATAATGGCCGGCGAACTCTTCATCATAACCATACAGCCTAAAGAATCGCGCTCTGGACATGAAGAACAAGTTGGGGTGACCACGATAGGCTTTACCTGTTTTTTCATCAGTGCGGTAGATACGATATAAGGAGCGGCCGGGGTTACGGGCATTCACCAAATAACGCAGGGTGTCTGCGGGCAGCAAGCAATCTAAATCAGTAATGATAATCTTATCTGACTTCGCATATGTCACACCCAGATTCCGAGAGCCCGCCTGATTCCACTGAATATCCGTCGTTATTCTTAACCACGTGAAATTCAAATCATAATCTTTTACGTCATACTCTAATGGCGAGCAATCATCTACAATGACAAACTCCACTGCATCTTTAATATCATCTGGGTAAGATTCATACTCTTTCAACAAAGATTCAACAGAATCCATATTCCCCTGATTACAGTAAAAATGAGTCACATAAGTCAGTTTGATATGCTGCTTATCTAGTGGATGCCGTGCCTTAACAATTTCTACATCCTTTGTCACAATGTAAACCTCTGTTTTAAGAGAGAAAATAAATTTTTAATATCTGATGTTCAATATCTAAATACGTTCAATAGAATTAAATAACATAGATATGTCAAATGACTTGCGATAAAGGATAAAGAGTTACCATAATCAGTCAATTATTTTCTTCATCTATTCCTACCGTAAGAATAAGGTAGGAATAACAAATTAATAACAAATATAAGAGAGCAGTTGTACTGGCTGCGCGTTAAACAAGCATCCTTGCGCTTTATTGAGATAAAAAAAAACCTCACGGTCGCTTAAACTCCCGCAAGGTTTTGTTCTGCTCAACAACTTACATATTGTCGATGATGTCTTGACCAAACTCGCTACATTTACGCAGTTTAGCACCATCCATCAGACGTTCGAAATCATAAGTCACGGTCTTGGCCTGAATTGCGCCTTCGGTGCCTTTGATAATCAGGTCTGCGGCTTCGAACCAACCCATATGACGCAACATCATTTCTGCGGACAGAATGATAGAGCCTGGGTTCACTTTATCCTGACCGGCATATTTTGGTGCGGTGCCGTGAGTGGCTTCGAACAACGCACAATCATCACCAATGTTGGCACCCGGAGCAATACCGATACCGCCAACCTGTGCAGCCAAGGCGTCAGAGATGTAATCACCGTTCAGGTTCATACAGGCAATAACATCATATTCAGCAGGGCGCAGCAGAATTTGTTGCAGGAAGGCATCAGCAATCACATCTTTGATGATGATCTCTTTGCCGTTATTCGGGTTCTTGATTTTAACCCAAGGGCCACCATCGATCAGCTCACCACCAAATTCCTCGCGCGCTAACTGGTAACCCCAGTCTTTAAATGCGCCTTCGGTGAATTTCATAATGTTGCCTTTATGAACCAAAGTAACTGATTCACGGTCGTTGGTAATTGCATATTCAATTGCCGCACGAACCAAGCGTTTAGTTCCTTCTTCTGAACAAGGTTTGATACCAATACCGCATTGTTCAGGGAAACGGATTTTCTTCACACCCATTTCTTCGCGCAGGAACTTAATCACCTTTTCAGCTTCTGGTGAACCGGCTTTCCATTCGATACCAGCATAGATATCTTCAGCATTTTCGCGGAAAATTACCATGTTGGTCAATTCAGGGTGTTTTACCGGGCTTGGAGTACCTTCGTAATAACGCACCGGACGCAGACACACATACAGATCAAGTTGTTGGCGCAAAGCAACGTTCAAAGAACGAATACCGCCGCCGACGGGGGTAGTTAACGGGCCTTTAATTGCAACACGGTACTCACGAATCAGATCCAATGTTTCTTCTGGCAACCAAACATCTTTGCCATAAACATGCGTTGACTTCTCACCGGTGTAGATTTCCATCCAGGAGATTTTACGCTCGCCTTTATAGGCTTTCTTAACCGCGGCATCTACCACGTGGATCATGGCTGGGGTCACATCAACGCCAATACCGTCACCTTCAATAAATGGAATGATCGGATTATGCGGAACAACCAGTTTACCCTGAGCATCGACAGTAATTTTCTTACCTTCTGCCGGAACAACTACTTTGCTTTCCATCAACCTTCTCCTTCAGCGCAATTTTGTTAATGCCTTGTAAGATTCGTGTCAATACTACTTGAATATTCGTCCCACGCCAATCCGAAACGGATTAAGGTATAATGCGCTAATCATTCGGAATCGCAATAATCATGAATAAATTCTCTGTTAAAAATCACAAAGTTAACCGATTCAGCACCAAGATACAGGCCAAACAAGTAAAGCCGGTAGGCCCTCGGAGGGTACTGTTATTCAACAAACCTTTCGATGTATTACCACAATTTACTGATGAATCTGGCCGCAGAACATTAAAGGAATTTATTCCTTTTAACGATGTTTATGCCGCTGGCAGGCTCGATCGCGACAGTGAAGGTTTACTGGTATTAACCAATGATGGCAAGTTACAAGCCAAACTCACCCAACCGACAGCAAAAACAGGTAAAATCTATTTTGTACAAGTAGAAGGCGTGCCAGAAGACGATGCACTCGATAAGCTACGGCACGGCGTTGTCTTAAAAGATGGTCCGACCTTACCCGCAGGGGCCGAGTTAGTTAGCGAACCTGAGTGGCTGTGGCCGCGAGTTCCCCCCATCAGAGAGCGCAAAAATATTCCTACCCGTTGGCTACAGATCACACTTTACGAAGGTCGGAATCGACAAGTACGCAGAATGACGGCCCATATTGGCTTCCCTACTCTACGTCTGATACGGTTTAGTGTAGGAAACTTAAGCCTTGCCGACCTACAGCCCGGCGAATGGAAGGAGATTCGCGATGTTTAAGCCCCATGTAACTGTCGCTTGTGTTGTACACGCTCAAGGGAAATTTTTAGTTGTCGAAGAGACGATTAATGGCAAAAAATTATGGAATCAACCGGCTGGGCATTTGGAAGCCGATGAAACCCTGCTGCAAGCCGCAGAGAGAGAACTGTGGGAGGAGACCGGGATCCGCGCCACACCGCAATCTTTTCTGCGAATGCATCAATGGATAGCACCGGACAAAACGCCATTCTTACGCTTCGCTTTTGTTATTGAGCTGCTGGCCCCCTTACCCACCCATCCTCATGACAGTGACATTGACTGCTGTCTGTGGCTCTCTGCTGATGAAATACTGCAATCAGCCAATTTACGTTCACCGCTAGTGGCCGAAAGTATCCGCTGTTACCAACAGCCAGAACGTTATTCACTTGATCTGGTTGGCTCCTTTAACTGGCCTTTATAAAAGGTAGATTTGATTTACTCAGGTAATTTCGTCAAGAGCGCGAATCTAGAATGCAGCCAAGCGGTCAACGTGATAAAATCCGGCGCTTGTTTTTATAATGCCTTGCCTGTGGCGGCAAAGTGTTCGGATAGTGTTATCCGGCCGGCCCTCTATCAGAGGCTTAGGTATTTACGTTAGTGAGACTCCCATGTCAGATAATAGCCAGAAAAAAGTAATCGTCGGTATGTCCGGCGGTGTCGACTCTTCCGTTTCCGCCTACCTGCTCCAGCAACAGGGTTACCAAGTTGCCGGTTTGTTCATGAAGAACTGGGAAGAGGATGATGGCGAAGAATATTGTTCCGCAGCGACCGATTTGGCCGATGCGCAAGCAGTATGCGACAAACTGGGCATGGAGTTGCACACCGTCAATTTTGCCGCAGAATATTGGGATAACGTGTTTGAATTGTTCCTGGAAGAATATAAAGCCGGGCGCACACCTAACCCTGATATTCTGTGTAATAAAGAGATCAAGTTTAAAGCCTTCCTTGAGTTTGCTGCTGAAGACTTAGGCGCCGATTATATTGCCACTGGCCACTATGTTCGCCGCCAGGATGTTGATGGCAAAAGCCGTTTATTACGCGGTCTGGATGGCAATAAAGATCAAAGTTACTTCCTCTATACATTAAGCCACGAACAACTGGCCCAAAGCCTGTTCCCGGTCGGAGAATTGGAAAAACCCGAAGTTCGCCGTATCGCCGAACAACTTGAGCTGGTCACCGCCAAGAAAAAAGACTCTACCGGTATCTGCTTTATTGGTGAGCGCAAATTCCGTGATTTTTTGGGGCGCTATCTGCCCGCACAACCCGGCCCTATCATGACGGTTGACGGTCAGCATATGGGCGAGCATCAGGGGTTGATGTATCACACCTTGGGGCAACGTAAAGGGCTGGGTATTGGTGGCACCAAAGATGGCGGTGATGACCCATGGTATGTGGTAGATAAAGATGTCGCTAATAACATCTTGCTCGTGGCGCAAGGACATGAACATCCCCGGTTAATGTCAGTGGGTCTGATAGCCCAACAATTGCACTGGGTTGACCGTCAACCGATCACCGCCGCTTTTCGGTGTGTGGTGAAAACACGCTACCGTCAGCAGGATATTCCCTGCACCGTCACCCCGCTGGATAATGAGCGTGTCGAGGTCAGGTTCGATAACCCGGTTGCCGCAGTAACACCGGGGCAGTCCGCTGTATTCTATCAAGGTGAAGTCTGCCTCGGCGGCGGTATCATTGAAGAGCGTTATCCACTGACTGATGCGGTAACAAACTAAATCAGCCTAGTAATGACCCCGAACGTTTACAGGAGTGACCGTGGCGAAGAATTATTATGATATTACGCTGGCACTGGCAGGGATCTGCCAGTCCGCTCGCGTGGTTCAGCAACTGGCTCATGAAGGCCAGTGCGATAATGATGCATTGAATACCCTCTTGGGCGGGCTACTACAGACTGACCCGCCGTCAACAATTGCGGTGTACGGCGGTAATGAACAATCGCTGAAAATGGGATTAGAGACCCTGCAAAGTGTCTTAAACGCCAATCGTCAGGGGCCGGCAGCAGAATTAACCCGCTACACCCTGAGCCTGATGGTGCTAGAGCGCAAGCTCAATGCCAATAAATCCGCCATGAATACATTGGGTGATCGAATCAGTCAGCTTGATCGCCAATTGGTGCATTTCGATCTTGAATCGGAAACGATGATGAGTTCGCTGGCATCGATTTATACTGATGTTATCAGCCCACTCGGCCCACGGATTCAAGTGGTCGGTTCACCTGCAATTCTACAAAGCACACTGGTGCAGGCAAAAGTTCGTGCCGCCTTGCTGGCGGGTATTCGCTCAGCCGTGCTTTGGCAGCAAGTCGGTGGAAGCCGCTTGCAGTTAATGTTTTCACGAAATCGTCTCTTTAAACAGGCACAGAGTATTCTTGCTCATAATTGAACCATACCAAAGTAATTGGAGTTGCCACCGATGGAATTATCCTCACTGACCGCCGTTTCACCTATTGATGGTCGCTACGGCGACAAAGTCAGCGCACTGCGCCCAATCTTTAGCGAATTCGGTTTGCTGAAATTCCGCGTGCAGGTCGAAGTTCGTTGGCTGCAAAAACTGGCCGCCTGCACAGAGATCAAAGAAGTTCCGGCTTTTGATGCCGACGCAAACGCTTACCTTGACAAGATCGTGCAAGAGTTCAACGAACAAGATGCACAACGCATCAAAACCATTGAACGCACGACGAATCATGATGTGAAAGCTGTTGAGTATTTTCTGAAAGAAAAAGTAGAGAGTGTTCCGGCGTTGCACGCCGTGTCAGAATTTATTCACTTTGCTTGTACTTCTGAAGATATCAATAACTTATCCCATGCCTTAATGTTGCAAACCGCCCGTCAGGACGTGGTATTGCCAATGTGGCGGCAGATTATTGACTCAATTAAAGCGCTAGCCCACCAGTACCGTGATTTGCCACTGCTGTCCCGTACCCATGGTCAGCCAGCCACACCTTCAACCATCGGTAAAGAACTGGCTAACGTCGCTTACCGTATGGAGCGCCAGTTCCGTCAACTGTCACAAGTAGAAATTCTGGGTAAAATCAACGGTGCAGTAGGTAACTATAATGCTCACATCGTTGCTTATCCTGAAGTTGACTGGCATCAGTTCAGCGAAAGTTTTGTCACGTCGCTAGGAATCAACTGGAACCCATACACCACGCAAATTGAACCTCATGACTACATTGCCGAACTGTTTGATTGCGTTGCCCGTTTTAATACTATTCTGATCGATTTTGACCGTGATATTTGGGGTTACGTTGCCCTAAATCATTTCAAACAAAAAACCATCGCCGGTGAAATTGGTTCAAGCACGATGCCACATAAAGTGAACCCAATTGATTTCGAAAACTCCGAAGGCAATCTGGGCCTGTCCAATGCGGTGCTCGGGCATTTGGCCAGTAAACTGCCCGTTTCCCGCTGGCAACGTGATCTGACTGACTCCACCGTGCTCCGCAATTTAGGTGTCGGTTTGGGCTATGCGTTGATCGCCTATCAGGCGACGATGAAAGGCATTAGCAAGTTGGAAGTCAACGAAGCGCACCTACGGGATGAGCTTGATCACAACTGGGAAGTTCTGGCTGAGCCAATCCAAACCGTAATGCGCCGTTATGGCATTGAAAAACCTTATGAAAAATTAAAAGAACTTACCCGTGGCAAGCGTGTGGATGCCGCTGGTATGCAGGCATTTATCGATGGACTTGCCTTACCGGAAGAAGAAAAAATCCGCTTGAAAGCAATGACGCCTGCTAATTATATTGGCCGGGCGGCCACTATGGTCGATGAATTAAAGTAATATTTTAATCCCTAATACAGGTGGTAACCCAATGCCACCTGTATTATCCCCTGATTTTTCTTATTTTCCCGTGTACTCCCGCCTGTTTAGCAATGGTTTAGTCGCTATCATCGATAATACCTGCAATGTCAAAAGGACGTTACAATTGCAGGAGCTATTATCATATGTTGAAACAAACCTTATTATCTCTCGCCCTGATGGGTACCTGTACAGCCGCAATCGCGGGTGATTACACTTATGTCGCGGGTGGCTTGCAATACGGTGCAATCAGCAACAATGCCCGTTTTGATAAACAGTTTGACCAAAAAAAGTACAGCCATGTCGGTAATCGCGATATGGGTGGCATATATCTGAATGGTGGCTATGGATTTGAGAATGATCTCTTTATTGATGCCCGCCTGAACAGTATTGCCAATAACGATCGTGGTCTCGCGGAAGCAGTACTCGGCTTGGGGTACCACTTTGCTTTTTCACCTAATATCGATTTTTATAGCTTAGTGGGCGGCAGCCGCCATGCAATGGTATTTGATGCCAGCAAAGACGGTGAAAAAACCAACACCTACAATAGCGCTACCGGTGAAATAGGTATTAAGAGCAAACTCACGCAAAATATCGGTATGAATGTTGCCTATCGCCTGGCGAACTATGACCACCGTGCATTCCATGAAGCACGAATTACGACAAGCTACGCCTTGACGCAGAACCTTGCAGCGGAAGTAGGTTACACCTACCATAACTGGAAAGTAAGTGATCAAGCCATGCAAACAGGTTTACGTTATAACTTCTAAGTAGTTGGTTTTAATTGTTTACTTGCTGGGTAATATTGCATTACCCGGCAAGTCTTATTGAGGAATGTGGTATTCGGGTTCTGGTTGTGGAAGATAATGCTTTATTGCGTCACCATCTTACGGTGCAAATGCGTGAAATGGGCCATCAAGTTGATGCAGCGGAAGATGCTAAAGAGGCGGACTATTTCTTGCAAGAGCATGCCCCGGATATCGCGATTATTGATCTCAGCCTTCCAGGGGAAGATGGTTTAAGTCTTATTCGTCGCTGGCGCAGTCATCAAACAAATCTGCCTATTCTGGTGCTCACAGCACGGGAAAGCTGGCAAGATAAAGTTGCCGTGCTGGAAGCGGGTGCCGACGATTACGTGACTAAGCCCTTTCATCTCGAAGAAGTCATCGCACGGATGCAGGCGTTGATGCGCCGCAATATTGGCTTAGCTTCTCAGGTAATTGAATTCCCTCCATTTCAGATTGACCTTTCGCGTCGAGAGTTGTGTGTTAACCAGCAACAGATTAAACTGACGGCCTTTGAATACACTATCATCGAAACCCTTATTCGTAATGCCGGTAAAGTGGTCAGCAAAGATACGCTCATGCTGCAACTCTACCCTGATGCAGAACTACGTGAGAGCCACACCATTGATGTATTAATGGGCCGTTTGCGTAAAAAGCTACTGGCAGAACATGAAGGCGAAGTGATTACGACCATCCGAGGTCAGGGATACCGTTTTGACGCCAGCTAGACACAATGCTCAGGAAAAATAGCAAACCGTTCTCACTTCGTGCGCGTTTTCTTATGGCGACAGCAGGTGTCATTTTAGCGCTGTCGTTATCCTATGGTATGGTTGCTGTAGTTGGTTATATTGTCAGCTTTGATAAAAATACCTTCAGCGCCCATCGCGGTGAAAGTAACTTATTTTTTAGTTTGGCTCAGTGGCATGATAATAAACTCAGTATTTCGGTCCCCCCTGAACTTGAACTGAACATCCCTACGTTGGTTCTGATTTACGACAAAGACGGCAATATTCTGTGGCGTCAGCGTCATGTGCCTGAGCTTGAATCCCATATTGAAAAAAGCTGGTTACAAAAACCGGGCTTCTATGAGTTGGATACTGGAACCCACATCAGTAGTATGATGTTAGGTGATAACCCCAAAGCCCAAGACCAACTCAAAAAATACGACGATACGGATAACAGCGCCCTAACCCATTCAATCTCCGTCAATACTTATCCGGCGACCTCCCGCTTGCCACAATTAACTATTGTGGTAGTAGACACCATTCCACAGGAGTTACAACGCTCTGATTTGGTGTGGAATTGGTTTAGCTATGTGTTACTGGCTAATTTGCTATTAGTGGTTCCTTTACTATGGCTGGCGGCTTACTGGAGTCTGCGGCCAATTAAAGCTCTGGTCAGTCAGATCAGTCAGTTGGAAAAAGGTGAACGCGAGCAACTGGATGAAAATCCACCGCGTGAATTACAAAGTTTGGTTCGAAACCTCAATATTTTGCTCACCAATGAGCGTCAGCGTTATACCAAGTACCGCACTACCTTATCTGACCTCACCCACAGCCTTAAAACTCCGCTGGCAGTATTACAAACTACATTGCGTTCTTTACGTACCGGCAAGCAGACAACCATCGAAGAAGTCGAGCCTATCATGCTAGAGCAGATAAGCCGTATCTCTCAGCAAATTGGCTATTACCTGCACCGTGCCAGTATGCGTTCCGAACAAAATGTACTGGTTCGAGAGATTCACTCGGTACCGGCGCTGTTAGACAGCTTGTGCAGCGCACTGAATAAAGTCTATCAGCGTAAAGGGGTGGTACTGACGCTGGATATCTCACCTGAAGTCACCTTCCTTGGTGACAAAAATGACTTTATGGAAGTGATGGGCAACGTGCTGGATAACGCTTGCAAGTATTGTCTTGAATTTGTTGAAATTACTGCTCTGCACTCTGAAAAACAACTAACGATCGTGGTTGATGATGATGGCCCAGGAATTCCTGAAAGCAAGCGGTCGCTGATTTTTCAGCGCGGGCAGCGCGTTGATACTTTACGTCCAGGACAAGGGTTAGGGTTGTCAGTAGCCGCCGAAATTATTGAACAGTACCAAGGTGATATTTCCATCACTGAAAGCCCGTTAGGTGGAGCCAAAATGATGGTAACTTTTGGCCAGCAACATGATTATCACGATGATTAACAAAATTTGCCTGCCAACCCCTGATACTAAAGGCCGGCTTCCGTTATAATCACAAGCAAATTCCCTCCTATTCTGGAATAAATATGGATTACCAACTCTGCCTCGATTGGCCTGATTTTCTGCAACGTTACTGGCAGAAACGCCCCGT
Source organism: Yersinia intermedia (assembly GCF_900635455.1). NCBI lineage: Bacteria > Pseudomonadati > Pseudomonadota > Gammaproteobacteria > Enterobacterales > Yersiniaceae > Yersinia > Yersinia intermedia. The sequence goes on along the minus strand of NZ_LR134116.1, from coordinate 2,011,796 downwards.
TATCCTCAAACGCGGTTTTAAAAACTTTATAGACCCGCTTTCGCCGGATGAACTTGCCGGGCTAGCCATGGAAAATGAAGTCGACAGCCGCTTGGTAAGCCATGAAGAGGGGCGTTGGCAAGTGAGTCACGGCCCGTTTGAGAGTTTTGATCACCTGGGTGAAAATAATTGGTCGCTGCTGGTGCAAGCTGTTGACCATTGGCATGAACCTGCTGCTGCTTTAATGCGCCCCTTCCGTCAGCTATCTGATTGGCGTATGGATGATTTGATGGTCTCTTTCTCAGTTCCGGGTGGCGGCGTAGGCCCGCACTTTGATCAATATGATGTCTTTATCATTCAGGGTACTGGCCGCCGCCGCTGGCGAGTGGGTGAAAAAACTGAAATGAAGCAGTATTGCCCACACCCTGACTTACTGCAAGTCGATCCCTTCGACGCCATCATTGATGAGGAAATGGAACCGGGCGATATTCTTTACATTCCACCGGGTTTCCCCCATGAAGGCTATGCACTTGAAAATGCATTGAATTACTCTGTTGGTTTTCGCGCACCAAATGGCCGTGAATTAGTCAGTGGTTTTGCCGACTATATCCTTTCGCGTGAATTGGGGAGTTACCGCTACAGTGATCCTGATTTGCAACTGCGTGACCAGCCGGCAGATATTTTGCCACACGAGGTGGATAAACTGCAGGCAATGATGTTGGATTTACTCCAACAACCTGAGCATTTCCAAAACTGGTTTGGTGAGTTTACCTCTCAATCACGGCATGAACTGGATGTTGCACCGCCTGAACCACCTTATCAGGTCAGTGAGATCTATGATTTGCTACAGCAAGGTGAGCCATTGCAGCGCCTTACTGGCCTGCGCGCCCTGCGTATTGGTGATAGCTGCTTTGTTAACGGTGAACTGATTGATACGCCACATTTGAGTGCTGCCAATGCTTTGTGTCAACATTTCAGTGTAGATGCTCAACAACTTGGTGATGCACTGGAAGACCCGGTCTTCCTGGCACTGCTAGCAGAACTGGTTAACAGCGGTTATTGGTATTTCAACGACTAATATCCGTGAATAGAGATACAAAAACGCCCCATTTACGGGGCGTTTTCGATAGGTTGTTGAGCTAATGGCTAGTCAACTTATGATGCTTTAGCCCGTGCTGCGGTTAGTTCAGAAATCCGCATGATGACCGCGACCGCTTTTTCCATTCCTTCCAGCGTAATAAACTCATGTTTTCCATGATAATTATAACCACCGGTAAAGATATTCGGGCACGGTAATCCGAGGAAGGATAATTGTGCACCATCAGTGCCTCCCCGTATCGGCTTCATAATGGGTGTGATATCACAATCACGCATCGCCTGCTGGGCCAGTTCGATGATATGCGGGTGTTTAACAATATGTTCACGCATATTGTAATAGCTATCATCCATAACAATTTCGATATAGCAGTCACGGTGTAAACCTTTACCAACCCGCTTAGCAATATCTACCATATTCTTCTTACGAGCTTCAAAACCATCACGGTTGAAATCGCGTACTATATAGTGCATTTCTGCTCGTTCGACAGTGCCTTTAATACTTTGCAGATGATAAAAACCATCGTAACCCTCAGTGCATTCAGGGGTTTCATCCGCAGGGAGTTCCTGATGAAAACGGGTTGCCAATGATAACGCATTAACCATTACCCCTTTGGCACTGCCAGGGTGGACATTATTACCGACAATTTTGATCGTTACTGACGCCGCATTAAAGTTTTCAAACTCTAACTCGCCAACACCACCACCATCAACGGTATAAGCCCATTGAGCATCAAACTCGTCCACATTAAAGAAACGTGCACCTTTGCCAACTTCTTCATCGGGAGTGAATGCAATGCGGATATCCCCGTGAGGCACATTACTGTGTTTTAACCGCACCATTGCGGTAATAATCTCGGCGATACCGGCTTTATCGTCTGCTCCCAACAAGGTTTTACCATCAGTAGTAATCAATGTGTGGCCGAGCAACTGGTGCAACACCGGGAACATTACCGGTGACAACACCTCGTCTCCGATACCCAAGGCAATATCCCCACCACGGTAGTTTTCCACAATTTGCGGATTAACATTTTTGCCCGAAAAATCAGGTGACGTATCAAGATGTGCAATAAAACCAATAGTGGGGACCGGCCAAGAGACATTTGCAGGTAATGTTGCCATTACACAACTGTGATCACTCAAGGTAACCTGAGAAAAACCCAGCGCCTGCAACTCATGCTGTAATGCCAGCGCAAGCTTGCGCTGCCCCTCAGTGCTCGGCACGGATTTTACATTGGCTTTTGCTTGTGTATCAAAAGAGACATAGTTGAAAAAGCGGTCGAGTAATTTGTCCATGGTTCCCACCCTCATAATAGTGAATATCATTATGGGGAAGTGATCATGATCAAATATTGCGTCAAGTCAGCTTTAGGCAAACTTAAGCCAGAATAATAAGGTGGGATGCTAAAACCCTGCGGGGTGATTTATTCATCAACCCGCAGGGACTATCGTTTATTTATACGCCATTTTGGCTAATTGCCGCTACCACCCTGGCGATTCTCACCCCGTGTGGTCAAAAACTCGCGCACATATTCCGGTACTACTTTACTGGCAAGCCCATAATGTTTTTCATCGAACTGACTTTCTACCTGACTGGGTTCCAGATTCAACTCAACGGTATGAGCACCATGCAAACGTGACTCATGGACAAACCCAGCCGCTGGATAGACGTGGCCTGAAGTTCCTATCGAGATAAAGAAATCAGCGTCAGCCAGCGCCTGATAGATATCATCCATACCCATCGGCATCTCGCCAAACCACACAATGTGGGGCCGCAAAGGGGATGGGAACTGGCAGCAGTGACAACGCTCGTCAGCCGAGAGATCCCCCGGCCACTCTAATACCTGACCAGACTGCGTGCAACGCACCTTCAGCAATTCACCATGCATATGGATAACACGCTTACTGCCCGCCCTTTCATGCAAATTATCAATATTCTGGGTAATCAGAACAAAGTTATCACCCAGCACCGCTTCCAAATCTGCCAACGCTTTATGCGCCGCATTGGGTGCGATTTCTGGCTGCTGCAACTGGCGGCGGCGGGCATTATAAAAAGCTTGAACCAACTCAGGGTCGCGACGATACCCTTCAGGCGTTGCAACATCTTCCACCTGATGCTCTTCCCATAAGCCATCTGCAGCACGGAAAGTACGGATGCCTGACTCAGCAGAAATCCCCGCACCAGTAAGCACCACCACAAACGGTTTCTTCATTTCTGCTGTAGCAGCACTGTCCCGATGGAAGATACGGGAGCGAAAACGTTGATGCCGCAAATGCTTATTCTTGCGAAACCGACATAGCCGATGGCGAATACGCATAACTTTTGCCTCTATATTGGATATCGTTATTGTTTGTGACGACTCTATTATTTGCTACGACTATATTGTTTGAAACAACTATATTATTTGAAATAACTAGATAGCTTGCGACGGCTATTACTCACTCAAATGCAGAAACGCAGCGCCACGAACGCCGCCCGCATCACCATAACGCGCTTTTTCAATGCGTGGCAATCGAGCCACTCGCAATAAATGCTGCGGCAAACGTTTCGGTAGTTCCTGATAAATATTATCAAAATTAGATAATCCACCACCGATGACCACCAGATGTGGATCAAGCATCGTCAATAGGTTACCCAAACATACCGCCAGCACATCCATAAAACGCTCAATATGAGCTACAGCTTTGGCTTCACCAGCATTATAGTTGGCGATAATTTCAATTGCGGGCAGCGATTGTTGGTTGAAGTGCTGATACATCCATTCGAAACCACGCCCTGAAATATAGTTCTCTATGCAGCCGTTATGGCCGCAACCACAGGGTACGCGCGGAATATCTGCGCCTAAAATATCCAACGCATCAACCGGTAACCTAAAGTGGCCGAACTCGCCGGTAATATGATTACGCCCACTAACAATACTGCCATTAACAATCAGGCCACCACCCACACCCGTGCCAAGAATTAACCCCAGAACTGTTGGATAAGTGCGAAATTCAGGATCCCACGCTTCGGACAGCGCAAAACAGTTAGCATCGTTATCGATTCGAACTTCACGCTCAATCAGGCGGGAAAGATCACCCTGCAACGATTGCCCCATGGCAGATGGCACATTGGCCGTAAATACGGTGCCATCATCGGCATTGGGTAACCCGGGAATACCAATACCCACACTGCCTTTAACACCACAATATGCATCAGCTTCCAGCGTTAAATCACGCAAAGTTTGCAGTAACTGCTGATAATCTTCACGGGGCGTTGGGACTCGCTTATGCCAGATTCGTTGCAGATTGGCATCAAAAACGCCTAACTCAATCTTGGTGCCGCCCATATCAAAACCGTAATACATAGAATTGTCCTTATATACCCTAAATAATTCGAGCTGTAGGAAAATGGCAACTGAGTTAGTCCCCAGGCGCTTACTAAAGCAAGTGACTGGGGTGACAAATCTGCCCGGAGCAGAGTTGAACACTGCTTGCAGCGGCCTCTATCTGCGAGGCCCATGGACGGGCCGAGTAACGAAAGCAGGCCAACGCACATGCGGCTTGAAATATAACAGGGATAATTATTGCCCGCTTAACACTCGCGCAGGATCAATACGGCTTGCACGACGTGCAGGATACCAACTGGCAATCAAACTCAGCACCAATGCGGTGGCTAATACGCAAGCCACATCAAACCAGTGCAATTCTGACGGCAGGAAATCGATAAAATAGATATCGCCAGACAAGAATTGATGACCAATCAGCCGTTCCAGCCCCCGGATAATGTTGGTCAATTGCATTGAGACAATCACCCCCACTATCACCCCGCTGATACTGCCGATAAACCCGGCCAGCAAGCCATACCAGATAAAGATTGCGCGGATCAGTCCGTCTTTGGCCCCTAATGTGCGTAACACGGCAATATCGCTGCTTTTATCTTTAACCGCCATAACCAGTGTGGACACAATATTAAAGCTGGCAACACCGATCACCAGCACCATGGCCAAGTACATGATGGTACGAATCATCTGGATATCGCGATACATATAGCCATAAGTGCCAATCCAACTGCTGATATAAACATACGCATTGCTCACTTCGCCAGCGCTGCGCACCAGTTTATTCGCGTTGTATACATCATTGACCTTAATGGCTATACCAGTGACACTGTCACCCATATCCAAATATTGTTGGGCATCAGCCAAAGGAACCAGTGCCAGACTGTGATCCAACTGACCACTGAGTTGAAAAACACCGGCTACCTGTAAGCGAATACGCTTAGGTTGCAGCAGTTTCATTTCAGGATCGCTATTCGGAATCATCACTGTCAGCCATGACCCCTGCTTCACACCTAACGCGTCAGCAAGACCTTTACCTAAAATAATCTGCTGCTGACCCGCTTTGAAATTATCCCAAGCATGGTCAAGAACAAAACTGGGCAATGCACTAAGGTGCTGTTCAGCTTGCGGATCAACACCTTTGACCTGTACCGCCCGCAGTTGTGTGGCATTTTCAATCAGACCAGTGAAATTGATATAGGGTGCAGCCGCCACAATACCGGGGGCTTTTTCAATGCGTTGCAGGGTTTGCGGCCAGCCACTGAACGGCTGATTAACCACCGCAATTTCACCGTGTGGCACCACAGCCAAAATGCGATCTTTCAGCTCACGTTCGAAGCCATTCATCGCACTTAGGCCCACGATCAACACTGCGACACCCAAGGCGATACCCAAGGTAGATATCACCGAAATTAATGACACCATACCGCCACGACGGCGGCCACGGCTAAACCGTAAGCCGATTAAAAGCGAAAGTGGCGACGCACCCATTACTCAGCCCCCACCAGTGTCAAGTGTTGCTGTAGCTGGCCGTCGCGCATTTCCAACTGGCGACTCATACGTTTTGCTAACTGCAAATCGTGGGTTACCACTAAAAATGCCGTCCCCTGGCGGACATTCAATTCACCTAACAGATTAAAGATGCTGTCAGCATTACGTTGGTCCAGGTTACCGGTCGGTTCATCCGCCAAAACCAGTGACGGGTTATTCACCAGCGAACGGGCAATCGCCACCCGCTGACGCTCACCGCCAGACAACTCCGATGGCCGATGCTTGCTCCGTTTTTCCAACCCTACGGCCGTCAACATCGCCCGGGCTTTATCCTGCGCCTCTGCGGGTTTGGCCCCACCGATTAACAGTGGCATTGCGACATTTTCCAGTGCGGTAAAATCAGGCAGTAAATGGTGGAACTGATAGATAAAACCTAACTCACGGTTACGTAATTCCGCTTTTGCGCTGGATGAGAGCTGATTCAGTGAGCGGCCTTGATAAATGACCTCACCGGATGTTGGGGAATCCAGTCCCCCTAACAGATGCAATAAGGTACTTTTACCTGAACCGGAGCTACCGACAATCGCCATCAGTTCACCAGACTCGATAGTGAACGACACGTTACGCAATACGTCAGTATGCAGTTGCCCTTCCTGATAGCGCTTGCACAGATCTAAACACTGTAATAATGGATGGTTACTCATAGCGTAAAGCCTCGGCAGGTTGTGCGGCGGCAGCGCGCCAGGAAGGATAAAGCGTGGACAACAAAGCAATCGCCATCGCCAACAGAGCAATCACGGTGACCTGTACAGGGTTAATCTCCACTGGCAAGGTGGCACCATCGATCAATAAACCGAGAATTGGGATGATAGTGTTTAATTGGCTGGCGAGTAAAATACCCAGCCCGGCCCCCAGCAATGCGCCAATTACCCCGGCAGTAGCCCCCTGCACCATAAAGACCAGCATGATTTGGCGGCGGCTCAGGCCTTGAGTTTGCAAAATCGCCACTTCACCCTGTTTCTCCATCACTAACAGGCCCAGCGAGGTAATGATATTAAAGGCTGCGACGGCAATAATCAGGCTAAGTAGCAGCCCCATCATGTTTTTTTCCATACGCACCGCCTGGAACAACTCGCCTTTACGCTCCCGCCAATCTTTCCATACCGTGCCTTCAGGCAACGCCTGTTGGCTCAGGCTATCAACGGACAAAGGTTGTGAAAGGAATAGACGCCAGCCGGTAATATTGCCAGCCGGATAACGCATCAGACGTGATGCATCCTGCTGATTAACCAGCATTTGATAGCCATCAACCTCACTGTCTGCGGCAAATGTTCCAATGATATTAAACAGCCGCTGGCTAGGAATACGCCCCATTGGTGTGAACTGACTGGCGCTAGGGACCATCAAACGCAATGTTTCACCACGTTTAACGCCTAACTGGCCCGCCAGTTTTTCGCCCAAGATAGTATTGTAACTCCCCGGCTGTAAATCTTTCAGGTGCACGTTGACCAAATAATCAGCCAGTGGTTCATGACGCTCGGGATCAACACCCAGCATCACACCAGCCGCCAGATTACGGGCACTCTGCAATACCACATCCGCAGTGGTTAGCGGCACAATATCGGTAACCCCAGCCAGCGATTTAAGTGCTGAGGCGGGGATTTTATTCGGGTCAAGAGAACCTTGTGGCGTGGTAATCAGCGCCTGCGGCATCAGCCCCAAAATATTATTCTGCAAATCACGCTCAAAACCATTCATCACCGACAGTACCGTGATCAGCGCCATCACGCCGAGCGTGATGCCAATGGTAGAGAGCCATGAGACGAACCGACCAAAGCGATCAGATGCACGCCCGCGCATATAACGCAGGCCAATAAATAGTGCGACAGGTTGATACATGAAATCTGTTTAGATCCTGTTGCTAAAGCAAAGTGATCGAGGATAATAAAGGGTACTACGCCTTTATGGAACCATTAACCGCCTATATCCTTCATATTTCAAGTTACAGGTGTGTTGGCCGCGCTCGTTTACCCGAATCACTTACTTTAGTAAGCTCATCGGGATTTTCTCGCTTGCCGCCTTCCTGCACCTTGAGATCTATTGGATATATCTCTGGCTTTTATTCCAAATCAGAGCGCCCAGTCTGTGGCTATGCCCCCTCACGTGCTAGGATAGCCGCCGAGATAATTTGTCGTCTGCCGTGCGGATACTGTGATGCTGAACGGCACATGGGTTAACCAGGCCCCAATTATTTTATGATGCCGGTAGGCGGCAACCGAGTCACAAATCGGTAGGGTACCGATTTGAACAGCATTTATGCTAGCCCAGAGGGTGAACCTCAGTCGCTTAGATAACTAAGTAGCTGAGATGAGCAAGGGCAGCCACCCCCCCTGCCTCTTAACGGGTGACGGGGATACAAACTAAGAGACTGTTTAACTGCTTATGTCCCAACAATATCGTTATTCATTGCCGCAGCGGCCTGGTGATACCCGTCAGTTAGGCCAGTTGACCGGCTCAGCCTGCGCGGTGGAATGTGCAGAAATCATTGAGCGCCATGATGGCCCGGTAATGTTAATTACCCCTGACATGCAAACGGCGCTGCGCCTGCGTGATGAGGTGCAACAATTCTCACTCCGCCCGGTAAGTACGCTATCCGATTGGGAAACGCTGCCTTACGACAGTTTCTCACCGCATCAGGATATTATTTCAGCGCGCCTTTCATGTTTGTATCATCTGCCCGCGATGGAGCGCGGTGTTATTATTCTCCCGATTAATACCCTGATGCAGCGCGTATGCCCACATGAATTCCTGCACGGCCATGCGCTGGTGATGAAAAAAGGCCAGCATCTATCGCGCGATAAGCTGCGGGCGCAACTTGAGCAAGCAGGATACCGCAGTGTTGATCAGGTAATGGAACATGGTGAGTTTGCAACCCGTGGTGCATTGCTCGATTTGTATCCTATGGGTAGCGAAGAGCCGTATCGAATTGATTTCTTTGATGATGACATTGACAGTCTGCGTGTGTTTGATGTTGATTCGCAGCGCACGCTGTCCGAAGTTGAGCAGATAAACCTCCTGCCAGCCCATGAATTTCCGATAGACAAAACCGCAATCGAGTTATTCCGCAGCCAATGGCGTGAACAATTTGAAGTTCGCCGCGACGCTGAACACATCTATCAGCAAGTCAGTAAAGGCATCTGGCCTGCCGGTATCGAATATTGGCAACCGTTGTTCTTTAGCCAGCCGTTGCCCTCACTGTTCAGCTATTTACCTGGAAATACCTTATTGGTGAATACCGGTGACCTGGAGGGTTCCGCCGAGCGTTTCTGGTTAGATGTGAACCAGCGCTTTGAAAGCCGCCGTGTTGACCCAATGCGCCCATTGCTGGCACCCGATACGCTCTGGTTACGGGTTGATTCGCTGTTCAATGAACTGAAAAAATGGCCTCGGCTCCAGTTCAAGACGGATGCACTGCCCACTAAAGCCGCTAATACCAATTTGCACTATCAGCCACTGCCTGATGTGTCCGTGCAAGCACAGCAAAAAGTGCCATTGGATAACCTGCGCCGCTTTATCGAAACATTCAGTGGTAGCATCGTGTTTTCAGTCGAAAGCGAAGGCCGGCGAGAAACGCTGCAAGACCTGCTGGCACGGATAAAAATCAGCCCGAGCCTGATAACAGCGTTATCACAAGTGGCGGCTCCCGGCCATTATCTGATGATCGGTGCCAGCGAACGCGGCTTCCTCGATACCGATAAACAGTTAGCGCTGATTTGTGAAAGTGACTTACTTGGCGAGCGCGTCAGCCGCCGTCGGCAGGATAATCGGCGCACCATCAATACCGATACCCTCATTCGCAATCTGGCCGAGCTGCGCCCCGGTCAGCCAGTCGTTCATCTGGAGCATGGTGTGGGCCGCTATCTGGGGTTAACCACACTCGAAGCTGGCGGCATCAAAGCTGAATACCTGATACTGACCTACGCCGGTGAAGATAAGTTGTATGTGCCAGTCTCATCTTTGCATCTGATCAGCCGTTATTCCGGCGGTGCTGATGAAAATGCGCCACTGCATAAACTGGGCGGAGAAGCCTGGGGTCGGGCGCGACAAAAAGCAGCCGAGAAAGTGCGAGATGTGGCCGCTGAACTGCTGGATATCTATGCCCAGCGCGCCGCCAAGTCTGGCTTTAAATTCAAACATGACCGCGAGCAATACCAGTTATTCTGCCAAAGCTTCCCGTTTGAAACCACGCCAGATCAGGAACAGGCTATTAACGCGGTTCTCAGCGATATGTGTCGGCCGCTGGCGATGGATCGCCTGGTATGTGGTGATGTTGGCTTCGGTAAAACCGAAGTGGCAATGCGTGCGGCATTCCTTGCGGTTGCCAATAATAAGCAAGTAGCCGTATTGGTTCCCACCACGCTACTTGCCCAACAGCATTTCGATAACTTCCGGGATCGCTTTGCCACCTGGCCGGTAAGGATAGAAATGATGTCCCGCTTCCGCAGTGCCAAAGAGCAGCAAGTGATTCTGGAGCAAGCCGCTGAAGGTAAAGTCGATATCATTATCGGCACCCATAAGTTGCTGCAAAGTGACCTGCGCTGGCAAGATCTCGGCCTGCTGATTGTCGATGAGGAACATCGCTTCGGTGTTCGTCATAAGGAGCGGATCAAAGCGATGCGTGCCGATGTGGATATTCTGACCCTGACAGCCACGCCGATCCCACGCACGTTGAATATGGCGATGAGCGGCATGCGCGACTTGTCGATTATTGCTACCCCACCGGCGCGTCGCCTGGCGGTGAAAACCTTTGTGCGGGAGTACGATAGCCTGGTCATTCGTGAAGCCATTCTGCGTGAGATTCTGCGCGGTGGGCAGGTTTATTACCTGTATAACGACGTGGAAAACATTGAGAAAGCCACACAACGTCTGGCAGAGCTGGTTCCTGAGGCGCGCATTGCTATCGGTCACGGCCAGATGCGTGAACGGGATCTGGAGCGGGTGATGAATGATTTCCATCATCAGCGCTTCAACGTTTTGGTCTGTACCACCATTATCGAAACAGGTATTGATATTCCTAGCGCCAATACCATTATCATTGAGCGCGCGGATCACTTTGGCCTGGCACAGTTACACCAATTGCGCGGTCGGGTTGGGCGTTCACATCATCAAGCTTATGCTTACCTGCTGACGCCAAATCCAAAAGCGATGACCACAGATGCTAAAAAGCGGCTGGAAGCGATTGCCTCACTGGAAGATCTCGGTGCTGGCTTTGCGCTGGCAACCCATGATCTGGAAATTCGCGGCGCGGGTGAACTGTTAGGTGAAGACCAAAGCGGCCAGATGACCACCATTGGCTTCTCGCTCTATATGGAGCTGCTGGAAAGCGCGGTTGATGCCCTGAAAGAAGGCAGAGAGCCATCACTGGAAGATTTGACCAGCAACCAAACTGAAATTGAATTGCGTATGCCAGTGCTGTTGCCGGAAGATTTCATTCCAGATGTCAATGTTCGGCTTTCATTCTATAAGCGTATCGCCAGTGCCCGTAATGAGACGGAACTTGATGAGTTAAAAGTGGAGTTAATCGATCGTTTTGGCAAGTTGCCCGATCCGGCGCGCTACCTGTTAAATACAGCAGAGTTACGCCAGCAGGCACAGAAATTGGGTATCAAGCGAATTGAAGGCAATGAGCGCGGTGGTTTTATTGAGTTTAGCGATAAGAACAAAGTCGATCCTGTCTATCTGATTGGGCTACTACAGCGCCAGCCGCAGATATACCGCCTGGAAGGGCCAACCAAGCTGAAGTTTATGCAGGATTTAACTGACCGCTCGCAACGGTTGAAATTTATCAGTGAGCTGTTGGCCGCCTTTGCGCAGCATCGGGTAGGCTAATCAGCGAGTTAACGTGGGTTTTTCAGCAATGAGAGACCCGCGTTAATGCTAATGCCACTCGCTTAAATTTTCTGCCGGTTTGCGGCAAAAACATGTTCGGTTTAAACGATCAGAATTAGCACTAAATCGCGGGTTCTTGGTACCAGGTCTTGGACAACAGATTTTGTATTATGCTCGGTCGTTCAGTATCAGTTGACCATTTTTATCGATCGGGATCTGCGTACCTGGATCACGATCCATACGAATTTTTCCTTGCTGATCACCAATTTTGTAGGTTACGTCATATCCCAGCATTTTCTGTGACTTGTCATAGACAGTCTGGCAACGCTGTTGAGTGGTGGTATAGGTATCACCTTCCTGCATATTACTTTGCACGCGGTTACCGGCATATCCGCCAGCCAACGCACCGGCAACAGTAGCGATATCCTTCCCTCGCCCGCCCCCTACCTGATGTCCCAGAACCCCACCAGCAACCGCACCCAACACTGAGCCAGCAATCTGATTCTCGTCTTGTACGGGTTTACGGTGCGTAACAGTGACATTACGACATTCCTGCCGAGGCGTTTTGACCGTTTCTTTAATCGGTGTCGCCGCAATAACTTGTGCATATTGCGGTGCGCCAGAGAAAACATTCATACTCGCAACTGCGGCAATTCCCAGAGCGGCCGCAATACCGATACCCACGCCTGCTAACATTGATTTGTTCACAGGAAATCCTCCTGAAAGTGTTACCACGCATCTTCTGCCTCAGAATTCCAGCGTAAAAACAGAAAATCTGACAGTTTCCGGCACCAAAGGCTGTCTCTGATTAGCGGAATACGGCGTGCGTGACTCGCCGTCTGTAAACACCATGGAGTCTGCACAAAGTCGTTTGAGCTAGCAATAAGACAAATGGACTAAACATCCATATAACAGGTGTGAATGGATATGTTTAGGAGGAATCCGACTGCGGGAATTTGCGACTGCGAAATTTTATGCTGCAAATTTAACATTACATGCGAATACGTTTAAATTTAAGTGCGCTAAGGTCTGGCAAATAAAAACCGCTACCCTTCATTAGCGGCAGCGGTTTGTTTAAGTACCAAGGCGATTAGTGCAATTTCAGGCGCGGGCGAATAACCCGATTAATTCCACCCACCAGCATCATCAGGCCCGTCTTGGTATAACCGTGTAATGCCACTTGGTGCATACGATACAACGAGATATACACCACACGGGCAACACGCCCTTCGACCATCATTGAACCACGCATCAGATTACCCATCAGGCTACCAACTGTACTGAACTTCGACAGTGAAACCAGTGAACCGTGGTCTTTATAGATGTACGGCTTCAGCGGCTGCTCATTAAGCAACGCCAGAATGTTGCTGTAGCAACGGCTAGCCATCTGGTGCGCCGACTGCGCGCGCGGAGGGACAAAACCGCCGCTTGGCTGCGGGCAAGAAGCACAATCACCGATAGCAAAGATATTCGGATCACGCGTCGTTTGCAGTGTTGGTTCCACCACCAACTGATTGATACGGTTGGTTTCCAGCCCAGCGATATCTTTCATAAAGTCCGGTGCTTTGATACCTGCCGCCCATACCATCAGGTCAGCGTTAATGAACTCACCCTCTTTGGTATTCAACCCTTTCTTATCCGCGCTGGTCACCATGGTTTTGGTCAGCACACGTACGCCGAGTTTAATCAGCTCCTGATGCGCGGCGGCTGAGATACGCGGAGGTAATGCGGGTAGAATCCGCTCGCCAGCTTCCACCAGCGTCACATTCAGTGCTTGATTGTCTAAGCCCTCAAAACCGTAACTATGCAGTTGTTTCACCGCATTGTGCAGTTCCGCAGAAAGTTCCACACCGGTAGCACCACCACCAACGATCGCAATGTTAACTTTCCCTTTTTCACCCGGCTGCGCTGAATATTTCAGGAACAGGTTCAGCATTTCATTATGGAAACGGTGCGCCTGATGCGGATTATCAAGGAAGATGCAGTTCTCTTTTACGCCCGGCGTGCCAAAATCGTTAGAGGTACTGCCTAATGCCATGACCAGAATGTCATAGGTCAATTCACGTTGCGTCACCAGTACATCACCGTGTTCATCGCAAATCTCAGCCAAACTGAGGGTTTTGGTTTCACGGTTAATGTCAGTTAAGGAACCTAACTGGAAATTAAAGTGGTGGTTACGAGCATGAGCCAAATAGCTCAATGCATCGACGCCATCATCCAGAGAACCGGTGGCAACTTCGTGTAACAGCGGTTTCCACAGATGGCTGTGGTTGCGATCAACCAGAACGATGTCAGCTTTCTTGCTGCGACCCAATTTATGACCCAAGCTGGTCGCCAGCTCAAGGCCGCCAGCACCACCACCAATAATAACGATTTTTTTCTTCGGCGTTGTCAAAATGACCCCCTAAATGTGAACCAATTGTTAGCTAAGGGTAAAGGAATAATATCCTTAGATAACATAGGGTTCGCTGATGCTAAATCAATAATCTGTAGCCAGAATATCATGCAGGGTTATTTGGTCATACCAAAATTGATATATATCAACTTTTTTTGATTAAAGTGGCAGCATAGGGGATTTTTCTGGAATAGGATTCAAATAGTTAGCGTTTAGTCACAGTTTGGCGATTTTCTATTTGCAGTGAGGAAAAAGCTTATTTTGCCGTTTTATATCAACAAAACGGCCTGGAGAAAGGATTTAGATTCCCTTATCCAAGCCGGTTAGCAGAACGTTACAGACTTTATGATTAACCAATCATTAACAAGTTGACGATTTTAGGCTCAGCAATCGCTTTACGCTAGCCAAGGGTTTTAAAGGCTTTAATGCGCTGAAGATGTGGCGAAAGATCTTTAAACTTGTGCTTTTGTTTCTCGTCCCACACAATTTCATAATAAGGGTGTAAGTCATTCGCAGTACGCTTGCTATCAAGCATTTCATCATGGCGAGACAATACCACCAGACAACGATCGCGATTTTTCTCGCGAAAGTCATTAATACACTTGCTGGCGATATCAACATACTCTTCTGGGCGATCGATTTTACCGCCCATATTGTCCTGCGGATACAGATTCGGGTTGAAAGCAACCTGGCGGATACCGCACAGGAAACCAATGCGTTCAGCCCAAAACCCACCTAAACCAACACCACAGATCAGTGAGTTGGCATCACCGCCCTGCTGAATAGCTTTATCCACCTCTTTCAGTAAATGCTGCATATCGTGTCGAGGATGCAAGGTGCTGTAACTGATAAAGCGCACATCTGGATCGATAAATTGCAGTTGCAGGACTTTCTCGTGATTGCCGGGGCTATTGGAATCAAAACCATGTAAATAGACGATCATATTTATCCTCGCGACTTATACTCGTCAGACTTCAAGTCGCATGTACGTTGGCTGCAACTCGAATTATTTAAAGTATATAACTTATTTCAATTGGCTCTTATGCGCATCCCAACGTTCGCTGAGTGCGGTTAATGCCTTGTTCGCCTGTTGCCAGCGTGATGACTCCATCAACGAGCGGCGCTCAAACTGCCCAGAATGATATAAGCGCGCAACCTGATCCGCTTTGACCGGAGACAGGTTATCTAACACGCTGATGGCACCCTGACGGTTATTACACACCAGAATCATATCGCAACCGGCATCCAGCGAAGCCTGCCCGCGCTCGGCGTAACTGCCCATGATCGCAGCACCTTCCATCGATAAATCATCCGAGAAGATAATGCCGTCGAAGCCTAACTCCTGGCGCAATATCTGCTGAAGCCAATACGCCGAGCCGCTAGCTGGGCGCGCATCCGCTTCAGTATAAATCACGTGAGCAGGCATGATGGCATCCAACAATCGCCGCTCGATCAACTCGCGAAATATAACCATATCATGAGTACGGATTTCTGCCAGTGGTCGATTATCATGTGGCGTTTCTTTATGGGAGTCTGCAGTAACCGCACCATGGCCGGGGAAATGCTTACCGGTGGTCTTCATCCCAGCACTATGCATACCTCGGATAAAGCATTCTGCCATCGCCAGAGCCTGTTGTGGCTCGCTGTGGAAAGAGCGCTCACCGATAGCCGCGCTAACATGGCCAATATCCAGTACCGGCGCGAAACTGATATCGATATCCATCGCTATCATCTCCGCCGCCATCAGCCAACCGGCCTCTTGCGCCAGCTTAGCCGCAGTAGCAGCATCATTAATAGCGGCAAACGACTGGGCCGCAGGCAGGCGAGTAAAGCCATCACGAAAACGCTGCACCCGGCCCCCTTCCTGATCAACGGCCACCACCAGACGCTCACGAGAGGCCACTCTGATTTGGCGAACTAACTCGCGCAACTGTTCTGCATCATGAAAATTACGGCTGAACAAAATCAGGCCGCCCACCAGCGGGTGTTTCAAAATCTCACGCTCTTCAGCATCCAGCTCATAGCTGGCGACGTCTAACATTACTGGTCCCACGACAACCTCACTTCATTCAATAAAATACCCTTCGGGCGGGGTGCCACAGGGACTCGATTTGCCTGGCTGCAACGCCAATGCCTTTGGGTAACGCTAAAATTAAAACGATAAATTAAACCGCTGGCGCAGTGGCGACGCCCATTGTAAAAATACCTCATCACCCGTTTGCTGCCAGCGCACCTCAAACCACATTAGCATCAGGTAATCAATCCACGGTAACCAGCGCAGTATCTGGCGGGATAAGCGGTTAATGTCATGATATCCCTGCTCACTCGCGCAGTAGTGCTGTAAAAAGATATGTTGCTGCGGTAATGACCAGTGATTGCTGCGAAACAGCGCCGCAATATCTAATGCGATATCGCCATCGGCAGCATATTCCCAATCAATCAGCTTCAGCCCGGTTGGGGCCATTAACACATTGCCGGGATGGACATCCATATGCAAAGTCGCCAGTTTAACGGGCTGTGGTAGCGCGCGGCGCAGAAAGTCATGCTGCAGGCGCAACCAGGCCGGTGAGTGGCGTGTTGGGTCAATCAGCAGCCCATAACGAGCTAACTGACCGCGCAAATCCAGACGGTAGCCACTGGCAGGCAGATGATGCAGACGGGCCAATAGTTGTGGCAACTGCCCATTATCTGATAATTCAACAAATTGCTCATTCGTGACAACGTCACCTTCAAGCCAATTGACCACTAACCAGTGCTGATCAGCGGCAATAATGGCCGGTGAGAAATGCTGATTTGCCACGTGTCGTAACAGCTTTCGCTCCCGCCGCCGGTTCACTCCCAACTGACGCTTGGCTACCGACTGTTGGCGCGCCAACCAATCAATATTGGGTGCCGTAATACGCCAGCTTTCACCGGTTAGCCCCGCTACCGGACTAAAGTGATAATCGGCGATTTTCATCGCCGGATTTATGCTGCCAATGAATGCATACAGAGAGGGATCAGCGCTGAACCGGGCCATTACCTGACCAAATGATTTCGCCTGATTGCGCCTGCATCAATTGCATTTCAATGGTTGGCGATTTCACATCACCACTCACATCACTGTACAAAACATATTGAGCGCCGACATAACGGGCCAAACCAATCGCTTTGCTGCGCGATCCCAGACTATCTTCTTCCGAAAGCCCCAGCGTTTGCTTGGCAACGGCTAATTGTTGTGGCGAGATCAAAACAAACTTTTTATTCGACGCTAGCACTTGATGTAATGCTGCGGTGGCTTTCGCCGTTTGCAATGCACCATTAGTGTTGTTTTTAACGCTATCCAACAGCAGGATGCTGCCATTCGCCACTTCGTTGTTATTCACCATTTTCGCCACCAACGGCTCGACACTGATAGCCCAATCGATAGATTGCACTTTCGGCGGCTGCGGCACGGTGTCTACCGGCGGAGGTGTCTCAATTACTGGGGGTGTTACCGGTTCAATGGTCACTGGCGGTGTCGTTGGCGCAACAGGCGTCCGGGACGGACAACCGGTCAGCACTAACGCTGCCAAAACCACAAATAAATACCTTTTCATTGCCCTACTCCAATAATCCAATCGTGAAAATCAATCGGCTATAAAAATAAATGAAGGCGTGCACTGCGCGCATTAAAATTATTATTAACTGATTGAACAGTAACATCATCCCCTGGCGCAATGACCATAACGCGCGGCGCTTCCAGTGGCGGCACATCTAAGCCCTGCGCATCATACCAATAAAAACGGTAATTGATTCTTATCGGTTTATTCTGGCTATTCGTGATAACTGAACGTGCAACATTGTTGCCAGAAGAGAGTGATACTGCGGGTTGAGAAGCCAAAATGCCTGCTGCCAGAACCGACGAATCCATTACCACGGTTTGCTGTTTATTTACTGCAATCCCTTTCGGACTGCTGCACCCCAGCAATGTCGCTATACACGCCAACACCATCACCGGTAATAAAAACGCCTTAACACGGCGCATAGGCTTACCTCATTTAGACTCAATCATTATGTCGCTATTGATGCAGCATCATTACTTATGTGACAACAATGACCCCAGATCACGACCACCAACCAGGTGCATATGAATATGATAGACCACTTGCCCGGCATGTTGGTTACAGTTGATGATCAGGCGATAGCCATCTTCGGCAATGCCTTCCTGTTGAGCAAGTTTAGCCGCCACGGTGATCATGCGGCCCAGTGTTGCTTCATGTTCTGCGGTGACATCATTCACAGTTGGAATAAGGATATTAGGAATGATTAAGATATGGGTGGGTGCCTGTGGGGCAATATCACGAAACGCCGTCACCAGTTCATCCTGATAGACCACGTCGGCAGGAATTTCACGGCGGATAATTTTGCTGAAAATCGTTTCTTCGGCCATTACGCATTTCCTTTGTCATTGTAAAATAGAGAATGCGTAGTATGAGCGACAAATTCTATTGATTTCAACCTCAATAATCAGCCTCTGGCATAAGCCGCCGCTTTTTCAAACAATGTGGCGCCTGGGCGAATACCGTATACAGCACAAATGGCTCAACCACCTGAATAGCTAATATTTCTGCGCTAATAATAACGGTTTTCTGCTGTGCTTTGGCGTAACGGATAAGTGGCGTGATCGCGACGCTCTCCAACATTCATTTTTAAACGCTGTCACGGCCTGCTATAACCGCCGCGTGCAGGCTTTTTTGTATCTGAAGGTGGTCAATCTTTGAGTTGAGGTCACAATATGGACAGCAAAAATAAATAACCCAATAAAATCAATGTAAAAAAGATAAAAAAAGGGAGGCTTTCGCCCCCCCCTTTGCACTCCCCAAACCTGAATCAATGGTTACGAATATACTCGTCCATATCTGTTTTCAGGTTATCTGATTTAGTCCCGAAGATAGCCTGAACACCAGAACCTGCGACCACAACACCCGCAGCACCCAGTTTCTTCAGACCAGCTTGGTCAACCTTGGATACATCCGCCACGCTGACACGCAGACGGGTAATACATGCATCCAGGTTAGTGATGTTCTCTTTACCACCAAACGCATTTACCAGTGCCGCTGACATTTCTGTGCCGCCCTGTACAGTTTGCTCAGTCGTTGTCTCTTCACGACCCGGTGTTTTCAGATCCAGTTTGGCAATCAGCACACGGAAGATGGTGTAGTACACCAGACCGTAGCAAATACCCACCAGAGGGAACAGCCAGATACGGCTACTGTTGCCACTTAGAACGATGAAGTCAATCAGACCATGGGAGAAGCTGGTACCATCACGCATCCCAAGCAGGATACAGATTGGGAACGCCAGACCGGCCAGAATTGCATGGATAACATACAAAATTGGCGCCACGAACATGAAGGAGAATTCAATTGGCTCGGTGATACCAGTCAGGAATGAGGTCAGCGCTGCGGAGATCATGATCCCGCCCACTTTAGCGCGGTTTTCCGGCTTGGCTGAATGCCAAATCGCAATCGCGGCGGCTGGCAGACCGTACATTTTGAACAAGAAGCCACCAGACAGTTTACCGGCAGTTGGGTCACCCGCCATGTAACGTGGAATGTCACCGTGGAATACCTGACCTGCTGCGTTGGTGTATTCACCAATTTGCATTTGGAATGGTACGTTCCAGATATGGTGCAGACCGAATGGCACTAACGCACGTTCAACAACGCCGTAGATACCAAAGGCAACAACTGAGTTCTGATAAGCCGCCCACTGGGAGAAAGTCTGGATCGCAGTACCGATAGGTGGCCATACGAAGGACAGGATCACACCAACGAAGATAGCGGTGAAACCAGAAATAATCGGAACAAAGCGTTTGCCCGCAAAGAAACCGAGATATTCAGGTAACTGAATACGGTAGAAGCGGTTGAACATGTAGGCGGCTATAGCACCTGCAATAATCCCGCCCAATACCCCGGTATCGGCTAAATGTTTGGCCGCAATTTCTTCTGCTGGCAGATGCAAGACCAGAGGCGCTACCACAGCCATGGTTTTCACCATGATGCCGTAAGCAACAACTGCCGCCAACGCGGATACACCGTCGTTATTGGTAAAGCCGAGTGCAACGCCAATAGCAAAGATTAATGCCATGTTAGCAAAGACGGAACCGCCCGCTTCTGCCATTACGTGAGAGACTACTGTTGGTAGCCAGCTAAAATTCGCGGAACCGACACCCAGCAGAATACCTGCGATGGGTAAGACGGATACCGGTAGCATTAGCGATTTACCTACCTTTTGCAGGTTTGCAAATGCGTTCTTAAACATAGTTGAGTGTGCTCCTGAGTAATAGTGCTTTTCTGCTGTTTCTCGCGTTTATTGGCGTTACAAAGGGGGGAGTAAGCCTTTGCGAATAAGGATGTCTAAAGCACCCTTTTAATTTTTACGAAGAGTAAAATAAATAGCCTGCTTAATGTTTGATGGCAGTCACGTTTCTTTCAAGAAGGCGCTTAATTTGCATCAAATCGCGCATATTTTGTAAAAAAACGTCAATAACACCTGCCCTCACCCAATAAATCGGGTGAGAACATTACTCGTTTCGCTGATTAATTACGAGCTTAAAAAAAAGTATTATTAAGGATGCTAGCGATTTTCACTGGCGAACTGGGAAGGGTCCAGATGAAATAACCGGCAAAAGTTATCAGTCGTCGCCTGCGCCAGTGAAGCAAGACTCACGCCTTTCAGCACCGCCATATACTCTGCAACATCACGGACATAGGCCGGTTGGTTCTCTTTGCCACGATGAGGAACTGGGGCCAGATAAGGTGAATCGGTCTCTACTAATATCCGATCCAGCGGAACATAACGGGCCACATCGCGCAGTTGTTCGGCATTACGGAAGGTGAGGATCCCTGAGAATGAAATGTAAAAACCAAGGTCTAACAGCGTTGCTGCCGTGGCTTTGTCTTCTGTAAAGCAATGTAAAACACCGCCACACTCCTGTGCCTGCTCTTCGCGCAAAATCGCGAGCGTATCTTCACGCGCATCGCGGGTATGCACAATCACCGGTTTGTTTAATTCGCGACCAATGCGAATATGTTCGCGGAAAGAGGCTTGTTGCAGCGGGATATTATCTTGTTGATAAAAATAATCCAGCCCGGTCTCGCCCATCGCCACCACATTATCTGCCGCAGCCAGGCTTCTGAGTTGCTGGAAATCATAGCCACCGTCGAGATTCAGCGGATGAACACCACATGAAAATGCCACATTGGGGCGTTCGCCAATAAGCGAGGTCATGGCAGAAAAGCCCGGTAACGTGGTGGCTACCGCCAGGACAAAACCGACATCCCGCGCATTTGCTTTGGCTAACACATCATCGACGCTGCTGTGTAGCGTCTGGTAGTCAAGGCTATCAAGATGGCAGTGTGAATCAACTAACAACATAATATTAAACTCTTCCATACTCTTCGCATTTGAAGCCGCAGGGCGCGCTATATTCGTTACTCGCCTCATCCTTAGGCCGGCCGCTGCAACACCAATTACGTTGAATATTCAATCAAGGTGAGGTGGAATAGGTGCCCGTGGACAGTGCGGTTTCCCAGTTAAGTAGCAACTCAGTGAGTAACAATTCACGGTTAACACCGACGACAGATAATAATTGATGGCGGCATTTTGCCAGTTGTTTTGTTGACTGAAGCAACATTGGTGTACTGGCCATTTGCGCCAACTGTTGTACCAACGACAATTGATCCTGATTGACCGCAAACTCACCAGCACCTTGTTGCCATTTCAAGGCATCCAGCAGCAGTGAAGAGAGCCATTGGAGGCGCTCAGCCGCATCATCATGGTTCAACTGCACTAACAGTGACAGTAGATCCGAACTGTTCAGTGCACCGCTAAGGGCGCTACACAGCGCAGTACGTAGCGTCCACCGCTCCGGTTGCAACAACCGCTCGGCTGCCAAGGGTGCGCCCTCACTCAATTTAAGCGCAGCCAGCGCCATCACCGGTTCTGCCTGAACTTGCCGTTGCAACCATTGCAAACTGAGTGCGGTATCCGGGCAGGCCAAATACCAGTAAAAACAGCGGCTACGTAGCGTAGCTAACAAACTGGCAGGTTGATGGCAGTCCAGCAGGAAATAGGTTTTCTCCGGTGGCTCTTCCAAGGTTTTCAACAAGGCATTCGCCGCCGCATCGGTCAGCAGTTCGGCGTGTGGCAACCACACCACCTTAGCCCCGCCTTGTTGTGCATGGGAATAGAGCTTATCGATCTGCTGACGCACCAGCTCAACCCCAATACTACTTTTGCCTTTTTCTGGTGCCAGTACATACCAGTCCGGGTGGTTACCCGCCAGCATTAAACGGCAGCTATGGCATTCACCACAGCTTTTCTCACCTTGCCGCTGTTGGCACATTAGCCAGCGGCTGAGGCCATAAATCAACGCCTCTTCACCATTACCGGGCAAGGCGTGGAGTAATAACGCGTGGTGCCCGCGCCCGGCAGTATGCTGCCCTATCAACTGCCGATAAGGTGCCGTAAGCCACGGATACCATTTCATTATGCGGTTTCCCGGCTGGCCAGCCATTGAGTCAATACCCGACTGATTGATGTGCTCACTTGCTCAAGAGGTTGGGAGGCATCAATGGTTTTTATACTGGTATCGGCGGCGGCCAGTTCGAGATAGCGTGCACGCGTGCGTTCAAAAAAGGCCAGCGACTCTTGTTCAATACGATCCAACTCGCCACGGGCACGAGCGCGTGCTAATCCGACCACAGGCGGCAAATCAAGATACAGCGTCAGATCAGGGCGGAATTCACCCAATACGGTATCACGCAATGACGTCATCAATTGGCTATCAATGCCGCGCCCGCCTCCCTGATACGCCTGAGATGAGAGATCATGGCGATCACCCACCACCCAACTGCCTCGCGCCAACGCCGGTTTAATGACGTTCTCAACCAATTGCACTCGCGCAGCATACAGCATCAGCACTTCGGCCTTATCGGTCAGGACTTCACCATCAATACCTTGTTTAATCAAATCACGCAGCTTTTCTGCCAACGGCGTCCCACCCGGCTCCCGGGTGAAAACAATATCGTTAATCCCTTGGGCACGCAGCGTGGCAACCACGGTGTCTCTGGCGGTGGTTTTCCCTGCCCCTTCCAGCCCTTCAATAACGATAAATTTACTGTTCATTTTTATCCTTGAGCGATTGACGATAGACCCGCACCGCTTGGTTATGACTGGCTAAATTGGTGGTAAATGTATGCCCGCCCTTGCCATCTGCCACAAAGTAGAGATAGGCGGTTTTGGCCGGGTGCGCGGCAGCCGTCAGTGATGCTAACCCCGGCATGGCAATTGGGGTGGGCGGCAAACCAGAAATCACATAGGTATTATAAGGTGTTGGCGTATCTAAGTCTTTACGACTAATGTTGCCATTGTACTTGTCACCCATACCATAAATTACCGTAGGATCAGTTTGCAGGCGCATACCAATCCGTAGGCGGTTAATAAACACCGATGCGACTTTAGTGCGTTCTTCATTTACAGCGGTTTCTTTTTCGATGATAGATGCCATGGTGACCAACTCACCCGGTGTCTTATAGGGTAAAGACTCATCCCGACCTTGCCAAATCTCATCAACCGTTTTTTCCATCTTTACATGGGCACGTTTGAGTAAGGCCAAGTCAGTGGTTCCGGCGGTATAGGAATAGGTATCAGGATAGAGCCATCCCTCAGGGTGCTCGATGTCTTTTAGCCCCAGTAACCCTGCAATCTCAGTATCACTTTTGCCTGCTAATACCTGTTTTACATACTTTGACTGCTGCAATTCATCCAGCCAGTCTCGTAGCCGTTTGCCCTCAATAAAGCGCACAGTAAATTGTGCTTCTTTACCACTGGCGAGTAATTCCAGCATGCCACGTACCGTCATACCGGGAGTAAAACGGTAAGTCCCCGCCTTAAACTTGGCCAATTCAGGCTCTATACGCAACAGCCAGGGGAACAAACGGGTGTTTTTAATCACATGGTCACGTTGCAGTAAATTCTCCAATGCCACCCGCCCCGTACCGGTGGGGAGTTTAAAGATGGTTTCTTGCTGGATAGCCAACGGTTGGTTCGCAAAGTGTTGTATTTTCTGATAACCCAGCAGCACTAATCCCAAACAGATAGCGGCAAAAAGGATTACAACTCGGGTGCTTTTTATTTTCATCGGGCGGCCATCTTCAAATTAAAGGTAGTCATCAACGCTATACATTAAAACCAACATGATGATGCTGAGACCATCACTTATACATCGCAACAGTGCTGATTCAGAAAATCAAACAACTGACGCGAGTTATAAAGCCATTTATCGGCACGGTTCACTGGCAGTAGCGGCATCAGCGCATTGCATACGACAATTTCATCCGCATCAGCCAGTACATCCAGTGGCTGGGCCACAATCGCCACCTGCTGCCCATGCGCGGCCAGACAAGCGATAATCATCTGGCGCGTGATGCCATCAACACCTGACAGGCTTAAGTCGGGGGTAAATATCACTTCACCTTTACGCCAGAATAAATTAGCCGCACAGCATTCCACCAGCAGGCCCGCAGTGTCAAGCACCAGTGCCTCATCAGCCTCTGTCTGCTCAAGATGCGCACGAATCAGCACTTGCTCAAGACGATTCAGATGCTTAACACCGGCCAGCAATGGGCTACGTGCCAACGTCACCGGGCTTAATGCCAATGAAATGCCCCGTTCACGCCAACTATGATAATGCGTGGGATAATCACTAAGCGAAATAAGCCGCGTTGGATGCTGGCAAGTGGTACCGCTGTAGCCTCGCCCACCACTACCCCGGCTAATAATCACTTTCAACACCCCATCTTCGGTATGGTTTGCCGCCTCAACCATTTCCTTAGTCAATGCGTTCCAGTTGACTGTTGGCATCAACAGGCGCTCAGTTGCCTGCTGTAGGCGCTGTAGGTGCTTATCAAGCCACACCACCCGACCATGAGATACCCTCGCAGTTGTAAAGCAGCCATCACCAAACTGCACTGCGCGATCTGAAGCTGAAATCAAATTTTGCTCTATACCATTAATCCAGAACATTCAGACTCTCTTTAAATAGGAGGGGTATTGTTTGCCATGCATTCAGTTGCTGAATATACCTTGCCAGTAAATATATGCTGTAGATAAATAAAAATTGTACGTGCCGACAGTAGCAGATTTAGGCAATAGCTGTTTTCGGATTTATCTCTTACTGAGACAGTGATTATGGCGGGATATTATATTTTTTGTACTTGAAGCGGCGGAGTGCGCTGCAACGCCAGGGCATTGCGCTGTTATATGCGTGGGGTTAACCTAATAAAAGACCCGGAAGACCGGGCCTTTTAAGCGGCAGAAGTTTAACAGCCAAGGTTATACCTTGCGGAAAACCAAAGAGCCGTTAGTGCCACCGAAGCCGAAGGAGTTACACAAGGTATACTCAATGTCTTTTACCTGACGGGCTTCATGCGGAACAAAATCCAAATCACAACCTTCATCCGGGTTATCCAGATTTATGGTTGGCGGAATAGCTTGATCACGCAACGCCAGCACAGTGAAGATAGACTCAACCGCACCGGCTGCACCTAACAAGTGCCCAGTCATGGATTTGGTGGAACTGACCATCACTTTATGGGCATCTTCACCAAATACAGACTTCACTGCCTGCGTTTCAGCTTTATCGCCCGCAGGAGTCGATGTGCCGTGGGCATTGATATAACCAATTTGAGAGGTGCTCACACCCGCATCACGTAATGCATTCACCATTGCCAGCGCTGCTCCTGAACCGTCTTCCGGTGGAGAGGTCATGTGATAGGCATCGCTGCTCATCCCAAACCCAACAACTTCAGCATAGATTTTTGCACCACGTTTTTTCGCGTGTTCGTACTCTTCCAGCACCATCATACCTGCGCCATCACCCAGGACGAAACCATCACGGTCTTTATCCCACGGGCGGCTTGCGGCTTGCGGATTATCGTTACGAGTAGACAATGCACGAGCGGCACCGAAACCACCGACACCCAGTGGAGTACTGGCTTTTTCAGCGCCACCTGCCAGCATGACATCCGCATCATTGTAAGCAATGATCCGTGCCGCTTGACCGATATTATGCACACCAGAAGTACAGGCCGTCGCGATAGAGATGCTTGGCCCACGCATACCACACATGATGGTCAGATGGCCGGCAATCATGTTAACAATGGTTGATGGCACGAAGAATGGGCTAATTTTACGTGGCCCACCATTCACCAGTGCGGTGTGGTTCTCTTCAATCAGACCCAACCCACCAATACCAGAACCAATAGCGGCACCGATACGAGGAGCATTGGCTTCGGTTATTTCAAGCCCTGAGTCTTGCATGGCTTGCATGCCAGCAACAATGCCGTACTGTATGAATGCATCCATTTTGCGTGCATCTTTACGCGAAATGAACTCTTCACAATTAAAATCTTTTACTAAGCCAGCAAATTTCGTTGCGTAGGCATTAGTATCAAAATGGTCGATCAGGCTGATGCCACTCTGCCCGGCAAGAACAGCGTTCCATGTGGATTCTACTGTATTACCGACAGGAGACAACATGCCCAGTCCAGTCACAACAACTCGACGCTTAGACACGGTTGTCCTCCAAGGAGGGAAAATAACACTTAGGACAAAAAAAACTTAGGCGGTCGAGTGACCGCCTAACTATCTAAACTTAAAGCATGTTCGCTTACTGCTGGTTAGCGTTGATAAAATCAATAGCTGCCTGAACAGTAGTGATTTTTTCTGCTTCTTCGTCTGGAATCTCAGTATCAAATTCTTCTTCCAGAGCCATTACCAGCTCAACGGTGTCCAGAGAATCCGCGCCAAGATCTTCAACGAAAGAAGCACTGTTCTTCACTTCGTCTTCTTTAACACCCAGTTGTTCAACGATGATTTTCTTAACGCGTTCTTCGATAGTGCTCATACTCTTAAATTTCCTATCAAAACTCGCTTTCGCGATGGTTTTCGTAGTGTATAAAATGTTGAAAAAGATGCAACTAAATCTCGGCTGGTCAAACCACGATTTTACGCTATTTTGCGGTTTTCACCTCAAATAATGCAAATACTTTCGTGATTTTTAAATCATATACATGCCGCCATTGACATGTAACGTTTCACCAGAGATGTAGCTGGCCTCGTCAGAGGCTAAAAATGCAACAGCGCTGGCGATTTCTTTAGCTTGCCCAAGCCGGTTAGCTGGTACTTGGGCTAAAATGCCTGCGCGTTGTTCATCTGTCAACGCCGTCGTCATGTCCGTCTCAATAAAGCCAGGTGCCACAACGTTGACAGTAATGCCACGTGAAGCAACCTCACGCGCCAAAGACTTGCTAAAACCAATCAGACCCGCTTTAGCTGCCGCGTAGTTAACCTGCCCCGCATTGCCCATTGTCCCAACCACAGACCCGATGGTAATGATACGCCCAAACCGCTTTTTCATCATAGCGCGCATTACCGCTTTTGACAGGCGGAATACAGAAGTTAGATCGGTGTCAATAATATCTTGCCACTCTTCATCCTTCATACGCATCAGCAGGTTATCACGCGTAATACCTGCATTATTCACTAAAATATCAACTTCGCCAAATTCCGCACGAATCGCTGTCAAAACAGCATCGATTGACGCGGGTTCCACGACGTTCAACATATAGCCTTTGCCATTTTCACCCAAATAGGCGCTAATGGCGTCTGCGCCCTTCTCACTGGTCGCAGTACCAATAACACAGGCACCACGTTCGACCAATAATTCTGCAATCGCACGGCCAATACCACGGCTCGCGCCGGTTACCAGCGCAACTTTTCCTTCGAAGCTCATGTTACCCTCTTTCTTAGTTTTCAAGCGCGCTGGTCAGCGTAGCAACATCGTTTACCGGTGCTGCAGTTAAAGTATCCACGATACGCTTGGTCAAGCCAGTCAAGACTTTACCTGGCCCAACTTCTAACAGCAGCTCAATACCTTCTGCTGCCATAAATTCAACACTCTCAGTCCAACGTACTGGGTTATAGAGCTGGCGCACCAGCGCACTGCGGATAGCGTCTGGTGACACTTCCGTTTTCACATCTACGTTGTTGACAACCGGGAACAGTGGCGCCTGGAATTCAATGTTTTCCAGCGCTTCGGCTAACTTATCCGCAGCAGGTTTCATTAGCGCACAATGAGATGGCACACTGACCGGTAAAGGTAAGGCACGCTTGGCACCGGCCGCTTTACAAGCAACCCCGGCACGTTCTACCGCCTCTTTGTTACCGGCAATCACTACCTGACCTGGTGAGTTAAAATTGACGGGCGAAACAACCTGGCCTTGTGCTGACTCTTCACAGGCTTTGGCAATGGATTCATTATCCAGACCTATGATGGCATACATTGCACCAGTGCCTGCTGGCACCGCTTCCTGCATCAGTTTGCCGCGCAACTCAACCAGAGTGATCGCCTGTTTGAAATCAATCACACCTGCGCAAACCAGTGCTGAATATTCACCTAAGCTATGGCCTGCCATCATTGTCGGCAGCTTGCCGCCTTGATGTTGCCAGACGCGCCAAATTGCAACCGATGCCGCCAACAACGCCGGTTGTGTCTGCCACGTTTTATTCAATTCTTCGACCGGGCCTTGCTGCACTAGCTGCCAGAGGGAGTAACCCAGTACCGACGACGCTTCACTGAAAGTCGCTTCAACTATCGGAAATTGTGCGGCCAAATCGGCCAGCATGCCAAGGGATTGCGAACCCTGGCCTGGAAATACCATTGCAAATTTCGACATTTTCTTTCCTGTTGAATCAAAAAAGTCCTGTTAAACCAAAAAAGGTACTGTTAAATCAAAAACGAACCAGCGCAGAGCCCCAGGTAAAGCCACCGCCAAACGCTTCCAGCAGCACTAGCTGCCCACGTTGAATACGCCCATCGCGCACCGCTTCATCCAGCGCCGCAGGAACAGATGCCGCAGAGGTGTTGCCATGACGATCAAGCGTGATCACCACTTTATCCATCCCCATGCCTAACTTCTTCGCCGTTGCGGTAATAATACGCAGGTTAGCCTGATGCGGCACTAACCAATCCAGCGCAGTGCGCTCCAGATTATTGGCCTGCAATGTTTCGTCCACAATGTGGGCAAGCTCAGTCACCGCAACTTTAAATACTTCATTACCGGCCATAGTGACATAGGCTGGTTGCTCTTGCTGTTGGCGATCTTGGTACGGCAGTGCCAGCAACTGACCATAGCTGCCGTCGGCATGCAAATGGGTAGACAGAATGCCTGGTTCTTCAGATGCGCCCAATACTACGGCACCTGCACCATCACCAAATAAAATAATGGTGCCACGATCTTCTGGGTCCAGTGCGCGCGATAACATATCGGAGCCAATCACGATGGCATGCTTAACCGCACCACTTTTCACATATTGGTCAGCTACACTCAGCGCGTAGGTAAAGCCCGCACAGGCCGCAGCCAGATCGAAAGAGGCTGCATCTTTAATGCCCAGCATTTGTTGCACCTGACAGGCCGAGCTTGGGAAAGCATGGCTTGACGAGGTGGTAGCAACCACAATCAGCCCAATCTGGTCCTTACTAACGCCAGCCATCTCCAGCGCTTTTTCAGCCGCATGGAAACCCATGGTCGCGACTGTTTCATCCAGGCCGGCAATACGCCGCTCACGAATACCGGTACGGGTGACAATCCACTCGTCCGACGTATCCACCATTTTTTCTAAATCAGCATTACTGCGCACTTGTACGGGCAGATAACTCCCCGTACCGAGAATCTTAGTATACATGTACGATCAGTCACTCTTGGGTAATACCGCTTCAAGGCGCGCGGCAATCCGTTGAGGGACTTGCCGCTGCACCGCCTGCACAGCCTGTTCGATTGCGACAGCGAATGCGCGTTGATTCGCAGCGCCATGGCTCTTGATTACGATGCCCCGTAATCCTAACAGACATGCACCATTATACTGGTCGGGGTTCAAATGACCGAACCGTTTTGCCACACGTTTTTGCAGCCAGCGCCCGATGAGTTTAAGCCACCAGGACTGTTTACTGCCTTCGCCCGATGATTTGAGCAGTGACAAGAACATTCTTATCACACCTTCCATGGTCTTTAGAGTGACGTTACCCACGAAGCCGTCACAAACCATCACATCGGTCTTACCCGTAAGCAAATCATTGCCTTCCAGATAACCAATATAGTTGATCGCCGGTGTATTTTTTAATACTGCGGCGGCTTCGCGGATATTATCTAACCCTTTGGTTTCTTCTTCGCCAATATTGAGCAAAGCAACACGCGGGTTGGTAATGCCAACAACTTCTTCTGCCATCACCGATCCCATGACAGCAAACTGCACCAACATTCTACTATCACATTCAACGTTAGCCCCTAGATCCAGCACTACCGTCTTGCTGCGTTGCTGGTTAGGGATGACAGTCATTAACGCCGGGCGCTCTATTCCATCCAGAGGCTTAATCATCATCTTCGCCAGCCCCATCAATGCCCCGGTATTCCCGGCACTCACACAGGCCGCTGCGTCACCGTTCTTGACCAACTCCAGCGCTATACGCATCGAGGTACCACGACTGGCACGGATAGCTTGTGAGGGTTTAGCATCGCTGGCAATAACATGCTCAGCGGGGATGACCTGTAACCTCTCCAGCAACAAAGGATCGGCATTAACAAGTAACGGAGTGATGGTGTCGGGATTCCCGACCAGCAGAAGTTTAAGCTGTGGATTAGAGGCCAGCGCCTGCAATGAAGCAGGCACTGTGACGTGGGGACCGAAATCCCCACCCATTGCATCTAACGCTAGGGTTAGACAAGTCAAGGTATCGCCTTGCTAAAGATTAGCAAGTACTACTCAGCCGATAACCTTGCGGCCACGGTAGAAACCGTCGGCTGTGATGTGGTGACGCAGGTGAGTTTCACCGGAAGTTTTGTCCACAGACAGCGTGGCAGTGGTCAGCGCATCGTGTGAACGGCGCATGCCACGTTTGGAACGAGTTGGTTTGTTCTGTTGTACGGCCATTGACCTTACTCCTTAATTACTTTCTTTAAACTGGCTAATACGGCAAATGGATTAGGTTTCTCCACCTCTTCAGGCAGTTTACCAAATACCATGTCCGCCTCGGACACTTCACAGTGTTCAGAATCATGTACCGGAACGACAGGCAGTGAAAGAATAATTTCGTCTTCAATCATAGCCAGCAGATCAACTTCGCCAAATTCGTCGACTTCGATCGGCTCGTACGCTTCCGGTAATGCTTCAGCCTGCTCATCATTGACGACCGGGCTAAAACAATACGTTGTATGAACATGTTGTGCAAACGTGTTATTACAGCGCTGACACATCAATGTTACATCGACGTCCGCATGACCTGTAATAACCGCCAGGCGCTGATTATCGATATTAAACGATAATGAGGCCACGACATCGCTGTCCACACTTACCACTGAATCGGCTACACGTGTAACCTGCTCAGGTGAATAGATACCTGCGTAATCTAAACGTTTCTGAGCGGTACGAACCGCATCAATGGTCAGGGGTAATTTTACCTTTTGCATAGGGCGCGCATATTAACTTTGTAACGACATAGAGTCAAAGAAAAAGGCCTTTTTACCGCACCTTTCACCAATATTCGCTTATGTTGCGGCGGACAGTTTAAAATGCCTGATTAAATTACGCTACGGTTTATGGAAAATATTATGCTGCAACTGGTTCTTGCTTCAACCTCATCATATCGCCAAACTTTGCTGGAAAAGCTGCAATTACCCTTTGTTACTGCGGCACCACAGACCGATGAAAGCCCGCTGGCAGGCGAAACAGCCAGTGCGCTGGTACAGCGCTTAGCCAGTGCAAAAGCCCTGACATTGGCGGGGCGTTTTCCACAACATCTGATAATCGGCTCTGATCAGGTCTGTGTGATTGACGATTTAATCGTCGGGAAACCCCATAATTATGCAAACGCAATGAAGCAATTGCAGCAAGCCAGTGGGCAATGTGTCACTTTTTATACCGGTCTGGCCCTATTAAATACAGCAACCAACAGCCTTAGTTGCCTGTGCGAAACTTTTGATGTCTATTTCCGGGCGCTCAGCGAGGCAGAAATAGACGGTTATTTGACGCGAGAGCAACCGTGGAATTGCGCCGGCAGTTTTAAAAGTGAGGGGTTGGGTATTACCCTATTTGATCGATTATCAGGGCGAGACCCCAATACACTTATCGGTCTGCCCTTAATCGCCCTCACCCAAATGCTGATTGAGCAAGGGGTAAATCCATTACTGTATGCTGAATAAAAAAAACAGGGTGCAGTTTCATACCTGCACCCTGCTATTTCGATGAGTTAATGCTGAAATTTACTTTTCTGCCGCTTTCTTGCGTAACATCAGCAGGCAGTGGCGTAACTGATTGTCCAGTGGCGCTTCAATACGCATGGTTTCACCGCTATTGGGGTGCTCAAAACGTAATGCTGCCGCATGTAAAAATAATCGATGCAACCCCGTGCCTTGCAATTGTTGATCAAATTCACGGTCGCCGTAGCGATCATCAAAAGCAATCGGGTGGCCCGCATGGAGCGCATGCACGCGGATCTGGTGGGTCCGGCCAGTAATCGGGCTGGCTTTGACCAGGGTTGCGTGCTCAAAACGCTCTTCAACTTTAAACCGCGTTTCTGAAGGTTTGCCCTCACTGCTGACTTTCACCACCCGCTCGCCACTTTGCAGAATATTTTTCAATAAAGGTGCCTGAACCGCTTTACAGTGAGATTGCCATTGGCCTCGCACCAATGCCAAATAGTCTTTCTGCATCCCTTTTAACCGCAGTTGCTCATGTAAAGAACGCAGCGCAGAACGTTTTTTCGCCACCAACAAAACACCGGAGGTATCGCGGTCAAGGCGATGAACCAATTCAAGGAAACGGGCTTCGGGGCGTAACGCGCGCAATGCTTCAATAACACCAAAACTCAAACCACTGCCACCATGAACCGCCGTACCGGAAGGTTTGTTCAGTACTAACAAATAGTCATCTTCAAATAAAATACAGTCGGCCAACGCCGCAACTTTATCCAGTTTGGCAGAAATCTGAACCTCTTCTCGCTCAGCGATACGCACGGGCGGAACACGAACCACATCACCGTCAGCCAGTTTATATTCTGGCTTAATGCGCCCTTTATTAACGCGAACCTCACCTTTGCGCACGATGCGGTAGATCATACTTTTTGGCACACCTTTCAATTTAGTGAGCAAAAAGTTATCGATCCGCTGACCAGCTTCGTCGGCAGAAATGGTGATTAATTGTACTGCTGGATTATTCGTTTTCATGGTGCGCGATTCTAAATACACCGAGGAATTAGCGCCACCCCTTTTTCTGTGCTTAACTGTCATTCTGACTATTTAAAGATAACGTTTGCGCGCATTTATTGTTTAATAAGACAACGATAGCCGCCAACACTGTGAAAACAGTAAAAGAATCTTTACGTAGACAGGTAAAGTCATCTTGCTATATCAGTGTCAGCAATGGAATAATGTCACTAATTCTGCGTTGATTCTCGTTAGACCAAGAGACTTGTGGAATAATATACTTTGCCTGATCACACAAAAACGCAGCAATGGCGTAAGACGTAATGTGAAATCAAGCAATTAGCGGGCTGCGGGTTGCAGCTTGGCCGGCAAGTGGGTCTGCTCTGTTGTCTTATATTCAGAAGCGGCCCTTTATATAAAAGCGCTGTTTTTCAGAAAGAAACACAGGCTTACCGAAATAATGCGCCCCTATGCAGGCGACAACCGTGAGGTTGACGGCTTTGCTAGAAGACTCGGGGTCATCGGTTTACCCGGCCATAGAGGTTATTTTGCCCGCAGTTCTAACGCCAATGTAAAAATAACGAGTAAGTTAAAGATGAAAAGAATGTTGATTAACGCAACTCAGCAAGAAGAGTTGCGTGTTGCCCTTGTAGATGGACAGCGGCTGTATGATTTGGATATTGAAAGCCCAGGTCATGAACAGAAAAAAGCGAATATTTACAAAGGCAAAATCACCCGAATCGAACCCAGTCTGGAAGCCGCTTTTGTTGATTACGGTGCTGAACGACATGGTTTCCTCCCATTAAAAGAAATTTCTCGCGAATATTTCCCTAGTAATTATTCCTCTCATGGCCGCCCAAACATCAAAGATGTACTGCGCGAAGGCCAAGAAGTTATTGTTCAGGTTGATAAAGAAGAACGTGGTAATAAAGGTGCCGCACTAACCACTTTCATCAGCCTGGCTGGCAGTTATTTGGTTCTGATGCCGAACAACCCACGTGCCGGCGGTATTTCTCGCCGCATTGAGGGTGATGACCGCACCGAACTGAAAGAAGCCCTATCCTCCCTGCAATTGCCTGATGGCATGGGTCTGATTGTCCGTACTGCTGGTGTTGGCAAATCTGCTGATGCACTGCAATGGGATTTGTCATTCCGCCTGAAGCATTGGGATGCGATTAAAAAAGCCGCTGAAGGTCGCCCTGCGCCGTTCTTGATCCATCAGGAAAGTAACGTGATTGTCCGCGCTTTCCGTGATTACCTGCGCCCGGACATCGGCGAGATCCTGATCGATAACCCTAAAGTTCTCGAACTGGCAAAGGAGCATATCGCCGCTCTGGGTCGCCCGGATTTCAGTAGCAAAATCAAGTTGTATAGTGGTGAAATCCCCCTATTCAGCCACTACCAAATTGAGTCTCAGATTGAGTCAGCGTTCCAGCGTGAAGTGCGTCTACCTTCCGGCGGTTCTATCGTTATTGATACCACCGAAGCCCTGACGGCAATTGATATCAACTCCGCGCGTGCAACACGTGGTGGCGATATCGAAGAAACCGCATTCAACACCAACCTTGAAGCTGCTGATGAGATTGCCCGCCAGTTACGTTTACGTGACCTCGGTGGCCTGATTGTTATCGATTTCATCGATATGACGCCAGTGCGCCACCAGCGTGAAGTTGAAAACCGCCTGCGTGATGCCGTTCGCCAAGACCGCGCCCGCATCCAGATTGGCCGTATCTCTCGCTTTGGCTTGCTGGAAATGTCCCGTCAGCGTCTTAGCCCGTCACTGGGTGAGTCAAGCCACCACGTTTGCCCACGCTGTAGCGGTACCGGTACCGTTCGTGACAACGAATCATTGTCACTTTCTATTCTGCGTCTGATTGAAGAAGAAGCGCTGAAAGAAAATACCCATGAAGTTCATGCAATTGTTCCGGTACAGATTGCGTCGTATCTGCTCAACGAAAAACGTGAGTCCGTCAACGCCATTGAAAAACGTCAAGGTGGTGTGCGCGCGGTGATCGTGCCAAACGATCAGATGCAAACACCACACTATTCTGTTCTTCGGGTACGTAAAGGCGAAGAGGTTCCTTCTCTTAGCTACCTGTTGCCACAACTGCATGAAGCAGAGATGGCACAACCGTTGGAAGAAGCAACGATTGAGCGTAAACGTCCAGAACAGCCAGCGTTGGCAACGTTCTCTCTGCCAACCGAAGTGCCACCAGAAGCCGCACCTGCTAACGTCAATGCTAAACCAAGCGTTGCGCCACAAGTAACGGCATCTGCTGCTGCACCAGAACAACCCGGCTTCTTTAGCCGTTTGTTCAGTGGCCTAAAAGGTATATTCGGCACATCGGAAGAAGAAGTTAAACCGGTAGAGGTTGAGAAAACCGAAACCAACGAAAACCGCCGTAATGATCGTCGCAATCCTCGCCGCCAGAATAATGGCCGTAAAGAGAGAGGTGATCGCACGCTGCGTGAAGGCCGTGATAACAGCGCGCGTGACAACAATGGTGGTCGTGACAGCAATAGTCGTGACAATGCGAACCGCGAAGGTCGTGAAGATCAGCGTCGCAACAAGCGCCCTGCGCCACAAACTGCTGCGCCGCAAGCGCAAACTGACGTTGTCGAAGCTGATAAAGCACCACGCGACGAGCAGCAACCACAGCGTCGGGGTGATCGCCAACGCCGTCGTCAGGATGATAAACGTCAGGTAGCGCAGGAAGTCAAAGCCGAAGTAGAAGTGGCAGCAGTCAGTGTGGTCGAAGAAGTGCAACCTGAGCAAGAAGAACGTCAACAGGTTATGCAGCGTCGTCAACGCCGTCAATTGAATCAGAAAGTCCGTATTCAATCTGCAAATAATGAGCTGAATGTGCTGGAAAATGCAGTGCAGGAAAGTCCGGTTAGTACCCCGGTGGCAAACATTGCAGCGCCAGTTGTGCAGGAAGAAGTGAAATTACTGCCACAAGCCACAGCTCAAAGCGATGATGAAGGGTCTCACGATCGCAATGCCAATAATGAAAATGGCATGCCACGTCGTTCGCGCCGCTCACCTCGCCATCTGCGCGTCAGTGGTCAGCGTCGCCGTCGTTATCGTGATGAGCGTTACCCGACACAATCTGCTATGCCGCTGGCTGGTGCTTTTGCCTCACCAGAAATGGCTTCAGGCAAAGTGTGGGTTCGTTACCCAGTTGCTCAGACAGTTGAACCTGCTTTTGTAGCAAACCCGGTTGAACAACCATTGCCAGTAGAAGTTGCAGCGGTAGAGACTCCGGTTAATATCCCAGCCGTGATTGTAGCAGCCCCAGTTGTTGCCGCAGCGCCTGTTGCTATCGTGACCGAAACAGTCGCTCCAGCCCCTGCGTCGCAGCATAAACCAGGTGGTTCTTCATCTTCAGCCGCCGCTGTACCAGGCCGTGCTCCTGTTGTCGCGCCCGTAGTTGTAGAACTGCCTGCTGTAGAACCGGCTGCCGTTGAGCCAACCGCCGTAGAGCCTGCGAGTGAAGTGGCGCAAGTTGAAGCAGCATCTGAAGTTGAAGAAACTGCAATTGTAGACGCTGGAGTTGCGGAAACTATCGCTGAACCTGTTGTTCAGGAAGCGATAATTGAGGAAGCAATTGCTGAAGACACTGTGGTGGAAGAAACCATTGTTGCTGAAACTGCTATTGTTGAAGCACCGACGGAAGAAGCTGTTGTTGCTGAAACCGTGGTGGCAGAAGCTGTAGCTGAAGCACCGGTAGTAACTGAAGCCATTGTTGAAACATCAGCAGTTGAAGAGCCGCTGATTGAAGAAGCCGTTGTTGAAACCCGTGTAAGTGACGCGGTTATTGTTGCGGCGCCAGTTGTTGTGCCACAACAGCCGGTTGTCGCTCATCCTGAAGGTGTGGTATTCAAACACTATGCTTCAGCACCAATGACGAAAGCACCGGCACCGGATTACGCGCCAGAGTCACCAACTAAAGGCCAATGGGAACGCCCAGCCTTTGATTTTGCAGGTAAAGGTTCTGCTGGTGGCCACGCGGCTGCAACGCAGGCAACGGCACCGGCAACAAAACCGCAATCCGTCGAATAAATGTAATTTTATTCAGACCAAACATTGCAAAGACAAAACCCGCCATCAGGCGGGTTTTTTTTATATTGGTGATATTGTTAGCCAGAGATCACTCTCAGGCTATCTGTTTCAGTTTCTTTATTTCAAGGCTTTCCAGTTTGCCCTCAATGGCTTTGACAAACTCGTTGAAATGCCCGGTTTTATTATGTTTTTCCAATGCATCATCAGATGCCCAGCGTTCGAAAAACACAAAAGAACCTTTCTGGCCGCTTTCGGCATGGAGATCATATTG
This sequence comes from Yersinia intermedia, assembly GCF_900635455.1. Classification (NCBI taxonomy): domain Bacteria; kingdom Pseudomonadati; phylum Pseudomonadota; class Gammaproteobacteria; order Enterobacterales; family Yersiniaceae; genus Yersinia; species Yersinia intermedia. Next base: position 1,974,007 of record NZ_LR134116.1, on the reverse strand, counting down.
CAGATTCCCCTTCTCCTCGCGACTCGGTTCTATTACCAAATGAACCGCTTCATTTACTGCATCAATAAATTCAGGTTTTGCCACTAAACTGGCGATGACACGGACTTCCATAGTTATTCTCCCATGCTGTACATTCAATTAGCGTATTTTACTGCTAATCAATAGCTCACCCTATCGGGCAATTTTATCCCGAGCCCCTCTATAAGATGCCCTTTTTGTCTTGTTTTCAACTTAACCCTAACAATCAGATGCATCCGGCGCACTTTCCGCTTATCCTTAGACCCCGCCGGAAACAGTATAAAAACCCCAATATCTCATCATGACTGCGGAGCTAGTTGAATGACTGCACAACCCCAAACCCTGAAAATTCGCCGCCCGGATGACTGGCATATTCACTTACGTGATGACGAAATGCTCAGTACCGTGCTGCCCTATACCTCCGAGGTGTTTGCCCGGGCCATTGTCATGCCCAATCTGGCCCCGCCGATTACTACGGTTGCCAGTGCTATCGCTTATCGGGAACGGATTTTGGCCGCGTTACCTGCCGGGCACAATTTCACGCCGTTGATGACGTGTTATCTGACCAATACACTTGATGTCAAAGAACTGACCACCGGTTTTGAGCAAGGCGTATTTACTGCGGCAAAACTGTATCCGGCCAATGCCACTACCAACTCAAATCACGGTGTATCCGATATCCCAGCGATATACCCGCTGTTTGAGCAAATGCAAAAGATTGGCATGCCGCTGCTGATTCACGGTGAAGTAACTGAAGCTGCCGTTGATATTTTTGATCGCGAAGCGCGCTTTATCGATCAGATTCTGGAACCGGTACGCCGCCAATTCCCTGAATTGAAAATTGTCTTCGAGCACATCACGACTAAAGATGCCGCTGACTACGTGCTGGCAGGCAATCGTTTTCTTGGAGCAACCATCACCCCACAACATCTGATGTTTAACCGCAATCACATGCTAGTTGGTGGTATTCGCCCCCACTTGTTCTGTCTGCCAATACTAAAACGCAGCACCCATCAAGAAGCGTTACGCCAGGCCGTTGCCAGTGGTTCGGACCGTTTCTTCCTCGGAACCGACTCAGCTCCCCATGCCAAGCACCGTAAAGAGTCATCCTGCGGCTGTGCGGGCGTCTTCAACGCACCATCAGCCCTGCCGGCTTATACGACCGTGTTTGAAGAGATGGGTGCGCTAGAGCATCTTGAAGCATTCTGCTCCTTAAATGGCCCACGCTTCTATGGTCTGCCAGTTAACGAAGACTTTGTTGAATTGGTTAAGGCACCTTTCCAACAACCAGAAGAAATCCCATTAGGGGATGAATCTGTGATTCCTTTCCTTGCCGGTCAAACTATCAACTGGTCAGTTAAAAGCTGATAACCTTCGCTGTAGGGGCTAAATCCGTACAGCGAAGATTTTTATATCAGTTACTTGCAACCTGAATATTTACACTGTATAAATAACCAGTATAAATATTCGGAGGGCCAAATATGCGTGTTGAAGTCAGTATTGATAAAAAAAACCCGTTACCCGCAGGTGCTATCGAAGCACTAACCCATGAATTGAGCAAACGGCTAAATACCAAATTCCCGGATACGACCACCACAGTACAAGTGCGTTACGCCGGAGCAAATAATCTTTCTGTTTTAGGGGGAGCCAAAACGGATAAAGATCTGATCTCTGAAATATTACAAGAAATATGGGAAAGCGCTGACGACTGGTTCGACGCGGACTAACCCACTGTAATGCTGTTTTTGCCGGGGAGTCGTTCCTCGGCTTTTTTATATAAAAGTCTTTCCCCCTTGCTCATCCTTACTTCCTTTAGCCAGTTTATTGTTGATTAAGAAATCATCAGAAAATAAATAATTTGTAAATATCTTGCGATAATCACCCAATTCATCGGCGGTTGCGTATACTGAAAAAGCTCACTTGATAATGAGCCGCATTGATCCTCATTAGTCACTCCAGTAAGTAACTACTATATAAGGGGTCTTTATGGACAGAAATGATGAAGTTATTCAGACTCATCCGCTTGTAGGTTGGGATATCAGCACTGTAGATGTATACGACGCTATGATGATACGTCTTCATTACCTGTCTTCCATGGATCAACCGCCAGAAGATGCGCTGGTTGATAGAACGCTTTGGTTAACCACCGATGTTGCACGCCAATTAATAAATATCTTAGAAGCAGGCATTGCTAAAATTGAGTCATCAGAATATCAAGATCTTGATCATCGTAAACATTAATTTTTGTCCACCAGATAACATGTTTCGTGTTCGCCAAAAAAGGCACCAGTGAATATCACTTGGTGCCTTTTTATTAACCGTTCTCACCCTATATGGCTAGCAGCACTTTTTCTCACTTCGCTCCCGTGTTATTACTATCGTTTTAATTTTTATCGGCACTATTGCTACTTTAATTTAAACCGTTCCGGCGATTGCCATGATAAATACACTTTGCTTATGCAAACCGTATTGAAAAAGCCAGGTAGCGATATTCCCCCAGGGTGCAAAATATGGATTATGATTTAATTGTCATTGGTAGTGGCTCCGTAGGCTCGGCTGCAGGTTACTATGCGTCACAAGCCGGTTTAAACGTACTGATGGTTGACAGTGCAATGCCACCTCATCAAGCTGGTAGCCATCACGGTGATACGCGAATCATTCGCCATGCCTATGGTGAAGGTGAGAAATATGTTCCCCTGGTTTTACGTGCCCAAGCACTGTGGGACCAACTATCAGCCCAAACCGGTGAGTCGCTATTTCAGGCCAGCGGTGTCCTTAATCTGGGGCCAGATGACTCTATTTTTCTACAAAATGCCCAGCACAGTGCTCAACAATATAATTTGCCGGTTGAAACCCTAACTGCGGCACAGATCCGTGAAAAGTGGCCAGTATTTAGCGTACCGGATAATTATATTGGTGTGTTCGAACCGCAATCAGGTTATTTACGATCTGAGTTAGCGATTAAAACACTGATTAAAGCCGTCACTGAAGCCGGCTGCGGTATTTTATTCAATTGCCCAGTCACTGCGATTGAACCGCTGGATGGTGGTGTAGATGTCGTCACGATAGACGGTACCTACAGTGCTAAAAAAGTGATTGTCACCGCCGGAACCTGGGTCAAAGAGTTGTTACCCGAATTACCGGTGACCGCCATACGTAAAGTGTTTTCATGGCACCATGCCGATGGCCGCTACAGCGAAGGGAATCATTTCCCGGCTTTCACCGTCGAGACACCAGATAATATTCATTATTACGGCTTCCCCTCACAAAATGACGAGTTGAAACTGGGTAAACATAATGGCGGGCAGCCTATTGAAACTGCTGCACAGCGCAAACCTTTTGGTGGCTATGCAGAAGATGGAACCGAAGTATTTGGTTTTTTACGTAGCTTCTTACCGGGGGTGGGCGTATGCCTGCACGGTGCCGCATGCAGTTACGATATGAGCCCCGATGAAGATTTCATCATCGACACATTACCAGACAACAATAATATCATGGTGGTGACAGGCTTAAGCGGCCATGGGTTTAAGTTTGCCACCGCACTGGGGGAAGTAGCGGCGCTTTTCGCACAGAATAAGCCTTCACCCATTGATATTTCTGCCTTTTCGCTGTCCCGTTTTGCCAAGCCTTAATGCGGTAACAGGCTAGACCTACACTTGATTACGACCGATGACGGCTTCTTTTTCATCTTAGTCATCGGTTGGTTGTTTTCTCATCCACACTTAATTATTAGTATAAAATACTATTTATTTAATAATTAGCAGAGTCTTATATTCGCAAAACCCGTCACAAACAATCGTAAATCCCGAATTGACGTTTTAGCTGCTGGGGGATTACTTTATCCTTGTATGCGGCCAGGTATGGTTGCTGTTAGACAAGGATGTATGCCACATGAAAATATTAATTATCGATGAATGTTTTTATACTCGATCTGGTGTAAATACCTATTTAAATAATTCGTCATGTCTCAATTTAATGGATGTACCCACGGTTAAACAGGCTACTGTCGCTATTCATCAGTTTGATCCTGAAGTCATCATTGTTAATCTCACACAATATTGTCGTTATGGGGGACATTGTCCGTTATTAGCACAATTTTTGAGTTGTTGCCTGCGGGCTAAAGTCTATATTTATCTGGATGCATCATATCCATTTAGTGAAACACCGATACCCCTGACCGATTCTGTATCCATTCTGGCTAAAAGACACTTACCTGAGTTGTTACAGAGGCTATCGAGCGTTTCAGATGAGGATATCAGTAAACCGCAGTCGCCCTACCCGGCATCCCTATTCAGTCCGCAAGAGCATAAAATCATGTGCTACTGGATGATGGAGATGCCCAATTACCGCATTGCCAGGAAGTTGAATATCAGCGACAGCACCGTTTATTCACATAAACGGCATATCACCGAAAAAATAAAAGTCAGGAATCGTTTGGAGTTATGCTTTATTTACAACGTATTTAAATATTTATACTGAGCATACGAGTATACAGAGTTATAGTAACGAAGGTGCCTCCATTCCAGTCAGTTTGCTGAATGTGTGATTTTTTTCTGACAGATAATGTAACCGAATTAATATAGCGCGTTATCGCTTGCGGTTTAAAAAACGGTTACATTTCACTTAACATAGCTAATATAAATCAATCTTTTTCAGTCATACCACGCTGGGCCTATTAACCAAGGCGAGTATCAATTTAATCATGTTTTGACTCGGAATTTAACCTTCCAGCTTATTGTTTATAAAAGTAAAAATCCCTATAATGGGCAACGATTTTAGCCTCAGGCAACCTGCATGTTAAATAAATTGCTCTCGATGGTTATCAATAATGTTCGTGAACATCTACTGCTCTATATCTGCTTGTGGCTGATTCTATTGGCGCTAGATATTTATTTCTTTTTCTATTAGCCCTTGTTCCCAACTTTTCTGTTCTTTTCGCCGGGCCAACAGCCAGCTTCACTCTGTGGCCCAGCGATAAATACGATATCCGTAGTTTTGAGCTACTCAATCTTGGCAGGTTTACCATCACTCAATAACACAGCGATTTTATAACCGTCTGGTGTTAACTCTAATACTATTTTGGCAATAATCGTTAATGGAACAGAGAGCAGCATACCAATCGGCCCGAGTAACCACCCCCAAAAAATCAAGGATAAGAACACCACCAATGTTGATAGGCCCAAGCCACGCCCCATCATCCGTGGGTCAATAATATTGCCCCCAATCAGATTAATCAGAATATACCCGCAGGTAACAGCAAATGCATCGGCAAAACCATTAAATAACAGTGCCTGAATGATGGGTGGCATAGCCGCCAATACGGAGCCGATGTTAGGTATATAATTGAGTACAAAGGCCAGAAGTCCCCAAAGGAAAGCGAATCGGACCCCCATCGCGGCCAGGAATAACCAAATAACAATCCCCGTCGCAATGCTAATAATCGTTTTGATTACCAGATAGTGGGTTACGCCATTTAGCGCACGTTTGAGAATCGCATTCCCTTGCTCAGGGTTATCAAACATCAACTGCATTTTATAAGGCAATCGTTCCACTTCAAACAACATAAAGACCACCGTCATCAGCAGTAAGAACATGCTGGCCATGGCACCAGAAAGGTGACTAAGTAGGCGGGTCACAAAGTTCATAGCGGTGCTGGGATCGACATGCTTCATAATGTCATCCACCGAGAACTCAATATTAAAGCGCATCGCAAACTCTTGCAGGTCGCGCATTTTTTCCAGCATCATGCCCCGATATTGTGGCAATGAACGGGCAAACTCATTTAATGAAGAACCCAGGCGGCTAAAGAGCAATGCCATGAGTAAAATAATAATGGTGACCAATAAGACAATAGCTAAAGTGCGGGGAATTTTTATTTTCTCCAACAGTTTCACTAATGGATTTAATACGATAGCAAGAAATATAGCCAGCAAGAACGGAACCACGATCGGCGATGCCGCTTTTATCCCCGCCATAATAACCACCAGCATTGCCAGCATCGTGACTAACCGTAGCCCTTGGCTACTCACCCCAGGTATTGTCATTATCAATCCTTGTATTGGAATCGCCATTGCGCTAAATATGGCATAAAAAAGACGCTATCGAATAAAATAACCGACAACGTCTTACTTTAATAGTGTATCCAGTAGGTTGGCCCTACGACTATTTTTTATCTGCGCTCTTTTCCGGCATCGGAATGTGCATGGTGGTTTGCAACAATCCCTTCGACTTATTAAAAATCTTGATGCCATTCTCACGCCCGGCACGGCGTGAACGTTGCTCTTCTTGTGGCAACTTCAGCTCTTCCTGACAGATCTCACTACAGCAACCAGCAAACTTTGCCGCACAGGCCGGACACTGAATAAATAGCAAGTGGCAACCATCATTCTTGCAGTTGGTATGCGTATCACAGGGCGTGCCACACTGATGGCAATGGGCAATCACATCGTCAGAGATCCGCTCCCCCATGCGCTCATCAAAAACAAAGTTTTTACCGATAAACTTCAGCGGCAACCCCTGTTCTTTAGCTTTACGGGCATATTCAATAATACCGCCCTCAACGTGATAAACATTTTTAAAGCCGTTGTGCAGCATATAAGCACTGGCCTTTTCACAGCGAATCCCGCCGGTGCAATACATAACAATATTTTTCTCTTTGTCATGTTGCAACATATCAACCGCCATTGGCAGTTGTTCGCGGAAGGTATCAGAAGGGACTTCAATGGCATTTTCGAAATGGCCCACTTCGTACTCATAATGGTTTCGCATATCAACAAACAAAGTATCAGGGTCATCAATCATCTGATTGACCTGATCGGCCTTCAGGTAATGCCCGATATTGCTGGGGTCGAAACTATCATCATCAATACCGTCCGCCACAATGCGTTCGCGAACTTTCATACGCAGCACCCAGAATGACTTACCGTCATCTTCGTGAGCCACATTCAGCCGCACCTGATCCAGCGCGGGATGTGCGGCAAACAGTACTGTTTTGAACTCATCATAACGATTAGCGGGCACACTGATTTGTGCATTGATCCCCTCTTTAGCCACATAAACCCGGCCAAACACGCCGAGTTTAACAAATTGACTATAGAGGCCATCACGGAAGCTTTTGGCATCTTCCAGAGTGAAGTATTTATAAAAAGAAACTGTGGTGCGCGGTTCGGTTTCAGCCAACATGCGCGCTTTAAGTTCCTCATTAGAAATTCGGTTATGTAACACTGGCATGGTGTACGTTCCTGTCTTTCGAAGAGGTTACTGATAAATATTTAATTATTTCTCAATAAGTTATGCGATTTATCGGCCTGTTAGCCACGTTAATTCATCACATAATAGAATTGATTTTCGCCACGGGGAAGTCCGTGCGGCGCATATAATACCTGAAACATGACTGCGGAACATCTTTAGCGGTAATCACGATCAGTAAAAGCGGAAAGAACGATCCCGGTGAGCAAAGCAACGCCGGCAGCAACCAGCAAAGAGAGGGTTTGCCAGTAAGCCCCCATATAACCCAATATGCCACCGACAACCAATAAACCCGCACTGAGTCTTGCTGCTGCCATCGACGGCTCTCCGATAATAATGAATGACATCCATTTATACATCGGAAATATCATAACGTAGAAAGAAAAATCCCTCTTTAATAACGAGGGATTTAAGTCAAAATTGATAGCCTGCTAGCTAATTACGTCTAATTTAGCCGGTAACCCTTGCCGCACCGCCGCACCACTGACCCAATCCAGCCAGGTATTGGGAACTTCCCGCGTTGGATCAGTAAATCCTAAGTCATTCAGATTGCTCCCCTGACCAATACGCGGGTCTGATGCCATCATAACCCCGTCCAACCAATGTGTTCTGGCCCCCATCTCGCGATGTCCATAACCATGTTCAATAGCAACCACTCCGGGCATAACACCATCCAATAAACTTACCTGCACCTCCATCTGACCTCCGGGGGTTGTCAGGCGCACACTGTCACCGTGCTGTATCCCATAGCGCTGAGCATCAGTTGGATTAATCGCCACCAAATTGGTGGGTTTGACCGCGCGTAAACGCTCAATCATCGCGGTAGAACTGCTCATTAGATGGGATTTGAAGGACATTAAGCGTAAAGGCCAGTCCGCTGCCGGATAATGGGTAAAGACATCGGAACCGTCTGCCAGACGAGGTGGATACCAGGTCGGACAGCCGCTATAACGCTCGCCAGTTATCGCATGGTGATGTTGCGCGACATTTTCGCTCCAGATTTGCAGTGGCTTTTTCCACTGCGGCCCGGTGGCATCACCGTTCCAGCTTTTCTCATAAGGCGCAAAACGCCCACCACGCGCCAACAGATAAGCCACCCGGCGCTGCTCATCAACATACAAACTACGGTGTAAGTCAGGCCATAAGCGATCCACGCCGGTTAATTTCAGTTCCTCATCAGAGGCCAGTGGCAGTGGTTTTTCACCGCTATAAGCAATATTGGCAGCGGCGCGTAAGTAGTAATCCTCTGCTCGCTCCAGCGGCAAGTTATTCCCCTGACTGTCCTGCATTGCATTGGCACCAAACCCCGGTAATTGCAATGCCTTGGCCACTGCAATCAGGAAGCTCTCCATGGCCACCGGCTCGCCTTGAGCCGTGCGGGCAGTGCGTGATGCCACGACGGGCCAGCGGGCCGTGCTGGCCTTCACCAGTACCCCGGCCCAAGGCGCACTGAATCCCCAACTCTCAAAATTATGGGTATCCGGTACGATATAGTCAGCCAATGCAGTGGTTTCATTCATAAAAGCATCAATGGCAATAAATAGCGGCAATTGACGAGGATCTTGTAGTTTCGCCTCAATCAAGTTGCGCAGCCCCGCGACCCCGTACAGCGGATTAGTCATATGGCTAATCCATGCCTTAAGCGGATAGGGATAACCCGCCAGTGCCGGTGCCAATTGTTCGGTCAATTGCCCGCCGACAAAGGGATACCACGGGCCACGGGCTGGATAGCCAGGCTGGCCCTGTTGAATCTTTTGCTGATACTCTTGCGATTGTTCATAGCATTGCTTGCCGCGCGATAGTGGCAACCCTTTTGGTTTGATCATTCCAGCAAAAGTAGCTAACTGATAGCGAGGACCATCAGCAAAACCATCAAACTTGCCACCCCCTACCGAAACCCCACCCTTGAGATTCAGGTTACCAATCAGGGCATTGAGCATCATTACCGCCCAAGTGGTATAAAAACCATTGCCACCCATCATGCCACCATGGGAGATAACGGCCGCCTGGCGCTGATAAGCGGTGAATTCTTTTGCTAAACCGATAATTGTCTCTACCGGGACGCCACATTGCTGGCTGTATTCTGCCAGAGTAAAACGCGCTGCCGCTTGCCGCAAACACGCCATACCTGATTGCACTTGTACAATTTGGCCATCATGTAAGGTGACCTCACGCGTGACGAATAATTCAGCGTGTAATGCCGGTGCAGCAGGCTGCAATGCGCCGTCAGCCCCTTGCACTAAGACTTGGCTCTCTTCACCTTCAGCCACTGACACACCACTTAGCTGGCTGACACGGAGGAACTGGCCTGCCAGTGGATGAGTGGCGGTTGTAATCACCAGATGGCTGGCATTGGTCCAACTGCGTTCACCCGCCGCCTGCATGGCGACATCACCGGGAACAGATAAGTAAGCGTGGTTAAAACGGTTCTGTTCGATAATCCAACAGATCATCGCCATTACCAACGCAGCATCTGTGCCTGGCAACACCGGAACCCAACGGTTATGCTGATTAGCCAATGTGGTGGTCAGTGGCAGCGCGGGAGCGACCACCACATAGTTGAAATCATCACGCTGGCGAGCATTGGCTAACTGACGCCCTTGTCGCTTAAACGGGTTGCCAGATTGCGCGGGTGAGGTACCCAGAAATAGGGCAAAACGAACGTTATCCCAATCCGGCTTCACATGGGCATTTTTGTCTAAATCCCCCATCAACGCACCCGAACCGGCACGATACGCCAAGCCGCAATACGCCCCGTGACTACCGAGATTTTTAGTGCCGAATGCTTGACTAGCAAAGCGCCGGATAAAAGCATCGCGCCCATCATCACCGGCGTTAGTCACGAGCAATTGATTAGCTTTCGGCCCTAGTGAGGGCTGCTGAGTATCGATGGGGGTAATCAGGTCACGGATAGCCCGTAGCCCCTCAACCGGCCCTTCACCAAATAAATCACCACCGTCGGTCACTTCCGTCACCAGTTGCTCAAAGCTGATACGCTGCCATTTACCACTGCCCCGTGGCCCGACACGTTTCATCGGTTCGGTAATACGATAGGGGCTATCGACCCCCTCTAATAGCGTCGCGCCGCGCGCACAGGCCGTTGAACGCCCCGCCATGCCTGACTCTCCCCCCAAACGTTGCAGCGCTTCACTCAGCGGTAATTGATACGGAAAATGGTGGTCATGAGACAACGGGTGATAGGGGTTACCGGCGATGCGCAGGATTTGATTGTGCTGGGTATCGACTCGCACCCGCAGGCCACACAAGGTCCAACAACCAAAACATTGCGTCATTGAAACCGCTTGTTGTGGATTGGCCTGCCACTGCTGCCCGATACGCCCTTCTGGCGCTAATGCATTGGCACTAACAGGATCGAGCGTAAGCTTTCCGGCACTGCCATCAATCAGGCCAGCCAATGTTTTGCGTGCCACAGCATGATAACTGGCAGCAAATGCAACCACTCCGCCCAAGGCTAAACTGCCTTTTAACCATTGACGCCGTGTAGACTTAGCCATGATGCATTTCTCCTTCCACTGTTTTCTCGCCAGAGACTGTTTTTTCACTTGAGAATTGTTGTTCAAGCCATCTGACACCTTCGCGGGTAGCAATAATCACCGCGACCCATAACCCGAATGTACCTATAACCGCCAACAATCCTTCACTGCCTAGCGGCAACGAATAGGGATTGGCTAACACGTTGTATTTGGGCAACGTTTGAGTGTGCATCAGCAATAACCAGCGCACCGACCAACACAATGTCAGCGCAGCCAGTACCTGAGCCACCACCACCCCGCTTGATAACGTTTTTTTCCAATTGACTAGCGCCATTGCCAAAAGCAATAGCCACAACACAACAGGGAATGCAGCCAAAGCCTGCGCGCCCGCAGCCCAATGGCGCAACGCTTGTGCCGAGGTATTATCACCACTGACCCACAGCACAGTAACCAACGCCAACAGCACTAAATTGATGAATTGCCAGCGTGCCAGTGCCGCCTGATACTGTGGTTCACGCCACAACCAGGTAGCCAGTAAGGGGGGTATCGTCTGCCAGGCGGTCAGGAAGATAAACAGCGGCAACCATAGGCTAAACCACACAGGCTGGGCACGGAGGATTGACACCTCGCGGCCGGTGTAGAGTAAAATACTGACAGCAGAAAACCCACACAGCCATGCTAAACCAGTCAATACTCGGTCCAGTGGTTTTGCCCGTAATCGGCTGTAGGTCAGTGCCAGAAAATAGAACAGCACCAGTAGGGTAAATAGCGGTAAGAAGAGCGAACCCCATGACATCCACGACCACGGCGTAAAGTGGGCATAGAAGTGCCAGACGCGGGCCGGTTGATGAAGGTCGGCATTGAGCGCCAATGGCGCTACCACCACCGCCGTCACTGCCAACATCAGTGCGGCAAACTCCAGTGGGTTCTGCTGGTGGCGAGAGGACACCCGTTGCCAGCAGGCAAACAACACCCCGCTACAGGCCAGCCCGATAAAAAAGAAATACTGCACCGCCCAAGGTAACCAGGCGATATCTTGCGGACGAGCTAAAATTTCACGGATCATGGGTGAACCTCCTGCCAGAGTGCGGGTTGGCCTTGCAATGGTCGGGTAAAAACCTCATTCAGCCCGAGATAAAACACCTGAGGGTGAGTACCTTGCTCCGGTTTCAACACCTTGATGTCCGACGCATGCTCAAGCAGCATTTTGCGCAATGTACTGTTGTTATCACGTAAATCGCCGATAATCCGCGCCCCGCCAACACAAGATTCCACACAAGCAGGCAGTAGCCCGACATCCAGACGATGGACACAAAAAGTACATTTATCCGCAGTTTGGGTACTGTGATTGATAAAACGGGCTTCATACGGGCAAGCCTGAACACAATACGCGCAACCGACACAACGGGTATTATCGACAACCACAATGCCATCCTGACGCTGATAAGTGGCTTGTACAGGGCAAACGGGCACGCAAGGCGGGTTATCGCAGTGGTTACACAGCCGGGGGAGCAGTACATTGGTGACACTTTCTGCCCCAGACAGGGCAATTTGATACTGATTGACTGTGGTACGAAACTGGCCTTGTGGCAGTTGGTTTTCAATCGCACAACTGACGGTACATGCCTGGCAACCAATACAGCGGCGCAAATCAATCAACATGGCGTAACGCCGTTTGATATCACCTTGTTGGCGTGCCGGTTCCATCTGCCAGCCGGCATCCGCCAATGGCACCAATGCTGCGCCAGCAGTTAACACGCCGATCCGTTGTAGAAATGCTCTTTTCCCTTGATCCATTTTTTGCCTCATCATGCTCTGTGCAAACAGTTTGTTCAGCCGGGTGCCTGCCCAGATAATTAACTGAAATAAAATTATTGAGTTGGAATCTATTCGTAGTGAGATTTTTCTTGATGAAGGGAGTGTAGAAATCACACCGCAGAAACCCTATTGTGGTTTTCCACATTCCCTTTAGCGACTTGATCCAGGACAATTGGGCACCGCGATCGGGATCATAAAAAGGACAATGCATGTACTTCAGAGTACTGGTGCTACTGCTGTATTTATGTGTTTCAGAGGTTCATGCCAGAGACTGGACTATCGGTGTGCTGGCCTTGCGCGGCGATGCCCAAGCGCAAACCCATTGGCAACCGTTGGCCGATCGCCTTAATCAGCACTTAGCGGGGCAGCACTTTCAGTTATTACCCTTGGATTTAAATGCGATGAAAAGTGCCGTGGAGCAAAACCGAATTGATTTTCTACTGACCAATCCGGCGCAATATGTGCAAATTGATAACCACTACCCTCTGCGTTGGCTGGTTTCTTTGCGTTCCAGCCATGAGCTGGACAGCACCAGTCGCAATGTGATCGGCAGTGTTATTCTGGTGCGTGCTGACAGTGATATCCATAATCCCCAAGGGTTGATCGGCAAACGCGTGGGGGCCGTCTCTCCTCATGCCTTTGGCGGTTACTTACTGGGATACAAAGCGCTACGGGATACAGGGCTGCAACCTGAACAGGATTTTCAATTGCATTTTTCTGGCTTCCCCGTGGATGCGCTAATCTATCTGCTGCGAGATCGCGCTATCTCCGCCGCTATCGTGCCCACTTGCCTGCTGGAGGATATGCAGCAGGAAGGATTAGTACGTGTCGCAGACTTTAAGCCGCTATTGGCAAAGAAAACCGCCATTCCATGTCTGAGCAGCACCGAGTTATATCCGAATTGGTCGTTTGCGGCCTTATCCCAAGTGCCGGATGAGCTAGCCGATAATGTTACGCGGATTTTGCTCAGCCCCGATGATGGCAAAACGCCACAATGGGGTGCGCCCTCCTCCACCAGTCAGGTCGAAAGTTTGCTGCGTTCCGTTAATCAACATCCCCAGCAGCCGCAGTTCTGGCAACAGATCCTTGCTTGGGCGCAACAGCATCGGTTGTTAATTGCCGCCATTGCGGTGATTCTGTTATTGCTCGCCGCCAATCATATCTGGGTAGCTTTTCTGGTACGCCGCCGCAGCCAGCAGTTGGAGCAACTTCACCAACAACTTAGGGTCAGGGAAAGTGCGTTGGAACAAGCTCAGCGCCTGAGTATTCTTGGTGAGATGGCATCGGGGTTTGCCCATGAACTGAATCAGCCGCTCAGCGCTATTCAGCATTATGCCGATGGCTGCGCTATTCGCCTGCAACGAGAGCTGGCTGATCACCCATTGCTGCCCATTTTGAATCAAATCAGCCATCAGGCCCGACGGGGAGCTGATACCATTGCTAACTTGCGGTTATGGGTGGGGAAACAGCCCACCGCACATAGCCCCGCCATCCGCCAACCACTGCCTGCTTTGGTTGATCATCTCTGGCAGTTACTGGCAGCAACCAGACAGCCGCAACCTTGTGAACTGCACACCGATATCGAGGCATCATTAGCGCTACTTTTACCGCCCACGCTGCTCGATCAGGTATTGTGTAATCTGATCACAAACAGTTTGCAGGCTGGCGCCCGCCAATTATGGTTCAGTGCTTATCAGCAAGCCGATGTGGCGACATTGATTTTGCAAGATGATGCCGGTGGCCTGACGGCCGCACAGCTCAATCAGCCCTTTACCCCGTTCCGATCCACCAAAAGTGATGGCCTCGGTCTCGGTCTGGTGATTTGCCAGCGATTGGTCAGTAGTCAGGGCGGGAGTCTGGCCCTGCTTAACCACATGGCCACCAATGGCAAGATCGGGCTACGTGTTACCCTGACACTGCCGCTTAACCCAAGCAAGGAGCTTACTTTTGTCACTGATTCATCTACTTGATGACGATATTGCCGTTACCGATGCTTGCCGTTTTTTGCTGGAAAGCCTGGGTTACAAAGTGAAAGTATGGCATGACGGTGAGTGTTTCCTGGCACAGGCTGATTTATATCAATCTGGTGTATTACTACTGGATATTCGTATGCCACTGCTGGATGGTACGCAAGTTTATACCCGGATGCGCCAGCGAGACAGCACGCTGGCCGTCATCTTCCTTACTGCCCATGGGGAAGTGCCGCAGGCGGTTGAGCAAATGAAACTGGGAGCGGTTGATTTCTTACAAAAACCGGTCGCGACTGCACCGTTGATTGCAGCCTTGCAACAGGGCTTGCAGCACACAGAGCGGCTGACAGCACAGCGACAGGTACAACTGCGTTATGCCTCGCTGACACCAAGAGAACAGATGATTGCACAATGGGTTATGCAGGGTTTAATTAATCGCGATATCGCCGATAAAGCCTGTGTATCCGTCAGAACAGTAGAAGTGCATCGGTCTAAAGTGATGGAAAAAATGGCAGTTAACAGTCTGGCGGAGTTAGTCAGCTTATTGAATCCAATCAAATAGATAAATTCAATTATGGTTAATTAACCATCAAATGTGTGATTTAACGGCTGAAATCTTTAACAAAAAGACATAAAAATGATCTTTTGGTGCGGTCTTTTTTCCTGTAAGCCACTAAAAATGCCACAATAGACTACCTTAAATGACAGATGAATACGTTGGTATGGATGACCGGCAACTGCCTATTGAGGTTCGTTAAAGAACCACATGTCCGCTATCAAGAGTAAACAGTTAACTGTCTGGCTGAATGACAATAATGCTGAGAACAGATATGCAAGCTCCTTCTTTTGAACGCTCACTGCTACACCCTCGTTATTGGCTAACCTGGCTTGGCCTTGGCATCCTCTACTTGTTGGTGTTGCTCCCCTACCCAGTTATCTATGTCATGGGCACCAACCTTGGCCGCTTTTCGATGCGTTTTCTCAAGCGGCGTAAACGGATAACGCAACGTAATCTCGAATTGTGCTTTCCCGATATGCCGCAGGCTGAACGCGATGAACTGCTGGTTAAGAACTTTGAATCGGTAGGGATGGGGTTATTTGAAACGGGCATGGCTTGGTTTTGGCCGAATTGGCGCATTGAGCGTTGGTGTAGCGTTAGCGGGCTAGAGCACATTCAACAAGCGCGCGAGGAAGGCAAAGGGGTTTTGTTGATCGGCTTGCATTTTCTTACGCTGGAACTGGGTGCTCGCATCTTCGGTATCTACAATCCAGGCATCGGTGTCTATCGACCGCATGATAATAAAGCCATGGACTGGATGCAGACCTGGGGCCGGATGCGTTCAAATAAAGCCATGTTAGATCGCAAAGATCTGAAAGGAATGATCCGCAGCCTAAAGCAAGGCGAAATTATCTGGTATGCACCCGATCATGATTACGGCCCGCGCAGTAGCGTATTTGTGCCCTTGTTCGCCGTCGATCAAGCGGCAACTACCACCGGGACTTACCTGCTGGTACGCATGGGTAAACCGGCAATTATTCCTTTCACGCCGCGTCGTTTACCTAATGGCAAAGGTTATCAACTGCTGTTACAACCCGCAGTAGAGAACTTCCCGTTAGATAATGAAGTGGCAGCGGCTGCGTTTATGAATAAAGTGGTCGAAAAAGAGATTGCCCAAGCCACTGACCAATATATGTGGCTACACCGGCGTTTTAAGACCCGACCAGAAGGCGCACCTTCATTGTATGAATAGCATGACTTATTCATAAATAGAATATTACTAATGATAATGAGAATTAATTTATATCAATTTTTTTGATACACTTCGTCAGATTTATCCACTAGGCAAATAGGATTTATCTGACGATACTTAGCGTAATTAATCCTAGTTATTATCCGGTTATTTTCTTTTTTAATAAGGATATACACATGTTGGCAAGCCTAAATCTCTGGTTCACGCGGTTAACTAACCACCAAGATGGGGGCAAACTCTTATTGCGCCTTACATTTGGTATTTTGATGTTGTTCCATGGTGTGGCAAAAATTCAGCATGGCACCAGTTGGATTGCTGATTCTTTGCAAGCGCAGGGGATTCCTGGATTTGTGGCTTATGGCGTTTACATCGGTGAAATTGTTACGCCACTGCTGATTATTCTTGGCCTGTTTACCCGCCCTGCGGCATTCGTTTACGCCGTTAACCTGCTAGTGGCAGTATTAATGGTAGGTACCGCTAAATTCTTTACGCTGACTCAGGTCGGTGCCTGGGGTTTAGAGAACGAAGCCATGTATTTCCTGGGTGGCGTAGCCATCATGTTATTGGGCAGTGGCCGTTATTCCGTGACTAAAAATGAAGCTTACCGCTAAACACTGGCGCTAAATAGTGAGTGTAATACCAACCACTTCGCCTTTGGCGGGGTGGTTTTTCCTGTTTTCTGTGCCAATTGCCACATCGTGCTAATGCCGCAACCCCAGTGTTATTACCCAATAGAATAACTATATCCATTCATTTCAGACCGCCTTTCCATTTTATAAAAACTAACATTTATCTCATTGATGTCACTGCACTATGAGCGCATACTTATCAGGCTAAGTATCTTCTTCTCGTGCTTTGCCGCCCCTCCAAACGCCCTACTGACGAATAAAGAGACGCAAAGCAATCACTTGCTTAATCGGTAATTTATGGCCTCAGCCCCACAACCTGTTAACTGGAAAAGAAACCTATTTGTCACCTGGTTAGGCTGTTTTCTAACGGGTGCTGCATTTAGTTTGATCATGCCATTCTTGCCATTGTATGTGGAAGAGTTAGGCGTGAGCGGTCACCAGTCATTGAATATGTGGTCCGGTCTGGTGTTCAGTATCACTTTTCTGTTTTCTGCTATTGCCGCCCCCTTCTGGGGGAGTCTTGCTGATCGCAAAGGCCGGAAAATCATGCTGTTACGCTCGGCGTTAGGCATGGGGATCGTGATGGTTTTAATGGGTATGGCGCAAAATATCTGGCAGTTCCTGGCACTACGTGCGCTGCTGGGGCTACTGGGGGGCTTTATCCCAAATGCCAATGCGCTGATCGCCACTCAAGTACCGCGCAACAAGAGTGGCTGGGCTTTGGGGACACTCTCAACCGGAGGGGTGAGCGGTGCATTAATCGGGCCACTGATCGGTGGGCTGTTAGCAGATAACTATGGCCTGAGACCGGTATTCTTTATTACTGCGGCGGTGTTGTTGCTCTGTTTTGCCCTGACCTGGTTGTATGTCAGAGAACAGTTTGCACCGGTGCTGAAAAAAGACATGCTCAACGGGCGACAAGTCTTTAACTCCCTGAAGAACCCGAAGCTCATCCTGAGCCTGTTTGTCACCACCATGATCATCCAGATTGCTACCGGTTCAATTGCACCGATCCTGACGTTGTATGTGCGCGAACTGGCCGGTGATATTCATAATTTGGCTTTCGTCAGTGGCATGATTGCATCGGTTCCAGGGGTTGCTGCATTGATGAGCGCGCCAAGATTAGGAAAACTGGGCGATAGAATCGGCCCAGAACGCATTCTGATTGCTATGCTGGCACTGTCAGTACTTATCCTGATCCCGATGGCTTTCGTGCAGACCCCATTGCAATTGGGTATTTTGCGCTTCTTGCTGGGGGCAACAGATGGTGCATTGCTCCCTGCGGTACAAACGTTACTGATTTATAACTGCACCAATCAAGTCGCTGGGCGGATCTTCAGTTATAACCAATCGTTTCGTGATGTCGGCAATGTCAGCGGCCCACTACTCGGTGCTGCGGTCTCTGCCAGCTATGGTTTTCGCGCCGTATTCTGTGTGACTGCCTTAGTCGTGCTATTTAACGCCATCTATTCTTACTGGTGCTTGCAGCGCCAGCCCTTAAAAGCACGGCAACGTGAGGTGCAACAACAGCAAGATAGCTGAACCAATCACACCGCAGACGCCGCCCAAAACCGCGCAAGTTCTCGCGATAAAAGCGCAGATATCCCAGCTCTTTTTCAGCCAAAGCCCCCAAGAGATGTACTTACAAATAACCAACTAATGGCTAATCTGATGCCAAAGTGCAGTTTATTGTGTTTTTATTCATAAATTTTTCACTCTGCTGCCAACACACATAAGAAAAACACAACAATCCAACCCAACTCATTGATAAATAATATCAATAATAATATTCATTCATGAAATTCAGTCTTGATTTTTTGTAGCGAAATAGCGCAAAAGCCAGAAATATAACGCTAAGAAATGCGATGCGTGTCGACTTTTCATCTAAAAATACGATATAACCCCGATAGACCGCAAAAAATGACGTTATTATTGCGTTAAATACTACGCTAACGAGTGTTAACCCTGATAATCGGCCGCAGTGCCAAAGGGGGGAGCATTCGATGATGGTTTATTCGCCCGATTTTAACGGCGATTCTATGGGAAGACTTTATGCAAACCTCTGTTAACTCCGAAGGCGGCCGCACGTTCTTTGGCCATCCTTATCCACTTAGCGGCCTGTTTCTTTCTGAAATGTGGGAGCGTTTCTCGTTCTACGGCATCCGCCCACTGTTAATTCTGTTTATGGCGGCCACCGTTTTTGACGGCGGTATGGGCCTGCCCCGTGAGCAAGCCTCTGCTATCGTTGGGATTTTTGCCGGTAGCATGTATCTGGCAGCCTTACCCGGCGGCTGGCTGGCTGATAACTGGCTCGGTCAACAACGTGCTGTTTGGTATGGTTCTATCCTGATTGCACTGGGCCATCTATCAATTGCACTATCAGCGTTCTTCGGCAACAACCTGTTCTTTATCGGTTTAGTGTTTATCGTGCTGGGTACCGGTCTGTTCAAGACCTGCATCTCCGTCATGGTCGGCACACTGTATAAGCCAGGTGATGCCCGCCGCGACGGTGGTTTCTCACTGTTCTATATGGGTATCAATATGGGGTCATTTATCGCGCCGCTGCTTTCCGGTTGGTTGCTGCGATCCCATGGCTGGCACTGGGGTTTTGGTATCGGCGGTATTGGTATGCTGGTTGCACTGGTTATTTTCCGTGGTTTTGCTATCCCAGCGATGAAGCGCTATGACGCAGAGGTTGGGCTAGACTCAAGCTGGAATAAACCGACCAATCAGCGTCAAGGGGTTGGCAAGTGGGTTGCAGGTATTATGGTGCTAGTGGCAGTGCTGATTACCCTGATATCACAAGGGGTTATCCCGATAAACCCAGTATTGATCGCCAGCTTATTGGTCTATGTTATTGCGGCCTCAGTAACACTCTATTTCGTTTATCTGTTTGCCTTTGCCAATATGAGCCGTAAAGATCGCGCTCGCCTATTGGTGTGCTTCATTCTGTTAGTGTCTGCGGCGTTCTTCTGGTCAGCCTTCGAGCAGAAACCAACCTCATTCAATCTGTTTGCCAATGATTACACTAACCGTATGTTTATGGGCTTTGAGATCCCAACGGTCTGGTTCCAGTCAATCAATGCGCTGTTTATTATTCTGTTGGCGCCGGTATTCAGTTGGGGCTGGCCTGCATTGGCGAAGAAGAAAATTCAACCCAGCAGTATCACCAAATTTGTCATTGGTATCTTATGCGCGGCGGCTGGTTTCGCCGTGATGATGTATGCCGCACAGCATGTGCTTAGCAGTGGTGGTGCCGGTGTTTCGCCGCTGTGGCTAGTAATGAGTATCTTGCTGCTGACGCTGGGTGAACTGTGCCTTAGCCCGATCGGTTTAGCGACCATGACCTTACTGGCACCAGACAGAATGCGCGGCCAGGTGATGGGCTTGTGGTTCTGCGCTAGTTCTCTGGGTAATCTGGCCGCAGGCCTGATTGGTGGACACGTTAAAGCGGACCAGCTTGATATGCTGCCGACGCTGTTCGCCCGTTGCTCAATAGCATTGGTTATCTGTGCGGCAGTGCTGATATTACTTATCGTGCCTATTCGCCGGCTGATGAATAATACTCAGGGCCAACAAGCGGCCTGATGCCTGTACTGCAACCCCTGCTCACGCAAACCCGCCCTGGTGGCGGGTTTTGTTCTACAACTGCCATTCCTGTTGCTGTAACACCACACGATAACCATCGCTATCTTCGAACGTTTTGCCGCTGACATCCCAATAAGGATTATAAGACGTGACCTCGCGAAAACCTGCCGCCGCCATCTGCTGGCACTGCACAACCCATTGCGCTTTATCCGGTATATAAAATACTAATAAGTTGTCCTGCGTCGGTGCCGCCCCTACCCGAACACCGCGATGATGAGTAAACTCTAAATGATAAGTGTGATGTGGATGTCCGAGAATAACACCGTCAAATCCCTGATGATCAGCAAAATGGCCCAGTTGGTTAAAGCCTAGCCCACGGCAGTACATCTCACTGATTAACTTAAGATTATCTGTGGGTCTGGCAACACGCATTATCGAGGTTTTCGGTAATACTGACGGCGGTTTACTTACGTGGGTATCGGGTAACCTCACTGCTTTTGATGGCATCGACTCTCTCCTGATAACACATTTGAACCTAGAGATTAAACATGAAAATAAGACCTGCGCAACCTGCAGACTACCCGGCTATATTAGAGTTGCAGCGACAAAATACCCCAGAAAACTTAAGTCCAGAGCAGCGCCAGCAGGGTTTTATTGTGTCACAAATGGATGAAAAGCAACTGGATTCGATTAATCAGGATTTGGGGGTTCTGGTTGCAGTTGATGATGGGCTAATCGCCGGCTTTGTCTGTTTGGCCCACACGCATAAACAACCACGACCACCGGTGGTTGATGCCATGCTGGAAGCCATGAGCCATCAACAGTATCAAGGCCAGCCATTAGCACAATTACGGGTATTTCTGTACGGGCCGGTATGTATTGATAGCCGCTGGCGTGGCAACGGGGTATTGAGTCAACTGTTTGCCGCCGTTAAAAACCATACCCGCAATGACTTTGATGTGGGGGCTGCATTTGTTAACAACGACAATCCGCACTCATTAGCAGCCCATGTCAAAGGGTTACATATGACGCCGATAACTGAATTCATTTGCCAGCAACAACACTACCAACTGCTGATTTTTGCTACCAGCGCATGATGTTACTCATAGGGGCCATGACGTGCATCAATTGGTAGCATGAAGGTATCAACGATCATTGATAGAGGAACATCTATCACCGTGACATATTTCCATGGCCCCTCACGCATATCCCATTGCACGCCTGGATAGTATTGGTGCCCATGGCCCTGCCCCGGCACTGTACGGCTGATAATGCTGCCACAGCCGGATAACAGCATAATACCGATCCCCAGCATAACCATGCGGGCCATGCGGGCCATGCGGGCCATGCGGGCCATGCTAATAGCACGATAAGTCAGTTTAACGATAGCAGTCACACAGTTACTCTTCAGGTTCAGCGCGACGCACAGCTTATCATAACGCTACATAAACAACGGTTAGGGCTCAGTCTGGATAATGTTAAGAATAGAGGGTGTTAAAGCGCCATTCAGTATTAGCTAATACGTTATCACCTTTCAGACCGTGCTAATGGCAATAAAAAAACGGGCAATACATAATGTACGCCCGTTTTTACTCAATATTACCGTTACTTCACATCACTGTTACTTCGCTGCTGGAAACGCCTTCATATTATGCGCAAGTTGGCGATAATATCCGTTCCAAATCTGATACTGCTCCGGTTGCTGCCAGACTTGCTGGTGCAAACGCGAAATCAACACCGGATCGCTAAGTAATTCCAGACGCTGTAATTTAGCCAATTTATCTGGCCCGGCTTCCAACGCCAGTGCTAGCCGTTCGGCACGCACTTGCTCGATAATCGCGCGGGTATGATGGCGAGCTGTCGCCATCGCACTGGCCAGCGCGTTATACGATGGGTTCATCACCGCATGCAAGAAACCATTACTGAGCGCCCGCTGATGGTTAAGCTCCAGGTACTCTTCCGTTGCCAACAATTCCCGTGGCGGATTGTACTCTTCCGGGATCAGGAACAATTTAGCCCGCTTACTGGCCATCCCCAATGTCCGGCGGCTGGAAACCACCGAGACCACCGGTGACAGTATCAACGAAAATACAATCGGAGATAACCACCACAAGAAGCGCAGATCCAGCCAGGCCACGCCACCGGCCCAAACTAGCCCCAGTAACAATTGTGAACCGTGACGAACCATAGCTTCACTCCACGGCGTGGCATCATCATCACGTTGTGGTGAGTTCCACTGCACAGACCAACCGAGGAAGGCGCTAACCACAAACACGGTATGGAACAGCATACGCACCGGGGCCAGTAACACGGAGAACAACATTTCAGCCAGCATCGACAGCAATAGACGCAGCGCCCCACCGTACTCTTTCGCCCCTTTTGCCCAGATCAAAATAATACTGAGCAATTTTGGCAAGAACAGTAATACCAAGGTGGTGGAGAACAAACCAATTGCCAGTTCGGGCCGCCACTGGGGCCAGACCGGGAACAATTGGCGCGGTTGCAGGAAATACTGCGGTTCCATCAGGGTATGCACTGCCTGCAAAGCAGTACACAACACCAGGAACATAAACCACAACGGCGCAGACAGATATGACATCACCCCCGTGAGGAACACAGCCCGGTGAACCGGATGCATGCCCTTAACCAGGAACAACCTGAAATTCATCAGATTCCCATGACACCAACGGCGGTCTCGTTTTAGCTCATCCAACAAATTAGGTGGCAGCTCTTCATAACTACCCGGCAAATCATAGGCAATCCACACGCCCCAACCGGCACGGCGCATTAATGCCGCTTCCACAAAGTCATGCGACAAAATAGAGCCGGCGAACGAACCTTCACCAGGCAACGGTGCCAGTGCACAATGCTCGATAAAGGGCTTAACCCGAATAATCGCATTGTGACCCCAGTAATGGGACTCGCCTAACTGCCAGTAATGTAAACCAGCCGTAAACAGCGGACCATAGACCCGCGTGGCAAATTGCTGGATACGGGCATATAACGTGTCCATCCCTGAGGCTTTCGGCGCAGATTGAATAATCCCGGCATTTGGATTGGCTTCCATCAACCGCACCAATCCAGTCAAACACTCACCGCTCATCACGCTATCGGCATCCAGAATCACCATATAGCTGTACTGGCTGCCCCAACGGCGGCAGAAGTCATCGATATTACCGCTTTTGCGTTTAACCCGGCGGCGGCGGCGGCGGTAGAAGATGCGCCCATGCCCATCGACATCACGACACAGCTCCAGCCAGGCTTTCTGCTCTGCCACACAGATATCGGGGTCATAACTGTCACTCAGCACATAAATATCGAAGTGTTCGAGTTGACCCGTGGCAGCGACCGACTCATAAGTAGCACGTAACCCCGCAAATACTCGCTCTACGTCCTCATTACAAATTGGCATAATCAGCGCAGTCCGGTGAGCTGGATTTAGTGCCTCATCGCCTTTGATAGTAGAGGATATGCTGTATTTATCTTTACCAATCAGCAATTGCAGGAAGCCCATCAGCGCGGTCCAGAACCCAGCAGAGACCCAACAAAACAGCACGGCGAACAGAATCAAAATGCCGGTTTGTAGCAGGTAAGGCAGCAATTGCATTACCGAAACCTGCCAGTTTTGTTGCCAAATCTCGAAAGGATCGATTAACGCCCAGCCCTGGTAAGGCAGAATGGTCTTCATATAACTGGTCGCAATGGTGGTTTGCAACACAATCAGTATCAGCAAAATATAGCGGCGTAAGGAACCTACGCTGCGCCATTTCTTCTCGGCAAGAGCCTGTTCATGGGTTTGCGCCCGTGACACAGTGCTGCGCCCCAATAATGAATCCCAAAAACGCCCCACCGGATTGGTCCGCCATGCCTGCGGGGCCATACTGGTGCGTTTGATGGGCGGCATAGCACTAATGACCGTGCGCCCTTCGCAATCTGGCTCCAGTTGTTTCCCTCTCACCAAGGCATCCGGCCACGCCGCACGCAAACGCGCATTGACTGATGCCAACGCACTGTCTTCCTGGCTAAAAACCCCCTCTTGTGGCGCACTGGCCGCCAGTTGCTGATGTAAATGCTGCATCGCGTCAGGAGTGCTATCGAGTAATACATCTTCAGGTAAAGCATCACGCAGCGCCTCTTGCTGCTGAGCAGTCAGGGGCAAGTCCGCAATATAATCCTGTACAGGAGATTGATTTGACTTATTCATCGGCAGGTAGCTGATAGCTCCAGGTTTCAGTCAGGGTTTTATCACCGTTAACCAGCGCAGCGCGCATTTCTATCGGTTTTTTTGCGTCCTTAACTTTCAGCCGCAATGTTAAACGCCAGCCTTTAGTCACTGGGTTGTAGCGCACACTGTTTTCGATCAATTCACCGTTATCGTTGATACTGACCTGCGAAGCTAACGGTGTATTTTCATCAAGTGATTTCAGCACCGGACCGACAAAATCAACCAGGAACGCGACACTGCCATCAGGTTGACGAATCAGATTCGACTGTTTCACATCACCGGTTGAACGCAAGGTCTGTTTGACATAGGCCACGTCCGGCGAATGCAATTTCTCTTCATCGCGCGTGAAGTGCAGGCGGTAATTCAGATCGAGCGATGTTTTTGCATCTGGCAACACATCGGGTGTCCAGAAAGCCACGATATTATCGTTGGTTTCATCCGCAGTTGGGATCTCCACCAGCTCAATTTTACCTTTGCCCCAATCACCACGCGGCTCAACCCAGGCACTCGGACGCAAGTCGTAGCGATCGTCTAAATCCTCATACTGTGAGAATTCACGACCCCGTTGTAGCAGACCAAATCCTTTAGGATTTTCAACCGTATAGGTACTGACCGACAGGTGTTTTGGATTATTCAGCGGTCGCCAAATCCATTCACCATTACCAGCATGAATAGAAAGACCATTGGAATCATGCAATCCAGGACGATAGTTCAACACCCCTGACGGCTGGCTTGGCCCAAACAGGAACATACTGGTTAATGGTGCAATTCCCAGCGTCTCAACCTTGTCGCGCAGGAAGACTTTGGCCTGTACATCAATAGTGGTGTCGCGCCCCGGATAAATGACAAAACGGTAAGCACCGGTGGCACGAGGAGAATCCAGCAAAGCATAGATAACCAGATGCTTGTCATTGGGTTTAGGCCGCTCAATCCAGAACTCGCGAAAACGCGGGAACTCCTCGCCAGAGGCCAATGCCGTATCAATTGCCAGCCCGCGCGCGGAAAGGCCGTAAACCTGACCTTTACCAATCACACGGAAATAGCTGGCACCGAGCATACTCACGATTTCGTCTTTCTTATCCGCTTTATTGATCGGATAAAGCACTTTAAAACCAGCAAAACCTAAGTTTTTCACTGATTCAGCATCATGCTTGACCGAACCAAAATTAAAATAATCCGGGCTATAACTGATAGGTTTTACACTGGTGGCAGTGACCTCGTTAATCTGCACCGGCGTGTCGAAATACATACCCTGATGATAAAATTCTAACTTAAAGGGCGTATCCAGCTTGCTCCAATACGATTTGTCATGGTTAAACTGAATCTGCTGATAATCAGCAAATTTCATGTCACGAAATTGCGATGGAAGATTGCTTTTTGGTGCCTCGAAGCTTTTACCTGCCAATGTCTGTGCCTGTTTAGCCACATCATCTAACGAGAAAGCCATTGCCTGAGAAGTGAATAATGACAGCAAGAGAGTGACCCCCAGCCATCTAACGCTGTTCGCGCGTGACCCTTTAGACATTCTATTAATGTTTGACAAAATATTAACTCGCACATCTCCCCCTGTTCGGGTGCTTAAATCATAACAGCCAAATTATTGACGATTTATTCCGCATACCGTGCTGATAAACTCAGGTTAGCGTAAACGCCTGAGTTATGCTGACGATTGACGGTTTAAACCGGTGGCTAAGCCACCAGACTATCTTGCCTGGCTAAAATACGCTATGGAAAATTATTAACCCTTATAGTAGTGTTTCTCGCCTTAGTGATCCATTGAATAACGTATATTGTTATCAATAAACGTTTACTATAAAAACAACTCCATGGGTAGAACCGGCGCGTTATTCTAATTTCGATAACAAATAGTGAATAAGTATGAAAAAAAATACTAACCAACGGGAGTACTTTCTAGACGCTATCCGCGCCTATTTGATGTTACTCGGCATTCCTTTTCATCTTTCTCTTATATACTCCAGTCATCATTGGGCGGTGAACAGTACGCATCCTTCACAAGTATTTACCTTGCTAAATGATTTCATTCACGCCTTTCGCATGCAGGTATTCTTTGTTATTTCCGGTTATTTTTCATTCATGTTATATCAGCGCTATGAGCGCCAGCGCTGGCTTAAGGTCCGCCTGGAGCGGGTGGTTATTCCTTTACTGGCGGCCATCCCATTAATAACATTGCCACAATTTTATCTACTCAAAAATTATACTGCTAAATTACAAGATTGGAATTCATTTACAATTTATCAAAAAATAAATATTGCTATTTGGGAAGTTGTTTCACACTTATGGTTTTTGTTAACTCTCGCGCTGCTGACGACACTCTGTTTTTATCTATTCAAGGAAATCAAGAATAACTCACAGTCAGTTCCCCGGTTGATAAAAGGAATGAATAATATAGGAAAAGTCTCACTATCCTTGTTTGGCTTTGTATTAATCTACGCAATTATTCGTAGAATAATATTTCTCCTTAACCCTGAAATACTCTTTAATAGCATCTTCAATTTCTTCGTTATGGAGACGTTGTTTTATCTGCCGTTCTTTCTATTGGGCGCTTACAGCTTTATCTATCCGCCACTTAAACAGGTATTTCTTACCTTTTCACCCGGCGCATTTTTAGCCTCCGTGCTGTTATTTATCGCATATGTGGTAAACCAACATATTAATACTGCTGCATTTTTCTCCTTTGAATTGGATCTTATCATCAAGGCATTGATGGGGGTCACCATGATCAATGTGGTCTACTCGCTTGGGCATCGGTTACTCAATTATCCCTCATCACGTATCACCTATCTGGTTAATGCCTCACTTTTCATCTATCTGGTGCATCATCCGCTGACCTTAATTTATGGTGCATTCATTACGCCGCAAATTGACAACAATGCCCTTGGTTTCGTGTTGGGTATGGCATTTGTTTGCTTGATTTCATTTATGTTGTATGAGGTTCATCGCCGAATTCCGCTGCTGAAATTCTTATTTTCTGGTAAACCACAGCAGCAAACAGTGCAATCAAATTATTACTCAAGCGAATAATGTTATTGCTAAGCGATATGAATATCGACATACCGCTTAAGCGATAAAACGGCTACACTGTGAAACCATCATGTAGATGGCGGGATGGCTAATGCCTCACTGCGTGCTCTGCTTTCAGAGCAACTATCCTGTTGATTCCTTATCAGGATTTGTTTCACTTGCAGTGACAACAAAAAGAGGAATTGTGATGAAAAAGCAAGAATCTACTGAGAATAATCCCACGTCGGATGCTGCCGCAGTCACCGAGTTTGCTACCTTGTTTGCTTTGGTTAGCCGCCTGAGCGGAGCACTGGACAGCGCGATCACCGGAAAAGATCGCAGCGTATTAATTAATGAGCTTTCACAGTTTTCTGTCGATAATCTTCCTGAACAGGAAAAAGCACCGACAGCAGAAGCGCTGAGAAGGGCTCTGGCAGCACTTAACCGCGATTAGTTTTACGAACCAACGCTCACCCTTGATTCCCCTCTGGGCAATTAAAGGTGAGCGACCTATCTTTTATCCTCATGATTTTAATCGCTATATAGGCGCAATATCCTTGGTGCATAGCGCAACTGCAAACATCCACATCCCGATAAACTTACACAAATCAATGATTCAAGTGAGTAAATGCCACCAAGCCATGGTTCAAAAGAAATACCGATTTAACACCTTGAATTAGGTCATCTCTTCGCATCAGATGAGACAAATCTGTGTATAATAATTTTATTATAACCTTGGCTTGTTATTCCTTTATTTTCGCATTAAATCAGGAGACCTCCCACCTTGGATGCCATCGCAATTAACAGCCTTTTTTTGATCGGCGCAGTGCTGGTGGGAGCCAGTATTTTACTCAGTTCATTATCTTCCCGGCTTGGCATCCCAATTTTGGTTATCTTTCTAGCCATAGGTATGTTGGCAGGCACAGACGGTATTGGTGGGATTGCTTTCGATAACTACCCGGCGGCGTATCTGGTCAGTAACCTGGCGTTAGCCGTGATCCTGCTAGACGGCGGGATGCGCACCCGAGCCTCATCGTTCCGCGTTGCTTTGTGGCCTGCGCTCTCTTTGGCAACCGTCGGCGTCGTAATCACCGCGGGCCTGACAGGCATGGCCGCCGCCTGGTTGTTTGATTTAGATATTATTCAGGGGTTGCTCATTGGCGCAATTATCGGCTCAACCGATGCCGCCGCGGTATTCTCTCTGCTCGGCGGCAAAGGTCTAAACGAACGCGTCAGTGCCACGTTGGAGATCGAATCAGGTAGCAATGACCCCATGGCGGTGTTTTTGACTGTTACCTTGATTGCCATGATCTCCGCAGGCGAAACGGGTCTCAGTTGGATGTTCCTGGTGCATTTGATTCAACAGTTTGGTCTGGGAATTATCATCGGATTAGGCGGTGGCAGTTTACTGCTGCTGCTCATTAACCGAATAGAACTGGCGAATGGTTTATATCCCTTGCTCGCAGTCAGTGGTGGGATTCTGGTTTTCTCATTGGCAACAGCCATGAACGGAAGCGGTATTCTGGCTGTTTACCTCTGCGGGTTGTTACTGGGTAACCGCCCTATCCGTAACCGATCCGGCATATTACAAACTTTCGATGGACTGGCGTGGCTAAGCCAAATTGGGATGTTCCTGGTATTGGGCCTGTTACTCAATCCAAGTGATCTGTTGCCGATAGCGATTCCGGCCCTGCTCCTCTCATTGTGGATGATTTTGTTCGCTCGGCCGCTGTCGGTGTTCATTGGTTTACTGCCATTTCCAAGCTTTAATCTGCGTGAACGCATCTTTATTTCCTGGGTGGGTTTACGCGGTGCGGTGCCGGTTATTCTGGCCGTGTTCCCGATGATGGCGGGCATTCCCAATGCGAACCTATTTTTCAATGTAGCCTTTTTTGTTGTGTTGGTATCACTGCTGCTACAAGGCACCAGCCTGTCATTTGCCGCACGTAAAACCAAACTGGTGGTTCCCCCTGCATTGGCACCGGTTTCGCGCATTGGTTTAGATATTGATATGAACAACCAGTGGGAGCAGTTCATTTACCAGTTGAGTTGTGATAAGTGGTGTATCGGTGCCGCGCTGCGTGATTTAAAAATGCCGAAAGGAACGCGTATTGCAGCATTATTTCGTGGGAAAGACCTCTTGCACCCTACTGGTAGTACCCGTCTAAAAGAAGGTGATATCTTGTGTGTTATCGGCCAGGAACATGACTTGCCCGCGTTAGGGAAACTGTTTAGCCAGTCCCCTAATATCCAACTGGACGAACGCTTCTTTGGTGACTTTATCCTGGATGCGGATGCCAAGCTCCACGATATCTCTCAGATTTATGGTCTTAATCTGGAACCCGGTATCGACAAACAGCAAACATTGGGTCAGTTCGTGCTCTACTTATTTGGTGGGGAGCCGGTTATCGGCGATCAGATTGAGTGGGATGGCTTGACCTGGACGATTGCCGAAATGGAGTCAGATCGGGTAAGTCGAGTCGGGGTTAAAATTGTTACCAATAAAGCCTAATGTTGCTATGGGTGAGGATGATACCGTATAGCGGGAACGCAATGGAATTGTCTATTTATAACCATCTGATAGTATAAATTTTATGAACCTAGCGCCTTCTGATTGGGATAACCAGCGTACATTTTTGGCCGTTATGCGTGAAGGCAGTTTATCTGCCGCGGCACGGAGCCTGAATGTTTCGCAACCGACAACCCGCCGACACATTGAGTCGTTGGAACAAAGTCTTGGGCAAAAATTGTTTATTCGCACGCCCAGCGGATTAATCCCAACAGAAACAGCTCAAGTCCTATTGCCCCATGTAGTGGAAATGGCCGCCGCTGCCGAAGCCTTAGTGCGAGCCGCCTCTGCCAATATTGGATCAGCCAAAGGCACTGTGCGCATTGCCACCAGCGAGTTACTTGGCGTTGAGATCCTGCCACAACGCTTGGAGCCTCTGCGCCTGCACTATCCTGACCTGCTATTGGAATTAAGTCTAAGCAGCAAAATAGAAGGATTACCCGGCCTGGAGGCCGATATTGCAATACGAACCTTACGGCCTAAAGCATTGCCAGTTAGTGCACAAAGAGCCGGTTATTGCGAGGTCGGGTTATATGCCACTGAAGATTACCTTACGCGCTATGGAATACCGCACAGCATCGGGGCATTAGCACTTCACGCGTTGATCGGCCCTGATCGTAACCTCCATGATATCGAGGTTTTTTGTAAGCAGGGAATGGATTTTGCACCGCATCAATACCGCTTACGCACTGACAGCCATTTGGCCCAATTGGCGGCAATACGCAGCGGTTTGGGTATCGGTGCCTGCCATGAACCCATAGCGCGTCAATCTGGGTTGGTGCGAGTGTTAGCACAAGAATTCTCGTATCCATTGGAATTTTGGGTAGTGATGCATGAAGATTTGCGCAATATCCCGGAAGTTCGCGTCGTGTTCGATCATTTACTCAATACACTGCGCCAATATCTGGCTGAGTAATGTCTCCCGTTCTGATCAGCCACTTGGTTATATTAGCCATAATCTCTAATGTTAAATTAGGGCTAATACATCCCTCATATTAATAACTTTGCTTTATTGTCGCTTTACTCTGCTTTATCCGATTAACCAGGATGATCCCTACACAAACCAATACCAACGCAAGGGCATTTTTCCATTCTAAAATGCTCTCATTGAGGAAAATGGCGGAAAGAACCGCACCTGAGACTGGGATAAGAAAATTGAACGGGGCAACCATACCGACCCGATTATATTTGAGTAACAAGCTCCAGAGTGCAAAAGCGGCCGATGACAGCAGCACTAAGTAGGCTAATAACAATAAGGCCCGCCAGCCAATATCACTCAAATTGCCACCAAATAGATAACCACCAAGCGTCAGCACTAAACCACCGATGGCAAGTTGGTAACCTGTCATCACCGTGGTATCCATGGTTTGCGAAATACGCTTACCATAAATACTGGCAGCAGAAAGGATGAACGCCGCCAGTACCACACTCCCCTCACCTATCAGTGAAAAATTAAAATCCATCAAGTCGGAGCCAAAATTCACCACCATCACGCCAGCGAATCCCAGTGTGCAGCCAATAATTTTATTAAATGATAACCGATCATTTTTATAAATATAATGCGCCAATATGACACTGAAAAATGTCCCTGTCGCATTCATGATTGAGCCTTTCACCCCAGTGGTATATGCCAGCCCGATGTAGAAAAAAACATACTGTAATGTCGTCTGTGTTAGCCCTAAAATGACAATCTGCCTATATTGGCCCTTTTTAAGGCGGCCAATAGCTTTTCCGCTGGCAATAGCAAAAATGAGTAAGACTAACCCAGCCAATAAAAAACGGTAGCCAGCAAACACCATCTTGCTCGGAATATCATCTGGTGCGATATGAAACAGCGCATAGCCATTTTTAATCGCGGGGTAGGCACTGCCCCAAAGAAGGCAACAGAAGGTCGCCACGAGGAAGACAAATTTCTTATTGGTAAAAAGTGCAGGACTGCGGTCCACGTGAACATCCTTTTCAATCAAAAATGGAATGATGTTTCGTTATAACTATTTCCTGCTGAAAAGTCCCGTCGGATGTCACTTTTCTCTTAAAAATATCTAGCTTGTGCCTTGGTATCACACCTATTGAACCTTGCCATCAAAAATGAATAACTTGCCTTTTTACTATTTGTAGAATAATTGTTCGGTGATGCTGACATTTGCCTGCTATTCATGGCGTTGCCTAACCTCGTTCAATGTTTGCACTAACGGACAGAGATCGTGTACGATGCTGGTTTGATTAAATAAACGTTGGTTTTCATTATGTTAAAACTATTTAACGTAAACTTTGACAGTATGCCTGAAAGAAAGTTAGACGAGATCTTCACGCTTAGAAAAATAACATTTAAAGATCGCTTAGATTGGAAAGTAACCTGTACTGATGGCAGAGAAAGCGACCAATATGACGATGAGAATACAAACTATATATTAGGAATAATAGAAGATACTATTGTTTGCAGTGTCAGATTTATTGAAATGAAATATCCCACAATGGTGACAGGACCATTCGCACCTTATTTTTCCGACATTGACTTACCTGTTGATGGTTTTATAGAATCCAGCCGTTTTTTTGTTGAAAAAAAATTAGCCAGAGACATGGTTGGCAATAATAGCCCTTTGAGCCTACTACTCTTCTTAGCAATGGTTAATTATGCCAGAAGCCGTAATTACAACGGTATACTGACGGTCGTCAGCCGGGGGATGTATATATTACTGAAGCGTTCCGGGTGGAATATTACCGTTTTAAACCAAGGTGAGTCAGAGAAAAACGAGGTTATTTATCTTTTGCATTTGGGTGTCGACATTGATAGCCAAAAACAATTAATAAAGAAGATACGCCGGACGCATCACGTTGAGTCTCATATACTTGAAACCTGGCCACTGGCCGTGCCTGGTATAGTTAAATAGGTTTAATTAATTTTAATTCTATGCCAAGCCTTATCGCATGCTTGGCATTTAAAACACCGAGCTTTCTGACGACATTACCGATATGGAACTTAACTGTACTCCTTTTTATTCCTAATATTATGGAAACTTCTGAGTATGTTTTACCAACGCTAGCCCAATATAAAATTTCATTCTCTCTGGGAGAAAAAATTTCCCTCTCACCACCAACTCCATTCAACTCATTGTTTTTATTGTTATTTTTATGGTAAAGACCCAGCATTTTATCATGAGTCAGAATAAGCAACATTTGAATTTTTTCTTTGTTGGTCTCAATAGACTCATCAAACGAAATGCTGTCATCGCTTCCATTGGAAATGTTCAGCGTTGCCATATTATTATTGTTATCATGAAGGACAAATGTATAACCGTTAATAATATTATATTCTCTGGCAAGGTTAAACACGGCTGAGTCGGTTGATTTTATATTAATAACAGAATTATCGTCCCAGGCAAATGGAGCAACTTTATCTTTGGCCGTCAAAATGACTGGATCGATAAGGTGATAGTTGTTTCTTTTATATGTTTGTACCCAATCCATTGGGTAGTTTGAAATAATAGTCGGATGTAATGGTGTTTTCTTATTCATTACCAAATAAGAATATCGGAGGTCGCCATAAGCTTTTATTCTTCTTTGAATATAGTTCTTTATGTCTTCATTAATACTATCATTATCAAAATAATCAATTATCATAACAGACCAAATTTGCTATATGCACTGCGCAACAATACAATTTTATCACATTATTTTCAATAGAAATCAGTGTATAAGATAACCTTACAATGTTCTTAACACACCACTGGCTAGCATTATAATGAACAACAAACCTAGACTAAAGGATAGTTTAGCAAACTAGACTTAAGGTTAGCTATTATTATAGCCCTATGTTTACTAGACTGTTTTTGCTTTAAATAATTAGCTTTAAATATTATAGAACTACTATATTAGCGCACAGACGCTAAGAAAGTCAGTCCCAAAAGAATATATTTTCGCCAACACCAGGGGACTTTTAGTCCCGCAGATCTGTTTTACCCCGCCATCTGGATGCCTTTACATTCAGATGGCTGTAATCTCCTCGTCGCCTTTCTCAGCGTTTAAAAATCAAACAAATAATTAGCCCACTCGGCTAATACTTGCCCCTTGCGATGAATAAATGCCCCCAGACGCAGATAAACATTAACCATATTTATGTAATTTTGATAAACTTGACTTAAGTCATTTCACTAACTCAAATTAATCGTATGATTAATAAACGGTTATAATGTTTTCCCTGGTGTTGGCCGAATTGGCATCCCTTACCAAATGAGATTGGTAAGGGTTTTTTTTGTCTATCATTCAGGTGCGAGTGGTAAATTTAAGACGCCTGCTGCATCCCCGCCTCCCCCGAACTGGTGCAAGGGTACGAATAATCACCGCACGTTCAACCTACTCGACAAGGCGACTAACAATCGCAAAAAATACAGAAGAAGTTAGTCGCGATGCGATTATTAATGGCCTTTATACAAATTATATCCCAACTGCTGAGCCACCGATGCCACCATTTTTTGCCCACGGACGCTATTGCCTACGGGGTCAAGCGGTGGTGAAAATGCCGCAATGCCCATAACACCTGGCACTACCGCCAATATTCCACCACCGACACCGCTTTTCCCTGGTAACCCTACGGTATACGCCCAATCCCCCGAACTGCCGTACATCCCCTCCATGGTCATTTCAGCCAAAATAAACGGCGTATTTGAAGACGTTAGCACCTGTTTTTTGGTCACAGGATTGATGCCCCCTGCCGCAAAGGTTGCCCCCATCGTTGCCAGTTCAATGGTATTGAGTAATGTTGAGCACTGCCGGGTATAGACGTCACAGGCCTCCATGGGATCGCAATACATGGTCTGAGCCGAGTAAAGTAACCAGGCAATGGCCCGGTTGTGAAAATTGGTGGTTTGCTCTGAATGGTTAACTTCATCCGAAAGCGCAATGGGTGCCCCAGCTAACTGCTGTTGAATATCCAGAATACGCGCCCAGCGCTCTTCCCGACTGCTGGCCTTAATTGCACTGACCGTGGACATCGCCCCCGCATTCACCAGCGGTGATAATGGCTTACCGTTATGCAGTTCCAATGCCATCACAGAGTTAAAAGGTAAACCGGTGGGATCTGCACCTATCTTGTCTTGTACTGCCTGTGGGCCAATATCCTCTAACGCCAGAGCTAAAGAGCACACTTTCGAAATTGACTCCAGGGCAAAGCGGAAATCAGCATCACCTTGCGAAATAATATCGCCATCAACAGTGACAATGGCCACCGCAGCCAGTTGACTGGGAACGCTCGCCAGATAGGGAATATAGCTGGCATTCTCCCCTCCGGCGAGTGTGGAATAGCGCGAATAGACATCCTTAACGACTTGATTCAAACGAGCGAGGTCAATAGTCATAAGACTGACTCCAACACTTAATATTATTGAGCAGGGGGGCCGAAGCCACCCTGTATACAGAGAGGAAGGTTGCTAACTTTTTGGTGTGTTCGCGCCCGGCGCTTTAATTGCTGCCGCAGCGGTAACATCACTGGTATGTGTCGCCGAGGTGGTCGGGATCCCTGGGTGACCATTTTCCGCTTGCCAGGTAAATGGTGCAAAGTCGCTATTTGCATCACGCCAGTGAGGTTTGCGGACGATATAAATCAAGAATGGCAATATGACAAAGAACAGCGTGGTCGCTATCAGAATACCGACATATTCTGTTGGGCTGCCCACCGAGATTTGGCTGGGTGGAATAAAACTGAATACGAAAGCCAGAATTGAACCAATAAGCCCCGCGCCACCGATGATCCACATACCTATTGCCCCACCGGGGATATGATACGGGCGTGGACGATTCGGTTGGCTGTAACGCAGATAGATAGCGGCGCTGAACATCAGCATGTACATGATGAGATACAAAATAACGGTCAGTTGACTCATTATTTGATACGCAGCCTGCACCGAAGGTAATACCACAAACAGTATCGCCAACAAGGAAACCAGCAGCGCCTGTAGCAGTAGAATATGGGTTGCCATACCATTCTTATTGGTGTGCTGCCACCAACGCGGCAGATAACCGGCTTTAGCCACAACCAATAAACCCGATGACGGCCCAGCAACCCAGGTAACAACACCGGCCAAGACCCCAATTGCCAAGGCAAAAGCAACCACCGGCCCCAACCATTCCAGATGAGCCCACTTGAACATATCGTCGTATGCCACCAACAGGCTTTGCGTCAGGCTAATATCAGATTGCGGAATGATAAAGGCAATCGCCAGCGTCCCTAGGACGAAAATAAGCACCGTCCCCACTGCTGATAACATAATGGCAATGGGGTAATTTCTATTGGGGTTATCGACGTCTTTAACATGGATGGCATTCATCTCCATCCCGGCGTAGAACAGGAAAATACTGGCGGCCAGCACCACGTTATCGAAGTTGGTAAAATCAGGGATCACCTGATCCCAGGCTAATTCTATTTGTGGTGTTCCGCCGCCAATTAAGTAAGCAAAACCCAGCACAATTAAAATAACCGCAGGGATAATAGTACCGATTATACCGCCCCATTTTGAAACCTTGGCGAAAGTCTCCACTCCTTTAAAGGCAATAAAGGTGGCTAGCCAATAAATAAATAGCACTATTCCTAATACAAAGAATTTATTGGCAGATAGGGCCTCGTCCCAGCGTTGTTCCGGGCCGATGAAAGCCAGCGATACTGCGGCAAAGGTCAGTGCAGTTGGGAACCACACTGTTACCTCAATCCACAGCATAAACATGGCAAGAAACGCTAAGCGTGGGCCGAATGCTTCGCCTACCCAGCGAAATACCCCCCCTTTTTCAGGCCAACCGGTGGCTAATTCCGCCGCCACCAGAGAGACAGGAATTAAGAAAAATACAGCGGCAAAGAGATAGTAGAAAATTGAGCTCAAGCCATATTCAGCTTCTGCGGGTAATCCCCTGAGGCTAACAACGGCCACGATATTCATAATGGCCAGTGTCGCGATACCCAGTTTTTTGACGGGAACTGCGGGTTTACCAGTACCGGAGTTATTATTTGACATAATTTATCCACCTTATTTACGGGTATGACGACCCGTAATACTTCAAGCCGCAGTCTGCTTTCGTTTCATCCCAGGAACGTAGTTACCGACGTTCCTGGGAATTCACTCAATTATCGCCTTCCTGCAACTCGAATTATTTGGGGTCTAAAGGTTTAGAATCAGAATAAAAACCGCTATCCCGTTTAGGTATGGTTAAAACTATTCTGACTCGCCTCGCCCCCAAGGGATGGATGCTCACTCAGGTATTTCAGTGAGGATTTAAAATCATCGATTAACAACCCTGCGAAATCCATCTCGAATCCGCGACGGCACATGATACGCATGACCACCACATCAGACATCTCCCCATTCAGGGCAAATGCCGGCACTTGCCAGCCACGTAACCTCAAGCGCTCAGAAAGGTCATACAAGGTATATCCCGCTTTCGCCCCTTCTTTGATACGGAAGCAAATGGCAGGAATGCCTTCATACGGGCTACCACTACAATAGAATTCATAAGGCCCCAGTGGAGCAATTTCTTTGGCCAGAAATTCTGCCACCTGATAACAAGCGCTTTGTACCTTGGTATAGCCTTCACGCCCCAAGCGTATGAATTCATAGTATTGGGAAATAACTTGCCCCGCCGGGCGCGAGAAGTTAATGGCAAAAGTGCCAACCTGACCGCCGAGGTAATCGACATTAAAGATCAACTCTTCAGGTAACGCCGCAGCGTCGCGCCAAATAACCCACCCACATCCTAAAGGCGCTAAGCCGAATTTATGCCCGGATGTGCTGATTGATTTAACCCGTGGCAAGCGGAAGTCCCATTCGATATCAGGCGCAACAAACGGCGCTAAAAAGCCCCCACTCGCCGCATCGATATGCATATCAATATCAAGGCCGGTATCCTGTTGCAGTTTATCCAGGGCGTCATGTAAGGGTTTTGGTAACTCATAGTTGCCGGTGTAAGTCACACCGAAAGTGGGGACGACACCAATGGTATTTTCATCGCATGCCTCGATCATCCGCTGTGGATCCATAAACAACTGCCCCGGAACCATAGGGATTTCACGTATTTCGACATCCCAATAACGGGCAAATTTATGCCAGCACACTTGTACCGGGCCACAGACAAAATTAGGCTTATTAGTGGGTTTACCCGCGGCTTCCATTTTTTTGCGCCAGCGCCACTTCATGGCCATGCCGCCGAGCATGCAAGCTTCTGAAGAACCGATGGTATTCGTCCCAACACCTTGCCCACCTTTTGGCGTAGGGGCATTCCACAAGTCGGCCATCATGTTGACACAGCGCATATCTATCGCCGCCGACTGCGGATATTCCTCTTTATCAATCCAGTTTTTATTTATCGAAAGGTCCATCAACTTGTGGACGTTATCGTCATCCCACGTCTGACAGAATGTGGCAAGGTTTTGTCGCGCATTACCATCAAGAAATAGCTCGTCACTAATAATTTGAAAAGCAATATCCTCACGCATTTCCTCTTTAGGGAACACTTTACTTTCAGAGATATTACGGATCGCTTGAGAACCAAAGCGAGAATCTAATAACGTTGAGCGATAATCATCTATCGTCTTTCTACTCATTTTCGACTCCTTCCTAATTGAGATAAACGTTCAATTAAAAACCAGCAAAATCAAGCAATTACATAATTTAAGATTATTATTGAATTTAGTGAACAACAAAGAAATACACATGGTCAGAACATTGTCATGATTTCACTTACTTATAAAAGTTAGCACTGGAAAAAAAATGTGCCATACAAAAATAGGTGTCTTATTAAAAATAACTGTTTACTGACGCTCACTGTGCGGCCTTTTATAAGCGCCGCACAGAACAACAGTAATAAGCCCCCAAAGTTAAAAAACGAAAACTGAAAAAATTAAAGGGCCCGCGAACACGCCATGAAAGCACCAGTACCCGCGCCTAAGGCGCGCAAGTAACCCGAATTGAGGTGAACGTAGTACCGATTGACGCCGCCATCCGACTCACGGGACCAAAAGAAGAGGCTGCGCCAATTAGATGTAGAAAAATTCCCCACCGGCCCCCATTCATCCCAGAGTCGTCCATCTGCGGCACGAGTACCGTAGCCGTCTATTGCCGCATTTGTCATTTTTAGATAACTTGGCGTGGCGTACCCCTTTCCTAAACCAGCACAATAACTATCGACCCCCGCCGCATCATTCATGTTACTGCCGTTATTGACGAACCAGGTTCCGATGGTGAACGCGTATGTCGCTTTAGAGCCGCCGCGTCCATCAGCAATACTGATGTTTACCGTTTGTTTGGATGTAGGTTCGCCGATTAGCGTGACCGTTCCCGTGGCATCTACTGAGACCCACGGTGCCAGCGGATCGCTGGTAAAGCGATAGTTGCTGTTGTCACTGGCACTGCTCCCGTTCATCCAAAACTGGAATGTAGCACCCTTAAACCCGGTTTGTGGGAATCCTGAGTTCATGGCAAAGCTGGCGCCATTCACACTCACCACCGGAAGCGTTGCAGGCACCGCAACGGTGTAAGTTGCACTGTTAAAGGTGGCAGGGGTATTTTGTTTTGGGGCCCCAGTGAGTGACGAAACCGTCACTGGTGCCTTAGCCGATACGGTCAGGCTTTTGCCCAGGAAAGACGTACTGAACGGAGCCGTTAGCTGCGCTTGCGTCAATGCCACATTATTGTATTTCCAGGTCCAGATAACCTCAGAAGTATTAATGGATGTACTTAATCCCGTGTCACCGTCCTTGTCCTGCAATTTCAGACTGGATGCTGAAACCAAAAAATCCGTGGGCTTCTGGAATAAAGATACCGTAGCATTGTTGGCCACTGCGGTGGTACCGTCTGGAAACATCACCAGCAACTGCCCTGTCGCTGTCGGTGCTGTGCCATTTATCGGCCCGGCGCTACGACTCAGTCTGGCCCATGCGGTTGACGTTACACTGCCTGCAATCAGCACCAGGCTGACCACCGAGACGGCAACCTTGCGCCCATATTGCCTTTGTCTGTTTGTCCGCCGGTGCTGCTGATCAGTGTCGGTGTGGTAGGTCTTGCTTCTTATCATTTTATCTTTCCCGGGCCGGTCTGAAATGTGCCAATAACAGTCGCTATCTGAGTGCCCGTATGTAGAGCAGACGTTCAGATAACCCCTGTCGTGTGTAAACGCCGCCGTTATCGATGAAAGCAGAGCCGCTGAAGCGGCCTGCCTGCGTACGAGTCATTCGGTCTTCTGATCTTGCTGAGGTAAAAAAACCGAATGACGTGGCGTCCCTGCCACGTCCTCTGCCGGTTATGGCTGCTTGTTGACGTAATCCACTGCCAGGTTGTAACCCTGCGCACCAGATGCCGCGCCGGTCAGTGGTGTCCCGTTCGGGGCCGTGTTCACCGGAACGGTGAAGTTGGCATCTTTCACTGAAGTAACAAAACCATTGGCTGGTGCAGGAACTGGAACCGTGTCAGCACTGGCGCCAACCAGTCTCCAGTTGTAGTTCACGTCAGGGGTCAAGTCAGTACGTGTCGCGGTATCATCACTGCTCCACAGTTTAAACACGTAGGTGGCACCCACATTCAGTTTGGTCGTAGAACCGATAAGGTTAGTGGTGAAGCCCGTATCACTGGCCAGGTAAATGGCTGGAACCACGTTATTACCCGGAATGACCGGACCTGGATCCGTCGGGTTCGGGTTCTCTGGGCTGGTCTCGGAGATATCACCAATAGTAATAGTTTGCCCTGGCATCGGGTCACCAGAGGCCGAGTATTCCTGCACAACCACCCGGATTTTTGTCGCACCCACTGCGGTGGACGGCATAACCATGACACTGGTCCCGGTACCGCCCACCGTCGCGGCTGGGGTGTTCACGGATGAAATATCGGTCCAGGCAGTCCCTTTAAAGTAAGACCAGGTGACGTGGGAGTTAGATGCATCACCATCGCCATCATCATCGGTATAGATGTAGCTCATGGTGATGGTATCGCCCGTAGACAGTTTGCCCGCCACCGCTTGCGCAGCCGACAACTTGACCGAGTGAGCGGTGCCCCCGACCACGGATTTCAGTATCGGTGGCATGCCCTGGATAGTCCCGGTGCCCGGCGTCATGATGGCGTAGGCGCTGGTCATCGTTAAACCAGCGACGGTAAGTGCCAGCGCCAGTTTTTTTAGCGTGAATTTTTTGTTTTCTTGCATCATATTGCCCTTAAATATCGAGAATGTGTCACTCTCTGGTGTGATTTCCATGTGCCAGTACGCTCAACATGACCCGTACCGTAGTACTGTTACTAATTGCCATTTATGCCTGTTTGCCGTCAGTTGAACTCCACTTTCAGACTGAAGCCTTGATCTCCGGGTGTAGCACCTGAGCTTGACGCGCTGTTCACCGGCACGGTGTAAGTGTCGGTAGTGGCCCCCGCTATCGCATGGCCCGATAACGTGACCGGCGTACTTTCCCCTGCGGCCGTAGCATTACTGCCGTCCAGTTGCCATTGCATATGGCTCACGGTCGCCGTCAGATCAGCCTCGCCCGCATCCCAGACCCCGTTACCGTTGGTGTCATCCCAAGCCCGGAAGACATAAGTCGCTCCCACCTTCGGATGGGCGGTAGTTGACCGCGAGTAATCAATTGCCCCACTGCCGGCAGCCGGATTGTCTGAGGCCAGGAATATCCCGCTACTGATACCGGTACCTGAGATGACCGGACCGGGCGGCGTCACCGTACCGCCGCCGCCGCCCGCCCCTGTCAGGCTGGTATCCAGCACCAGAATCGATTGTGGCCCCCGCAGCGGAATACCCGTTTTGGATTGCTCCCAGAACTCCACCTTGATGGCCGAGGCGCCCAATGCACTGGCCGGGAGAACAATGGTCGAGGTGCCTGTACCGTTGTTGTCAGCCGCCACATTGGTCATCGTCGTTATCGGCACATCCACGCCATTACGGGTGTAGTACCAGGCCACCGTAGACAGCGAATCATCCGCATCCCCCTCCGCATTGGTGTAGTGATAGGTCATCACTATCGTGTCTCCGGTAGACAACTCGCCGGGAGTAGCAAAAGTCCCGCTGAAATCCACCGAGTGGGGCTGGCCG
The DNA here is from genome assembly GCF_900635455.1 of Yersinia intermedia. NCBI lineage: Bacteria > Pseudomonadati > Pseudomonadota > Gammaproteobacteria > Enterobacterales > Yersiniaceae > Yersinia > Yersinia intermedia. The sequence goes on along the minus strand of NZ_LR134116.1, from coordinate 1,931,610 downwards.
TTGGATATCGCACTCAATACCGGCGCACTCCCCCAGACAGGTGACGTGGTCGGCGTGCTGCCCGCCCAAACCGGAGTGAATACACTGCCTATCATCCCCAGCGCCAGAACGGCCACGTTCCACTGCTGGCGTTTTCCCTTATTTATTGTCATGGTCATTGTTACCCTGTATTCGCTGATGAGCCTGCTTCGGCAAGTTAGTAGTTCACTTTCAACCCAAAGCCCTGATCACCACAGGCCACACCGCTGTTACTGCTGCCGTTAGGGCGCGGTGTAAAACTGTATCCCGTGGCCCCGGTATCAAAATTGTTCAGGGTGATGGCGCACCCCGCCGTATTGGCCCCATCCAGTGCCCAGTGCAAGCTGTCGGCTGGCAGCGTCGAGGTGATATCCACATTCGCCGCGTTGTACAGTTTCACGGTATAGGTCACCCCGACCTGAGGGTGATTACCACTGACCAGCACATCCGTGCCCGCCGAGTCGACAATCTCCGCCCGCGCCACATTGTCGCGCCCCCCTGGATTACTGAAGGTCACAATCTGAACATTGCTGCGACCATAGTGATTAAAATCGGCCTGTAATGAGAACGTTCCCATTACGGTACTGACCAATTCCAGTACGTAATAGTTGACGCCATCACGCACCTCAACTTGCGTGTTCTTGAGGCGAATACAGGGTTCTGGATTACCGGAAGCATCGAGCGGACAGGCACTGCCCGTCACCAGAGGTACAGCGGCACCGGTCGCTTTGTCTGTCAGCAGCCAATGGGGTACCAGCCGGCTATCCGTTACTCCGATATCTGCCGGATTAACCAGATAACCGGCGACCTTAATCGCATCGCTGTCCCGCCCCGAGGCAGGAACATCAGCCGCACTTTCCAGCATCAGCCGCCCGGATCGTTGCTGACCTACCTTAATGTCAACAGGATTAGAGGTAGCCTGTCGGCCTTGCTCATCCACAATACTGATGGACAGGGTATACAGGTTGGTGGCTCCGGGTGCCGAGTCCCAGGCCGGTAGGGTAATTTGCCAGCCTTGTGGGTTAGTGGCTCCGGCGGTGGCCAGCAGACTCAACGGCACCGTGTCACCGTTCCAGGTCACACCAACGATTTTATATTTGCTACGCACCAGCGGTTGCATCAGGTAGATGTCACCCTCCAGTAACGTCATTGGCACCGCAGCCAGATCCAGTGCTAACGAGGCTTTCTCTTTATATTCCAGTACGATATCGTTATTACGGTCAACAAGGTCATACCGGCTGCCCTTCAGGCTGCGCATCGCCGCCACATTGGCCGGATCCAGTTGTTTATCCAGTGGAGTGCCAATCTGGTAACTGACGCGTAAACCCACCTCGGTATTGTTTTTCCCCTGCTGTCCCCGCTTATGAATAAGCTTCAAAGTGGCCAGCGGGAACGGAGTGTAATCCACCCCCACGGTCACCGCGCTCGGGTCTTTTTGCAGATTGTCCTTACCGAACAGTGCCACTTCATCACCGTAGTACTGCTCATAAACCACGGAGGCACCTAACTGTTGATAGGCAGGCAGATAGCCCTGAGCGCGCACATCAAAGCCACGTGCCGGGCGTTCCAGATAATCATCAAAGTCTTTGGAGTCTTTCCAGCCAGACAACGGATGATAGTAGTTGGTTGCCAGCTTGAGGTTATCAGCCCACCATTCAAGGCCCAGCCCCAATCGGCTGTGATTGCGACTGATATCCTGATCGAAGAAGGTGTTAGCACCCAACAGCCAATCACCCTGATCAAAACGCACCCCGGCACCGAGATTGCCGATCATCCGGCCATCCTGACCATGAATACCCACTTGGGAAAAGGCCACCATGGCGTCATTCTCATACCAAGGCGAGAACAGTGAAAAAGAGCTCTTGCTAAGGCTACCCTTGTCGTCCACGGCTAAATTAACCTGTGCCTTGCCAAATTTGCCGAGCAGGTCTTGTGCCTGTTGCCGGAGTGGATCAACCGCCTGCGCCTTCGCCTGGCCCATCGCCCACTGGGTAGCCTGATTTTTCATCTGGTCACCGGTCATCGTGTTCCAGTTCTGGGACCCAACTGCCTGCGCCACTGCGGCTATTTTCTGTTCATTTTCTTCTGTCATTGGTACTGGGGCATTACCCATCCCCATCTCTGGCAAATCACTGATAATGACTCTGACGCCGAGTGGCTCAGGCGGGAACAGCGGCGAATTGGCAGGCAGCAACAGACTTTCACCGGCATTCAGCTCATCACGCGTGTCCAGATTTCCGTTATTGAGCTTGCGCAGTTCACGTAAGTTCAGACCGTTTTGTAGCGCGATCTGATAAAGACTGGTACGACTGTCCACCTTATAAAGACGCGTGTCTGAGGACTTCGCATACCCTATTTCTGGGGTCAATCCGAAGGCAATAATCCCCCCCATAAGTGATGAGGCGATAATGGATAGTCTGACAGGTTCTTTCATTGATACATTCCCCATGGGCAGCCATGCAGCCGGACCGTGTAAACTAAAATAAACAAGAGAAACTGCACTCCCCGATAGCGGGAGTTATTGCTAATCTTTGCGTTATAATTCAACGTCCATCCGGCCGGTGTTCACCGAGAATAACGGCCCTTTAATGTCACCGTGCACAGGGGTAATAACGTAACCTTCAATGCAGCAGCCCTGATTTCTGACCGTGTGAATAAACGTGTTCGACAACCCCAACTGCGACAATTTGCTATTCACCCCTTGCATGACCCGGCACAGCCGCGGATAAGACGGCACCAGCCCGGCATGCACCCAGACCGTGGTCAGTATCTTGTTATAGGTAGCCACCTTGCCGTTGGCATGCAGCAACAGGTACGCCAGTAACCGCATTTCTGTGGCACCCAGCCTCACGGTGTGGGCCTGGCTCTGGCGATCAACACCGTGAGCGAGGCGCTGCAAAACACGGTGGTGAACATTCACCAACACCTCCTCCCCCACCAGAAACCCACTAACCTCCGTATCTCTGCTCTTCATCATCGGGGGAGATGGACTGACGGCACCGTCAGTTCGCATTCCCTTGCGAATATCAATAGACTTAAGGGAAAAGCGCCACATTACTGCGCACCTCCGACTTATTCATGGCGGACCGCTGCTGATCACTGGTGATTTTTTCATTCAATTTATTAGTGAAAATAACCGTCGACTTAAATAGGTATTTAGCCAGGATTTCTTCGGGCAAAATAAATATGCCCCACCGAAAATAATCTTCTATCATCGCTATCGTGCAATTAAACATATCGCCACCCAAGGAAATAACCCGTAAATTAATTAATCAAAGTAAATTTCACCATAGAAACCGAGGGATTAATCCCAGCCGTATTTAATGGACGAAATGAAGTTATTGACTTCACATCTGAAATAATAATCACCGCAAGGATAAATGAGCTATTAAGAACAAGTGTCAATAGATAGACCTGTTATTCCACGTTATTTCGCCTCCCTCATAAACGCTAAATCACACACCTAACTTGTAACGAATCGTACAAGAAAAAAAATATTTACAAAATAGCCTGAAATCATTTTTTAGTGCGCGAATTATGCGAATTAGCCGTTAACAACACAAAATATCGAGATTAAAAACTAAATTATGATAAATTTAAAGACTAAAAATCTAGAAAGGAATAAGTGAGTGGGTGGCGTGGAAATTTAAATCTGTATGTTGATATTATTTTTTTATAATCAACAATAATAAAAAAATACCCATTGACAATATAACAAAATATATCATCATTAAATGTAATCGGAAGATTCATACAGAATATTACATTTTTAATGTGTAATTTTTTATTGACACAAATCATGATGACATTCGCGGTTAAATATTAACCAGGGATGTTAAAGCATACCCAATTTGCGCTCATCACTAAAATTGGATGCTGCCATAAAAAACATGACTACTTTTTGTTATTTTTAATACTCATGATGACTCCACTTACAATGGAAATAATAAAAATATTGTTAACGTGGTTGCGCCATAAAGATCCGATGAAATACTTTGGTTTGATGCAAAGTATTAGCGCAAAAATACTCATCATGTATCTGTTCCGAACGCTGCCAAAAGTGCAATATTTGGCAGCGCACGGGCAGTAGCACTAAAAAACGGAGGGAGGCTGACAGATACAAAGCCCCCAGTTGCTGGCTGACGCGCATCTGAAAATTGGAACGCTGACGCTCTAAAGCCCAGGGCACCTGACTGTCATTGAGTTCATACCCCAGATTGTTGAAATCCGAGAAACTATAATAGTGGCGGGTCGAATACCGGTAGGCCGCCAAATCCACAGCGGTGCCGGTGCTCAACAGGCTTTTGGCATAACGCAGCCGATAAGAGCGGCCTTGTTGCTGTTCATCTTGCCCCTGCAATCGGGCCGTGGGGTTGTTTTAACCACAGATAAATGCCCCCCCACTATTAAATAAAGGGAGCGTTAATACAGATAAATCAAATATAAATAACGATAATTAATTTATTATTGATATGTGCATACTGATTTAAATCGAGCGATTAAATATAGAATTCCCGCCCCCAAAAAACGCGGTTGTTATCGGCAGAGGATAAAATCACTGTCAGTTACCTCGGTCATACGGTCATAGAAAACTCTATTTTTACTGAATATCGGTATGCGGCGCTAATGCTGTTGCGCCCCTGAACAAAAAAAGATGAGATAAACCGGTATTGGCTACGACACCTTGGCTAAATCAGGATGACATAATGATAACAAGGTTTTAAAGAAAGTATATTCGAGCATTTATTTAGCTTAAATGTAGATTTTTATATTGTTATCATGGTTATTTTATTTTCTTACTCTACAGACTTAGCTTTTACATGAGATAAACAGCACAAACACTCACTGAAATAATGGTGAAACACCGTAAAAAAGCGCTTTAATAGCATAATAAGGTCGGCACTGATTCAATATTCCCTTCACGCTTGATATGGCGTGGCACGACCTCCAGCAAGGAAAAATTTACTGCACGGTGGAAAAACACGGCATCTTTTGTACCAAAGGCAGTGATGGTTACAGGGTTAATCAACTCACCGTTATTGGTATAAATAGTTGCATGTCGCCAACAAAATATTATCAGCGGCTCGGAAATAGTAGATTATTAGTGGAAGTTCACTCTTAACTGCCCCAAACGGGGAAAGTGTGCCCTAGGGGCAGCCGCAAGTGATGTTCAATACGACGTCACGCAGTAGCCTGGTCTCTACCGTGTAACTAACGTTCCCGCCGTCCCGGCAAGTACTGCATCAATATCTTTTAATCCGCCAATATGGGCCACTTTACCAGAACGGTTGACAAAGCGACTGACCGCCATGATTTTAGGTCCCATAGCACCGTCTGCCACGGCCATCGGTGCCAGTTCTTCCGTTGTTGCAGAGCGAATCGCACTTTGTTGTGGTGTTCCCCAATTTTGATAAATCGCATCTGCATCAGTGAGGACAACCAGATGATCAGCATTTAACACTTCCGCTAATAGCGCACATGATAAATCTTTATCTATTACAGCCTCACTGCCTACCAGCCCATTATCATCAGCCACCATAGGGATACCGCCCCCTCCGTTACAAATGACGATATGATTTTTACTCAACAAAAGATGGATAGCTTCAATATCGATAATTCTTTTCGGCTCTGGTGACGGTACTACGCGACGCAAATGGCTACCGTCTAACTTCATAACCCAGCCATATTTCTGCTCTAACTCTTGCTTTTGCTCTGGTGCGTATATTGGACCGATAAATTTACTTGGTTCTTTATAGGCCGGATCGTTGCCATCCACCTGTATCCGTGTCAATAAGGTGGTTACAGGCTGGGCCGGATGAAACGCAGCCAACTGTTGAGCCAGCATATAACCAATCATACCTTGGCTTTCGGCCACCAGAATATCCAATGGATATGGCGGTACATCGCGATAAGCTAGATTCTGTAACGCCAGCAATCCGACCTGCGGGCCATTGCCGTGTACAACCGCAATACGGTATTTCTTTGCCAACTTACCAATAGCATCGGCAATTAATGCAATGCTTTTGTACTGGTTCTCAGCAGATAAGACCGCACCACGCTGCAACAAGGCATTACCGCCTAAAGCAATCACTAAGGTTTCCATGTTAATTCCCGTCCAAAAGTAAAAGGTAGCCCTACTGAATGCCTGATTCAGCATAGCGACACCATAATGTTAAATGTCAGAACAGCAGTGGTAAGCAGTTATGGCCCTTGCCCCTAGCCATACTCCCAATAAGGTATCTGCCCCGGAGAAATGTCCAATCTGTAACAGCCCATGCACCGCTCGCGGTAAATGCTGCGGATCCAATAATCCCTGAGCCAATACTTGCAACGGGGTTGCGAAAATACCGCGTTCGGCATATTGCAGATAACTTGCACTGACCGTCGTGGTCAGTGCATATATTTCAGTATCGTGTGCAAAGAATGGTGGTAGTTGTGCTATATCAATCCGGTGATCGAGATGAGCAACCAGTAACATCCCCAATAGCGTGTCGTCATTACTCGGTGTCAGACCGGGCCCTTTACCCAGCACTTTGCCCCAGTCCACCACTTCCCCCCGTAGCCAACGGTAGAAAAATTGCTCCAACTCCCGAACCTCATCACCAGTCGGCTTGCTAACTAAATCACCCAGTTGACCGAACAGCCCCGTCTCTGCCGCGAGCGGACTTAACACCGCCCGCAGCAGTGGCAGTTTAATCTCACCATGAATCGCTAATTCCAGATTGAGAAATTGGTTGTGTCGCTGTATGCATAGATCACCTAACGCAATCCCAATAGGACTGAACTGACATTCATCAATGAGAAGCAATCTATCGGTGATATGGTCAAAATCATCACTGGCGATTTCCCACCCCATCGGGCTCAGACCTAACCCCGCACGATGCAAAGTCAGCAACTGGCCGTTCTGTGTCAGGAAATTTATCGCGTTATTAAAGCGCCCAACACAGAGTAACCGGCCATAATCCAGGCTGGCATGGTGGCTAACGGCTAGTGCGTAAATATCCATAAAACCTCCATGCACGTATGGGTATTAACCTGGTGAGTTGCTGTCGCGGTTAATCACTGAGACCCAGCTTGGCTGCTAATGCTGTAATCGCCTTCTCAAAGCACCCCAAAGGAGCACGAACAGTTCCCGCACCAATCTGCCCCACCCCGGCTTCACGGTGAGCTATGCCGGTATTGATTAAGGGGGTAATACCTGTTTCGACAACCCGGCGAGCATCCAACCCAATACAAGCCCCCTGGAAATCCCAGGTTGGGATCTGCAACATCATGTTGCGTTCTAAATAGATTTCCGCCATTTCCTCAGAGATATCCGTTGCTGCACTCATCCCCCCTTGCGCGCCGACAAAGCGCGTGACACCAGGTGCTGCCACCATTGCAGCGCCACCTATGCCAAAGGTTTCAGTGATCGCACTATCCCCAATATCTGGGTTAGCATCCGCCTGACTAAAGCCAGAGAAGAATAAGCCTTCAGGGGTATTTACTGGCGCCGTAAACCATTGATCGCCCATCCCGCTGATTTTCACCCCAAAGTTACTGCCATTGCGGGTCATCACCGTTACGATGGTTCCTTGTTGAATTTCAGCCCCGGCATCCATGGCGGCTTTACAATAGGCCATTGCCAGGTTGAGGAAGAACTGATCCGTGATACTGAGGAATTGCAGCACCTTGGTTAACTCAGCTTTGTCGTGGTTGAGTAAACTAATTTTTGGTGCCAGCAGCCGCATCAGTAATGCTGAAGCGGCAATATTACGTTGGTGGAATTCATCACCCATGCTGATGGCCTGCGCCATGATGGCGGTAAGATCTATCCCCCCATCAACACCTGCTAATACCTCTTTCAGTACCGGTGCCAATGAATCCCGCATCCAACGCAAACGTTCCTGCACATCCGCACCATATGCGCCAAAACGCATAACCTTACCGATACCCTCATTCAAGTTGCAGTAGGCATAGTTGCCATGCACCTTATTATTGACCACCACCATTGGCATGGTGGCTGAGGTAATGCCACCCATCGGGCCTACCGCACTGACGTTATGACAAGGGATAAATTCAATTTCATTATTTTCCAGCAACGCTAAGGCTTGCTCTTCGTTCTGTGCCCACTGTTCAAATAGACAAGCGCCAATGCATGCACCGCGAACAGGCCCACTCATTTCTTGCCAGGTTACCGGTGGGCCGGCGTGCAACAGTTTGCGGCCTTGCGCCAGTTGCGGGATCAAATCTTTAGCGAGTTCAACACTTTGCCAATGTGGACGTGCTTCACGGATCCTAGCGATAACCGCTGCGTTGGCTTGCTCAATTGTTGTGTACATATCATTCCCTTATTTTAATTTTTTCAGTATGTTAGCCAATTTCTGATTACCACCCGCAACCGGCCCCCACTGGTAATGCACGACTGGAATCTCGTTGGTTTGCAAATCATCGGCAAAGCTGCGCAAACCCGCGTTAATTACCGAGACGCCGGCAAGCAACGCAGGCTCCGGCAACACTTCCAACATCGGTTGAGGTGTAACCAATTGGTACGCCAACATCACGGCGGCGGGCAGTGTTGGCATTACGGCAATGTCAGCAGCAACCAGCGTTTCGATCTGCTTAGAACGTTGTTGTGGGTCCTGTTCAGTACCAGTAACAGTTGCAATCACAGCCAATGGATGCGCATCACCACGTTTTTCCCGGAGCCGCTTAACTTCCTGAACCAGTGACAAGGCGGGATCTTCTTGCGCGCCAAAACCAATCACCACGTCAAGCAGCAGTACGCTGACCTGCGGTTGATCCGCCAAACGGGCAATTTCCTGATTACGGGTGGTGGGATCGATCATTGGGTGCGGTTTGCCTTGGGTGTAGAAATCGTCGCCCATATCAATGATTTTATGACCATCGATAGCCAACATCAGGCCATTAGGGTGATGGTTATCCAGCGTGACTCCCAGTCGTTCGGCGAGCAACATCGCGCACTCTGCTGCAAGCGTGCCACCGGCATATAAGCCAACAATACTGCCACCACAGACCGAGGGTTGTAGAGCTGCCATCTGCTGCACATACCCCAGCATGGCAGCCAAGCGCGCCGCTTCATCAAGGGTGTCGGCGAAATAGATATTTCCGTCCCGGCTGACTGGCGCTTTTGTTCCAAGGAATAACGCCACGACCGGTTTTGCGAGGAGTTTCATTTCAGCAATTACCCGCTGGCGTACTTGTGGTGCAGGTGGTTTAGAGACAAAAGCTAATACCAGGCTATTGGGATCCGCCCCCAGTATTCGCAACGCTGTCAGTGCACTGATGCCGCCAATTTCTGCGGTGAGATCACGCCCCCCTAAACCAAAGGCATGAGAAATCCCCTGACCCGCAAGTGTAATTTGCGATGTCAGCTCCTGAATGCCCGTCCCCGAAGCCCCAATAATGCCGATAACACCCTTCGGTACCTTGTTGGCAAACGCCAAAGGGGCACCCGCAATATTGGCAGTACCACAATCTGGCCCCATAACAATTAATCCGTTATGGCTGGCCTTGGTTTTCAGAGCCAACTCTTGCTCTACACTGACGTTGTCTGAAAACATCATCACATTGCAACCAGCATCTAATGCATCATCCGCTAGCGCTGCGGCGTATTCACCCGCAATAGAAATCAGTACCAGGTTCGCATCTGGCAGTTTTGCTTGCGCAGTACGCCAACTACGCGCCTTATGCAATTTTTTGCCGCTATGATGTCCCAAGGCGATAGTTTTTAGCGCCGCCTCCAATAATTCACTGATTTCTGTGGTGATCGCTGGATCGGCAGAATCAGCCTTAATAGCAACACAGATATCGTTAGGCGTTGCCTCTCCAAATTGTGGGTGCCAAAATCCGGTGACCTCCAGTAACGATTTGTTGGCAGGAGTACCCATCATGACAGAGATTTCATCTACGCCAGGTGACTCACTGAGCTTGCGGGAAATAAGCATCAGGCTGACAGAATCCTGAAAACTTCCTTTTTTAATAAATGCATGAACCATAGTTTTATTCCTTTACACTGCATCTGATTTTTATTAAAAATAACAGGTCAGTAAATATTCCAATAAAATGCCAGACATGATCATTGAGACTAAAGTACAAATAAAAAAATGGTGTAATGGTGAGTAAAGTCACACTTTTCCATTATTAGAAATTACCATTCAATACCATGGTAATTAGATTAAATAACATCATACTTCTTTTTAATTTTTCTAATAATAATTAGTCGATTTAATAAATATTTAATTCAATAAAACAAACCCCGTCTGGATCACATTATTTAATTAATGGGTTTATACATTAGTTATCAGAGGTGGTTTTTATATGCCCAAGGAATTTCTCATGACGGTCAGCGACAAGATGAAAAACTCAGGGTAGAAACCGTGTAACAAAAGGACTGAGTATGAAAGTTTCAAAAGCACAACTGAATCAACTTATACAAAATAAAATTCATGCTGCTGGATTGAGTCAAGACCATGCTGCAATTGTCGCCGATGTGTTAGCACACGCCGATGCCAGGGGGATTCACTCCCACGGTGCGGTACGAGTGGAATACTACGCTGAGCGCATCAGTAAAGGTGGGATCAACAACCACCCTAATTTCACCTTCACACCAACAGGCCCTTGCAGCGCAGTCTTTGATGGTGACAATGGTGCGGGCCACGTTGCGGCTAAAATGAGCATGGATCATGCCATTGAAATGGCGAAGTCTGCTGGCGTAGCCGTCGTGGGTGTCCGCCGTATCGGTCACAGCGGTGCATTATCCTATTTTGTGCAGCAGGCAGCACACGCGGGCATGATTGGTATTTCATTATGTCAATCAGATCCAATGGTCGTCCCTTATGGTGGTGCTGAAGTCTATTATGGCACCAATCCTATCGCCTTTGCGGCTCCCGCTGAGGGTGAGGACATCGTAACCTTCGATATGGCAACCACGGTACAGGCTTGGGGTAAAGTGCTAGATGCGCGTTCGCGTAATGTCCCTATCCCTGATACTTGGGCGGTAGACAAAGAAGGCAAAAATACCACTGACCCCTTTGCCGTTAGCGGGCTATTGCCGATCGCAGGGCCAAAAGGGTATGGTTTGATGATGATGGTGGATATTCTTTCCGGCGTGCTGTTGGGGCTACCGTTTGGTAAACATGTCAGCTCTATGTATCACGATCTCAGCAAAGGCAGAGAATTAGGGCAATTACATATTGTGCTTAACCCTGCTTATTTTACCGATGAAGCTGTATTCCGTAAAAATATCAGCCAGGTGATGCAGGAACTGAATGCAATCACACCGGCTCCAGGTGTTAAACAGGTTTGTTATCCAGGTCAAAACAGTCGTAACCGTGAGTTATTAAGTGAAAAAAATGGTATCGATATTGTAGATGAAATTTATCAATACCTTATTTCTTCCGATATCTATCAGCGTTCTTATGATAATAAAAGTCCCTTTGCCAGCTAATCTTAGCTAATAATTATTGACTTAAAAAATAATTATTTCCTGAGCAGCTTACCAAGCATTTATTTTATGGAACCACGAAAAATGAAACGGTTTGAACAAGAAATAACGGCTTCATCACAATGGTTATCCGCATTTGGTGCTGACCCCAGTGGTGGCATGACGCGCTTACTTTACAGCCCTGAGTGGGTAGCCGCCCAGAAAGCATTAAAAACTGCATTTGAGACCGCCGGACTTACTGCCCATTTTGACGGTATCGGTAATCTCTCCGGCCAGCTTAAAGGAAGCAAATACCCCGATGAAATCATTATGTCCGGCTCGCATATAGATACCGTGGTGAATGGCGGTAATCTTGATGGTCAGTGGGGCATTGAAGCAGCATTTATCGCCATTAATTATCTGCACGCCACTTACGGCAAACCTTTGCGTACCCTGGAAGTCATTTCACTGGCAGAAGAAGAAGGCAGCCGCTTCCCCTATGTATTCTGGGGCAGCAAGAATGTGCTCGGACAGGCAAAAAAAACTGACGTGGCTACCCTTAGCGATGCCAATGGGATCAATTTTATTGATGCCATGCATGATGCTGGCTTTACAGTCACGGATGAATGCCAGCCACCGCGCCGTGACATCGCTGCTTTTGTCGAGCTACATATCGAGCAAGGGAAAGTATTAGAAACTGAAGGCCAAACTATTGGCGTGGTCACCAGCATTGTCGGTCAACGTCGCTATGATGTCACTCTGATCGGCGAAGCCAACCACGCGGGCACCACGCCGATGAGTTATCGTAAAGACACCGTGGAAGCATTCAGCCGTATTTGCTGTGAATCTCTCGCTAAGGCCCGTGCAGAAGGTGATCCGCTCGTACTGACCTTTGGTAAAGTCACCCCTAGACCGAACACTGTTAACGTCGTACCGGGAATGACACAATTTACTATCGATTGCCGCCACACCGACAGTCAGGTACTACAACGTTTCACCCATCAGTTGGAAGCCGATATATACCGTATCTGTGATGAGATGAGTATTAAAGCTGAAATTGATTTGTGGATGGATGAAGCCCCTATTCCCATGGACCCTACATTAGTCAATGGGGTGACACAACTGTGTAAAACACATCAGTTTAATGCCCGGCTGATGCACAGCGGTGCCGGTCATGACTCGCAAATTTTCGCACCACAAGTACCAACCGTAATGCTATTCGTGCCAAGCATCGACGGTATTAGCCATAATCCAGCAGAACGAACTGCCACCAGCGATTTATGCGAAGGCGTTAAAATTCTGGCGCATACCCTTTATCAATTAGCCTATCTGGAACAGCCGGACTGGCACTGAGCAAGTCGGTGTCGCCGATGTTCGGCGCACACCCTTATATAAAGTTAAATCAGGAGAATGACCGTGGGCTACTTTACTAACCAGATTGGCTATCCGGCTGATATTCTTTCGTCCCGCTCCATTATCAAGCGTGATAATTATGCACTGATCCCGCCAGAGGGTTTGGTACGCAATATTATTCCGGGTTTTGACAATTGTGATATTACTATTCTTTCAACGCCAAAACTCGGGGCCAGTTTTGTCGATTATCTGGTGACTCTGCATCATGACGGTGGTAACAAGCAGGGTTTTGGTGGTGATGAGGTCGAAACCTTTGTCTATGTAATCGAGGGCGGTGTCACCGCCAGTGCTGATACCACGGCACATGAACTTACTCAAGGTGGCTATCTCTATTGCCCAGCAGGGGTAATGTTACGGTTGGCGAATAATAATGCTGGCAAGAGCAGTAAAGTTTTTCTCTATAAACGTCGCTATCAACGCATTGATGGTTACCAGGCACATGTTGTGTGCGATAACATTAATAATCTGGAAAAGATCCACTACGAAGGTATGGACGACGTCATCTTGCAGGATTTGCTACCAAAAGATATCGGTTTTGATATGAACATGCATATTCTGTCGTTCAAGCCAGGGGCTAGCCATGGCTATATCGAAACCCATGTACAAGAGCATGGAGCCTATATTCTCAGCGGTGCGGGGGTGTATAACCTGGATAATACCTGGGTACCTGTGAAGCAAGGGGATTACATCTTTATGGCAGCTTATGTACCGCAAGCCGGTTATGCCGTTGGCAAAGAAGAGTTTAGCTATATTTATTCAAAAGACTGTAACCGCGACGTAGAAATATAATAAGTGGAAGTTTGATGTCATCAGTGGGCCACGCCAAAATGCGTGGCCTTTTCACTTATTTAATTGACTAACTTTTGACCAATTTTAATGGCCTGGGCAACATTGCGCGCACATTGTTGCAGATTTACTTCTCCTTGGGCCAGTACACGGTCTAAAGAGTCCAACCGTGGCAAAATACTGAACACCGCATCAATACCCTGCTCATATACTGCTTCCACCCCCTCCCCCAGCACCCCGGCAAGTGCGATTACGGGCAGTTGGAACTCTTTAGCCAACATCGCAACCCCGGTGGGCGCTTTCCCCCCCGCCGTTTGACTGTCCATACGCCCTTCACCCGTGATAACCAAGTCTGCGGTGGCAAATGCCGACCTTAGTTGCACCGCATCCATGATGATATCAATCCCCGGTTTCAATTCACCTTTTAATAATACCGTTGTCGCAATCCCCATACCACCAGCGGCACCGCCGCCCGGCAGCGCCCGAATATCTTGGCCCATTGATGCTTTAATAACTTCAGCCAATTGATTCAACCCTTGCTCAAGCTGCGCCACCATCTCCGGTGTTGCACCTTTCTGCGGGCCAAATACCGCCGCCGCACCGCGCGAGCCAACCAAGGGGTTATCTACATCACAAGCCACTTCCAATCGGCATTGCGCCAGACGGGGATCTAAATTGTGGAGATCGATTGCGACCAGTTGCGCCATTTCACCACCGCCGAACGGCAACTCATGGCCATCACGATGTTGGAAATGTCCACCCAATGCTTGCACCATACCAATGCCACCATCGACCGTAGCACTACCACCAATACCCAAAATAATATGGCGGATCCCCTGATCCAGAGCATGACGTATCAGCTCACCAGTACCATAACTGGTCGCTTGCAACGGATTGCGCTTATCCGCAGGAACCAACATCAACCCACTGGCTGCCGCCATTTCGATCACTGCGGTATCCCCATCGCCGATCACACCGTAGCAAGCGTTCACTTTTTGCCCTAACGGCCCAGTGACCAGTACGTATACCTTGTGACCACCAGTAGCATCGATCAGGGCATCAACAGTTCCTTCACCACCATCGGCAATCGGCAGGCGCAAACATTCGACCAAAGGGAAAACTTCGCGAAACCCCCGCTCAACGGCAGCAGCAGCCAGCTCAGCACTCATACTTTCTTTAAACGAATCCGGCGCGATGACAATTCTCATCTTTTATCCTTAATCAGGTTATTTAATGCGATCCCACGGAATCAAGTTTTCCACTAACAATGCAATCAAGATGCCCATCAACAAGCCATTGCTGACTAAAGGACGAATGAGGACAGGCATAGCTTGAAGAAATGAGGTCGGTATACTCATAAAGAAAACACCGAAAAATAAGGGAATAGCCAGGCGATATATGTTTCTGGCATTCAGCGACATCTGTTTGATAAACAGAACGGCTGAATAGAGTAGTGGTAAGTAGGACACCAGCATGACTGCGCTACTGATAGTCAATGGGATGCTACAGAAAATGCGGGTCAACCAAGCAAATGAACCCATCGTCAGAAATAGCAGGCAACCGATGATGAAAGAACGTAAGCGGCTGTCCTGAGTTTGTGTCAGTAGACCAATTGACGAGACAAAAGGTGAAAATGGCACAATTCCTAAGGGTGCAGCGCCCATAGTCATCAACCCGGATACGATAAAACTACGACGATACATCGCCGTTTCTGACTGCTCATTCGGATAGAATTGGTCGGTACCGCGAATTGCACCAAAATTATTGGAGATATTTACCACCCCGGTCAGTACCGTGGTGATGATAATTCCTGGGTGTAGGTTGCCGGGTTCGCCAAGAGGAAACAGCAGCCAGCCTTGTCCATCAGGAATAAATACTGTAGGTGTAAAGAACAGCAAATACAGTGCCCAACCCACCATGGTGCCAATCAATAAGGTATATTTGCCGAGTTTGGGGGGGAGTAACACGATCATCACTACCATCAGCATCATGACCCCCAGCGCCAATGAAAAAGTGGCGGGATTGATAGTCACGGGACCGCTGTAAATACCAAATGGCATACCTAGCATGCCTTTCATAAATACATTAATCAGTTGCGCGCCGAGTAAAAACATAAACACAGCCATCACGCCGGGGCGAAACCATGAGGCCAAACGATGCCCTAATCCACTGATACCAATGATAATAGTCACCACGCCTGAAATCATAATACCCACAGCCAGATTGCCACCAATCTCTACCAACGAAGTCCCGTTAGCTGACTCACCCAATGTTAGGGTTAAAATAGTTATCCACCATAGCCCGGTTGGACCTTCCATAATTGCACGCCGGTGGCCCCACAATGCCTGACTCAGGCAGGCAATCGCGGTAACAATAAAGGTGTACTGGGTAATGCAGAAAGTTGTTTCAGGTGATAAATTGAAAGCCGATTGCAATGTAGGTGGTACAACTACAGTGTTACAAAAAATAAAGAAGAACCACTGAAAACCAGACAGCCAATGGCCACGTTCTCGTTCATCTGAGCGCATGAAAACACTATCCTTATAAAACGACATAACTAATCGCCCCCAAAATATTAGGGGCGATTAGCGGGGAGATTATTGCTGGTGTTTCAGAATAAATTTCCCGGTAGGAGACGTCGATACACCGGTTTCAATATCGTAAATCACTTTGCCGCGTAAGATAGTTTTCGCTACTCGTGCATTGATTTTACGGCCAATGTAAGGGCTGACCTTATGACGGTACTCAAGATCTTCTGCCTGCAGGGTATAGCTGCTATTGGGCTGAATAAATACCAGATCGGCATCTTTCCCTGGGGCAATACGCCCTTTGTGCTTCAGACCGAAAATATCCGCCGCGTTGGTGGCCATCAGCTTGGCGAAAGTGGTTAATGGCAGTCCGCGTTTTTGCACCGCTTCGTCATACATGATGTCGACACAGTTTTGCAATCCGGCAATACCACCCCATGCCTGCATAATGTTACCGGCTTTCATATCTGGCGGGCACGGTGAATGGTCGGAGACCAAACAGTCAATCTCGCCATTGAAGAGCTTATCCCATAGCCCGCGCTGATTTTCTGCATCACGAATAGGCGGTGAGCATTTCGCCAATGTGCCAATTTTTTCGAACTGGTCAGTATCCAATACAAAGTAGTGAGGGCAAGACTCACAGGTGACCTGCTGGCCTTCCTGACGAGCACGAGTAACCTCTGCCACCCCTTCCGGGCTACTGATGTGGCAAATATGTAAACGACAACCTGCTACTTTTGCCAGATACAACACGCGGCGAATGGCTTCTACTTCAGTGAATACAGGCCGTGATGCGACATAATCATGTGCCGTTACTTTGCCAGCAGCCTTGGCTTCCCTACCGAGTTCATCGCAGATCAATGCGTTTTCTGCATGCACCGCGACCAGTTGATCCAACTTCGCCAGTGTTTGTAATCCTCTGAAATATTCGAAGTCGTTCACATCACGAAAGTCGTTGCTGACACTGCGATCGCCACAGGTAGCCACAAAACATTTAAACGCCACAACACCCACTTCATCCAGTTCGTGCAAACGGTCAAGGTTATAGGACACTAACCCACCGAACTGCGCGGCATCGATAGTTAACTTGCCTTCGGCGGCAGAAAACTTCATTTCTATCGTGGCGCGATCTACTGTCGCCGGTAACTGATTGAGCGGCATTTCGACCATGGTTGTGATGCCACCTTTGGCCGATGCGCGAGTCCCCGTTTCATAGCCTTCCCAATGTGTGCGACCGGGTTCAGACATATGCGAGTGAGCATCTATCATCCCTGGTGCAACGACCATACCGCTGGCGTCAACAACGTCGCGACTCCCTGTTAACCCCGAGCCAATAGCCGCAATCTTGCCATCTTTAATAGCAATGTCGGTTACTAATGCTTCATTTTCTAATACTACGGTTCCGTTTTTAATAATCATATCGAAAGACATAGTTATTCTCCTAGGTAAGGTAAGATATTATTTTCATTTACTTACAATAACGGTTATTTCCATCAGGCATATTCGGTTTTATTGGCGATAGTTCTGCGTTTAATTAAAACATAGAGTACGAACGCAGTAATAACGCCAACAAACCAAGAAATGCGTGATAATGGTTCTAACAGTGGGATAAACTTCCCGCCCAGAGACAGAATGACGGAAATCAATGTCACGACAAACGCTGTAGTATTGAACCCATTATCGTAATATTTATAATTTCCATCTTCGGTATACAGCGTATCCAGATCGATATCCCGACGCATAATAACAAAATAATGCGCCATCATTACACCAATAACAGGGCCAAGAATACCGCCAATAACATCCAGGAATAAATAAATACTTTCCTGATTCTCCATTAATTTCCACGGACAAATAATAAGGCTAATCAGGCTGGCAATAATAACGCCATTTTTATAGGTCAGTTTTTTAGGTGCAATTGCCGCAATCTGATAACCTGCTGGAATAATATTACCTGTAGCATTAGTTGAGATTGTCGTCATTAATATCACCAGTACAGCAAACACAGAAGCAAAAAGACTGTCCCATTTTTGCACGATATCCAGCACATTCCAGGTATCCACACCATAGTGAATACTGGCTCCAGCCAGAATACATACGCTTGCCACGGCAAACAGGATATAAGCCACGACCAATCCGGCCGTTTGCCCGAATGCCTGTTGACGGAAGCTGCTGGCATTCTGTGTGAAATCAGATGCACTCACTGCCGGTGCAGCCCAAACGGCTACCACCGCATTAATTACCACCAGGAACATAAAACCACTGTGCTCAGCCATCACAACGTTCGCAGGGACATAACTGATAATATTATCGAAACCTGCCAGTGATATGGCCCATATCGCCATCCCGCCGAAGACGATGTAAATGCAGGGATTCAGTACGGCGGTAAACTTATTCAAAATACTACCACCACCCAAACCAATCGCGACATTGACGGCCCAAAAGATAATGAAAGCAATCAGCCCTGGTAGCGACAAACCTAGAATATTGAAATCCCCGCCTAAGGTAAGGAATTCCGGCCACAATTTGCCAATTAAGATCAGAAAGGCCAGAGAGCCGGCATAACATTGCAGGCCAAACCACATAATAGCCGCCACGCACCCCCTCAATATTCCTGGGAATAATGCACCACGAACACCATAAGAAGCGCGCAGGATCATAGCGAATGGAATACCATATTTTGAGCCCGCAGCGCCGTTCATAACCATAACAAATGCAATTATCAATGCACTTAAAATAATTGCAGCCATAATGCTCACAGTAGAGAGGCCAAGAATGAAGAACCCGCCTACCGCGACGTAATTAGGAACGTTATGTACCGATCCCATCCATAATGTAAAATAATTAAACGCCCGCCAGTTCTTTTTATCTTTTGTTTTAGGAAGCAGATCTTCTGGATACCCTCTACTGCGATATACTTCCCTTTTATTTTCCTCTATATCATTCATTTTTAATATCCATTTTAAATAAGCTATGTAAATATTTATTATTAATAGCCATATAAAATCATGTAGGGGACATGCGTACCCAGCCGGATTTGAAAAGTAAAAATATTGGTTATTAATAATGCTTTTTATTTTCCACTACTGTATTTACTTTTGACATGCAGCCAAGAGGATAGAGGAGTCTGGCATGTCAATTACGGCGATACTTTCAATAACTCACTTTTAAAAAATATTAATTAATCTAATATATCCTCCATTCTTTATTCTGACTCTTGCCTTACCAATATGGTTGGTGCCAGGCAAGAGTCAGATATTAATTAACCCGCAACTTTATGGTTCGCCATCAGTTCTAATGCTTGTACAAGTGCAGAATGATCCAGATCCTTGGCACCATTAGCAGCACACAAATTGAATAACTCCTGACAAGTCGCAGTATTCGGCAAGCTTAGTGATAATGCTTTGGCTCCCTGTAGCGCTAGATTCAGGTCTTTTTGGTGCAGAGAAATACGAAAACCGGGAGCAAAGGTACGTTTAATCATTCGCTCGCCATGTACTTCCAAAATACGCGAAGCAGCAAATCCCCCCATCAATGCCTCACGCACTCGTGCCGGATCGGCCCCCGCTTTCGCAGCAAAAACCAATGCCTCAGAAACGGCTTCAATAGTCAGTGCAACAATGATTTGATTAGCGACTTTGCATGTCTGACCATCACCATTACCACCAACTAAGGTAATGTTTTTACCCATCAGCATCAGCAGCGGCTTCACACGTTCAAAAGTCGCCTCATCACCACCAACCATGATAGTTAAGGTACCCTGCTGAGCGCCCACCTCACCACCAGAAACCGGTGCATCCAGATAAGAGGCTCCAAGGGTGTTGACTCGTTGGGCAAAAGCTTTGGTTTCTAATGGCGCAATCGAACTCATGTCCACCAGTACCTTCCCCTTCAACTGGCCTTCGGCGCAGCCGTTAGGGCCAAATAATACCTCTTCAACTTGAGGCGTATCTGGCACCATAATGAAGATTATCTCAGCTTGATCGACCACTTGCTTGGGTGTAGCACAGGGAATCGCACCCTGATCCAACAATGACGCTGGCACTTCACTTAGGGTATTGGCATACAACTGATGGCCACCGGCGATCAATTTTTCCGCCATAGGTGTTCCCATAATGCCAAGACCGATAAATCCTACTTTCATGTTAACTCCCTCAGTGTTGATATTTTTTCACCCAAGACAAACCCGCTACCGTTGTTGTGGCTGGTTTATATTCACAGCCGATCCAACCGCTATAGCCCATGTTGTCCAGTGCGTTGAAAATAACATCATAATTTATTTCACCCGTACCCGGCTCATTACGCCCTGGATTATCAGCAACCTGAATATGGGCAATTTTGTCCTGTAATCTTTGCATGGTTTGAATCAATTCCCCTTCCATGCGCTGCATATGGTAAATATCATATTGCAAATAAAGATTCGGGCTGCCGACACGAGTCATTAACTCCAGTGCTTGATGGGTATTCTTTAAATAAAACGCCGGCATGTCATACTTGTTGATAGGTTCAACCAGTAAACGGATATTTTCTTTAGCCATTTCCTTAGCTGCATAGCTAAGGTTAGTTACCACCAGCGAATCCGTTATGTCTGCATCAACCCGGCTATCAGGGTTACCAATCAAGCAGTTTATTTGCTGACAACCGAGCGCTCTGGCATATTCGATCGCTAACCCAACACCATCACGGAATTCAGCCTCTCTTCCTGGCAAGCAAGCGATACCACGTTCACCGGCTTCCCAGTTCCCGGCAGGTAAATTATGAAGTACCTGCACTAACTGATTTTCCGCCAGTTCATTACGCAACGTATCGATGGCATAGCCATAGGGGAACATATACTCAACAGCACTAAACCCTTGCTGGCGAGCAGCTCGGAAGCGTTGAATAAAATCAACTTCATTGAATAACATAGATAAATTTGCCGAAAATTTAGGCATCGTATTTCTCCTCAACGGTAATCAAAATGCGCAATTGCCGTGGGCGCATCTTCAGGCGTCTGAGCAACAGGTTCGAATTCATTGACGTTATCCAACTCCGTCCCCATTGAAATGTTGGTCACACGCTCAAGAATAATTTCAACCACAACCGGTACACGGTGTAGACGCATTAACTCCTGCGCTTGTACGAATGCCGGGGCGATATCTTCAGGCTTAAATACACGGATCGCTTTACAACCCAGACCTTCAACCACTTTCACGTGATCGACGCCATATTCACCGATTTCTTGATTATTAATATTTTCAAATGACAGCTGGACGCAATAATCCATATCGAATCCACGTTGTGATTGGCGAATTAATCCGAGGTAAGCGTTATTCACCAATACGTGGATATACGGCAGCTTAAACTGAGCACCCACTGCCAATTCTTCGATCATGAATTGGAAATCGTAATCGCCTGATAGCGCCACAACTTTGCGTTGAGGATCTGCGGCACAAACACCCAGAGCCGAAGGAATAGTCCAGCCTAATGGCCCAGCTTGGCCGGCGTTAATCCAATGCCGTGGTTTAAACACATGCAGCATTTGCGCCGCAGCAATTTGCGACAGGCCAATGGTCGTGACATAGCAAGTATCCCGGCCAAAAATACGATTCATCTCCTCGTATACCCGTTGCGGTTTAACCGGCACATTGTCAAAGTGAGTCTTACGCAGCATGGTTTTTTTGCGGTGCAAGCACGTCGCTCCCCATTCGTCCCAATTTGGCAATGTTCCCAGACTAAAGCGCCTACGTGCACTATCTACCAACATTTGTAACGCCACTTTGGCATCAGAAACGATCCCCAAATCCGGGCAAATCACTCGGCCTAATTGCGTCGGTTCGATATCAATGTGGATGACTTTTCGACCCTCAGTGTATTTATCCACCGAGCCGGTATGCCGATTTGCCCAGCGATTACCAATACCGAATACCAAGTCGGAATCTAATAAATTAGCATTGCCATAACGGTGAGAAGTTTGTAGGCCAGCCATACCTGCCATCAACGGGTGATCATCTGGGATTGCTCCCCATCCCATCAGGGTAGGGATCACGGGAACATTACAGATTTCGGCTAATTGCTGGAGCAAATCAGCCGCGTCGGCATTATGAATGCCCCCCCCCGCAATAATCAGCGGCTTCTTGGCAGCACATAGCATATCCAGAGCTTTGTCGATCTGGGCCTGAGTTGCCGCAGGTTTATACGCCGGCAGTGAGGCATAGGTATCAGGATCAAACTCAATCTCTGCCATCTGTACATCGTAAGGTAGGTCCACCAGCACTGGACCAGGGCGGCCTGAGCGCATCAAGTGGAATGCTTGTTGCAATACACGTGGCACCAGTGCGGGTTCCAGTACGGTAACCGCCATTTTAGTCACCGGCTTAGCAATAGACTCTATATCCACCGCCTGGAAATCTTCCTTATGGAGCCTTGCCCGCGGTGCCTGGCCAGTAATACAGAGAATTGGAATGGAGTCCGCAGAAGCGGAATACAGGGCAGTAATCATGTCGGTACCCGCCGGGCCAGACGTCCCCAGACATACCCCTATATTACCCGCTTTGGCGCGAGTATAGCCTTCGGCCATATGAGACGCCCCTTCCACATGCCGAGCCAAGAAATGTTTGATCTTCCCGTGCTTTCGCATCGCGTTGTAGAAGGGATTAATTGCCGCACCCGGCACACCAAAAGCAGTATCTACCCCTTCTTTCTCAAGAACATACATAGCTGCATCCACGGCCCGCATAATCGTCATTTTTACTCTCCAATTTTTATGGAAAAATTTTCCAACTTAAAATTAAATCTAAAAAATCCCGTTTGAATAAACGGGACTTTTACATCAACTTTTCAGATTTCAGAGTAGGAAGAGGAAAACGGAGAGCCTGTAGCACTAAGCCTTCTTGCGTGACTCTCCAAGAGCAGCGCTGATGTCGTTAGCAACATCGCGTACTAGCTCACCTAACTCCGTAAATCTATCCTCACTCATCCGCGAACTTGGCCCTGAAATTGAAATGGCCGCAATCACATCGTTGTTACGATCAAAGATTGCTGAAGCGACACAGTTCAGCCCTAAAGCGTGCTCTTCATCATCAACGGTATACCCATTCTCACGCGCCAATAGCAGATCTTTTTCCAACATATTCAGGCTAGTAATCGTTTTGGGCGTATAAGACTGCAAGCCCGCATTCACAATAAGATCCAGCCGTTCATCTTCCGCTAGCGGATACAATAGTGCCTTACCAGCGCCGGAGGCATGCAGTGGTAGGCGACTCCCTAGTGGAGCACACATTCGCACCATCGCCTGGCATTCGCACTGCCGAATAAGTACTGCATCCATATTATTACGGATCGCCAAATTAGCGGTTTCACCTGATAAGCGCATCAGGCGTCGCATGTACGGCCCGGCTATTGACACCACATCAAGGTCATTCATATAAGCTGATCCGACAGTGAAAGACTGAATGCCAATGTGCCACCAACCAAGCTGCGGATCTTGAAATACGAACTCCGACTTCTCAAGAACCTTCAATAACCTGAATGTGGTCGAAAGCGGTAGCGCCAGTTTGTCAGACAAGATGGAAACGGTCGCACTACCACCCGAGATTGCCAGATACTGCAAAATTTCAAGCCCCCGATCCAATGCTTGTGCTCCTTTAGTAGCACTGGTATCAGCTTGCAACGGCCTGCCCTTTCTGCGTAATTCAGTCATTCCTAACATCCTTCATCATGCAGCTTACGATTTAATCCTCCTTATAATAATCATGGTCAGACATTTCCTACTAGCGTTATTAACCTGTATTCCCAATTATCTGGTTATATCGCTCAGATAGTAGAACTGATACAACCTAAAATATAATCCGATACGGTTCAGGTAATTGCCCAACGATACAGTTATCTGCTCCACCGCGATCTATCGTTAGAAAATCAGTTACTTTTTCATAGGCAAATAACGGATGATGCCAAACATTACAGTGATAACTCACGCCTTGCCGCCCATTAGTAATAAAAGCACGCAGACTATTGAGTGGGATCTCATCTCCGCCTAGTGCGACAATAGTAATAAAGCGTTCCCCGTTCATCGGTATAAAAGCCTGTGATGACAGTGGGTGTTTTTCTAACACGGAAAAGATCAGCGGCATCTCACAGGGTTGTGAGCGATTAATACTGACCAATACCCTCCGTCCATCAGTGACTTCTACTTTGGCCAAATCATGATATCGTTCGGTCTTACCATTATTAATATGAAAAAAATCATTGCCTTCGACCTGTATCACATCACCATAAGGTGCAAATGCTTCAGCCGTCAGTTGTTCTAATCTTAACTCCATGCTTACCCCATTCTTAATTCTTAGTTACTCAACCAGACTGAGCCAATTCAATTTCTGTCTTCAATGCAGATACCTTAATCAAGCCACAATATATTTTCTAGTTAATTTTTGGAAAAATTTTCCAAGACAAGATCAAACGCACATTTTCTTTAGGGGAATAAAATAAAATACAATTAAATCAATAGATAGGTAAGATAAGAAAAAAAGACAAGTAAGCAAACAATCAGTTAACAACTTTTAAACGATTCGTTTTTTTAACGGTAAAAACCTATTCAGAATGTCGTGCTCACACGCTGCTAGTTATATTAAACAAGAGGAAGTCCATGCTAGATCAAGAAACTATCCGCTCATTTATCGAAGTAGCTGAATGTCAAAGTTTTTCTCGTGCGGCTGAAAAGCTACATAAAACAACGGCGACCATTAGCTACCGCATAAAAACGTTAGAAGATAGTATCGGTACGCAACTGTTTATCCGCACTACTCGCAGCGTAAACCTGACACCTGCCGGAGAATATTTGCTAGAACGTTGCCGTCAGTGGCACGATTGGCTGGGTTCAATGCCTGATGAACTACGCCAGATAAGCCAAGGTGCAGAGCATCGGGTGAACATTGTTATTAACAATCTACTGTACGACCCTATCGTGGTCGCTGACCTGCTAGGTCATTTGAAAGCACAGTACCCTTTTACCCAATTCCATATATCTCGTCAGGTATTCATGGGAGTGTGGGATGCGTTGCTGAATGAAGATTGCCATTTAGCGATCGGGGCTAACGGTAGTGAAGCATTGGAAAACACAATTAATGTGCTACCAATCGGTAAAATAGATTGGATATTTGCTATTGCCCCCCACCATCCACTCGCTAATGCAACACAACCGCTGCCCGATGGGTTGTTGCGACAATATCCAGCAATCAACGTGCAGGACACCGCACGCCATTTAGCAAAACGGATTGCCTGGAAGCTCGCTGGCCAACAGGAAATTGTTGTCCCTGACATGCGTTGCAAACTGGCATGTCAACTACGAGGAACGGGGATTGGATTCCTGCCGCTAAGTATTTGCCAGCAGTATCTTGCTAATGGGCAACTGATACAAAAACAGGTGTACCATGAGCGCCAGCCATCAATACTGTCACTGGCATGGTCCTCCCATCGATGTGGTGAGGTCGTAAAAAGTATCATTGCACTATTCCAGGCACAGGACGAATTAGTCACCGGCTTCACCCCGAACATATATTCGCTATACCCTCAAAATAAATAGACTTAATAGGCCCAGTGAAACCGAAAAAGTAAAACAGATCCTCCTTTTTCGGCTGATTAGACTCACTCGCAGGCGATGATGCTAAGTCTCGCCCCCTACAGAAGAGAGTCTATCTCTGTAGGTAATTAACCCTTTCAGCTTTCAGGCTACGGGAAAAATTTTCTGTCATTCCATTAAAAATTCGCCGCAAGTTTGATTCCTACCATTTTTCTTTGCCTGGTACAGTTGTGAATCAGCTTGCAGCAGCAAATCCTCAGGCGCGCAGGTGCTGTTAGTCTCTTTGCAACAGACCCCCAAGCTAATGCTGACAAAGGGATAAACAGTGGAACCAGCATGAAGAATTTTCTGCTCAAGAATTTGCAATCTGATAGTTTCCGCAAGCTCCATTGCGCCAGCTAATTCAGTGTCAGGGAGCAAACAGACAAACTCTTCGCCGCCGTAGCGGGCCACCAGATCCGCAGGGCGTCGAAGAGCATCCCGGATAACTTTTGCAATATTCCGCAAGCAATCATCCCCGCCCTGATGTCCATATAAGTCATTATATTTTTTGAAAAAATCGACATCAATCATGATCATACTAAGTGGAGTTTGGTTACGATTTGAGAGTTTCCACTCCAGATCTAACTGCTTATCAAAGTAACGCCGGTTATGTACTTCGGTTAACCCATCTAAATAAACTAATTGGCGTAATAGGTCAGATTGAGCTTTAAGCAATAAGTGTGTTTTCACTCTAGCCCGAACAGTGTTCCTGTTAATAGGTTTGCTGATAAAATCCACAGCACCTTCGCTAAAGCAGCGAGTTTCGGTTTCTTCATCAATATGCGCAGTGACAAAGATAACCGGAATATCCTGAGTGTCTGGCGATGCCTTGAGTCTGGCACAAACCTCAAAACCACTCATACCGGGCATTTCGATATCCAATAGAATCAGATCTGGATGCTGACTGATACAGACGTCGAGTGCCTGTTTACCATTGGTAGCCATACACACATGATAATCGGAAGAGAATGCTTGATAGAGCATCTGAATATTTATCGGATGATCATCAACAATAAGGATCTTAGGCTTCCCCGCGCCGGGTAAACTCAAGGTCAAATCTTGGGAAAAAGAATGGATTATAGTCATATCTTCTTATCTCGCTGAGTAGGAAGATTCACCATCAAGGTTTGGCATAACTTGATAGCGTTGGCAAAATCTAGTTGGCTTATTGCATCATTAAGGGGAGATAATTGTCCATGAAGTTGCTTATCAACCGTCATCATTAATTTATTCATCACCTCTAACGCAGCCATATCTGAATTTTGTAATAGCAGTATCAAACGATTTATTTCTAACTCAATAGATTGAATATCAAATGCCTCTACCGCGACATTATTAGCGTTATCATTCGATAGCATTGGAGTTAAGACCATTAACCCTGATTGTATAACAGATACTTTACTTCGCATCTCGCTCAATAATTGATTAATCGTATCTGGCGTAGGTACCGCACCCTGGCTAAATAACTTCTCCCCTTGCCCCGCACTCAACGAGAGTTCCGTTGCCCCCAGTTGCGCAGCAAGTCCCTTGATAGTATGTAGCAGACGAGATGCCGACATAAAATCGCCTTCAGTCAATAATGTCTCCAACTGGGTAGGGAAATTAGCCAAATCATCACTGAGCAGCGATAGCATTTTTTGGTATAATTTTACATCGCCCCCTAATCGATTCATGGCGGAATCCACATCAATGCCTGCCGTTGCCGCAACATTTTTTAATTCAGCAGATAACAAGCAAGGGGTTATATGGCTAACCGTGGCAGCAACATCGGTTTTTCCACTGTATTTTCGTATAACCTGGATTAAATTGTTCAAGTCAAAAGGTTTACCAATATGGTCATTCATACCTGCAGCAAGGCAGGCATCACGATCAGAAGCCATCGCGTTGGCTGTCATAGCGATAATAGGTAAATTCTTTAATCCGAGACTTTTCCGAATATATTTCGTCGCATTGTAGCCATCCATCACCGGCATTTGTAAATCCATCAATACCAGATCAAATAAAGACGGATGATGTTCTAATATCTCAATCGCCTCTTTGCCATGGTTGGCAATTCTGACATCAGCCCCCTCATCCTCAAGTAACTCACGGGCTATTTGCTGATTATTCAAGTTATCTTCGACAATTAATAGTCTTATACCAGACAGTCGATGTGATGGTTCAGTTATTACCTGTTTCGTAATATCAGGTTGTTTACGCTCACTTAATGCATCGATCACTGAATCCAACAACATCGATGCCGTGATCGGTTTAACCAGATAACCGTCCAGTAATGCCTGATCTTCTTCGCTGCGTTGTAATAACATTTCACGATCATGGGCGGTTATCATGACAATCATAGGACCGTTGTCTACTGGCATCAGTTCACGCACATATTTGCTGGTCTGCCAACCATCTAAGCCAGGCATTTGCCAGTCAATAAATAGCGCCCCGTAGGTAATACCACTATCATGCTGCTGTCTCATCAGTTGCAGTGCTTCATTGCCACTGGTAGCTACATCAACGGTCCATTTTAGCGATTCCCCCATTTGTTTGATCAGGTCACAGGCCGTCGGATTATCATCAACAACCAAGACACGCAAATTGTTCAACGCATGCGCTCTGGCTGCCAGAGTATCGGGTTTTTCATTATTAATAACTAAATTGGTATAAGAAGGCAGAGGCAGCGTTATGGTGAAATGAAATAGACTCCCCTGACCAGGTTGACTTTCTAAGGCTAGCGTCCCGCCCATCAGTGCAACAAAGCGCTGGCTTATTACTAGCCCTAATCCTGTGCCACCAAATCGGCGCGTTGTAGAGGCTTCTGCTTGTGTAAAACCACTAAAAATACTTTCCTGGTTCTCTGGTGCGATGCCAATCCCGGTATCGCGCACCCCAAAATGTAATGTCACATGATGGCTATCCTGCGTGATAACTTTGATGAAAAGCACTACTTCACCAAGTTCGGTGAACTTCAGCGCGTTGCCGCCTAGATTGGTTAATATCTGCTGAAGCCGCATACTATCGCCCTCAACAAACTGGGGGAGTGCCGGATCAATATCAAACAAGACCTCAACCTTTTTAACCTTCAGATTGCTTGATAAAATAACCGCCAGATCACGCAGCATCACATGAATATCAAAGGGGATACATTCCAGTGCCATTTTACCGGATTCGATTTTGGAGAAGTCCAGGATATCATTCAGCAAATGCAACAAGGTGCGAGTGGCCGCTTCACTTTTAACTGCATAATCAGCTTGTTTCCTGTCAAGACCCGTTCTACGCAATAATGTCAGCATACCAAGAATGGCATTCATCGGGGTCCGTAGCTCATGGCTCATATTAGCCAAAAATGCAGATTTGGCCTTATTGGCTTCTTCAGCAGTTTCTCTTGCTGTTTTTAGGATATTCTCGGCCTCACGTTGTTGCGTAATATCCCGATTAATCCCCATCATCAACATTGCTTTGCCACTTTCATCCCGTTCAACTGTGCCGGTCGATTGAATAAAGTGGACTTGGTTTCTCACAATAATACGGAAAACCTGACGATAAACACTTTCATTTTCCAGCGCGACTTTTATCGCACGTTTAACCTCGGGGATATCCTCGGGATGCACAAGGCTATACCAATACGTCAACGGGATAGGGGCATTATGTAATTCCTCAGGGACCCCATAGATATCATTCATCCGGTCATCGAAAGAAAGTGTGCCTTCTGGAATGTTCCAAGTCCAAATCCCTAACTCAGCAACGTCTGCCGCTCTGACTAATTGATTGCGAGCGATAATCAGATTGGTTTGTTGATTTTTATTCGCTGTAATATCAACTTGAATGGAAATATATCGCTCAATCTGACCAGTACTATTGTTAAACGGAGCAATCGTAGTATCGACCCAATATAAAGAGCCATCTTTAGCCTTATTACAGATCTCCCCGCGCCACGAGATCCCATTAGCAATGTCATTCCACATCGATTGCCAAAAAGCAGTCGAATGTGTATGAGAATCAACTAAGCGGTAAGTCTGCCCTATCAGTTCTTCACGACTGTAACCACTGATATTGCAAAATGCGTCATTAACATCTGTGATTATCCCTTCCCGGTCTGCGGTAGAGATAATACCGTGTAAATTAAGCGTACTGAGTAAAGCATTATTTTCACGTAATGCTGCTTCAAGACGTTGATAAGTCGCTTTACGCTCACTGATATCTGATTCAATCGCCATAAAGCCGATGGGTTCATTCTTATCGTTATAGCGAGGTTGAATCTCCAGCTCAATCCAATACTCTCTACCTGACTTTGTGCGATTGACTATTTCGCCCTTAAATGACTCTCCAGCATCTAACGCAATTTTCATCGCCCTTGCTACGCCTTGGTCTGTATTACTGCATTGCAGTAATTTCCCCGGCGACTTGCCTAATGCCTCGGCTAGACTGTATCCGGTAATACGTTCAAAACCCTCATTAACCCAGACAATATTACGCTTCACATCGGTAATAACGACGGCGTTAGAGGTGTTCTTAGCCACTAAAGCCAGACGTTCAAGATTGGCGGTCATATTCCGAGCCAGCATCTCTGCCCGATTACGCCCACTGATTTGCTGGCGAATAAGTAAAGCCAATGCCGAACTTAGCAAAAAACCAAAAGCGAACACCAACCAAGGTGCATAACGTTCGGTGAAAGCTTCAAACACTGGTGTACTGCTGACTCGCAGTGTCATTTCTCGACCAGGTAGTGGCAAGACGCTGGTATTGTGAAATATTCTGGCAGCTATTGCTCCATCATGATGCTTTTCATTTGGTATTAAATTGCCGTATTTACTGCCATCTGCATCGAAAATCATCGTTTTATTAGATAAATCGTTGAGACTATCAAACAACTCAACATCCACTCGCCCATTCATAAACTCTGGAATATCACGTAATAGATCAGCAATCACAATGGGTGAATACAGCAGACCAACCAATGATGCCTGCCGTTCAGCCTGTGTCGTAGGATAGGTGCCCGACTTATAAACCGGGACAAAAAGCAATGTGCCGGGAGTTTTAACGTTAGACTGAACCAGATGAATAGTGCCGGAAAGCGTGGGTTTTCCGCTATTTATTGCCAATAATGCGGCTTCTCGCCTGATCGATTCAGAACCAATATCCAGCCCCTCTGCACCTTGGTTTTTTTCTGCTGGCGCAATGTATTTAATAATATACAAATCATCATGCTGTTTATCCTGAAGCTGACGAAGAGCAAATGCAGGAGCTCCGTCAGCTCGAGTATCAGTAATGAACTCATTTAACTGGCTGCGCGGCACTCGTTGAATAAAACCGAATCCCCTCACGCCAGGGAACTCCACCGGCAAATTACGCGAGGCAACATAAGCATGAAATTGTTCACGGGTTAAATGACTGTTGGTAGCATAAGCACCTCTTATCCCATTTAACCCATATATTGGCTGAGAGAAACGCCGAACAACTTCTCCAGAGACTCGATCGACATTACGTTGAAAATCTATTTTTGCATTGGTTTCGATTTCGCTATAAAGCCACCATGCCCCTGCACCTGAAATAACCAAGCCAATAATGAAAATGAACAGCGGCAGCAAAACATTTTGCTGTAACTTAAATGAAAACCAAGAAGCCGATTGCTGCGTATGGGTATTAAGCGGAGAAGTATTCATATAATATCTATACCCTTATAATCATTATTGGCTAAAGCATAGGATCACTGTGCAACTTAAGATAGTATTGGTCACAATCAAAACTAGCTTACGTCTTTTTTACCCAAAGAAAACTGTATCAGTCAGGGCTGAACATAAAGTTGTAGTTCATTATGGCCTAATACCGTTCCCTGGCGGTTGAGAATGTCGCTTATCACCTTTATCGTTTCAGCACTGCGAGGGATAACTTGTAATTCAATCACTTTTAGACCGCTATCCGCCTTCAGATTTATGTCCTGCACCCCCTCAGATAACGTCATACCACTTTGCAATATTTTCCAATGTAACGAAGCCTGCGGATAGTCATGCCAGTTATCATTGATGGCCCATAACCCAATGCGCCCGGTCTGCCCCTGAACCCAATTTTCTGTTTTAGGCTCAATAGAAGGTAAAACGGGTTGGTAAGCTTGCTGCAAGGCAAAATAACCGGGTTTAGGATGACGGAGATAATCAACAATTCCCCAGTTAATTGACGGCCAGTTCTCAGTAAACATAAAGTGAAATAAAGCAGCAACCGGTTGGTAACGTTGGCGTCGATAACTCTCTGCGGCGAGTTGGATTAAACTTGCCTGATACTGTTGGCTGTTCTTGATAAACGTACTGATATTTGGCCCGCGAGTCACTTTAGCTAACTCAAATGTCTCATGAGGTTGAAAATTATGATATGCCCAGATACGCCAACCTTCATCCGTTTTATCGGTAGTCTTTGGCCATAAGTCCGCAGGTGGAATGAAGTTTTTTAGCGTGGTCAAATCGGGTAAGGCCTGTGCACCAAACTCGCTAATTATTGAGTTGTTTGCCGGTTTAAGGTGGTCACTTTTCTGCCCTGAATACCAACCTTGCCAATAGTGCTCGGCGGTTGATGAGTGAGCATGAATAATGCGGCTATTATCCTGACTAAGCACCTGCGCAACGCTCGCGGTTAACGCTCGGTTGATATCAGGCCGCCAGTCTGGATAACGATATTGCATCCATGTGGCATCCCAGGGAGGTTCATTGTGCCCAGACCACAACACAATCGCTGGATGGCTACCAAACTGCCGTGTCATATCAGCGGCTTGTCTTGCTGCTTCTTGGGCAAAAGTGGCTGAATTATCATATCCCCATTGCAGTGGGAAATCTTGCCAGAGTAACATCCCCATCTCATCCGCCAGGTCGTACAACGCCCGGCCAGCCACGTGGGCATGCACCCTTATGGCATTGATATTGGCCTGCTGCATCATAACTAAATCACGGCGATAATCGGCTGACGTTAAGCTCCCCAGCCACGGGCTACCAATATAGTTAGTCCCTCTAATGAAAAGACGCTTGCCATTGATTAACCAACTTTGCTCTTGGGGATCTGTCGCTATTTGCCGTAAGCCAGTGCGAACATGAGTTACATCCATCATGCCCAAACGGTCTGAGAAACTGACCTCCAGCCGATAAAGATTTTGTTTCCCATGACCAGACGGCCACCACAATGCGGGGTTATCAAGAGCAAAATTAGCAGTGAGCGTTTGTGCATCATGTTGGCTGGCCAGCAGTGAAACATTTTTTTCCAGTTGATAAGATTGCCCGATAAAATTATCAGGTATCAGGCGCAGCAACATAACAACGGAGCGGTTGCGGTTAGCACGATAATCCAAACTCACCTTTAGAATCGGATGTTCAAGCCCTCGTGACCAGTCAGGTACAGCCAGGACATTGTCTATAACCGCGCCACGGCTGATATGTGACGTTACCGGAGCCCAGATACCGCCTGAATTAGCATCCTGTCCGCGATCCGACCACGCTCCACCCGGCCGGGTATCATGATGGTTGAACACGCCCTTAACCAGTTGCTTATGAAACGACCAAACTTTCCCCGGAGTTTCGTAAGGGCTATCTACACGCACCGCCAGCACATTCTCGATTCGAGCTGTATCAGTGATATCAATGCTGAACCGCTGAAAATAACCCTTATGTTGCCCTGCTTGCTGATTGTTGAGCCAAACATCTGTTTGATAGTCGACGCCATCGAATACCAAGGTCGCCATATAATCGGTATCTAAAGCCGGTAATGTAAACCGAGTGCGATACCATAATACACCTTGATGGTCGACGCCCTCACTGTACCAATTAGCGGGCACTTTCAGATGTTGCCACTGGCTGTCATCCAGTGTGTCACGCCAGGCTGCAGAGGCTGGCGGATTGCCATCCCGTATTCGCCACTGACCTGACAAATCCAAAGTAGAGGGTAACTGACCAATAGCACCCGACGAGATAAGTTGTAAAAGAAATCCCAAACTTAAAATTGAAGCTCTGCACCGATAAGTAATGTTCATTTCGATGCCACCTCTCGACGGATGACTCTTTCTTGCGGTAGGCATAATTGTGGCCGTGAAAAAACATCGCTCATACTTACTTCAAGATATCCCGCACCAGACTCGGTATTAATTAAGTTTCCCGCCGTTTTATAGAGCAGCGTTTCTAATACCATAGCGTTAGTGGTCAGACTAATTGTCTTGTTATACGCACCATTATTTTCATAACGCCCCTCATACCATCCGCGTTGTTCATCACGCTGCATCTGAGTCAACTGCATTAATGCATCGGTATAAGGGCTATTCCACAAGACCCATAAACCAAACACAGCGCGTGTTGATACCAGCGCCAGATCAGGATGAAATTGCCCGTCCTCGCTGATAGTATTCCAATGGTAACCATTAGCGAACACCGTATCGTAAACGTGGTATGGCGCAACTGAGGTGAAATAATCACTACGTGCCGTCAATATATGTTCTTTTTGCCACCGTTGTTCCTGTACCCGATAGACATTATCAATACGTTTTTTTTGCTGTTTAAATGTTGGGGTACTTCTTAATTCCATTGCAGTAAGTAAATAAGGTAAGCTGACCACAACAGAGGGTACATAGGTTGTTCGGGCATCTCTAATATCGAAATCGATGGGTATGCCATAAATAAACGTGGTGTTATAAGGAAGATTAGCTGATATTCCCACAGGAAAACCCCACAGTCCAAACGCACCAGCGGTATATTCGCTGTAACCTAACACCCCTTCTGGCTTGGCTATAAACTGACCATTAACAGTAACTGATTTCAGCAACTCACCATTGCCATCAATAACCTGGCAGAAATTCCATCGTAATAGAACCTTATCCAGATACTCTGCATATTCAGGATAAAAACGTGCGACAACTTTTAAACCAACCATCAAGCGGCCTATATCTTGTGCGGACCACCCTAACGGTTTTGGCTGGTTAGCATAGTCAATCATCTGTCCGTTGATGGTGCTGTAACGCAGATTTGGCGTTTCCCCCCCCACCAAAGGTAAATGGCTGATCGTTGCCAATAATAGTGATAAGCGCTGATCAAACTCCTGCCGATTGATCAGCCCTAATTGGGCTGCTGCAGTTAATGTGACCAGTGTATCGCCAATTTGCCAGAGATTAACAACCGGATAATTATCCAGCGAATTAACCAACCCAGTTCCTACTTGCGTATTATTAACAAAATAACGCCAGGCTACTTTCGCCCACAATTGCTCAGTATCTGATAACACTCCACTACGGACAGAATAGGTAACGGCGCTTTGATTAATACTGGCACCGACAGACATACCGCCAATAAACGCAGCACTAAGTATCCCAGCCCCTATCACCAAGGCAAGCGCGGAACACCTCACTGTTTTGCGCATGATGATGTCGCCGTAGCAGGTAGTTTAAATATGTTATTACTGGCAGAGTCATCCTGGCATTGGGCACACTGGCAACTCTTACAGTTTGGTGCTTTACGTATCGCGATACCCGTTTGATCACAAAATGCGGCTAAGCTTGGTGTTGCATCAATAAACGGCCGATTTCTTTTACTATTATTATCATCAAAAGCATTAATTAACTGCCGTTCCCACAACGATGGAATATAATCTTTGTGCCCAGGATCCCCACTGGTGAAACGGAGTATTTTCCCTTCTTTTTTAAATAATAGCGCTTCTAACATGATGCCATTATTATTTGCTGTGAACTCGTTAATTGGCCCTTTGCCATTTTCGTAGAGACCCTCGTTGAAGCCGACATCCTTAACATTGGCATTTTCTATTGCATCAAATAATCGGTCAGTGTACGGCGAATGCCATAATACCCACATGCCTAGCGCAGCTTTTAATGACACTGCCGCATTTTCAGGGACAAAAACGCCCTGATCGGTAATAGTGTTCCAGTTATAGCCATCGGAAAAAACCGTGTCATAAACAAAGTAAGGGGCGCGATCTAACTGATGTTCTGAACGTGCAGTAAGTATCCCCGTTTCACGGTAGCGGTTTTCCTGTGCCTGATAGACCCGATTGGCGAAGTCTTTCATCCAAGGATGACTGTAGCTCCCAGATTTATTAGCTCGATCATTACTGCGATCCCACCCCATCTCAAAGCCATGTAAGATATACGACTCAGTAACTACGTAGTTGTGTTGATTCGTTTTGCGTGCATCCCTAGAGTCATAAGGGACTAATACACAATAAATTTTAGCCAAATCATAAGGTTCAGGGCGCGATGCCTGACAGGTAGAAAAACCCCAAAGTTGGAAACCACTGGCGGCGTACTCTTCATAACCCAGTCGCCCTTCCTGTACATACTGAGGTGCGTTATTTTTATCTAATATCGCCCCATATAACGTACCGCAATCATCTATAACATGTGAAAAATCCCAACCCAAAACCACATTATCAATGCTATTAGCATATTCAGGATAGCGTTCCTTAATAATTTTAAGCCAAATTAGCATACGGCCAGTATCGAGAGCTGAAAATCCTATTTCACCGGGTTTATTCATATAGTTAACTTTTTCTGCGGTGATGGTGTTATAAGCTTTATTGGGTAATTGCCCTTGGAATAGTGCAATATTATTCAGTGTCTTTAAAAACGGTAACATCCGGTGGTCAAACTCTTCCTTATTAATAATACCCAACTCACGTGCCGACACCAGTGCCGCCAAATAAGATGCGCTATCCCATATGGTGGTCGAAGGATAATTATTAACTGCATTAACAAGCCCAGTTGTAGGCTGCAAATTATGGACAAAATATTGCCAGGCATTGACTGCAACCGCCATCTCCCTCGGCGTTAATTCGCCGTGGCGGACGGGATAGGTTTCAGCGGCTAATTTATCACCCGACGATGTGGCACCGGCATGAAAAGACAACATTGCCAATAGCGTCAATATCGAGCATACAACCTTAACGAACAGACTTGACCTTCGCAAAACTGACTGATTTATCATCATACAATCTTCCTACTTCAGTTATTTATTCGTTGTGCCGACTGGCTGTATCGCCTGAGTACAGCCAGCACAAAGTAGTTTTCCACCATTGATAAAAGCCAGACTTTCTAACACTACGCCATTGGTATTGGCATTAAGTGACGTATTTACCTTATTGCTAGCTTCATAAATACCGCTATACCAACCTTTGCTCGGATCCATCAAACGACTTAATTGATCCCGTGTCTGTTCACTATAAGGTGTGCGCCATAAGGCATACCAACTAAATGCCGACTTGGTTGATAACTGTCGTAACTGATTGACACGTTCACCTTTATCCGTAATAACAGCCCAATCTTCATCAGCATAATGCAGCGTGCTATAAATAAAGTAAGGAGCCTGATCGACATGATCCTCACTGACGGAAGTATATATACCGGTACGTTGAAAACGATTTTCCTGAGCTTTAAAAACCCGCCAGGCTAATTCAGATGAATAGTGATCAAAACCCAGTTCTAATCCCGTTAAAATATAGGGCTCGCTGACAATAAATGTATTTGCTCCCTCTTTTTGCGAAATACGATCATCATCAGGTATCAGTATCCCTTCAACTTTAATAAATTTCAGATGCGCCGTGTAATCAAGGGCCAAACTGGCATTAATACCTACAAGTTGCAGGGTCCGAGCAGCATATTGCTCATATCCTATACGCCCTTCCTGATGCAATGAAATGACCTGCGTTTTATCATCAAGCACCGAGCCTTGTAATTGATCATTGGCCACTAACGCGTCTAAATGCCAACGCGAAATAACATTATTAACCTCAACAGCATGTTGGGGATAATTCCATACCAATATATTTAATGGCACCATCATGCGGCTAATATCAATAGCCGACCAACCGATCCCTAGAGAACTGGGCTGATTTATGTAATTCACCATAGATAATGTCTGCGTGTTATACGCTTTATTGGGTAATTTACCTTCAAACAGCGGCAGTTTAGCCAATGCACCTAATGCATTACTGATACGACTATCAAACTCATCTTGCTGAATAATGCCAATTCGTTTAGCAGAAATCAGTGCCATAAAATAACTACTGGTATCCCACATTGTCGACGATGGGAATTTATCCACTGAATTCACTAAACCACTCGGCTGTGTATTATTAACAAAATATTGCCATGCTGCTTTAGCCCAAATCATTTCTTCAGGATTCAGTGGCCTTGGACTTGGTATTAATGGTCGTCCAATACTGGTGGCGATATGAACACGGGAATCACCACTATCTTCGGAATTATTCTCGACATACAACACAATAGAAAAAGCGATTAAAATACCAATCACCATCGCCAAATAACTTCTCGCCTTAAGGAGGTTATATTTAAATGACATCAGGAACCCTCCTGTAAATTGGATTCAGCATGTTCAGGTTGCCAAAGTGCCGCTAAAACCATCGGCATCATGGCTGCAATATTAGCGGCCCCCCAAAAGATATTGATTACAAAGCCTGAGGGATCTTTAATGTTTCCTTCTGCTATCTGAATCGCTCCCCAAATCAACCCCAATAAAGTCAGCCCGATAATAGCAAGTTGAGGCTTAACCAAAGATAAAAAGTTGCCCTGTTGAC
The DNA here is from genome assembly GCF_900635455.1 of Yersinia intermedia. NCBI lineage: Bacteria > Pseudomonadati > Pseudomonadota > Gammaproteobacteria > Enterobacterales > Yersiniaceae > Yersinia > Yersinia intermedia. The sequence continues at coordinate 1,893,290 of NZ_LR134116.1, read as the reverse complement.
GTTCTTTGGGCGTCACATGAAATTTGATTTTCTCTCCTCGGAGTACAGTATCCAGTGCTCGTAGATTCATGGAAAATAAAGCAAGAAAAGACGATTTCCCGTCCCACGCAGAGATACCCCAAGTGCCAAACATAAACGCTAATTCAGAGACAATCATGAAGGGTAGAAAATGCAGATAAAAAGGCGATGAGTAAGTCGAAACAGGGGGGATACCCGTGAAGAGATAAATTAGCGGAGCAATCAAGAATACCGTATTCCAGACACACGCAAAATAGGACCAGAAGGTGGTGCCATACATTAATTTTTGTATCGCACTGAGCTTAATCCGTTTACTGGTGAAAAGTCTGTCATGTAAGGCAATATCCATTGAACCTGCTGCATACTTAAATCGCTGGATCATCCAAGTCAGTAAGTCCTGTGGCGAAAGCATTTTTGATTCTATTTCTGGGTGCATGACAGATCGCCATTTACGACCAGGATCACCATGTAAAACGATAGAGGTATAGATATCTTCTGATACATGAAATTTATACGGCATCACTTCAGTATCATGTATCACATGAGGCAGCATGGCCTGAACCAAATCGGCTTTAGTTTCATTATCAGTTACGTCGCCTGTATAGTGCTCGATCTCATCTTCTATACTGTCTACATAGCGGCGCAGTGCAGCTTGCATAATAGCTTCACGACGATGAACAGATGCAGCACCGCAACAAAAAGCGGCATTAGCCCAATTGCGTCTGCGTAAAATGACATCGTAGAACATTTGTGGATCATTAAAAAAAGGATCATGTCCCACCGTAAGTGGGCCAACCAATCTCTCTATCCCTTTACCAATAAAATAGCCTGCTGAACCTAACTTTTGCTTTGCCCACACCGGTAATCGTTTACCCTGCGGTAAATCATAAAACCACTGAGGAGTCTGGACCCAAGCAACATCTACATCACGAAAATAACCCAATGTATGAGTTAATATTGTGGGGAAAACTCGGGTATCCGCATCACAGATAATAATAAAATCACCGTCAGTCATATCCAGACCATGACGAAGATTACCTGCTTTATAACCGATATTATTTTCCCGACTTAAGTAATTAACGCCCTCTTCTTTTGCGACAGCCTCCATTTCACTTCGTTTACCATCATCCAGTACATGAATGCGATAATCCAAAGGGAAAGGATAAGTTACGGTCAGTGCATCCCGAATTGATAAGCGCACCAATTCGACATCTTCATTATAGGTGGCAATAAACAAATCAACTTTTATCTGGCGCCTTTCTTGCGTCTCTTCAGGGGCTATACAATCATCGATTGTTTCAGGTACTGAAGGGACAGGAATATCTCTAACTTTCCAGAGGTTTATCGTAAATAAAGCAGAACCAATAAAGGCCAGCGTTTCAGCCATTACCAACGGGATGGCATACCAAAGCGCATCGTAATTAAGTGAGTTCATCCAGCGCCAGCGGATATAGTTTGCCCCCAAGATGAGTGCGGCAACCGCCAGGCTTTGCCATAAAAACTCAATAGCCCAATGAGTTTTTAGTGGTAATGGTGGTTTCCTGTTTTCAAACGAAGAGAAATAAAAAGCCATTATCACAACCTCAGCCAATCCATGAAAATAAGTGAGATAAATCAGCCCATTTTAGGGGGAGTTCAGAGAGCCTCATTTTACAAACAAACACAATATTCACGTCTGCTCTTCTATTTTCTTTATCAACGATAGATAATTGACTCCCTCTTTTACTTTATAACTGATGTCATCAACGGCATTAAACATCATCATCATGCCCATTCCATTCTCAGGCCAGGAGTCTGGTGCTGATAGCTCAGGAAAATGAGATAACCCGCTTTTATTTTGCAAAAATTCTGCGGGTATAGGCTTACCTTTATCTTGTAAAGTCACGGCTAGTTGATTATTGCCATAATGCATCACAATAATAATATTTTGAGTGGCATCATAGTTAACACCATGCTTTACAATATTGATAAATGCTTCATTTAATGCAAGTTCCACGGCATAACTGCTAGCTGAGTCAACCTGTAATGGCTGAATAAATTCAAGTAACTTTTCATGTAAAATACATAGGCTAGACAATGAAGCCGGCAGGCTTATTCTCATTAACCAGCCCTGCGAGTCACTCTGCGGATAGCTCATATCAACGTTTCTTTGTGCAAAAACTCATTGAACAAAGATGTCTCCGCCATAATGATGTCTTTGCGCCGCTTATCATCAATGAGCCAGTTTAGACCGGCTTCAGATAAATCAATTGCCGTACCATCCGGTGAGATAACTTTCCCGGTAAATATCATCTGTTGATGCAAATGTGCGATACCGCCGACGCGGGTATAATCAGCAATAAAACTTTGATCGATAATAGCGCCCTGCTCTAATAAACACCCCGCGCCAATAATCGTTGGGCCTTTAATCGTCACGCCAGGCTGTATTTCTGTACTACTGCCAATATAGACTGGCCCTTCGATATCTAAGGTCGAAAAGTCGGCTTTAACATTAAGCCCGCACCAGATTTGAGGTGCAATCTTAATTCCCGGCATGGGATAATTGGGTAAATCCTGATTAAGGATCATACGGTTCACATGCCAAAAATCTTGTAGCGATCCAATATCAACCCATTGGAATGGCAAGGCAATACCGTAGAAAGGAACACCTAATTCAGCAAGTTTAGGGAACAACTGGCTACCAATGTCATACTCGACACCATCAGGAATATAATCAAATATCTCTGGTTCAAAAACATAGATACCGGTATTGGCATTGTTTGATAACGCATCTTCAGTTTTAGGTTTCTCCTGAAACTTACTGACTCTGCCTTGCTCATCAGTGACAACAATACCGTATTTATTTACCTGATCCGCGGAGACCGGGCGCATAACCAAGGTTGCTACACTTTTTCTGGCCCGATGGAAAGCCAATACTTGATCGAAATCCACATCAATTAATGCATCACCACACACAACCACAAAGGTTTCATCAAAAAAACCTGAGAAATTTTGGATGTGTTTCATTCCGCCAGCGGAACCCAAAACATTGTCGACAAAAGTATCACCCTCCATAATACCTTCGTAGGAGTAACCTATTTCCACACCCCAGGCATGACCGTCACGAAAATAATTTTCGATATCCACAGATAGATAGCTGGTATTCACCATTAACTGATTAAACCCATATTTTCTTAAATGCTCAATAATCGACTCCATAATAGGCTTACGAATCAATGGGATCATTGGCTTTGGCAATATAGTTGTCAGTGGTCTGGCTCTGGTTCCTTTTCCGGCAGCAAGGATCATCGCTTTCATAAATAGGTATTCCTTACAAATTAAGGTGCTACGGAATGCATCTGCTGTAATGTATCGGGTTGATTAGCTCCGATAGTAAATATCCTATCCATCCGGGTTAACTTGAACATTCCGTGGATATTGTTATTCAGTGAGCAAATAGCAAGCTCGCCTTTCCCATTTAAGGTTTTCAACAATGAAACCAAGGCCCCTAAACAACTACTGTCGATGAAATCTACCCGACTAAAATCCAATAAAATATTTTTGTTCCCTTGGGCAATCATTGCTTGTATATCTTCCTTAAATTTCAGGGAAACTGATGCATCCAGTCGCCTGATCAAGGGGGTTATCACCAATACATTGTCAATTGTCTGAGTTTCAAAGTTCATTATTTCTTCCTTACAATGCCGTTAGGAGAGGGGAATTGTTGTTGTGTTCGATCACCAGTAACGAGATATCATCACTAAATAGAGAACGCCCATTCTGAATATCACTTTGATGCTCATCTTTTTGTATCGGGTGCCAGCATTTCAATGCCTGCTGCACTTGCTGAAAAACGGCTTGCATACTGTCCCGCGAACCCACGGCCAGTAAGTCTTGTAATCGACGCTCTCCAAATAGCTCTTGCTCAGCACTCTCACACTCAACGATGCCATCAGTAAATAAATAGAGCCGGTCACCTGAATTAAGAGCAAACTCCGTATCCTGGTAGTCCATTGAATCAATCAGTCCAACCGGCGCACCACCGTCACCAATCGGGGTAATCTGGCCAGCGCTACTGACAATAAAAGGTGTTGGATGCCCTGCTTGACAAAGCACACCACTTGCCGTTTGAACATCAATAACGCCATAGATAAGAGTGAAATAACTGGCTATATCATCATTCTCTATACAAAAACGACGATTAAGTTCACCTACAACTTTATGTGGCGGGGTAATTCGATAACCAGAGGCGGTATCTGCTGGTGAAATCAATAAATTATCCACCGTGCGCCCATTAAGAAATTGGCGGGCAACTGACAGTGAGAGCATCGCTGCCGCCACACCATGCCCTGCAACATCAATACTGTAAAAACCAATGTGCTGATTGCCCAGTTGGAAAAAACTTAACAGGTCACCCGAGACATAGGCGGATGGTATAAACATCCATTCGGCTTGAAAGCCACTCACCATTAGTTTCTCGGCGGGCAAAACACTCCGTTGCAATTTTGCCGCAGCCTGCAAATCATCTTCTATTTGTTGATAGGCTTGGGACAGTTTCTTATTACGGGCATCGAGGGTCGCCTCTAACATTAATATCCGTTCGCCTGCATGCAATCTGGCGCGTAACTCACTTTGATTTATCGGTTTTGACAGAAAGTCATCAGCACCCGCATCTAAACCCGCGATCAAATCCTCAACGGATTGCCGCACGGTTATCAATACTAAATAAATATACCGATCGAAATAATGCTTACGGATAGTCGTACAGAGTTTCAATCCATCCATGACCGGCATTTCCCAGTCACTGATCACCATGTTGATAGCATTACCATCGAGAATAGCCAAAGCATCTTGACCATTTTCTGCTTCAAAAACAGTGAATTGCCAATTTTTCAGTAGATTAACCAGTAAAAAGCGGTAACTTGCTGAATCATCAACAACAAGAATAGATGTCACACCTGTAGGGGAGAGATGAGATTGCATAAGTTACCCAAGAGCATCGTGTAAACATAATTTATCAAACATCATCTTCAAGAGAGGATGCCCAACATCCCTGATCATTTCATACTCTTCAAAAACATTATGCTAGCTTAACTATTAACAGCGTAATTAAGCGTAGCACAGATTCTTACACCTTCAATTTACAAGGGTAATGTCCAACTAAGGTTTATTGTCCCACTGCGAAAATTTGCATTTGCATTCTGCCGCCACGGGTAGCGAGTCCCGGTATAATTGCCATAAAAGAGCGACCAAGACCCCGGAGCGTAGCCAGACGTATAGCCAAAACTATAGGTGTAATCATAATTCCAAGGTTGCTGCTGGTTCTTGTCAGGGTAATAAAATGCGGACAAACGCAAAAAATAGTGTTGCTGTAGGGTATAGCCACAACTCCCTAAAAAACTGTTCTTATTTTCTTTGATGGTTGATGAAGCGTCAGAGAAATAACGTGGCACATAGCTATAGCCAACTTGACAAATCAGTGAGTCATCTTTGTTAATCAATAATGCGGACTCGACCGGCTTGGGTAAGTTAAATTTGTAACCCAGAGTCCAGGAGCCTTGTTCGAATCGTGTTCTTTGAGCACCAGCCGCAGGGAAAAAACTATTACTATCGTTGTAATTACCATAAACCAAGCTAAAAGTTCCTGGATGCCAATCGTCATAACCAAAACTATAAACAAAGTCGGTACTGTATTTACTGGTGTTTTGTAATGGAACTCGAACCGTCATATTGGCAAAAAGATAACTTATCGGGGAGTACTGCATACTAAAAAGCCCCCGCTGATTTACCTTGTATATTTCTTCCGAGGTATATTTCCCTGTAGGGACATTAACCATCTTTTTCTTAAGTGGCGAACTATAGGTTAATGCCGTTGAAAATGTGTTCTCATCACCAGAAAAAAGGCGTGACCAAGGGCTGGTAAATAATTTAATAGCTTGTGTGTTAGTCGTTTCACTCGCGGTCACCAGTGGGCAGAGAAATAGTCCACTAAGTAATACCGCAAGTGATTTGTAATGTTTCACTTAAAGTTGTCCTCCCCCCAGATATCCTTGCTATATCCACGAATAGTCCTATCGCTGGAAAACTCGCCCATACCACTTATCGTGTTTAATGCTCGCTTGTGCCAACTGTAAGTATCGCTATAGTCGGTCAATGCTTGATATTGAGCGTGACAATAACTGTCGAAATCAGCCAAATGGAAATAGTGGTCACCGTGACTCACCAGCATATGGAATATCGGTGAAAACAAGGCTTTATCGGCATGAAAAACACCTGAAATAAGTGAATCAACAGTCTCTTTAAGTTCTGTATTAGATAAATACTCGTCATATGATGACCGTCCTTTAGCTCTTTTCTCCGCAATTTGCTCCGCAGACAAGCCAAACACATAGAAATTCTCATGACCAACAGCATCTCTGATTTCAATATTAGCGCCATCTAGTGTTCCAATAGTTAACGCACCATTCATCGCCAATTTCATATTGCTGGTACCTGAGGCTTCAGTACCCGCAGTAGATATCTGCTCAGACAAGTCGGCGGCTGGAATAATATTTTCCGCTAGTGAGACTTTATAATCCTCTAAAAAAACCACTTTTAGTTGTTCATTGACTCTCGGATCATTATTCACTTTAAGAGCAACTTGATTGATTAACTGGATGATCAATTTAGCCATTGCATAACCCGGTGCAGCTTTGCCCGAGAAGATATGAACTTTCGGCGAAACAGCCCCTCTTCCATTCAGAATTTTCAGGTAAAGATTTATCACATAGAGAATGTTGAGTAATTGGCGTTTATATTCATGAATTCGCTTTATCTGGCAGTCGAACATAGCTTCAGGATTGATAATTATTCCTTGCTGACGAGTAATTATCTGACTCAATTTTATTTTATTAAATTTTTTGATTTCGGCGAGTTCGGCAATAACGTCACGTTCATTCGCTAACGACTTAAGTTTGGTCAGAAGAGTCAGGTCGGTAACCCATTCTTGACCTACGTGACAATCCAGGAACGCCGATAACCGGGGATTAGCCTGCTGAATCCAACGCCGAGGTGTAACACCGTTCGTTTGATTAGTGAATTTCTCAGGCATTAAATGATAAAAATCAGGTACAAGATTCGATTTAATTAATTCCGAATGAAGTTTAGCCACCCCATTAACTTTGTGACTACCAATAATAGCAAGATAGGCCATGCGCACTTTCTTTTCAGGCGTCTCTTCAATCAAAGACATTGATGCTAATAAATCTGCACGCTCAGGGCGCCATCTATGTATTTCCAGTAAGAAACGGCGATTGATCTCATAGATGATTTGTAGATGACGAGGTAATAACAATTCGAATAATTTAACCGACCACTTCTCTAACGCCTCTGGCATTAGCGTATGATTGGTGTAGGCGCAAACCCGTTGTGTTAAATCCCAAGCAATATCCCAATCAACAGTATGTTCATCCACCAATATTCTCATTAGCTCAACAATCGCCAGAGCCGGATGGGTATCATTAAGTTGAATGGCTACAAACTCAGGTAACTGATTTAGATCATTGGAAAGTAAGAAGAAATCATGCATAACATCACGTAATGTACAAGCCACCAAAAAGTACTCTTGTGTTAAGCGTAATTCCTTCCCTGCCAGCACCTCATCGGAGGGATAAAGTACTTTAGAAATATTCTCTGATGCAATTTTTTGATTAACAGCATTCAGATAATCACCATGATTAAAAATATGAATATCAAATGAATCTGAAGCACAAGCACTGTATAACCGCAACGAGTTTACGGTGTGATTATTGTACCCAGAAACCAGATAGTCGTGAGGCACACCAATAATTATTTTCCAATCCATCCACATTGGATTGTAATTTCCTTGCTGGTCTTCTACTTCAACTATGCGCCCATACAGCGGAATTATCATTGCCTGACTTTGATGTTCTATCAGCCAGGGTGAGTGTGCCGAATGCCAGTCATCAGGCTTCTCTACCTGTTGACCATCCTGAATTTGTTGGTGAAATAAGCCATACTCATACTTTATACCGTGACCAGAACCAGCAATATCTAAGGTTGCCATTGAATCAATGAAACATGCAGCCAAACGCCCTAATCCCCCATTACCTAATGCTGCATCTTCTTCACTTTTAACAATAACTTCAAAATCTACGCCAAGAGATTCTAGCGCAACTTTGGCTGTCTCCATCAGCCCTTGATTTATTAAGTTATTCCGTAGAGATTGACCAATCAGAAACTCCATAGAAATATAATAAATACGTTTTTTTCTTGCCTGATGATGCCGTTCTCGAGTGAGAAAATAATCATCCGTTTGGCTTCGTCGAACGACTAGCGCTAATGCGCTAAAGATGTCACTGGATGACGCAGTTGACAATGTCACTCCGAGAGAATACTTCAATTCATAAAGTATGCTATTACGTAACTTGCTAATCTGACCTTTATCTTGAGTCGATGGAGTATTTTTCATTTCTGCCCTTTTTACAAGATTGAGTCGAAAAATAAAAATCAGTTAGGAATGAATCTCCTACCGACATCATATTTTGCGAAAAGCCATAACATCATTAAGGCACAGAGATGAACCAGTGTGTTTAGCAACCAGGCACGATGCCATAAACCAAAGTCCACCAACTGATTAACCAGCAAAACAACATAAACATGGATAATAAAAACATACAAAGAATGTTGACCTAATGTTATTAAGAACCAACCACACACCTTGTTTATTGGTTTCCAAAAATAACTCAACACCAGATAACACGTTATCAGCAAACTAAAATCATTGATAACACGGAGTGGCCCTAGTGCATTCTTTGCAGCAAAATTCTGATAGAACCAATTAAATTCTTTCGCATTTATCGTATGGAGCATCGTGTTATAAGGCATAAATGGGTTGGTATGATTTTGTGCAATAAACATCATGACCATTGTGAATAACACAATAACTGACAAACTCCAAAATCCGGCCTGAGTACGGGCTAACGAAAGCAGCTCTTCTTTGTACCAGCCAATAGTCACCCCTAAGACATAAATAAATTGCCAAGCCAACAATGGAAAAGCAAACTCAAACTCTGCCGATGTAAATCGTATCCCCGTGAGATAATAGGTGATATATAAAACCAGCGATAACAATAACAACACACCGACCGACCGACGTTTCAATAGATAGAGAAAAAGAGGCGTTACCAACAACAGATAAAAATATAACCCCAAAATCTGGCTCTGATGTGGCCCAATCTGCAGGTAGAGCACCATGTTAAACCAGGATTCTTTTATCTGCTCGTAAAGTGGGTATAACGTATAACTAACCCCGGAAAAGCGATCGGTAAAATGGGTAACTTCAAAAGTATTTATAAAATTTAGTTTAGTTAGAAGCAAAATGCTAAGGATGATCACTATATTGACTACATATATTTTTGCTGCTCGTCGATACAATGAATAGCTTACAGTTAATAGCACTTCTTTTTTTAGACGCTGGCGATTGATTACGCCTATCATAAATCCAGAAAGAATAACAAACCCTTCAGCTCCAGTTGTCAGTCCAAAACGTTCCCAGGTAAAAAGATCCAATAACGACATCACTTCGATGTGAGCGACAACCATCATCACCAATGCAATACCCCGCAGTAGATCAATCCTTAGATCACGTTTATCCGATGACGTATAACGAAACGATTTTATCCAAACAGCAACGGCCCTAAATTTATCTTCCGATACAGCAAATGCGTGAATCATCCAATCACCCGCAGCCATCACCCACCAATAAAGAAGGACAGTTTCTACCCATCCACGTATTAGCCAACATCCTTATCTTTCATTAACATTAGAACTTTTTAACTATAGAACAATGTGAGTAACCCTACAATTTTAGGCGGAAGTGTAAAAAATATGCCGAATATTTATGCTTTGTGCCAGTAATATTTCAAGATGTGCAGGTTTCGCACCTAGTTTCAGACGTTTCCTCACCATTTTTAGGATCTGCGAAACAAAAAGCCAGATAACGTTTGACTGCAATCTGTGGCACAACTCGCATCGACTCATACTTAAATATAAGCGTGAGTTGATCTAATTTACAGGGAAAGGCCTGTACAGCGCGCACTTGAAATGGAAAAACACCTGTTTGGTACTCACGTCATCCAACTGACTTGTACCCTTGGTTTTGGGTGAAATCCATGTAAAAATCAGCGCTAACAGGCATAAAGGTCGGTATAACTATTGGTCGCAATCGCCTAGTACGAAGTACCTCTGGTGGAACTAGCTGTTCAGCCCCTATAGCATTTAACCTGAAAGAGCTTATCCTTAGCGGCTATTTACAATAGTGTAAAGTACATCGATGCCATTATGAATGCTGCCAATGTGTTTAAATATTTTAAATACTGAGAGTTGGGAACGACTATAATAGTAAAGAGAAAATTGAATTTTTGGTGGTTTTTAAGTAAAGGGATTTTTTGTTGAAAATCATGATAAGGGATCCAATGTGAACAGTTTAACCATTATAAATAAGATTGTTGCTTATGATTATAACAACGCGATCATCTATAACATAAATAAACCAGAAAAGTCAGTAAGTCTTTATGCTCCAACCAATGAATGTTTGTATATTCTTTTAGATCAGTATCCCAACGTTATACCGCAAAATTATTTTTTTGAACAAGCATGGGAAAAACAAGGTTTAACAACAACTAATAATAATTTTTACCAACATATTTCGATGATTAGGCGTGCATTTGAAGTTGTCGGACTGAATGGGGATATTATCCTTACCCTACCAAGACGCGGTTTATCCTTATCTAAAGACCTCGAAATAACCCATGAAGAAAAGAAAAGGCAGGATAAAAAAGAAGAAATAGTAATAGATGAAACTTCAAACAATGCAACAATCAACAACTCGATGCTTAGAGCAAGTTTGTGGGTAGTGGTTTCCATATTAATAATAACTTTGTTTTCAATTTTATTGTACAATAAAAAATCACCATATGAAAAATCTATCGAGAACTACAACCATGTAGAAGACATTGAATTATGCCATCTATTCTCATTATCAGAAGGTTATGATGTTAGCAATGTAAAAGAAATCATAAAAAATGAAAAAATAAATTGCAATAAAGTAAAAAACTTATACTACACCACCTACCCGATAATAAAAAGGGAGTCTTTGATTTATTGTGACGTGTTAAATAATACGCCGAAAAATTGTATATCCTATTTGATGATCAAGTAAGGGAATGTTATGAGAACATTGAAATACGTCGCCCCATTTATTTTTATCATTATCCTTTCTTTTATCATTATCTATACCTTTAATCGTAGTAATAACGCAAAAAATATAAAGTGCTACTCTATACTAAAAACTGAAAAAGTAAGCACTGCTGGCGTGGAGACTTTTTCTGGTGTGATTATATTCTCGTTTTTAGAAAAAACGGGTAGCATTACATCTAAAGCCGAACTGACTACAGCAAAAAATAATAAGTCCCTATTAACACAACAAATAAACTTCAAATATGATTCCTATGGTAACGAATACTCTATTCATGTTATTGGATTGACAGATGAAAAAATCATGGAGCACCTCCCACTGGAAACCAGTGACTATATGAAAAACATATTAAACTCTTATTTTGCCAACCCCAAGGATATAAAGTTATGGATTTACCCTGGTTTTAAAGGGGACTATGTTATTCATACAGAAGTCATTCCTTGGCTTTATTGCAATAAAATTCAAGAGTAAATAAAACAACCTGCATTACTGTTATTTTTATAATGATACAATAAAACCGTATGCACTGAGAAAATATAATATTAGTGAGCACGCATAATCACGATGTCAACATGTTAAGCCATTAGTCTCACTTTCTATGCATTCCCATCATTCCTTTCAGGACTGCTGAACAGTCCGACTAAAAATCAAAACTCCACTTATCCTAACCTCAACCTCAACCTCAACCTCAAATAAGCTAATGTAATGGACATGGCTCAATGCCATCCTTTAACTAAAAGCAATCATTTAGCAAATACAAATGAGTATAATCTGTACTTTTGAAGTATCTTTTTATCACTAAAATTACCTTAACTATCATTAATTTTATCACTTAAGGGAATTAAGAGTATATTCCACAACCAAATTTATATAAAAAATCATTTAAATTCAAGCCGTTACTAAAAAACTCACTTCACTGCACACACCGCATTAATTTCACCTCTATTTGCCTTAATAAATAATTCTTCATTTTAATTGTGTGGGTTATTCATTGATAATATACCTGAAATTTAGCGTTAACCGATGAACCACTGTCATGAGATAAATATTTCATACTTTACGGTTCATCTATGTTGTACGGAGAGTGAATATCTAAGCACATCACCTCCTTTACTAATCGTATCAATAGGCGATATTTTTGTTAATGATTAAATGTCACCAATGTAATTTGGTTTAATTTAACTATTGAATATTGTTTTTGCTAGCCGCAGTGAGAGCCAGACATGATTTTGACTAAAAACTCCGAGGTTTTCGTGTACCTAATTAGTGACGATATTTATGTTCATATCTCTCATGGAGTCATGATTCGCACTTACACGACCAGAAGGTTTAAAAATTATACCATTGATACGGTTATTCTTGGGACAGGAACACTGATGAGGCTGTTAACCTATTTACTGGAACATGCTAACAAGGATGTTATTTATTATCCCGATATTATGTCAAGTGTTTGGGATAATAACGGATTAGTGTCATCTTATAAGCGGTTAAGTCAGGTTATTATTGAATTGAAAAGTAAATTGGTTGAAATTGGACTACCTGCGGATTTTATTCAGATTATTCGCGGCCAGGGATATCGCATTGAAGAAAAAATGATTAAACCGCTTTCCTTTCGTAAGGAAAAATGTGAATTACGTGAGGTCTGCGTTGATCCTACGCCAAGTTCCTACTTCAATTAGAATTTCGGCATGATGAACACGCAGTTGAACACAAATGGCACTGTTGTAAAAACCACAACTCATTGCAGAGCCAGTTATCTTTGGCTTGAAGCGAGTAGAAGAAATAAAAATTGACATAACTAAGTGAGCGCGGTGGTTAATTTAGAGAGGTTTCCATCAGACCTGGCTGATCAAAATATTTGTTTAAGGCCACTTACAACAATATTGTTTGTATTAAAAATAAGATGCGAAAATTAATTTCACTTCGTTCAATGTTAGGATGATGAGCCAATAATTGTAGGAATTTTCAGATATTGAATGTGGAAAATGAACAGATGTTATGTAAAAGTCATTTCGCAAACCAATGATAGATTTTCGTTATACACTTTGGCGGCAAAAAAACCTTATATAACAACATGTTTTATGAGCTGTCATTTAGGTTCTTAAAAAAAACGCCAAAAAATATTTTATATAAGCATCTTTTATAAGTTTTTTTGTCAATCAAGTGAAAAAGCTGGCATTGGGACTAATATTTCATATTTTGTGAATTTATCAGATTTTTTACGTGTTTTTATCCGTTTAATGGTTTTTATACCTGAACACAAAGGCGATTTATTAACATTCACCCAGCTTACTTGACCGTAAGCGGCTTTTCACACGACTATTTTGAAAATAAATAGTTTGGCTATATTATTTGGCAACAGAAATATGGAAAGACAACAGACGATTTGTTAGTCAAACATGCTATGAATTTATATTAATTCTTTTAGCGTGATGAAATTATTATTGAGCACCATCAACCCAAGGTTATTTCTACTAGAAGGCTGTTTTAGTGACTAAACACAGCCTCTGGATTTAACCTTAATAGAGTACCTTTATTTAATAGATAATCGGGTGAATTAAATATGCCATTAATCATTCGCCAGGTACTTAATCCCATTAGGAAAATGTTAACATGAAAAAAATGAACAAAATTGCACTCGTTGTTGCCGGCCTGGCTTTATCCACCACAGCACTGGCTAATAACGTCATTCAATTCCAAGGCGAAGTAGCGGACCAAACGTGTGCCGTCACCATCGATGGTAATGCCTCCGCGCCATTGGTCCTGTTGCCAACGGTTCCCAGCTCATCACTTAGCGCTATCGGTGAGACTGCAGGACAAACACCGTTCACTGTCGGTCTGACCGGTTGCACCGCTAACGCCAGCGCCACGGCGATTAAAACCGTGTTTGTCGGTAACAACCTGACAGCAAACGGCCGTCTGGGCAACACCGGTACTGCCGGTCAAGTCTCACTGCAACTGGTTGATCCGATTTCACCTACTACCCCACTCGATCTGTCTGGCCAAACCGGTAGCGCGGGTCTTTCTCTGGCCGCTAACGCGACTGCCGCTAGCCATACTTTCGCCGTGCAATACTACGCCGAAGGTCCTGCCACCCCAGGCTCTGTTCTGGGAAGCGTACAATACTCAGTGTCTTACCAGTAATAAAAACAGCCCCTTCCGGTGCGATGGAGGGGGCTGCCTGCGAGGGTTCTTCCTGTGACGTTCAAATATTCAAGTGCCATGATCGGCGCGTTATCCACCCTAATGTTATTACTGGCTGTACCGGTGATGGCCAGTGTTGTGATGCTCAATACCCGGATAGTTTATCCCGCCGATGCGCCCTCACACACGGTACAACTTACCAATAATGACACTATTCCTTACGTGATGCAGATGTGGGCAGACATCAATAACCCGTCTTCAACACCCGAGAATGCCGATGGGCCGTTTGTTACCGTGCCGGCTTTGTTCCGCATTGAGCCGAAAACCGGTCAGTCTGTTCGATTGATGTTCACCGGCAAGGCACTGCCGCAGGATCGCGAATCGGTATTTTATCTGAACAGCGTACAAATACCGCCGAAAAATACGGCCAGTAATGCCGATAACCAGATGTTGGTGGTGTTACGCAATCGGGTCAAAGTGTTCTACCGCCCCAAAGGGATCACCGGCGGGCCTGAAGAGATTGCCGGGAAAATCCGCTTTTCGCTAAAACAGCAGGGCGCACAGTGGATACTGACCGCCACTAATGATTCCGGCTATTACGCCTCTTTTATCAACGCAACTGCGATGCTGGGCAGGACCGAAGTGCCATTCAAGGTCGGCATGGTGGCACCGAAGTCTCAAGCCAGTTGGGCGTCAGAAAAAAGTGCCCAGTCCGCTGCCGGTGCCCAGAAAATTAAGTTTACCTTGATCAATGATTACGGTGGTCACACTGATGCAGAAGCTCGTCTGAATTGACTGACAAACTTACCCGTCAGCACCCCAAATTTTATTGTTATGGGACCAAAGGAATGCAGATAAAAATAATAATATCCCCACGCCATTCCGATATTCGCCAGGGAAAGGCAATATTGCGTTGTCTGTCGACGAATATTCTCCCACTAAAATCACTGATACTGTGGCTTGGGGTGGTGTCATTCCCCCTATTGGCAGCAACGCCTGACAATCAGTTTGAGTTTGACGACAGCATGCTGGTTGGGAGTCTCACGACGCAAAAGAGCATTGCACGTTTTAACCATGCGAATACTGTAGAACCGGGAACGTATCAGGTTGATGTCTATATTAATGGCGATTTTCTGGCCCGAGAATCCGTGATTTTTGCTGCCGGGACGCAAGGCAAGGTGGCTGAGTGCCTGCCACCGGAGATGCTGTTGACGGCCGGTATCTTACCCGATGGCATCAAGGTAAAAACCGGCGATGTGACGTCGTGTTTGAGTCTGGAAGACCAGGTTGACGGGGCCCTCAGCCAGTTTGATTTTTCCCGGCTACGCCTCGATTTACAGGTACCTCAGGCCTTGATGAAACGTGAGGTACGCGGCGCGGTGCCGGAGGGTCATTTATCGGTGGGCGAAACCGTCGCCTTTACCAGTTATGACACAAATTATTATCGTACCAACGCGTCAGGCTCGACCACCGAGTCGACGTATCTGGGGTTGAATTCAGGGTTCAATCTAGGGCTGTGGCAATTTCGCCAACAGTCGAGTTTTACCCGTTACCTCAGTGACAACAGCCCAGGTAGCAGCCAGTGGAACGCAATACGGTCCTTTGTACAGCGCCCTCTCCCGTCGATAGGCAGCCAACTGACGCTGGGCGACAACTTCACTTCCGGTAGCCTTTTTAGCAGTCTGGGCTTTCGGGGTATACAGTTGGAAACGGATGATCGCATGGTGCCTGAGTCCCAACGCGGTTATGCCCCCACTATCCGAGGTGTCGCCTCGACCACCGCCAAGGTCAGCGTCAGCCAATCGGGTATGCAGATCTACCAAACCACTGTCGCCCCAGGTGCCTTTGTCATTGATGATTTGTACCCCACCAGTTTTCAGGGGGATTTAGTGGTTGAGGTACAGGAAGC
This sequence comes from Yersinia intermedia, assembly GCF_900635455.1. Classification (NCBI taxonomy): domain Bacteria; kingdom Pseudomonadati; phylum Pseudomonadota; class Gammaproteobacteria; order Enterobacterales; family Yersiniaceae; genus Yersinia; species Yersinia intermedia. The sequence goes on along the minus strand of NZ_LR134116.1, from coordinate 1,876,983 downwards.
GGATGGTCGTGTTTCCTCCTTTACCGTTCCCTTCTCAGCAGTACCTGACTCAATGCGGCCGGGGCACTCGCACATGAGTTTATCTGCCGGGCAAGTGCGTAACATCGGCAACAGCAATAATCTGTTTACGGATATGATCTATCAGGCTGGGTTGACCAACGCGGTCACGGCCAACACCGGTGTACGTATTTCTGATGGTTATCAGGCGTTACTGGGTGGTGCGGTATTGGCCAGTCAGTTCGGTGCATTGGGCCTCAATGCTGTGTATTCGCAAGCCGACCTGTGGGGCGACAAACTTAACGGCTGGCGGCTGGGGACCACTTACAGCCGGACCTTTATGCCGACATCGACTACATTGGCGCTAGCGGGTTACCGCTATTCCACGCAAGGCTATCGGGATCTGGCCGATGTGCTGGGGCTGCGTGCCGCGTATGACAACCATGACACGTGGTCCTCAAACACCTACCAACAAAGTAATCAGTTTGTGGCTACCGTCAGTCAGGGGCTGGGGGAATATGGGCAGCTCTATTTTTCCGGTTCAACCAGCAGTTATCGCTCGGACCGGGGCCGTGACACCCAATACCAGATGGCCTATTCACACCATTACCACACTATCAGTTATAACCTGTCACTCAGCCGTCAGCAGACCGGCAGTCTCCGTTACGGTATGTCGTCGGCAGACAATGTGAGTAATAGCAGCACACAGAATATTGCCATGCTTTCCGTTTCTATTCCTCTGGGCGCAGGGCCGCGATCGCCGATACTCTCGACCGGTATGAGCCATACCACCGGTGACACCGGCAGTACCCACTACCAGAGTGCACTGACAGGCACCCTCGGGGAAGACCAACGCCTTAGCTACACGGTCAATGGCGCGTTCGAGCCTGGTGGTACCGGCAGCAGTGTGGGCGCCAACATGACCCAACAGATGTCCGTAGCCACCGTGGGAGGCAGTTTCTCTCAAGGTAAGAATTATACCCAAGGCGGGGGAAGTGTCCGTGGGTCTGCGGTATTGCACAGCGATGGTGTGACCTTCGGCCCTTATCTTGGCGATACATTTGCGCTGATCGAAGCACAAGGCGTGAAAGGTGCTGAGGTGATGAACGGGATGGGCGCGAAGATTAACAACGCCGGTTATGCCATCGTCCCGTCACTGGTGCCTTATCGCTACAACGACATCAGTTTGGATGCCAAGGGGATCGAAAACCCGAATGTCGAACTTAATGAGAATCAACAGCGCATCGCGCCCTATGCAGGCTCAGTGGTAAAAATCCACTTCAAAACGTTGGAGGGATATGCACTGCTCATTAAATTGCCTGAGGCACAACGGGGCAATTTGCCGCTGGGCAGCAACGTGTATGACCGCAACAACGCTGTCGTGGGGCTGGTCGGTCAGGGGAACCAAATCTACGCGCGTGCCGCAGGCAAGCAGGGACAACTGCGAGTGAAATGGGGTGAGGCGGCCAGTGAGCAGTGCACCCTCAACTACGACCTGCAGGGTCAGGACATGAAACAATCATTGTATCGTCTGGCGTTGCCGTGCAACAGCCAGTGATATTCAGAGAGAAACCGGAGAGAGAGATGCGCAGAACCTTGACTGTGGCGTTGCTGACAGTGGCGGGGATGACGATAGCCGCCCCTGGTTGGGCGGAGTGTTACCGTATCATCGCTACCAACAGCACCCCCAGTTCACCCTATTATACTGAACCGGGTAAAGGCACCGCCGCCAATTGGGACGGTTCGGCAGATGCGGCGGGTTCAATTGGCAGCTTGCCGACAACCGTAAATGTCAATAACAGCACCTTCCAGCCTAATGGAACGCTACTTGCCAGCGGCACGGTGAACTTCCTACAATCCGGTAGCCAGCCTTACAGCGCTGAGCAGATCCTGTTTCGCTGCACCGCCAGCGAGGCGGGGAACCTGTATGAATATTACGCCACTAATGGCGATTCTGTTTATGCCGGTAACGTCGACGCGGGGGCTGCCAATGGCTTACCGGGCGCTTATCAAACTATTATTGATGGTGTGGCTCTGCGTGCCACTAATTTGGTCACTGGCGAATTTTATTCCCGTTACTGGAAAGCCCGCCCATTGACTAGCCTGGATACTGATTCACAAGGGTGGATCCTGGTTAAAGCCAAAAATTTCAGCAATACCAAGATAGATCTGTTTCGCCTCAGTAATTCTACTGGCTCGACTGCTGTCGGTCTTGTCAACTGGACACAACCTGCCACGTATATTGCCTTTCGCGGCGGGACGCTTTCCAGTGGTCTAACCGTCGGCGCTGACTCCAATGCGATTTACTACGGATGGCCATACAACTGGCCAGGTGCGGTGAACCTGCATAACAACCTCACTGTCCGCCGTTCAGCCAGTTGTTCGGTGACCAATGTCACACCCACTGTGATTTTCCCCATCATCACGGTCACCGAACTGAAGGCGGGAGTGACGCGGCAGAGACCGATTACCATCCAATTTGCTTGCCAGACCGGAGCACCAGCGAATGCCGGGGTAACCGCATTCGGCAGTGGGGTTGCAATCAACCAGACGGCGATGGGGATACGAGTGAATCCGGCTAATGCGGCAGCGGCCGTGTCTGCCGGTCTGGGGACCACCGGCTCAGGTGTCAGCTACTTGCTGTCAGACGGCTATGGCACTAATTCTACGGTAGCCTCCGGTGTAGGTATTCAAATTTCACGCACCAATGGCTCGGCGCTGAATCTGCTCAGTACGTTGAGTGGTTCGGTTCTTGGGGGTAATGCGGCAGGATGGTACCCGGTACTGGATGATGCGACCGCCGGTGCTGTCGTTAGCGGCATGACCACTTATACCAAAACGCTGAATGCGACACTGAAGGCATTGCCCGGTAAGACAGTTACCGCTGGCAAAGTCAGCGCGACGGCACAGGTCATTATCCAGGTGCAATGATGCGAAAATTACTGGGAGTATGTATTGCCGCAGCAGCGTTGTTTTGTGGCTGGGCGCAAGCGGGCATTATTATTGAGTCATCACGCGTAGTCTTTTCCGCCGCCGATCGTGAGCGTTCATTACTGTTGTCGAACGGCAATGCTTACCCGGTGATTGTGCAGGCATGGATTGATGACGGTGCGCCGGAAGGCACACCTGAAACAGCCGATAATGTCCCGATTTTGCCCCTACCAGGGCTTTTCAGGCTGGAATCCGGCGAGAAGAAAAATCTGCGCTTGCTGGCGACTCAACAAACACAACCACAGGATCGTGAGTCGCTGTACTGGCTAAATATTTACGAAATCCCCCCAACCGAAACAGGGTTACCCCCAGGTGTTTCGGCGGTGAAAGTGGCAGTACGCGTGCAATTAAAGGTGTTTTATCGTCCACCTAACCTGAAACTGAAAGTTGATAACCTGGCCGAACTACAGCAGTTCACTCTGGTCCGACAGCCCGGTTCGTTGACACTCATTGTCGAAAACCGGTCGCCTTATTTCGCAACCTTCAGTGCGGCAACGTTAACAGGTGGGGGCCAATCACATGATATTGATATGGGTATGTTGGCACCCTTTACGCAAAAAAAAGTGGATATGAGCGCAGAAGCCACATGGCAGCCCGAGAACGTTCGTTACACGCTGATCAATGATGATGGTAACAGTCTGGTAGGCAATAAATCACTCGGTCGTTAACAACAGACATCTATCAGCACAGTTGCCCAAAGAACTTGATTTTAGCGTTCCCAAAGGCCGAAAAAGTTATTTATACGACAGACCGCAAAGTGCTGAAAATTTTAGTTGTGTCAGCACCTTGGTTGGTCTTCCTCCCCTCTCACACATCAGGTTGCAGGTATTCGCGTTACTGTGAATTCATGTTGACGAAAGTGACCATAATCCTCTGATTATTCTTATTCAGGTCAAGCGAGGCCACCATGCAGCACAGTAAAAATATCCGGCAACTTATTGTCGTGAGTTTGTTAGGTCTCATACTGACACTCATCTTAAGTGGTATAACGACTTGGTATGTCTTACTTCATCAGACAAAAGCAGAGATAACTGCACTGTCGCAAGAGACATTGTACACCGTCGAAGAATATCTGACGGAGGCACAAGATTTACTGGATAAAACCCTCCAGCGTGATCCCCAGGACTGTTCTTTAAAAAGCCGCGAGGTATTCATTCCTGAGCTTCTCAGTGCTGTCGTCGTAACCGATATCCTTTATACGTTACCCGACAAAACGTTATGCAGCCTGACCTATGGCGATAACATCAAAGCAATATCAAAGAAATCGTTAGTCACCAACTGGCAAGGAGTGCAATTTTTTATACTCGCAGATGATGTATTAGCCGCAGGAAAAGGCAATATTCTGGTTGGAAAGAAAGGTGTTTTTGCCTTACTTCCCCAGCGACAACTGGCAGGGTTTCATGTTACTGGGCAAGAGCAGCGGACCCAACTGCATATTATGATAAATAATGAACTGTTGGTACATTCCGCCAGCAGTACAGCCCCTGACAACGGTTGGCTCATCATCAGTAAAATAGCAGACAGCGGACTACGGGTTGAGTTTTCTGTTCCTCTCACTGCACTCCGTTCATTCTGGTTGCATGCATTTTGGCCGGCTCAATGGGTCATCAACCTGTTATTACTCTTGTCATACAGTACGTTCTTCTACTGTTATGCCAGGCACAAATTATCCATGAAAAAAGCAATTCGACGAGCATTACAGAAAGGAAACTTTTGTCTTCACTATCAACCGATTGTTGAGATAAAAACCGGGCAAATACAATCACTGGAGGCGTTAATCCGCTGGCCGACAACTTCGGGGAACGCGATCCCCGCCGATGTATTTATTCCTGTGGCAGAACAAACCGGATTAATCTGCTCGATAACCCAATATGTTTTGCATCAGGTCATGATTGACCTAAGCGTCTTGCATCAAACTCATCCAAAATTGATGATCGCGGTGAACATCTCAGCGGCTGACTTATCGGCCGCAGACTTTGCCACGGCTTTACGGACACAATGTGCCGCCTATGCACTCTCACCACATTATTTAAAACTGGAAATCACCGAACGTAGCCTTGTGGATGACGAGAACGCTAAACGTAATATGCTAAGTTTGTCTGAAGAGGGATTTATGCTGGTTCTGGATGATTTTGGTACGGGCTACTCGAGTCTCTCTTACTTGAATAAACTGCCAGTGCAGACATTGAAAATAGACCGCTCATTTATTTTGGGGCTAGGTATGAATATCGCGACCGGCAGTGTGGTACCGCAAATTGTCAGTATGGCTCAGCAATTGAACATGCAGGTGATTGCCGAAGGTGTTGAAACAGCAGAACAAGCGCAGGCTCTGTTAGATTTAGACGTTCCTTATGCGCAAGGGTGGCTGTATGACAAGGCCATGCCGCTCGCGGATATTCATAAAAAATTAATTATCAACCAACAACAGCCCTATTCCGTTCTCTAAAGATATTTTCCAAGAACCGTGAAAAGGTTTTATCGATTAACCCGATGTGAAAAGTGACAACCCAGTTAGCTCAAACCTCAGTTTATAGCAGCTTGCAACAATGCTGTTTGTATCAAAAAGTAAGATGCGAAAATCAATTTCACTTTATTCAATCATAGGATGAGAAGCGATCATTCGTAGGATATTTCTGGTATTAATTGTAGGAAGCGGTGTAATAGTGCACGATAATTAGCTTAGAAAAAATAACACATTATCACTATAAATTAGCAAGATAAAAAAACCTTAGATAACAACACGTTTTGCGAATAGCAAATTAACAAATTTAAAGTAAGTCCAAAAGTGTTTCATTAAACTTTTTTTATAATTTTTTTATAATTTGACTAAAAAAGTTAGCATTGGGGGTTATGTTTCACACTCCCACCATTACATGATCTTTTATTCCATATCCATACGGATTTATAGTTGTTTACTCTGCACTTGAGCGATTAACTCAATATGCTGCCTACTTATTCTACTATAATTTATTTTTCTAGCGTTGATTTTGAGAAAAAATATTTTAGTTATACAATTTACAGCAATGAAGGTGTGGGAAGAGAACGAGTCACTTCACAATCAATTTCTATACTTATTATTTACCACAGATCAATAACTTCTATTTGTCCACATACGTGAATAGATAGTCATTAATTATCCACAACCTGATTATCAGAATTGGATGTTTTTCTTTCCACCAAAAATTTATTATAGGGGGTCGAAATGTTTTATTGCAATATAGAAACAATGGATAATTACTTTCGATACGGTTTGTTTATCTTACTTGAAGAAGCTCTGGCAAAGAATCATGTACAACAACCAGCAATCCTCGCAGGCAACCTGAGTGAAGAGACTGAAATAGTATTTATTGATGCAGACTCTAATGCTTTTTATCAGACACTTGAGCAAGCTTGTTGTTTAAAACGAAATGAATCACTCACTATTTTTATTATTTTAAATTCCCAAAATACGTTCTTACTGAGGAATGTCGAGCCGAATACAGTCTCTGGGATTTTCTATAAAACAGACGAAGAAGTTGAAATCGTTAGCAAAATAAGTCAAGTATTGAAACTGTGTGCGAAAAAGGATGCATCGTTGACGCCATCAATTGAATGGCCTGTATACACAGGGTTTCATTCTGAGCCATTCACTTCAAATGAATCTATTGTTCTTGAGTTGTTGAAAAGAGGGTTTTCGGGGAGTCACATCTCACGGATCTTAGGTAAAAGCGAAAAAACAGTGAGTCATCATAAACGCTCAGCTATGAAAAAACTGGGTGTGCAAAATATTGTGGAGCTTTTCCGCCAAATCCATTGATGAGAGGAAGTGTTGATGTATCTGGTCAATACGTCTGAAATAGAAAAGAATACATATCGTACACATGACATATATGGTTTTCTCGTTGGTGATAATATTCTCGTAAACATGCAACATGGCGTTGTGTTGCGCTTCACCCATTACGGAGTACGCCAGTGCCGTTGCGATGTTGGTACCGTTATGTTTGGAGAGACGGAGATACGATTACTGACTTATTTATTGCTTAATGCCGACGGGAAGATTGCTAATTATAATGGTGTTCTGATGTCAGTATGGGAGGATAACGGATTAGTATCTTCGTATAAGCGATTGAGCCAAGTGGTACAGAGTTTAAAAGGGAAATTATCCCAGTCTGGTTTGCCCAATGACTTTATCCGCACTGTCAGAAAACAGGGGTATTGTATTGAGGGGCACGTTATTATCCCACTGTACTATCATGTGAACAGTTAAATAGTATAAATATGCTTCTAATATGCCAGCGATAATGTTCACATGATTTATTTAACTCATATTAAAATAAAACACAGACAAAATCCTAAGTTATTTTAGCTTGGATATTGATGAGAAGTCACATTTAATTATAAAAACCAGTAATATCTCTGATGGCAAAGATTGTTAATTTTTGCCATCAGAGATATTTAATCGTTAATGATAATCCTTGTTCAAATATAATAAATATCAGTGTGGGCAAACCTGGCGACTGAACGGATAAAGCAAAAAGGCTGACGCATTTGGTAAGCAACACGTTAATGACACCAGTAAATTTTAGTGTGACCGCAGAAAACCATGTGAAACCTAAAATTTACACTCCGACAAGAGAAACTATCAAAGACGTTTTGAGTGAGTTCGTAGAACAATTACCAGGCTATTTTTAAAATTATGATAATAAGAGGCATTATGATGGATTCGCTCCTCCGCACCGATTATATAACTGACGATACCCGTAAGTTCCACGATCTCATCAATGTATACCCCCGTTTTGCGGCATTTTGGGACGGGGAGAAAATGGATTTGAATGTCAGAAAGTTGAATACTGCGATAACCACAATGAGCCACGGAGAGCAAATCATGGCACAATTTTTTGTCTCTCTCTGGCTCGGCTCTAACGGTAATCATTTTGATATTTTTGACGCAGCAGCCGTACTCGATAAAAATGAGCTGATAGCCATTGCGAAATGGTTAGCCGATCCGTTTTTGCCTTAACATCGTAACCGCCGATATCCGCTGGGTGTGGGGACTACCTACAGCGCTGACATTACCTATGCCAATCTCAAGCAAATTTATCTGATAACAACGGATGAGATGTAACATCTCAGATGGCATACTGAATAATTTTCTTTTGGATAAAAAACTGGGGAAACAAGGAGAAAAAGAGAAGTGATGGCGGAGGAGGAGAGATTCGAACTCTCGAACGGTTACCCGTCGACGGTTTTCAAGACCGTTGCCTTCAGCCACTCGGCCACCCCTCCGCAACGAGCCGAACTATAAACAGAGCGCTGCTGCTTGTAAAGCCTGTTTGTGCTTAATTGCCCAAAAAATCCGCTAGCTGATTGTCGAGTGCTGAATTTATCATCATCCCTTATGCTAACTGGCCATTAGCCGTACAACAGCCTGTTTATTTACTCCCTCACAGATGACACCTCGCCGAATAACAGCAGAGACTTCTTTGGGGTAGTGGCAAATATTTGCTAAATTAGCAGCCGTTTTATTGACTGGATTACCGAGGTTGTATGTTGGAGTTTGAAGGCCGGGTTATTGATACCGATGCACAGGGTTACCTGAAAAACAGCGCCGACTGGAGCGAAGCTTTAGCGCCAATACTGGCTGAACAGGAAGAGATTATACTCACTGAACCGCACTGGGAAGTGGTGCGCTTTGTGCGTGCTTTTTATCAAGAGTTCAATACATCACCCGCGATCCGCATGCTGGTAAAGGCCATGGCACAAAAATATGGCGAAGAAAAAGGTAATAGCCGATATCTGTATCGTTTATTCCCCAAAGGGCCAGCAAAACAAGCAACCAAAATTGCAGGGTTACCAAAGCCGGTTAAATGTATTTAACCGCAGATAGCCATATTTAACGACGGATAGCTCTGCTCCGGCACCGCTCGTGGGTTAATAGCGAATGTTAAATTTCTCAAACGCGGTGGCCGGATAAGGTTCCGTCAGCAGGCGATCCACCCGCGCACCGCGCGGCCCTCCTTGTTTAATCCACTCTAGCAGGTGTTCAACCGCATGTTGCTCGCCGTAAGCCACCACTTCCACACTGCCATCATCACAATTTTTGGCGTAACCCGTCACACCTAACTCTTGTGCCTGACGTTGCGTGCTATAGCGGAAACCCACTCCCTGAACAACACCATAAACATAGGCAGCAGTGCATACTTTTGGCATATCGACTCCCCATCTACGTGATAATTTGCATTTTCCGGCTCATACTCCGACAATACCGCTCTTTTTTCCTAGCTGGCAGCAACCTAATTATGACCGTACGCCTGATTCTTGCCAAAGGACGTGAAAAATCCTTACTTCGTCGCCATCCATGGATCTTCTCTGGGGCCGTTCAGCGCCTTGAGGGAACTGCCCTACCTGGCGAAACCCTCGATATCCTTGATAGCCAGGGTAAATGGCTGGCGCGTGCCGCCTACTCCCCTGAATCACAAATTCTGGCACGAGTCTGGACGTTCCAACAAGATGAAGTTATTGACCGCGAGTTCTTCATCCGCCGCCTACAGCAAGCGCAGAGCTGGCGTGACTGGCTGGCAAAGCGTGATGGTTTGAACGGCTATCGCCTGATCGCCGGTGAGTCTGATGGCTTGCCAGGTATCACCATAGACCGCTTTCAGAACTTTCTGGTATTGCAGTTACTGTCGGCCGGCGCTGAATATCAGCGGGAAACGCTGGTTAGCGCCTTACAACATTGCTACCCGGAATGCTCTATTTATGACCGCTCCGATGTCTCTGTGCGCAAAAAAGAGGGCTTACCCCTGACGCAAGGGACCATCAGTGGTGAAATGCCCCCTCCGCTACTGCCAATCACTGAAAACGGCATGCAATTGTTGGTTGATATTCAGCAGGGCCATAAAACAGGGTTTTATTTGGATCAGCGCGATAGCCGCCTTGCGGCGCGTAACTACGCCGATGGTCGCCGTGTTCTGAACTGCTTCTCTTATACCGGTGCCTTTGCTGTCGCGGCGCTGATGGGGAATTGTAAGCAAGTTATCAGCGTTGATACGTCACAAGCCGTGCTGGATATAGCCAAACAAAACATTGAACTCAACCAGTTGGATTTGAGCAAAACCGAATTCATTCGGGATGATGTGTTCCAATTGCTGCGTAATTACCGCACGCAAGGGGAAAAATTTGACATGATCATTATGGACCCACCGAAGTTTGTGGAGAACAAAAGTCAGTTGGCTAGTGCATGTCGGGGCTACAAAGATATTAATATGTTAGCGATACAATTACTGCGCCCAGGGGGGATCTTGTTAAGCTTCTCCTGCTCCGGTTTGATGCCAACAGATTTATTCCAGAAAATTTTGGCCGATGCTGCGTTAGATGCAGGGCATGATATACAATTTATAGAACAGTTCCGTCAGGCAGCGGATCACCCGGTTATCGCGACATATCCAGAAGGTCTGTACCTAAAAGGGTTCGCGTGCCGGATAGTATGACTTGAAATGCCCTACACTGCCCTCATATAGAAGGCAGAGTAATGTTTCTCAGGAGGTTATCATGATCGCCAGCAAATTTGGTATTGGGCAGCAGGTCCGCCACAGCCTACACGGCTATTTGGGTGTGGTGATTGATATCGATCCTGAATATTCTCTTGAGCCACCGGAACCTGATGAGGTCGCAAATAACGATATGTTGCGTTCGTCACCTTGGTATCACGTGGTTATTGAGGATGATGAGGGGCAACCGATACATACCTATCTAGCTGAAGCACAGCTAACCTATGAAGATATGGATGCTCACCCAGAGCAACCTTCATTGGATGAACTGGCGGCGTCCATCCGCCATCAGCTACAGGCTCCGCGTTTGCGCAACTAATTACTGATAAAGCCCGGCATTGATTGCCGGGTTTTTTATCGCCAAATTAAGCCGCGCCCTTGTATCACTGTTTTTCTAATTCCAGGCGCGGTATTTCAATCTTCGGGCAACGATCCATCACTACCTTTAACCCTGCATCTGCCGCCAGCGTGGCTGCCAACTCATTAATCACACCAATTTGCAGCCATAAAACTTTGGCACCGATAGCAATAGCATCTTGCGCGACGCCGTATGCGGCCTCGGCATTACGGAAAACATCCACCATATCGATAGCATGAGGAATATCTGCCAGTTCCGCATATACGTGCTGGCCCAATAATGATTTCCCCACCAACTTAGGGCTAACAGGCGTGACTTGATACCCCTGCTGTAGCAGATAAGCCATAACACCATAACTTGGCCGCGATGGGTTATCACTCGCCCCGACTAATGCAATTGTTTTTACCTGTTGGAGAATATCAGCAATGTCTTTATCGTGCATTTTTCAGTTCCTCTGATGCGCTAAAAGAATATCCCAATCCACTTGCTGCCGGATGGATACCACCAATATTAGGCGATCCTCTAAGTGTACATCATGCGAAAAAAGGATCATAAATGCGGTCAGGCCGATTGGATTTAAGGGATATAGCAGTAAGTACTGTTAGAATGTGGGTTTTATCCTTATAATTCATCAGGATAAAAACGCCACATTTATACTAAATATGTCAAAAAGTAAATAAGTGTGGGCGAACGGAAAGACTTTGACACATAATCTAGCCTGTCTGACAATGTACGCGGATATCACCCTCAGGAGCAGCACATGAAATTTGGTCTGGTGGTTGCAGGGATTCTGGCCGTTTGCTGTAGTGCTTCAGCGATAGCCACGACCTTAAAACTCGCGCCGGAAATTGACCTGTTGGTGGTCGATGGGAAAAATATGTCGGGTTCCTTACTAAAAGGTGCCGATAGCCTGGAGTTAAACAGCGGCCAGCATCAAATCCTGTTTAAAGTGGTTAAACCACTCCCAGCCGACCCGAAAGTGTTGTACGCCTCTCCGCCATTAGTAGTGGTGTTTAATACCCGCAACGTCCGTTCTGTCGCCATAAAATTGCCAGCAATTGATACCGAACGAGATGGGAATAAATTTTCTAAGAACCCAGTGTATCAGCTCATTGGCGATAACGGCCGCCCGTTATCTGTGCGCCACGATGTATTACATCAGGAAAACCTCAACACGGCGACCACACTTGAAAAGGCTATGGCCACTTATAATGTTGGGCAATTCAGTGCCTCAGTCCCCTCTTTTGCCACCATCCCGCCGTCAACGGTGAGTGCGGTGCCGGGGACCACAATTGCTGTGGCGGGCACGAATACCACACAGAACACCACCAGTCTGCAAGGTGAGAATATTGCCGAACAGATGCTGCAATATTGGTTCTTGCAAGCTAACACTGAAACTCAACAACGTTTTCTGTTATGGGCTAAAAAAAAGCAGGCTAAATAATCCGTTGACGATAAGGCGGTTCTTAAACATCAGGTTATGCTTGTTTCCTCGCATTTCTTTACGTTACCGCTATGCACAAAATCTCTGTTTCAGTAATCTGTTAGCAAACCGCTGGCATTTATTGAAGGATATTTTGATGGAACTGACTACCCGCACTATTGCGGTACGCAAGCATATTGCCCTTGTTTCTCACGACCACTGCAAAAAATCGCTGCTGGAATGGGTTATGGAAAACAAACAACTGTTGTCACAGCATGAACTTTATGCGACAGGTACCACTGGGAATCTGGTACAAAACGCAACCGGCATTGACGTTCACTGTCTGCTCAGTGGCCCAATGGGGGGAGATCAAGAAGTGGGTGCGCTGATATCTGAGAAAAAAATCGATATTTTGATTTTCTTCTGGGATCCGCTTAATGCTGTGCCGCATGATCCCGATGTGAAAGCCCTACTACGTCTGGCGACAGTCTGGAATATTCCAGTCGCCACCAATCGTTCTACCGCAGACTTCTTAATTGGCTCGACCTTGTTCAGTCGCGAAGTCACTATCGCTATCCCTGATTATGATCATTACTTAAAACAACGGCTGAAATAAGCATTAAGCCCGGTGCTACATTATGGGTCAGACCAAACCACCGGGCTTAATGTATTGGGCGATAGCCCGCTAGGGTTTACGCTGAACTGGAACACCTAATTCACTAAGTTGCTCAACAAAAATAGAGGGTTTGGCTGTATCTTGCAGTAACCAGACCTGATGCTTCGCACGCGTTATTGCAACATACAATAAACGCCGCTCCTCCGCATCGGGGAAATCTTCCGGTGCCGGTAACAGAACGTCTTCCAGAATTGATTCCCGTGCAACTGCTGGAAAACCATCATTTCCTTCATGCAAACCGGCAACAATCACATAGTCTGCCTGCTGCCCTTTGCTAGCATGAATAGTCATAAAATCGATCGTCAGTTTTGGCCAGCGCGTTGCCGCTTTTTGCAAAATCTCAGGCCGCAAATGATGATAGCGGGCCAAAATCAGAATACGTTCATCATCCTTAACAAAACCGCTTAATTTATCCAGCAGCGTTTCAAGTTGTTGGTCCGGCAAGATAATGACTGACTTTTTGTTACCTTTACTCAAGCTGTTAAGTGGCTTTTTCAATTGATGTGGGTTTTGCTGAATAAACCGGTTCGCAATTTCACCGATCCTGTCATTAAAACGATAGGTGGTATCCAAGGCACATTCCGCCCCTTCACCAAAGTGCTGGCTAAAAGCCGTGGTGAGAGAAAGCTGGGCGCCACTAAACCGATAAATCGCCTGCCAATCGTCACCTACTGCAAACAGGCAGGTTTGTTTATTTTGTTTGCGCAGAGCTGCCAACAACATGGCGCGTTGTGGTGAGATATCCTGAAACTCATCAACCAGAATATGCTTCCACGGGCTGACAAAACGCCCTTTATCCAATAAGTTAACTGCCTGATGGATCAAACCAGAGAAATCAACCGCCCCTTCTTCTTTCAACGCCGTTTTCCACACTTTCAATAGTGGAGCCATTAAGCGTATACGCTTTTGGAAGAGATCACGCACTTCTTCATCAGCTTGCTCAATCATTTCGGCTTGACTGCCACCGTGCATTCGCATCAGCCCTAACCAACGCTCCAGCCGCCCCGCCAATCTGGCTGCCAAGCGTTTATCTTGCCAAAACTCACCTTCATCAACCGCCCACTCAAGCTCATCCGTTAGCCACTCACGCCACCCTTTAGCCTGCGCTTTTTTCTCACTGCACTGCTGTTGCCAATTTTTAATCAGTAACGACCTTCTGGCCTGACTATCTGATTCCAGTTTACTGATTATTGGCGTTTTACGGCTGCCTTGCTGGATAATCTGCAATGCCAGTGCATGGAAGGTTTTAGCCTGAATATCATCCACAGCTAACCGTTGCTTAATGCGATGATTCATCTCATCAGCCGCCTGGCGGCCAAATGCGAGCAGTAAAATCTGCTCTGGTAATGCCTCATTACGGCGTAACAACCAACCAGCACGGGCCACCAGCACTGATGTTTTACCACTCCCGGCACCGGCCAGAACTAATACCGCGTCTTCGCCGTTGACCACCGCACGGCTTTGCGATTCATTTAGAGGAGAGGCTTCTACACTTTGGAAGAAATCTTGATGCTCCTCCAACATTCGGTTGGTCCATTGTTGATTCCGGCGCTCCACACTGCGACTGCCTTGCTGCAACCAGCGCAAACAAAGCTCATAGTCTGCACGACAGGACTCAAACTCGGTTAAGCGCTGTACCGGTACCGGTAATGAGGCGAAAGCCTCACGGATGGACTGCTGCACCAACCCTAACTCACTGCGCTTAAACCATTTATCCTGTTGCTCAATTCGCTTGATTGATTCCACTTGTTTATGTAAAACCTCAACACAAACCAAGCTCATCTCTTCACTCCATTGCTGCCAGATGCCCAGTAAATGTTGATAGAAACGTTGAGTTTCCTGCCATTCAGTACCATGTAAACGGACAACTTGTTGGTCTGGCAATTCAAATTCCAGTTCGCCCCAGACAATACCGCGCTTACATTCAATGTTAACCAACTGGTTAAAAGGAATCAGGTACTGATGTTTATCACCGCATACTTCGATGCCAGCATTGAGCAAGCGCACCCGATTGTAAGGATGCTGAGCCAAATGCTTGCCAAAAGATGTCGCTTTAAGTTCCATAACTGCGCGCCATAACTCGTATTAAGTGAATTGAAATAACACCATGGAGTGTAAATAAAATAATTGAGTTTAAACAACAGGTATCCGATAGTTGACAAAGGAAACTAACCCGCCCTATTGGTATAGAATGGTTAGCATTTGTTATCACTCACCCGCGTTGCGGTTTTTTTATTCAGCTAGGCAGATAAATCACTATGCGTACTGTACTGAATATTCTTAATTTTGTTTTAGGTGGTTTCTTCACCACACTGGGCTGGCTATTAGCCACAGTCGTCAGTGTCGTTCTGATTTTTACCTTACCATTAACTCGCTCTTGCTGGGAAATTACCAAATTATCATTTCTGCCTTATGGCAATGAGGCGATCCATGTCAATGAATTATACCCAGAAAAAAGTAATGCTCTGATAACTGCTGGCGGTTCTTTACTGAATATTGTCTGGTTTATTTTATTTGGTTGGTGGTTGTGTTTATCCCATATCGTCACTGGGATTGTGCAATGCGTAACCATCATTGGGATCCCGGTCGGTATTGCCAATTTTAAAATTGCTGCTATTGCTTTGTGGCCTGTGGGCCGCCGTGTCGTTTCAGTCGAAATGGCGCAGCAAGCGAGAATGGCTAACGCTAAACGCCAATATCAGCAACGCTGAATTTTCAGTTTTAGAGGTTTTTTGTGCTCACTTTCGTCACTGGTTTACGCCGTTATGTCTACAATAGTAGCCTGCTTTATCATGCCCGTATTTTTATCGCGTTGGTGGGAGTAACGGCAGTTCCGTGGTGGATTGGTCAGCCCAAACTGACCATTCCACTAACACTTGGTGTCGTCGCAGCAGCACTGACTGATCTTGATGACCGCCTGGCTGGGCGGTTACGTAATTTATTCATTACGCTGATCTGTTTTTTTATCGCCTCCGCCTCTATTGAGCTGTTATTTCCTTATCCCTGGTATTTTGCCTTCGGCCTAACCTTTTCAACCTGTGGTTTTATTCTGCTAGGTGCCTTGGGACAACGCTATGCAACCATTGCCTTTGGTGCATTGCTCATCGCTATCTACACCATGCTAGGCACCTCGATGTACCATATCTGGTACCAGCAGCCGCTATTACTGCTGCTCGGTGCCGTTTGGTATAACGTACTGACCTTGTGTGGGCACCTTATTTTCCCTATCCGCCCCTTGCAGGATAATTTGGCCCGCTGCTATCAGCAGCTTGCTCACTATTTGGAAGCAAAAGCTAATCTCTTCGATCCTGATATCGAATCAGATGTCGACCAGCCTCTTATTGATGTTGCGATGGCCAACGGCACACTGGTATCAACCTTGAATCAGGCCAAAGCCTCGCTGGTCACTCGCCTGAAAGGTGACCGGGGCCAGCGTGGAACCAGGCGGACACTTCACTACTATTTTGTCGCGCAAGATATTCATGAACGGGCCAGCTCGTCACATGTTCAATATCAGGTTCTTCGAGAAAAATTTCGTTACAGTGACGTCCTATTCCGCTTTCAGCGCTTACTGAGTATGCAAGCCAGAGCCTGCCTGCAACTTTCGCAATCTATCCTGATGAGACAAAAGTATCAGCATGATCCTCGCTTCGAGCGAGCCTTTACTTTTTTAGATGCGGCACTGGCCAGAGAACTCGCGCAAAACGAGAATATCCCGCAAGTTAAAGCCCTTTCCCACTTACTGAGAAATTTACGGGCCATTGATGCCCAATTAGCGGGGATTGAATCCGAACAAGTATTAGCCGAAGACCCGCAACCTGAGAGCCGCCTGTCTGACGACCACATTACCGGATGGAGTGATATCAAGCTGCGTATCAGCCGCCATCTCACCCCACAGTCCGCACTCTTCCGCCACGCAGTTCGCATGTCAGTGGTGCTGTGTCTCGGTTATGCGTTTATTCAATTTACTGGCATGCGCCACGGCTATTGGATCCTGTTAACCAGCCTTTTTGTCTGCCAGCCTAACTATAATGCAACACGCCGCCGCCTTGCGTTACGCATAGTTGGCACGCTGGCGGGTATCCTTATTGGCCTGCCTATCCTCTATTTTGTGCCGTCCATTGAAGGGCAACTTATTCTTATTGTCATTACTGGCGTGCTATTTTTTGCTTTCCGCAATGTTCAGTATGCTCATGCGACAATGTTTATTACCCTACTGGTTTTGCTCTGTTTTAACCTATTAGGGGAAGGATTTGAAGTTGCCGCGCCTCGGGTATTTGATACCCTGTTAGGCTGCGCCATCGCCTGGGTAGCGGTGAGTTTTATCTGGCCAGATTGGAAGTTCCGTCAGCTCCCTGCGGTGGTCCATAAAACACTGGATGCCAACTGCCGCTATTTAGATGCAATTCTGGTGCAATATTATCAAGGTAAAGATAATAGCCTGCCTTACCGTATAGCCCGCCGCGATGCACATAATTGCGACGCGGAGTTAGCCTCAGTGATTTCAAATATGTCTGCTGAACCTAAAAATGACAAAGAAACTCAGGAAGCAGCATTCCGATTGCTCTGCCTGAACCACACTATGCTGAGTTATATATCCGCGCTGGGTGCTCATCGTGAGAAACTGAGCAACACCGCCACCCTGAATCTGCTTAATGACGCAATTTGTTATGTCGAGGGTACACTTGAACAAGAACAGCCTGACGGTGCGAAAATGGCACAGGTGCTAGCCAGCTTATCTACCCGGCTACAGAACTGTAATCCTGAGCCGGAGAGCAAAGACCAATTGGTTTTACAACAAATAGGTTTATTGCTTGAACTGTTACCCGAACTCAGCGAACTCAATAGGCGTATCGGCCAGGCTAATTAAGGTTGGGGCCATTTACCTATTGGCCCCTTACGCTGTTTCAAACTGCGTAATGTTGGGCGAGTGGATATGTATTTCAAACCATTCAATAAGCTCACTACGCATCAATAAGGGCAGCACAGCATAATGATGGCCACTTATCGCTCCAGCCAGTGCCAATAAGACATTAATCCCAAGTGAGCACTTTAACGCACGTAATTTCAGATAACAGCGTTTGGCCCCCTCACGCCGCAGCTCTGCCGCATTTTTGATACCGACTTTCCACAATAGACGTTCAAGACTGGCGCTGAGATTTGGTAAATCCTTCAGACGAACTGTTGGCCCTTTTTTGCTTAAAACCTCAGCTTTCGCCCCTTGATAAGCTCGCGTAACGAAATGACTTAGTGTGCACTCATCCTCCCAGAGCGTAGAGTCAACCCAATAATAACGCAGCAATACCGGTAACCCACGCTTAGCGTAGACAAGGTTACTCATCCCCCGACTACGAAATAGATTTTCTATCTTATTATTAGCACGTAAATACAATTCGCCATCCGAAACCACAGCAAACATAATGCCATTCGCCAACAGCCCATATCCGCCAAATTGCGAGCGAACTGTGATCTTGCCTAAAAAATCAAAACGCCCCTGCGCTTGTATGATTTTGTTTTCTGATGCGGTTTCCATGACTACTCCTTTAGTAAAAATCCGATCTAACGTCCCTATTCAATTGCAATAAGTGTAAGAGGAACAACCAATTAAAAAATACGCAATATGGATTACCTAGCCAAACACAAAATGAATTTGCAGGTATTTACATCACAATTATGCGAAGCGTCTTGTAAAAATTTAGTTGATCTTCGAACAAACAGTGACTACTGTATATACATACAGCACACTACAGGCGAGGTTCATAATGCGTACTCAATCACTAAAACCTTATCATGCTAATTATCACTCCCTTGTTAGCCGTGAAACACCGGAACGAGTTGATGCTCCAACAGATAGTGGCCTTATCAGTGAACTTGTGTACAGTGAAAACCAGCCTGCGGTAACCCAGTTATTGCTTCCTTTATTACAACAACTGGGTAAGCAGTCTCGCTGGCTTTTATGGCTGGCTCCACAGCAGAAATTAAGTCGTGTGTGGTTACAGCATTCAGGCTTGCCAGTAGATAAAGTTGTTCAGTTAAGGCAAATCAATCCATTGTCGACTGTTGATGCAATGGAGAAGGCATTATTGACGGGGAACTACAGTGTCGTTCTTGGTTGGCTACCGGATTTGTCAGAAAATGATCGGATTAGATTACGTTTAGCAGCAAAGTTAGGGAATGCCTATGGGTTTGTTATGCGTCCGTTGAATGACATAAAACTGAACCAAGGACAGTGCGCAACGTTAAAAATTCATTCTTCTTTGTATCATTAAGTAAATTTAGGATTTATCCCATGAATTATTACAATATTTAGCGCTTAGTCCTGCAAAACCAGCATAAAGCGAGTCGGAATGCGGCTTGTAGCAAAAAACAACACCCCTAAAAAGCTGGTTTTTACCGCTAAATCGTTAAAGATAATGCACTATTTCGCCTTTTTTTCAGGCGGTTTATCACATCACACTTGTAACTTTCTCGCCACGTTGTAGACTTTACATCGCCAAGGTTGCTCTAAAACGCCAAATTATACTGGCAGCGTGATTAACGGGAGCGTTAAAACCTTGGCGAAGAATTTTAACCAAGGGCTTAGCTTTTTAAAGCTCATTGCCTATTTGGATGATAACGAGGCGTAAAATGAAAAAGACAGCTATCGCATTAGCAGTGGCACTGGCTGGTTTCGCTACAGTAGCGCAAGCCGCACCGAAAGATAACACCTGGTACACCGGTGGTAAACTGGGCTGGTCCCAGTATCAAGATACTGGCACTGGCGGTATCTATGGCGACGTTGGCAACGATGGTCCTACCCATAAAAACCAACTGGGTGCTGGTGCGTTCTTGGGTTACCAAGCAAACCAATACCTGGGCTTTGAAATGGGATACGACTGGCTTGGCCGTATGCCTTACAAAGGCGACGTAAATAACGGCGCATTCAAAGCACAAGGCGTACAGTTGGCTGCTAAACTGAGCTACCCTGTTGCTCAAGATCTGGACCTGTACACCCGTCTGGGTGGTATGGTTTGGCGTGCAGATTCTAGCGCTTACGATGCTCCTACTGATACCCGTTCTAGCAACCATGACACCGGTGTTTCTCCACTGGTAGCACTGGGTGCAGAATACGCATGGACCAAAAACTGGGCAACCCGTATGGAATACCAATGGGTTAGCAACATCGGTGATAGAGCTACCGTTGGTGCTCGTCCAGACAACGGCATGCTGAGCCTGGGTGTTTCTTACCGTTTCGGTCAAGATGATGCAGTAGCACCAGTAGTTGCTCCAGCACCAGCTCCAGCTCCAGTTGTTGACACTAAGCGTTTCACTCTGAAGTCTGACGTGCTGTTCGCTTTCAACAAAGCAACTCTGAAACCAGAAGGCCAGCAAGCTCTGGACCAACTGTATGCACAACTGAGCTCTATCGATCCTAAAGACGGTTCTGTAGTTGTTCTGGGCTTCGCTGACCGTATCGGTCAACCAGCTCCTAACTTAGCTCTGTCTCAGCGCCGTGCTGACAGCGTGCGTGATTACCTGGTTTCTAAAGGTATCCCTGCTGACAAAATCACCGCTCGCGGTGAAGGCCAAGCAAACCCAGTGACTGGTAGCACCTGTGCTACTGTGAAACCACGTGCTGCTCTGATCGAGTGCCTGGCACCAGATCGTCGCGTAGAGATCGAAGTTAAAGGCTACAAAGAAGTTGTAACTCAGCCACAGGCTTAAGTTTACTCCTTTTGTAAAAAACCCCGCATTGCGGGGTTTTTTTTTGTCATTAATGATAGTAAACCCATTAATATCTCTATTATTAATGGGTTTACTTCATCTCTGATCAGGTTCATGCCAAGACAGGTTAGATCTCTTTACCGAGAATATCCTGTAAGTCCTGTTTCAAAGATGACATCTGGTTGGCATATTTCTCTTTGCGCTCAGCATCTTCAATTAACTGCACCACTGTATCTGACAAGGTACCGCCACGGCGCCGGGCTAGAGCAGCCAAACGCTGCCAAACCAGAAATTCCAGATCGATAGATTTTTTGCGGGTATGCTGATGCTCGGCATTAAAATGGCGCTTACGCCTGGCGCGGATAGTCTGCTTCATCCGAGTAGCCAGTTGCATATTCATATGTGCGTCAATCCACTCCAACACCTTTACTGGTTCACTTTCCAGCTTCATCAGCTGCTCTACCGCGTCCGTAGCTGCACTGTTTTCAATATGGCGAGTAATGGCTTCACCTTCACGGTGTTTTTTTACCAAATACGCCCATTTCCAACCACTTTCCAGATTTTCCAGTTGTTGATATTTCATCGTGAGCTCTTTAGTGACCGTGTAACTTAAATCAAGCATAACAGTTTTATGCAGAATTTCACCCTACTAAAAGCATATGATTAGTTTGTTTTTTGTACGGAACACTGCCGATGTCTTACTCCTTGCGACCAACTACCACTCTACGTATATGCAGCCTGCTTTATTCTTGTATAATCGCCCTTTCCCTTTTTGACGATTGCATCTATTACTTTGACCAATAACCGACTTGAATGGCAGTCACTACTGCCGAACGCAACGCCTTATGAAGCGTTATTTGCTACGGCCTCCCAGTTGGAGCCGGTTTCTTTCTCGGCGATTCAGCCCCGGTTAGAGAATGGCATGACGTTGTTTTGTCATCCTCAATCTCAACCGCGTTTTATGCTGATTAAAGCACAGGAGAGTACTGAGTATCTGGCACTGATCGCGCAGGTAGTTAAAGAGCTGCAACCTGAAGCCTCTGCCGTGTTTGGTGGTGATTATCAGGTTGATGGTAACCTAGTGACCTGGCAGCCGGCACAACGTGGTGACGAGCCTTTTGCGGCCCGTTCACGCTGCCTCTATCAGGAATGGGTAGAACCAGAACAACTGTTTGGTTGTGTTAGATGGCATAAAGATCAAATCAGTCTGCAACCTGGCTTGGTTCATCAAGCTAATGGCGGCATATTGATCCTGTCAGTACGGGCATTACAAGCTCAACCACTGATGTGGCTGCGCCTGAAACAAATGATTGTTCAGCAACGCTTCGATTGGTTGTCACCTGATGAAACCCGCCCTCTGCCAGTACATATTCCCTCGATGCCACTGGACCTGCGCCTGATTCTTGTTGGCGACCGTCTGGGCCTTGGCGATTTCCACGATATGGAACCCGAGTTAGGGGAATTGGCTATCTATGGCGAGTTCGAAGTCGAACTGCCACTGGTCGATATCGATGGTATGACCCTATGGTGTGGTTATATCAATGCGTTATTGCAAAGAAAGCAGTTGCCATCCTTATCTGCCGATGCCTGGCCAGTTCTGTTTCGTCAGGCGGTGCGCTACAGCGGTGATCAGGGTAGTCTGCCTCTGTGTCCGCAATGGTTAACCGGTCACTTAGCCGAAGCGGCGCTATATGCTGAAGAAGCCTCAATAACCGCCAATGCGCTGGAAGTTGCACTGAATGCCCGTGACTGGCGCAATAGTTATCTTGCCGAGCGGATGCAAGATGAAATTGAGCTAGGGCAGATTTTGGTTGATACCGAAGGCCTGGTCGTCGGCCAGATTAATGGCTTGTCGGTACTGGAATACCCAGGCCACCCTTATGCCTTTGGCGAACCTGCACGTATCAGTTGTGTGGTTCACTTGGGTGACGGCGAATTTGTTGACGTTGAACGTAAAGCGGAATTAGGCGGTAATCTACATGCTAAAGGCATGATGATTATGCAGGCATTCTTGATTTCGGAATTGGAACTTGATCAACCGCTGCCATTCTCGGCCTCGATTGTTTTTGAGCAATCCTATGGTGAAGTCGATGGCGATAGCGCCTCACTGGCCGAGCTTTGTGCTTTGATCAGCGCCCTTTCGCAGCAGCCGATCAACCAGCAAATTGCGGTCACCGGCTCGGTTGATCAGTTTGGTAATGTGCAGCCTATTGGCGGCGTGAATGAAAAGATCGAAGGCTTCTTCGAAGCTTGTCAGCGTCGCGGGCTGACGGGCACACAGGGGGTGATTCTACCCACGACCAATGTCCGTCATTTATGCCTGAATCAGGCGGTAGTTGAGGCAGTGCAAAATGGTCAGTTCCATCTCTGGGCCGTTGATAGCGCCGCTGAAGCACTACCGTTATTGACAGGTATGGTGTATGCCGACGAGCAGCAACCCAGCCTGTTAGGTATAATTCAAGAGCGAATCTCACAGGTTAATCCGCAGGACAGACACCGTTGGCCATGGCCATTACGCTGGCTAAACTGGTTCAACCAGGGCTGATCGGACTTGCTCAGCGTACAGGTGTACGCTATTCTGCGCACTTCACTAAAATAAGGCTTACTGAGAACATGGTAGATAAACGCGAATCCTATACAAAAGAAGA
The DNA here is from genome assembly GCF_900635455.1 of Yersinia intermedia. Classification (NCBI taxonomy): domain Bacteria; kingdom Pseudomonadati; phylum Pseudomonadota; class Gammaproteobacteria; order Enterobacterales; family Yersiniaceae; genus Yersinia; species Yersinia intermedia. The sequence goes on along the minus strand of NZ_LR134116.1, from coordinate 1,853,657 downwards.
CCTTGAAGCATCAGGCCGTGGCGAACTGTTTGGCGCTGGCGGACCACCATTGCCAGCAGGCAATATGTTAATGATGGACCGTGTCGTCAAGATGACTGAAGACGGCGGTACCTATGGCAAAGGTTATGTGGAAGCGGAACTGGATATCAATCCAGACCTATGGTTCTTCGGTTGCCACTTTATCGGTGATCCTGTTATGCCTGGTTGCCTGGGCCTTGATGCTATGTGGCAATTGGTTGGTTTCTATCTTGGCTGGTTAGGTGGCGAAGGCAAAGGCCGCGCGCTGGGTGTCGGTGAGGTGAAATTCACCGGTCAGATACTGCCTGATGCCAAGAAAGTAACATATCGTATTAATTTTAAACGCGTTATTATGCGTAAATTAATTATGGGTGTCGCGGACGGTGAAGTATTGGTTGATGGCAAAGTGATTTACACTGCCACCGACTTGAAAGTGGGTCTGTTTAAAGATACCAATACTTTCTAAAATATTGTTCTGTTATCCCTGTGCAGGGGCAGTCACTCCCCTGCACCATAATAATGATGCCCAAAGGCATTTTTTTTAACTCAAGTAACTACAATAAATGTAGTCACTTATTGGGTTTTAATTTTCAGCCCATGCTCAGCCAAAAACACAATCATGATGTGAGGAATGGTATGCAAAGAACCTGTCTTGAAGATATGCCCTGTCCGGTTGCCCGCGCTCTTGAACGCGTCGGTGAATGGTGGAGCATATTAATCATCCGTGATGCCTTTCAAGGGTTAACACGCTTTGATGAATTTCAGCAAAGTTTGCAGCTATCCCCCACTATCCTCACCCGTCGCCTAAAGTATCTGGTGGAAAGTGGGATCCTTGAGAAGCGACTGTATAATCCGCGCCCTGCCCGTTATGAGTATTTATTGACTGAGCGTGGTAATGATTTCTTCCCCGTGATGGCGGCACTATTCCACTGGGGTAATCAGCATTTTGCGCCACTTGGCCCTGCGGTGATACTCGCAGATCGCCGTACTGGAAATCCAGTAGAGGCCATCTTACTGGACAGAAATACCGGGCAACCTATTCAGGCACAAGATGTCACTCTTGCGGCAGGCTCCGTCAAGAGCGATATAATTAATCAACGGTTGGCACTGATGCATGGCAAACAATCAATCGATACCCGTCAGCAGTCCCACTCAATTAAGTCTCAAAAGGAAAAACGATGAATACGCGCCGTGTAGTAATTACAGGAATGGGTGTGGTTTCCCCATTAGGCTGTGGTAGCGAAACTGTTTGGCAACGTCTGCTGGCAGGGCAATCCGGCATCCGTGTTCTGCCGGATGAGATTGTCGGTGATTTACCAGCCAAGATTGGTGGGCAAGTTCCTACACTTGATGCAGACTCAGCAGCAGGCTTTGATCCTGATAAAGCTGTAGCGCCAAAAGATCAGAAGAAAATGGATCGTTTCATTGAATTTGCGATGGCGGCGGCAGATGAAGCTATCACCCAAGCCGACTGGCATGCCGACAATGCAGAAAAACAGGAACGTACCGCTACGGTAATTGGTTCTGGTATTGGGGGGTTCCCAGCGATTGCTCATGCAGTACGCACCACCGACACTCGTGGGCCAAAACGCCTTTCCCCTTTCACCGTGCCTTCGTTTTTAGTGAATTTGGCTGCGGGTCATGTTTCTATTAAGCATCATTTTAAAGGGCCGATTGGCGCACCCGTCACCGCTTGTGCGGCGGGAGTGCAAGCTATTGGTGATGCAGTGCGGATGATCCGCAACGATGAAGCGGATGTTGCCCTATGTGGTGGCACTGAAGCCGCAATTGATAAGGTCAGTTTGGCTGGTTTTGCGGCGGCCCGCGCGCTATCAACCGGCTCTAATAGTACACCTGAAAAAGCCTCCCGCCCCTTCGACAGTGCTCGTGATGGCTTTGTGATGGGGGAAGGTGCCGGTTTACTGATTATTGAGGAGTTAGAGCATGCTCTCGCACGTGGCGCACAACCATTGGCTGAGATTGTCGGCTACGGTACCAGTGCCGATGCCTACCATATGACTTCTGGTGCTGAAGACGGTGATGGCGCATATCGTGCAATGAAGATCGCTTTGCGTCAGGCTAAAATTAAACCGGAACAAGTTCAGCATCTTAATGCGCATGCAACCTCAACCCCGGTGGGTGATATCGGTGAAATCAATGCGATTAAACACTTATTTGGTGAGAGTGCTACCTTAGCCATTACCTCAACCAAGTCAGCCACCGGGCATTTGCTGGGAGCGGCTGGCGGATTGGAAACCATCTTCACGGTACTGGCGTTACGTGATCAAATCGTGCCAGCCACTCTGAATTTGGAGAATCTGGATCCTGCGGCCGAGGGGTTGAATATCGTGGCAGGTAAAGCTCTTCCTCATGAGATAACTTATGCGCTGTCAAATGGCTTCGGTTTTGGTGGCGTTAACGCGAGTATCTTGCTAAAGCGCTGGATTGAATAGTTTGATATGAGTCCCGATGAGTTGACACCAGTCAATGATTCGGGTAAGCGAATGCAGCCAACAACGCTGCGGCGCCAAGTACGAAGAGTAAAAATGAAAACCTCCGCAATATGCGCATAAAGCGGAGGTGATCCCTTAGTCTGACAGAGAGCCGCTTAAGCGGTCACAGCCCTGTCCTCCATGGCTTGTCGCCAACCTCCTAACCAATGTGATCTGGCGTCTAAAGCTTGATAGGGACAAATTTCCCTTGAACGCCCTGAAATACCTGCTTGATATCCGCGTGACAATGCCCTTTCCAGGCGATCTCTTTTCTGTCTCTTCATGCCTCGTTTCCCTCATCTTTCGGTCTGGTGGAAAGAAAACAGTGACCACTTTATGTGCAGCCACAATTAAGTGATAGACCTTAGGAAACAGAAAAGCAATGCGCAAAATTCACGCCAATGTCATATTTGTGAGCTATGCACGCTGAATTTGCTAAGTGGTTGATTTGGGGGCAACTGAAGACAATATGTTGATATTAAACAAAAAACCCTCTTTCGCTGTAATTTTTCATTAGCAACGAAAGAGGGTTTAACTGATATTAGATTAAATTAGAACAAAATATTACTTAACGTTTTGTAACTGAGCAGCAATAGCTGTGGCCTCTTGCTGCCAGCCCTGCGCCAAAGTACGGATCAACGCATCGTAACCGTCTTCACTCTGTTTAAGCTCGAGATCGAATGGCTGCTTAATCAACTGCCCCTGATGTTTCAGTATCCACACGCCACGAATGATGGCACGACCATCATAGCGGCCATGGAAGCCGGTTACAGTCACATTGAGAACGTCCTGATCGCTATCCAGTGGTTGTGAAGAGACCAGCCAACCCGGCAGCGCATTACTCAGATTGGTCACCAAGGTTTGCTGCAACTGTTGATCCAGCGGACTGGCCCAAAGGTTGTTACTGGCAATGACATACTGCACATCGTTGGTTTGGTACACCACCCCTGTCGCAGCCAGATAATCAGCGACACCAACATGTTCAATCCATAGCTGTTTTGAGGCAACACTGCTACTGGCCGTAGCAGGAGCGCTAAGAGCCGGTAACTGATAGTAGGTTTTGCCGGGTTCGCTACTGCAAGCGCTGAGCAACAACGCTGCGAGAACTGCCATCCATTTCATCATTTTTTGGCCTTCTTAGGCTGAGGATCCTGACTTCCTGCCGCTTCAAATACCAGTGCGTTGCTCTTCTCGTTTAGCGTACGCAATACCGGCTGTAATTCACGCAAGACCTGATCTAACCGTTGCATATCACCCACCATCTTGTTGTAAGCCGGTGAACCTGGCTGGAAGCCTTTCATGCTGCGATTCAACTCATTCAGCGTTTTTTGCAGATCTTTTGGTAGATCCTGCATCGCAGGGCTGGAGGTAATTGCCGTCAATGCAGCCAAGGTTTTCTGAGTTTCACGCATCGTTTTCTGACTTTCAGCCAGTGTCTTCGTGACTTCGTTCACCATTGGATCCAGTGGCAGACTATTAATCTTATCCAGCGTTTGCATCAGTTTCTGCTGAATTTGCGCTAAACCACCGCTGACGGTTGGCAGCAATGGATAGCCCGCCACTTCCAGCGGCCCTTTCCACGGTTTGGCATCTGGGTAGAAATCCAGATCAACAAACAGCGCGCCTGTCAGCAAGTTACCTGACTTCATCGATGCACGTAGCCCGCGCTCTTTCGCTGTTTTCAATATTTGCGCAAAATTGGTATCCGGGCCTAAATCATCGCGGAAACGGCCTGGTTCAATGCGAATAAGTACAGGTATACGGAAATCATTATCTACCCGCTGCCTCATGCCTTTGGTGAAGAACGGTACATCAGCCACAGTACCCACACGAATGCCACGGAACTCTACCGGTGCACCAGACTGCAAACCACGCACAGAATCAGAGAAGAACAACAAGAAATCTTCATGTTCCGTGAACAGAGAATTTTGAATGCTGCTGCGATTATCAAACAGTTTGAATTCAGCTTTAGCTGCTGTGATTGGCTTGCCCAGATCAGAACCATCAGGCACATCGAAACTGACGCCACCACTGAATAAGGTTGCCAGCGATGCCATCTCAACTCGCATTCCTTGTGATGAGAGATCGACTGCAACACCACTGTCCTTCCAGAAACGAACATTGCTGGTGACCAGACTGTCATAAGGCGCACCAATAAATAACTGATAACGCATTAAGCGTGATTTGGCATCAAAGGTACTGGTTTCTACCGACCCGACGCGATAGCCACGGAACAATACCGGATCCCCGGCATTCAACTGCCCAGCCTGTTCGCTATCCAGCATTATCCGCACCCCTTTGGCATCAGGTGAGGCCAGCGGAGGGGAATCCAATAAGGTGAATTCATTTAATGACTTACCTTTGCTACCAGGTTGCAGCTCAATGTAAGCACCGGAAAGTAGCGTTCCCAGGCCAGACACACCTTCACGGCCAATTTGCGGTTTCACTACCCAGAAAACCGTATCGCCATGTAACAGGGTACTCATGCCTGAATTGAGCCGCGCTTGCACGATAACATGTTTCAGATCCTCGCTCAGCGTGACCTGTTCAACGATACCGACATCCACACTGCGGCTCTTGATTTTAGTTTTACCCGCATCAATGCCTTCAGCATTCAGTGTGGTCAACACCACTTGTGGCCCCTGATGGCTGAAATGATAAAATAAAATCCATGCGCCAATCAGTACCGTGACAATCGGGATGATCCACACCGGGGACCAGCGCTTGATTTTTTCAATTTCCGCCACATTCTGGCTGGGATTATTGTCCGTCACCTTGCGGCTCCTTTTGGGTTGATTCACTTATTCGATCCCAGGTTAAACGGGGATCAAAGGTTAATGCAGAAAACATTGTCAGAACCACTACCATGGCAAATAGCAGGGCACCAATCGCTGGGTAAATACTCATCAGTTGCCCAATACGGACTAATGATGAGAGCACCGCGATAACAAAGACATCGATCATTGACCAACGGCCAACAAACTCGACGATTTCATAAATAAAATGCATCCGTTCAGTATCGGTATTCCCTTTTCCTTTTCCTTTCCCTTTTGCATCCCAACACAGCCAGCCAATCGCTAACATTTTTAACGATGGCACCATGATACTGGCGATAAAAATCACCATAGCCACGGGATAGGAACCTTCGCTCCACAAGAAAATAACCCCGGACATAATGGTAGAACCCATTTGATTCCCCAGACTTTCGGTAATCATAATCGGCATCAGATTAGCTGGAATATAGAGCAGAATCGAGGTAATCAGCAGCGCCATCGTCCACTGCAAGCTATTACGGCGGCGAACGTAGCCATGAGTATGGCAGCGCGGGCATTGCACCTGGGATTGCGGCAAAATGGCAGTACAACAAGAACAGGATCGCAACCCCTGACTCAAACCAGTACGGCCCGTAATCAACGGGAACTTCAGTTCGGGGGCTGGGGCAATATCCTGCCACATCCAATGACGATCGACACATTGAAAAGCACGGACTTGTAACAGACAAAATAGGCAATAGGGAATAAAACTACTGCCAATGCCGATTTCGCCATACGCCATCAGTTTGACAAAACTCACCAGCACACCGGCGAGGAAAATCTCAACCATGCACCAGCTTTTAAATTGAAATAATACTCTCGCTATTACCGCTTTCAAGTGAGCAGGCATCCGCACCCGTAGACAGAGCAGAATAATGGCTACCATACAGAATGCGGGTATCAACTGAACCAGCACCATAAATAACGTTGCCATACTGGTATAGTTATCTGACACCATCACTTGAGGTATTTGAAACAGGGTAATTTCGCTGGTGATCCCGGCCACACGCATGTTGACGAACGGGAACATATTAGCCAGCACCAGCATAAATAATGCGCTCAGTGCGTATCCTACTGGGCGTTTACGTGGCTCATCCCACCGAGCAGTCAGTGTGGTTTTGCAACGCGGGCATACCGCTTTGGTGCCATAAGGCAGGGAGGGTAAGGCCACTGACATGTCGCACTGCCGGCACAGGATGACATTCCCTGACTGCCCGCCGTGTTTAGGCTCAATAACAGAATACAATATCTATGTCCTTGCGGCTGGCCTGTATATCCCTTCATCTTTCAACATGCAGATGGTTGGCTGTTCCGTTACTCCACCATCCATGGATCTCGCCTCGTTGAGGCCACTGCAAGCTACCTTCCCGCACGTTGAAATCTATTGGGTCTTGTTGAATGCCGTTCTATCAAAAGACATACTATAACAATAGACATAATATCGTCTTGCATGTCATCTGACAGAACGGTGGTTACGCATTTTTAACCGTTTTTCTGAGCTTCCAGCTCTTCCCAACGACTGAACGCAACGTCTAACGCCTGTTCAGCGTCAGCTAATGCTTTCAAGACCTGTTGTGTCTCTTCATGTGGGCGGGAGAAGAAATCTGCATGACTGACCTGAGCCTGTAATCCACCGATTTCATTTTCCAGTTTTTCTAGCTGTTGCGGTAACTGATCCAACTCGCGCTGCAAGTTATAGCTCAACTTACCTGGGCGCTTAGCGGCTGGAGCATTACTCTTAACCGGTGCTGCAGCTTTGGTTTCTTCAACTTTAGCCGCCACCTGACGAATAGGCTTTGCCTCAGCGCGTTGTTGATGCGCGTCATAATAGCCGCCAACAAAGCTATTGATCTGGCCATTACCTTCAAAGATCCAGCATTCCGTCACTGAGTTATCAACAAATTGGCGGTCATGGCTTACCAGCAGCACTGTGCCCTGATAGCTATCAACCATCTCTTCCAGCAACTCCAGTGTTTCCACATCTAAGTCGTTGGTCGGTTCATCGAGGATCAACAAGTTGCTAGGTTTCAGGAATAATTTAGCCAATAACAGGCGGTTACGCTCACCACCGGACAACGCTTTCACCGGTGTCATCGCACGTTTAGGGTGGAACAGGAAGTCTTGCAGGTAGCCCAGTACGTGGCGCGAACGGCCATTTACCATCACTTCTTGTTTACCTTCTGCCAGGTTATCCATTACCGTACGTTCGGGATCAAGTTCTGCGCGATGCTGGTCAAAATAAGCCACTTCCAACTTGGTACCACAATGCACTTTGCCGCTGTCCGCTTTAAGCTGACCGAGCATCAGTTTCAGTAATGTCGTTTTACCGCAACCATTCGGGCCCACCAGCGCGATTTTATCGCCACGCTGTACTTGTGCGGTAAAATCTTTCACTAACACTTTGCCATCAATCTGATAGTTAACATTCTCCAGATCAAAGACAATTTTGCCTGAACGCACGGTCTCTTCGACTTGCATCTTGGCTGTGCCCATTACTTCACGGCGTTCTGAACGCTCCATGCGCAGCGCTTTCAGGGCGCGCACACGGCCCTCATTGCGGGTGCGACGCGCTTTGATGCCTTGGCGGATCCACACTTCTTCTTGTGCCAATTTGCGGTCAAACTCAGCGTTTTGCAGTTCTTCAACCCGCAGTGCTTCTTCTTTGCTGGCAAGATACAGTTCGTAATTACCCGGCCATGACACTAATTTGCCACGATCAAGGTCGACAATACGGGTCGCCATCGCGCGGATAAAGGAACGGTCATGGGAGATAAATACAATGCTGCCCTGGAATTCTTTCAGGAAGCCTTCCAGCCAATTAATGGTTTCGATATCCAAATGGTTGGTCGGTTCATCCAGCAGCAGCACTTTCGGCGAACTTACCAGCGCACGGCCTAATGCCGCTTTACGCAACCAACCACCTGACAGTGATGAAAGTTCGGCATCAGCAGACAAACCAAGCTGAACCAGCACTTCCTGAATGCGGCTATCTAACTGCCACAAGCCCTGATGGTCTAGGATCTCCTGCAATGCCGCCAGACGGTTGAGGTTCTTCTCACTTGGGTCTAACTCAACCTGATGCAAGGTTGCGTGGTAGGCTTTTAAATGTTCGGCCTGTTCCTGCACCCCTTCCGCCACAAAATCAAATACGGTACCGGCCACATTGCGTGGTGGGTCTTGTTGCAGACGCGCCACAATCAAATCTTGCTCATAAATGATGCGGCCATCATCCAGTGCGACTTCTTTGCTCAAAATTTTCAATAAGGTGGATTTACCTGCGCCATTACGGCCCACCAGACAAACGCGCTCGTTTGCCTCAATATGCAATTCAGTATTATCCAATAAAGGTGCATCGCTGAAGGACAACCAGGCACCGGACATGCTAATTAACGACATAGTTTCTACTTTTCCTCGTGGCCGTGGGTGACCAGCCAACAGTTGTGGATTTGACGATTACGGGCAAAGTCTTCTGATTGTGTCTGAGCTGTTATCTCTTTCGCTTCCAGCCCTAACGCCTTTATCCCGTCCAAATCCATCTGGAAACCGCGCTTATTGTTCGAGAACATGATTGTTCCCTTACGGCGCAATAACCGTTTAAGTTCTTTCATCAGCACTAAGTGATCGCGCTGAACATCAAAGGTGGTCTCCATACGCTTGGAGTTGGAGAAAGTCGGTGGATCAATAAAGATCACATCGAACTGCTCATCGGTGTTACTGAGCCATGAAAGGCAATCAGCCTGAATCAAGCGGTGTTGTTGGCCGGTTAAGCCATTCACTCGCAGGTTCTTCTCAGCCCATTCCAGATAGGTACGCGACATATCAACCGTCGTAGTACTGCGCGCGCCACCTAATCCGGCATGAACACTGGCGGTACCGGTATAGGCAAACAAGTTAAGGAAGTCTTTACCCTGGCTCATTTTGCCCAGCATTTGGCGGGCAATGCGATGATCAAGGAACAGACCGGTATCGAGGTAATCAGTTAGGTTAACCCATAGCTTGGCGTTATATTCACTTACCAGCAGGAATTCACCTTTCTGTGCCAGCTTTTCGTATTGGTTTTTGCCCTTCTGACGCTCACGGGTTTTTAATACCAATTGATTTGATGGGAGCTCCAGTACCGCAAGGGTGGCGTTAATCACATCAAATAAGCGCTGACGGGCCTTTTGCGCATCAATCGTTTTCGGCGGCGCATATTCCTGCACCACCACTTTACTGCCGTAACGGTCAACGGCCACATTATAATCAGGCAAATCGGCATCATACAGACGGTAGCATTCGATACCCTGCTGTTTGGCCCATTTATCCAGCTTTTTCACGTTTTTACGCAGGCGGTTGGCATAATCTTCTGCCACCTGAACACCCGCCGCACCCTGTGGATTCGCCGCCAACTGATAGTTTTTCTGCACGCAATCCAGCGGGCCATTTTTCGCTTTAAATTCACGTTCTGCCCGCAGTTGCAGACAACTCAGCAATTCCGGCGACGCACTGAACAGCGATAAACGCCAGCCACCAAACGCTGATTTCATGATACGGCCCAGCATATTATGCAATGCAATCAATGCCGGTTCACTTTCCAAGCGCTCACCGTAAGGTGGGTTACTGATAACTGTGCCTACCGGCCCTTCTGGCAATGGGTTCACTAACTTACTGACATCATGGGCATTGAAGGTAATCAACTCCGATACACCAGCACGGCGGGCATTGGCTCGCGCCATTTCGATAACTCGTCTGTCGATATCTGACCCAAAGAAGCGGGAGGTGGTTTCCTGCAAACCATTGCGGGCACGCACTTGCGCCTCGCTGGTCAATTCACGCCATAGCACTTCGTTGAAGGCACTCCAGGCGGTAAAGCCCCAATGAGTGCGATGCAAACCTGGAGCGCGATCAGAGGCCATCATCGCCGCTTCAATCAGCAATGTACCGGAACCACACATCGGATCGACCATCGGTGTACCTGACTGCCAGCCTGAGCGCTGGATAATTGCCGCTGCCAGGTTTTCTTTCAGGGGAGCCTGACCGGTCAGATCACGGTAACCACGCTGATGCAGCCCTTCACCACTGAGATCCAATGCCACACTGGCCATATCCCGTTGCAGGAAAACATTCACCCGAATATCCGGCTGCTGCTTGGCAACCGTTGGGCGCTGATCCAACTTGCGGGTAAAGCTATCAACAATGGCATCTTTTACTTTCAATGCACCGTACTGGCTGTTGCGGATTTCATCATTCACGCCGCTAAAGTGCACGGCAAAGGTTTTATCCACACCAAAGATTGACGGCCAGTCGATCGCCTGCACCCCGAGGTACAAGTCTAAATCGCTGTAAACTTTAAATTCGTTAAGCGGTAACAAGATGCGCGAAGCCAGGCGGCTCCACAGCAGGCTTTGGTACATGAGTCGATCGTCACCCTGAAAATGTACCCCACCCTGCACTATTTTACAGTCGTGAGCGCCCAGCGCTTCGAGTTCGCTTTTTAACAGTTCTTCCAGTCCACGCGCCGTGCTGGCAAACAGAGAGTTCATATCGCACTATCACCAAAAAGAAAATTGTTGCGCATTATAGCTAATCCCAGCAGCTTGTCATAAAGTTGCTCCTTCTTATTTAATACTCGCACGGAGGCAATGGTGATTACCCTCTCCCGACTCTACGTTCATCCGGTGAAATCCATGCGCGGCTTGCAGCTTTCTCATGCTCAAGTTAGCAGCAGTGGGTTGGCCTTTGACCGCGTATTTATGATTACCGAACCGGATGGCACTTTTATTACTGCGCGCCAAAATCCGAAGATGGTGCTGTTCACCCCGGCATTAATGCCCGACGGTTTATATCTCACTGCGCCCGATGGCGAGAGTGCCAGTATCCGCTTTAATGATTTTTTAGCCAATGCTGAACCAACAGAAGTATGGGGGAATCATTTTACGGCGCTAATTGCCCCCGAAACCATCAACAACTGGCTTAGTGGTTATTTTCAGCGTGAAGTGCAATTACGCTGGCTTGGCGTGCAATTAACCCGCCGGGTGAAGCCGATGCCAGAGATTCCACTGTCCTTTGCTGATGGCTTTCCTTATCTGCTCATTAACGAAGCATCATTTAAAGAACTTCAGCAGCGCTGCCCCGGCAGTATTAAATTAGAACAGTTTCGGCCGAATTTAGTCGTGACGGGCGCCAGTGCGTTTGCCGAAGACAGTTGGCAGGTTATTCGCGTTGGAGATATCACCTTTGATTTAGTTAAGCCATGCAGCCGTTGTGTATTAACCACTGTCAGCGTTGAGCGTGGGCGGAAACACCCTGCCGGTGAGCCATTACGCACACTACAGACATTCCGAACGGCGGAGAATGGCGATATCGATTTTGGCCAGAATATGGTGGCCAGGAACAGCGGTATCATTCGAATAGGTGATGAAGTAGAAATCCTGTCAACGAAACCACCACGTCCATACAGCGCAGGGGCCATCGTTGAAAGTCTGGCGGCACCACTCGATCAATCCAAAGCGGTATCGATTGAATATAACGGCATTCGCTTTAATGGCAATAATCAACAGGTGTTGTTGGAACAATTGGAACAGCAGAATATCCGCATCCCTTACTCGTGTAGGGCTGGGATATGCGGCAGTTGCAGAATTACGTTAGTCAATGGTGACGTTGCACCTTTAAAACAGAGTGCCATTGGCAACGACGGAACTATTCTTTGTTGTAGCTGTATTCCCAAAGGGGATATTACCCTCAGCGGTAAATAAGATAATCCCGATAATCTTACTCTCTGCACGCAGCTAACAACCTTACTGCGGTATGAAAGGGAATTATACCGCTCTGTCGAAAGCTGGGGCGGTATAAACCTCTGCGATGATAAGTGGTAACAAACGGTCATTCATTATCTTAATGGCATCGCCTAATACCATCTGCCGCCCAGCTAATAAGACTTGCGATTGTGCTAATAAACACAAACTGGCCGAGTCGCCAGACTCAACCACTAACAAACGCACATCCTCTCCGCTATCCAATACTTTCACTAACGCCAACTCACCGTTTTTTGGCATCAGTGCTTTAGAATGTTGTACAAAATGCCAACTTTTGGGCATTAACGGTTTTAGAAAACGAAATGCGACCAATGCATTTAACACCAATTCAGAACGCTGTTCATGGCTTAGTTTAATTTGGCGGCACTGATCTTCAAATTCAAAATAAAGCGCGGCATCGTCTACACAAAATGCGGATTCATCGAAAGCATCTGGAGTTAACATTTTAGACGGGAAACGCGAACGAAATATCATACCATTAGCTAAATCCAACATCAGTCGGTCGTGTTCGGTATCAAAATACCAACGCCATTTATCATCTGGTTTAATTCGCATATTTTTCCTTCCCGTCATGCTGCTAACATCATTGACTCAATAACTGAGTTCTTTGCCCATCAACTGGGACTAATTTCATATATACGCAACATACTTCAAGCAGCATGCGCGTTAGCGACTCTAGTTACTCAGCCCATCCATGGAGCTCGCCTTTACGAGATCAGTGTAAGCCGCTTTCAAATCGGTTCACGACCAATTTGTTATTCGATTACCACCTACCTGCAACTCGAATTATTTAGGGTATAGGGCTTTCGCTGTATATTTAATCTACCGGAGTAAAATATAGACGAGCCGGAGGAAGAAATAAACCCCCCGGCCAGTAATGAAGTTAAATAATTAGATATGAGTGATGATATTCTTAATCAAACCAGGCCCACGGAAGATAAACCCAGAATAAATTTGAATCAGTGAAGCACCCGCTGCCATTTTTTCCCGAGCGGCAGTAACCGAATCAATTCCACCTACACCAATAATTGGCAGACGCCCTTGCAGCTCTTGGGATAAGCGACGAATGACTTCCGTGCTGCGCAATTGTAATGGTCTACCACTTAAACCACCGGCTTGTTCGCAATAATTTAATCCCTGAATGAGGGAACGATCTAGCGTTGTATTAGTGGCAATAACACCATCTATATTATGGCGAACCAAACTATCGGCTATTTGGATCAATTCTTCCTCTGTAAGATCCGGCGCGATCTTCACTGCCACAGGAACATATTTATGATGACGCTGATGCAATTCAGTTTGTTTATTTTTAATTGCCGCTAACAAGTCATCTAATGCTTCGCCATACTGCAAAGATCGTAACCCCGGAGTATTGGGTGAGGAGATATTAATCGCAATATATCCGGCATAAGGATAAATTTTATCCATACAAATCAAGTAATCTTCTTTACCTTGCTCTACCGGAGTGTCTTTATTTTTACCGATATTAATACCTAAGATACCGCCAAAATGTGATTTTTTGACATTTTCAATTAAGTTATCAACCCCGTGATTATTAAATCCCATCCGGTTGATCAAACCTTCAGCCTCAACGATCCTAAACAATCTTGGCTTATCGTTACCTGACTGTGGCCGGGGGGTCACCGTACCCACTTCGATAAAACCAAACCCCATTGCGCCCAGAGCATCAATACACTCACCGTCTTTATCCAGACCCGCCGCCAAACCTAATGGATTTTTAAATGACAGGCCCATGCAACTCACCGGTTTGGTTGGCACCGACTGACGCACCAGGAATTCGAGCGGTGTACCGGTAACACGCTTTAACTGGCGGAAGGTGAATTCATGGGCACGTTCTGGATCAAGCTGAAATAGTGCTTTTTTGACGAGTGGGTAGTACATGTGATCTCCTGACCGGCTTGCAACCTATGGATAGACGCGGGAATGGTAAATTTATCTATCAGGAAAGTAAACGATTGCTCAGTAAAGCCACGCAAAGAATCTCTTTGTTTAACTATGTTGATAGCAAGGTGTTAACTAATTGTAGATTAAGGGTGTTGTAGGTTAAGGACATTGTAGGCCAAGGGCGATAAAAAGAGGGCATCACTGCCCTCTTTAGTATGAAGCTAACATAAGCAAACAGCAGCGCTATTAGCTGATTGAGCCGCTATGCCGCCAGTGCTTTTGTTATCTTCTCGTATAAATCACCGGACAGATTATCTAGCGTTTTCAGTTGCTCCAGCGCCTGACGCATCAAAGCCTGACGGCCCGCATCATAACGTTTCAAGCGAATCAACGGCTCGATTAAGCGTGCCGCAACCTGCGGATTACGAGTATTCAAGTCACTGAGAATTTCCACCAGGAATTGATAACCGCTACCATCGCTGGCATGGAATGCTGCCGGATTACCTGAAGCAAAACTACCAACCAACGAACGAGTCCGATTAGGGTTGCTCAAGCTAAACGCCGGATGCTTAAGCAAAGCCCGCACATGTGTCAGAACATCAGCCGCCGGGCTGGTCGCTTGCAGTGCAAACCATTTATCCATAACCAAACCATCATGATTCCAACGTACATCGAAGGCAGCAAGCAACTCATCACGGCAAGGTAACTGTGCGGCTACTGCCGCCGCCAGTGCAGCCAGCGAATCAGTCATATTATCCGCCTGGTGGTATTGTGACGAGACCAGCTTATTAGCAAACTCTTCATCAGCAAAAGCCAGATAGTTCAGGCAGGTATTACGCAATGCACGCTTGGCAATATCACTGTGTTCAATACGGTATACAGGAGTCATATTCGCAACATATACAGCTAACAATTCATCAGACAATGACTGAGCCAAGCAACGTGTAATAGCCTCATGAACCGCACTGATCGCTAGCGGATCAATAGTCGTAAACAACTCTGCTATTTCATTTTCTGACGGTAAGGTCAAGATCTGTGCTGCCAGAGCCGGATCAAGATGTTCATCAAGCAATACTGCTCGGAAAGCATCTGCAACGTGAGTCGGCAAACTCAGTGGCTGTTTCTGCTGGTACTTGGCGACATTCAGTTTGATATAGGTTGCTAACAAACTCTGTGCCGCATCCCAACGAGAGAATTCATTACGTGCATGCTGCATCAGGAACGTGAGTTGCTGATCGCTGTAGGTATAATCCAATTTGACCGGTGCAGAGAATTCACGCAGCAAAGAGGGGATTGGCGGATGCTCAACATTATCAAAGGTAAATGTCTGCTCAGACTCTGTCACATTCAGGATATGATGAACTGGCAAGCCATTTTTCTGTAGTGCAATCACATTACCTTTACTGTCATATAGCTCAATATCCAATGGAATATGCAATGGCAGTTTTTCAGGCTGGTCAGCGGTAGGTGCGGTTTTCTGGCTAATGTGCAGATGGTATTGCTGCTTTTCAGCATCATAGTCATCACGGACGGTCAGAATAGGGGTACCCGATTGGCTATACCAGCGGCGGAACAAAGAGAGATCGACATTCGATGCATCTTCCATTGCCTGTACAAAATCGTCGCACGTTGCTGCACTGCCATCATGGCGTTCAAAATAGAGTTGCATACCGGCCTGAAATTGTTGTTCACCCAGCAGGGTATGCATCATACGGATAACTTCAGAACCCTTCTCATACACGGTAAGTGTGTAAAAGTTGTTCATCTCAATAACTTTGTCTGGCCGAATCGCATGGGCCATTGGGCTGGCATCTTCGGCAAACTGTGCGGCACGCATTACACGCACATTCTCGATTCGATTAACTGAACGTGAACCTAAATCAGAGCTGAACTCTTGATCACGGAATACCGTCAAGCCTTCTTTCAGGCTTAACTGGAACCAATCACGGCACGTGACTCGATTACCTGTCCAGTTATGGAAATATTCGTGTCCGATAACCGCTTCAATATTCAGATAATCTTTATCTGTTGCTGTTTCAGCTTTTGCCAGAACATATTTTGAGTTAAATACATTCAGGCCTTTATTTTCCATCGCGCCCATATTGAAGAAATCAACCGCGACAATCATATAGATGTCGAGATCGTATTCCAGGCCAAAACGGGTCTCATCCCATTTCATGGAATTTTTCAGCGACGTCATTGCCCAATCTGCGCGGTCTAAATTACCCCGGTCAACAAAAAGCTCTAATGCGACTTCTCGCCCGGAGCGGGTAATGAATTTATCGCGCAAGACATCAAAATCACCGGCAACCAGTGCAAACAGATAGCAAGGCTTAGGGAATGGGTCTTGCCATTTTACCCAATGACGGCCATCTTCCAGTGTGCCCTGCCCCACAGGATTGCCATTAGACAATAAATAAGGATAACGAGACTTGTCCGCCACGATGCGAGTCGTAAAACGAGCCAAGACATCAGGACGGTCTAGATAATAAGTAATATGGCGGAAACCTTCGGCTTCACACTGGGTGCACAATGCGTCACCGGAAAGATACAGTCCCTCAAGCGCACTGTTGGTCGCAGGATGAATATCATTGACGATTGTCAGTGTGAAATGTGCGGGTAATTGCTCAATAACCAGCGCGTTATCCTGTAGATGATAATGAGGCCATTCTTGCCCATCAACACTGATACTGATTAGCGTGAGATCCTCACCATTTAGCATCAACGGCGTCACATCCGCTACCTGGCGTTTTACTTTACTGACCGCCGTTACCGTCGTTTTTTGCGCATCCAGTGCGAAGTCCAAATCAATATCGGTAATGGTGTAGTCCGGCGATTTATAATCGTGACGGTATTTAGCTTGCGGCTGTTGTGTCATAGGAACCCTTTTGACGTCATCAGTGAATATGATTATCAGGTCTGTATTAATAGTCGTTAAGGGCTGGAATGACTGCTATCAGGACAATGTTACCAGCCAGTTAGCCCCAGACTCAGATAGGTTTTCAATGTATCACAATTGTAAAAAAAACCTAGGCAAGAGCCGCTACTAATACGGCAAATAAAGCATTGAATGATCTTTTTTCGAGCCGTCTCGCAAGACCACAATTTATTACATTCAGCCTGAAACCAAAAAATTTGGTTGATGTTAGCCAGGAGAAAAACGCGTTGGATACTCAATGCTATTTAGAATATGTGCACTGCTATTGCCGATATTCTATTCAGATTAATAACCCTATATATTTTAATACAATTTCCCCTGTATTATCTAAATAGCTAAAAAACTAGCCTTAATTGGATTAATCGTTTCACAAAGCACCCTTTTCATCGCTGATGGCACGTTTAATCCTAGACCTCTGGTTAGAATTTATGGTGTGATGAAGCTTCAATAACAGGATAATACCGGTATACTCCTGCAACTTTAGATTACACCGACTGTGGAAAGTAATCCTACGAGGATGCTGTATAGCGCCATGACCCGAGACGCCTCACCGATTTTGACTTCACTGCTTGATACGGATGCTTATAAGCTTCATATGCAGCAAGCTGTGTTCCATCGCTATCGCCATATTACCGTTGCCGCTGAATTCCGCTGCCGTGGTGATGAGTTGCTGGGCGAATATGCCGATGAAATCCGTCATCAAATAGCGTTAATGAAACAATTGGCGTTAACCGATGACGAGTTTATCTACCTCTCGGGGTTACCCTTCTTCCAGGATGATTATCTCAATTGGCTACGGGGTTTTCGTTTTAACCCTGAGCAGGTCACCGTATCCAATAATGACGGTAAATTAGATATTCGGATTGCCGGTTTGTGGTGTGAAACGATTTTATGGGAAGTCCCTTTGCTGGCAGTGATCAGTGAAATCGTTCATCGTCGCCGTTCTGTTCATGTCACAACGGCCGAGGCCATCAAGCAACTGCGCAGCAAACTTAAGCAGTTTAAGACACTCAGCGCGGACATCGATATTAGCCATTTCAAATTAATGGATTTTGGCACCCGTCGTCGTTTTTCACGCGATATACAGCATGCTATTGTCAGCAGCTTAAAAGATGAGTTCCCCTACATTGTCGGTACCAGCAACTACGATTTAGCACGGAAACTGGCATTAGCGCCGGTAGGCACTCAAGCCCACGAATGGTTCCAGGCTCATCAGCAGATAAGCCCGATACTGGCCAATAGTCAGCGCGTGGCGCTACAAGTCTGGTTAGATGAGTACCCGAATCAACTTGGCATCGCATTGACTGACTGTATTACCATGGATGCTTTTTTGCGCGATTTTGATCAGACATTCGCCAATCGCTATCAAGGATTGCGCCATGACTCAGGTGACCCGGTTGAATGGGGTGAAAAAGCTATTGCCCATTATGAAAAACTGGGTATTGACCCAATGAGTAAAACATTGGTGTTTTCAGATAATTTAGATCTGGAAAAAGCGTTGTCACTCTATCGCCATTTCTATCAACGAATTAAATTGGTGTTCGGTATCGGTACCCGTTTAACCTGCGATATTCCCGGCGTTAAACCGCTTAATATTGTTATTAAGCTGGTTGAATGCAATAACAAGCCGGTTGCAAAACTCTCAGATAGCCCAGGTAAAACCATTTGCCATGACCCGGCTTTTGTTGATGAGTTACGCGAAGCATTCGCCCTGCCGTTAGTTAAAAAGGCCAGTTAGTGAAGACCCATTAGTAAAGACCAAAGTAATGAGGGTTCGTCGGGGCATTAATACAGCCTGACGACCCGCTTTACTTAGCCGTTTACCCTCGCACCACTCCCCCAATTATACCCAACCCTGATTTGTGCCGCCTTTATTAAGGATAACGACAGAAATGTTGCACTGATCTGGTGATTTCTACTTGTGTCCTGCACTGCCGCAAGTAACATAGCAATATCCCCATTCGCTTGGGTTGTTAACTATTTCTATATCAAAACTATTAAAGAGAGAAATCTATGAGCGTAGTGCCTGTAGTCGACGTACTGCAAGGCCGTGCTGCGGTTGACAGTGAAGTCACCGTACGCGGTTGGGTGCGTACCCGGAGAGATTCTAAAGCGGGTATCTCCTTCGTTGCCGTTTATGACGGTTCCTGCTTTGACCCGTTACAGGCCGTCGTGAATAATACTTTGCCTAATTATCAGGATGAAGTGCTGCATCTGACTACCGGTTGCTCAGTCGAAGTTACCGGTACGGTGGTAGCATCACCAGGTGAAGGCCAGAGCTTTGAAATTCAGGCAACCGCAATCAAAGTGGTCGGCTGGGTTGATGACCCCGATACCTATCCGATGGCGGCAAAACGTCACAGCATAGAATACTTGCGCGAAGTGGCCCACTTGCGCCCACGCACTAACCTGATTGGTGCGGTTGCCCGTGTTCGCCACACCTTGGCACAGGCCATTCACCGTTTCTTCGATGAAAACGGCTACTTCTGGGTTTCTACCCCACTGATCACTGCTTCAGATACTGAAGGTGCCGGTGAAATGTTCCGTGTATCAACGCTGGATCTGGAGAACTTGCCACGTACAGATACCGGTGCTGTCGATTTCAGCGAGGATTTCTTCGGTAAAGAAGCATTCTTGACTGTGTCCGGTCAGCTAAACGGGGAAACCTACGCCAGTGCATTGTCAAAAGTTTACACTTTCGGCCCCACTTTCCGAGCAGAGAACTCCAATACTAGCCGCCATTTGGCAGAGTTCTGGATGGTTGAACCTGAAGTCGCGTTTGCTTCTTTAGATGATGTCGCCGCGTTAGCTGAGAAAATGCTGAAGTACGTTTTCCAGGCGGTACTCAATGAACGTGCTGATGACATGAAGTTCTTTGCTGAGCGGGTTGATAAAGATGCCGTAGATCGCTTGCAGCGTTTTGTCACTTCTGATTTTGCTCAGGTTGACTACACCGATGCTATCGAGATCTTACTGGCATCGGGCCAGAAATTTGAAAATGACGTGTCATGGGGGATAGATTTATCTTCTGAACATGAGCGTTATTTGGCTGAGAAACACTTTAAGGCGCCCGTGGTAGTTAAAAACTACCCGAAAGACATTAAAGCTTTCTATATGCGAATGAACGAAGACGGCAAAACCGTTGCAGCGATGGATGTACTGGCACCCGGTATTGGTGAAATCATCGGTGGTTCCCAACGTGAAGAACGTTTAGATGTGTTGGACGCGCGGTTGGCAGAGATGGGCCTCAATAAAGAAGATTATTGGTGGTATCGTGATCTGCGTCGCTACGGCACTGTACCACATTCAGGTTTTGGCCTTGGATTTGAGCGTTTGATCTCCTATGTAACTGGGGTTCAAAACGTTCGGGATGTTATCCCGTTCCCTCGCACACCGAGAAATGCCAGTTTCTAAATTCGTCATCTAAAAAAATTGTCTATTTGTATAAATAAAAGCCAGCTCTGCTGGCTTTTGTCATTTTTTAAAGTTCGATCTAAGTCACAAAGTTCCCTGATATTTACATCTTGTAACACATAGTATCTCAATGAAACACATTCAGGCAATTGGTAGCATTTTCGGTGTGGATTATAAGGTCTGTGAATGGAACACTGCGTTCAGACACAGACGACACCAAACTCTCAACAATAGTTCCAAAAAAATTATTGGCGGCAGTGGCAGGTGTCCGAATAACACCAATGAGGGTAATAATAATGATGAAGCGCAATATTCTTGCAGTAGTAATCCCAGCATTGTTAGTAGCTGGCGCAGCTAATGCAG
The DNA here is from genome assembly GCF_900635455.1 of Yersinia intermedia. NCBI lineage: Bacteria > Pseudomonadati > Pseudomonadota > Gammaproteobacteria > Enterobacterales > Yersiniaceae > Yersinia > Yersinia intermedia. The sequence continues at coordinate 1,832,920 of NZ_LR134116.1, read as the reverse complement.
CAGAAATCTACAACAAAGACGGCAACAAACTTGACCTGTACGGTAAAGTTGATGCGCGTCACCAGTTCTCTGACAACGCTGGCCAAGACGGCGACGAAACTTATGTTCGTTTCGGCTTCAAAGGTGAAACCCAAATTACTAACCAACTGACCGGTTACGGCCAGTGGGAATATAACGTTCAAGCGAACCACGCTGAATCTCAAGGCGACAAAGGTAACAAAACTCGTCTGGGCTTCGCTGGTCTGAAGTTTGATCAGTTCGGTTCATTGGACTACGGCCGTAACTACGGCGTAATCTATGACGTTAACGCATGGACCGACATGCTGCCAGTGTTTGGTGGTGATTCAATCTCCAACTCTGACAACTACATGACTGGCCGTTCTACTGGTCTGGCAACTTACCGTAACACCAACTTCTTCGGTCTGGTTGATGGCCTGAACTTTGCCCTGCAATATCAAGGCAAAAACGAAGATGGTCGCAGCGCTATTAAAGACGGTGCTTACACTGGTGACAACCTGAAAGATCAGAATGGTGACGGTTTCGGTATCTCTTCTACTTATGATATCGGTTACGGCGTTCACTTTGGTGCTGGTTACTCTTCTTCTAACCGTACTAACCAGCAAGACGCGTTCTCTACTGCTCAAGGCAATAAAGCTCAGGCATGGAACGTTGGTGCTAAATACGATGCTAACAACGTATACTTGGCTGCAATGTATGCTGAAACGCTGAACATGACTCCATATGGCGATGCTAGCGAGACTATCGCTAACAAAACCCGTGACATTGAAATCACTGCGCAATATCAGTTTGATTTCGGTCTGCGTCCATCCCTGGGCTACGTCCAGTCTAAAGGTAAGGACCTGAACGGCCTTGGTACTAACGCTAACGGCGAAGACCATGACCTGCTGAAATATGTTTCTGTTGGTACTTACTACGCATTCAACAAAAACATGACTACCTATGTTGATTACAAAATCAACTTGCTGGATGAAGATAATTTCACCCGTGCAAATGGCCTGAACACTGATGACGTTGTTGGTGTTGGCTTGGTATACCAGTTCTAAGTTAAACTTAATCACGCAGTTTATCTGCTGACATAAGTTGAAAAAAAGACAGGGCTTCGGCTCTGTCTTTTTGTTTTTATCCTTAGCTAATAAAGGGATATTACGCTGCTGAATGCGCTATTTTGCCGATTTTTCACCCTGAACTCCCTCGTCTCACAACATTCATTTCTTTTTATCGCAAACGGTTGGCAAAGGCCGCAACTGGCGCTACGCTGATGGTTCTGTTTGCTTAACGCTAAGCCATGGAAGCCTCTGACATGTTTGAAAAAATCACTGCTGCACCTGCTGACCCGATTTTGGGCCTGACCGATATTTTCCGCGCGGATGACCGCCCTCATAAAATTAACCTTGGGATTGGTGTCTACAAAGACGAAACCGGTAAAACGCCGGTGCTGACCAGCGTGAAGAAAGCTGAGCAGTATTTGCTGGAAAACGAAGTTACTAAAAACTATCTGGGGATTGATGGCCTGCCGGTTTTCGCCAGTTGCACCCAAGAGCTGTTGTTTGGTGCAGATAGCGCGATTATCGCTGACAAACGCGCACGTACCGCTCAAACCCCAGGTGGTACTGGTGGGTTACGTATTGCTGCTGATTTTATCGCCCATCAGACTAATGCCAAACGTGTCTGGGTGAGTAATCCTAGCTGGCCAAACCATAAAAATATCTTCGCCGCTGCCGGGCTTGAAGTGGTTGAGTATGCCTATTATGATGCTGCGAACCATGCGCTGGACTTCGATGGGCTATTAAAAAGCCTCTCAGCAGCCCAAGCAGGCGACGTAGTGCTGTTCCATGGCTGCTGCCATAATCCTACCGGTATCGACCCAACTGAAGCCCAGTGGAGCCAATTAGCTGAGCTGTCAGTCGCTAAAGGCTGGCTGCCACTGTTTGACTTCGCTTATCAAGGTTTTGCCAAAGGTCTGGAAGAAGATGCTCAGGGCCTGCGTATTTTCGCCGCCAAACATCAGGAACTGATCGTTTGTAGCTCTTACTCGAAAAACTTTGGTTTGTATAATGAGCGCGTCGGAGCTTGCACCATTGTTGCCGCTAGCAGTGACGTGGCCGATATCGCCTTCAGCCAGGTTAAAGCCGTTATCCGTGCTAACTATTCCAACCCACCAGCCCACGGTGCCTCAGTGGTTGCGACCATCCTAAGCAACGCCGCATTGCGCGCCATTTGGGAACAAGAACTGACCGATATGCGTCAGCGCATCCATCGTATGCGTCAGTTGTTTGTCAATACGTTGCAGGAAAAAGGCGCGAAGCAAGATTTCAGCTTTATCATTAACCAGAATGGGATGTTTTCGTTCAGCGGCCTGACCAAAGAACAAGTCCTGCGCCTGCGCAATGAGTTTGCTGTTTATGCCGTCAACTCTGGCCGGGTGAACGTTGCAGGTATGACACCGGATAACATGGCCCCACTGTGTGAAGCTATCGTAGCTGTATTGTGATTCAGTATCGGTGACCTGGCGTAGTACCCTTAAGTTTACTGAAGAACCCCACTTTTGTGGGGTTCTGTCTTTTTAGCAGCAAGTCACGTTTGCCTTGTTTCAAATGCCCGCGGTAATTAGCCTTAATGGAACATATATTTGGCAAATTCGCTCATCGGCATTGGTCGCCCATACATATAACCTTGCAGATAGTCGACATTATGGGCCTGTAAATAGCGCACTTGAGTCTCGTTTTCCACGCCCTCAGCAATGGTCTGTAGCCCCAATCGGGTAGCCAGATCGATAACATTCCCGACAATGTGACTCGACAATGCATCGGAACCAATCATGCCAACAAAACTTTGGTCAATTTTCAGAAAATCCACTTTAAAGTTCTGCAAATAAGTCAGGCTTGAATGCCCGGTACCAAAGTCGTCGATAGCGATAAACACGCCTAACGCGTGCAGTTCTGCAAATAATCTATCAGTAATCTCATCGGCAACGATTAACTTCCGTTCGGTTAATTCCAATGTGATATTGATTTTATTACCACCAAATGCCTGAATAAAAGAGCGGCAATCATCGACCAGACTCAGATCACGACAATGATTGGCACTGATATTAAAACCAAAGTGAAAACCTTCCGGTAACTGATTTACGTAAGGTGCAAAAGTGGCACTAACTTGCTGCATGATAGCGCGAGTCATCGGCACAATAAATTCGCTGTCCTCAGCCATCGGAATGAATTTGTTGGGTTGAATTAAACCATTAACAGGGTGCTGCCAACGCATTAGGACTTCACAGCCAACCCAGCATTGCTCTTTGCCTGATACTATCGGCTGCATATAAGCAACAAACTCGTTGTTTTCTAGCGCTTGTCTTAAAATCTGCGTAGGTGATACTGCCTTACCCGATAACCAGAAAACCAGCACCGCAGCACCAATGCTCGTTAAGATGAAAAATATCAGGCTACCTTGATTATATTGCCAGGCATAGGCCAAATATTGCTGGTTAGAAAGTGTGGTACTTAATGAATATGCAAATTTGTCTGAGGCCAGGTATAGAGGTTCACTCCCTTGAGGAGGTAGGCCTGAATGTACGATACCCGCAGCATCCATCCATTTATCTCCCACCCTCAGACTCAACGCTATATCACCACTCAATAAGTTAAGAATACTGCGCAGATAATAACCATCAACAGCAACGAGTATGCTGTAACTCCCACGAGCGAGGCGATACACCATCAAAGCACGATCTGGAGTGACATCATTGCCTTGCATTAGCTCCAGTTGCCCATCAACAAAAACATCTAAGTCAAACGGCGTGGAAAGCGGGCCATAGATCGAGGAACAATAAATGGTAGTCCCCTTAGCTAAAGAGACTGAACGCACATCCGGTATCGTGACAACTTGATCACGCAGGTTCTGAACAACTTGTATGCAAGGCTTGCCTAATCCAGTTTCTACCTGAAGCGCCGCATGCTGCAAGTTATTAAGCACTTGTTCGAATCGCTCCCTGCCCTGTAATAACTTAGCTTCAGCATCCTGATACATATTTACTTTGGTTTGCGCATAAATCACAGCCGCACCCAACAACAGAAATAAGAGTAATACCATGCAAGAAAATGTTAGCCGGGACAGGAATTTACTCAGTCTGAAACGACGAAATGGCATAGTGGCTTCCATTGAAAGGCGCTCGTAATATTACGAACTCAAAACGGCAGCACAAACGGTGCCGAGTCAATAAACGTTACTACTGTTTGTTAGTCAGGCTTTATCAACTCGCAAAGATAATATAGCGCCAACTGTCATCATCATTATGTTCGTAGTACTGATATATAAATAACTATAAGTTCACAAAATATGTGAATCACGTATTCAATATAACGTAAAAAGGCACCAGACGGTGCCTTCTTTGAAGTTATGGCTGTTTATAATGTCAACATCACCAAATAGCAGGTTCTTCACGTATAAAAGGATTAGTCTGCCGTTCGTGGCCTAGCGTAGACATTGGGCCATGGCCGGGAATAAATGTTATATCATCGCCCAAAGGCAATAATTTAGTCCGAATGGAATTAATCAGTTGTTGGTGATCACCGCGTGGGAAATCACTACGCCCAACACCGCCGTTAAAGATAACATCACCGACCAGTGCCAAACGCCCTGATTGGTCAATGAAAACAATATGGCCTGGCGTGTGACCGGGGCAGTGCAATACTGATAACTCCACTTCCCCTACGGTAATTTTGTCACCCTCTTCCAACCAACGGGTTGGGGTAAAAGCGTCACACTCACTCAAACCAAACATTCGGCTTTGTGCTGGTAACCCCTCTAACCAAAAAGTATCTTCTTTTTCAGGGCCATAAATCGGGATATCAAAATGAGCGGCTAACTCAGTGGCAGCACCCACATGATCCAGATGGCCGTGAGTCAATAAAATCTGGCTGACCGTTACCCCCTGACGTGTAACTTCAGCAATGATCTTAGCTGCGTCACCACCGGGATCCACCAATGCGGCCTGCTTTGTGGCTTCACACCAGATTAACGTGCAGTTCTGGCTAAAGGCCGTCACCGGAATAATTTGATATTTCATAAAACTCCACCCAAATGCAATCAGCAATATACCCGTTATCGTTCAACCTACTTACGTGTGGGCCTCGTTTACCTGAGTCACTGACGGGTCAGCTCATCGAGATTAACGAGCTTCATCCTTGAGGCCCCCTGCGGGCAGGCATAAATGCTGTTCAAATCAGTTCACAACCGATTCGTCCCTTGTTTGCCACCGCCCTGCACCTTGAAACTTGTTAGGTATATATTTAATTCATTTGCATAAAATGCCTGTTACCAGTTTCTTGTCGGCCCGGTATCAATATGCACAAAGTTACTGCGAGGGTAATATCCTACACCACCCGCACGCATTTTTAATGCTGCTTTGCGGATATTACTCAATTGAATGCCTTCAATATGAAAATCCATTGCCTGCCCTTTCGTATGGAAGCTGTGCTTAGCCACACCGCGACTGCGTTCGCGCAGTTCATTATTGGTATCAAGTGAGCGGTAACCGGAAATAAGCTGCACCGGTTTAGTTGTGCCAAGCAGCACTTGCAGGCGGTATAGCTGATCAAACAGGCGTGGATCAATACTTTTTACTTTATTGGCTCGGTAATCGCGAAAGAGGTGATTTAAGCGGGAAAGTTCATCTTTGTTATAGCCCCGACCATCAAAAAATTCGGCTTTTATGGACTCGCCTGTATTGAGGTTATTCAGGGTCAAGATCCGTGGGCGAGGAGTCGAAAGGGTGGCGAATGCCTGCCCTGGAAGCAGCGATATACCCAACGCTGCCCCGCCTAACGTTAGCCATTTACGGCGATAATTATCAATTTTATCCATGATCTCTGTTAATACCCGGCAAGAATGTCAAAAGAAAGCACTAACCAAATGTGCCGTCCCGAACCATAACCGCCTACGGAAAACCAGTCAACCCGCATTCGGCACGCACTCGCTGTACGTTTAAGTTCGGTTATAGAGAACCCCAATCTAGGGCCCCCTATGACAACCCGATATTAAGACCATTAGTTATTGAGTTTTACTGCATTTATTGCAGTAAAAGTTCAGCCTGAGGTGAGATTTGTGCACCGGATCTCACCGTCTTATCATAATTGTAAATATCTGTTCTAAATTGTGGCTTACCGTCATCCGCCACCCATGCTGTCAGGTAATACAACTGCACCGGGACACGTTGGCGAATATTCACGTACGTGGTATCGCCTTGTTTTAACGTTGAGGAAACCCGCGCATCATTCCAGCCTGCATCTTGTAATAACATATTTGCCAGATCCGAGGCTTTATTGACGCGGACACAGCCGGAGCTAAGTGCACGGATATCTTTCTGGAACAGGCCATGGTTTGGCGTGTCATGTAAATAGATAGCGTCAGAGCTTGGCATATTGAATTTGAAGCGCCCTAATGAGTTGCTGGCACCTGGTGCCTGACGCAAGCGATACGGGAAGTTATTAGGTGAAATCATGCTCCAATCGATCATTGATGGATCAACGACTTCAGCCTCATTACTCCAGCCTGACAGTACGGTATAACCATGGCGCTGGAAATAACCGGCGTCATAGCGTGCTTTGGGCACAATATCTTGGCGCACCAAAGACGTTGGTACATTCCACGGTGGATTGACAACCACATTATTTAACGCACTGCTCATCAGCGGTGTCTTGCGGCTTGGACGGCCAACAATCACCCGGGATGAGAGAACCTCAGCACCATTCTTATAATAATTAAGCGAATAGTTTGGGATGTTAACCATAATGCCGTTATCAACTCGCCCCGGCAAAATACGTAAACGCTGAATATTCAATGCCAATAATGTTGCCCGCGTTTGTGGTGAGACATTCAGCCATTCACGCGTTCGGACACCAATAACGCCATCATCACTTAGCCCATGCCACTGTTGAAAACGTTTAACGGCTTCCACCAGCTCCGGCGTGTAAATATTGTCGGTTATGGTCACGGTAAGCGGTGCTGATGACGGTGCAGCGACATCGCCGGTAGCACCAGCAACAGAGGCGTCTGCCACGGGTGCTGCTGAAGGGCTAACCACCAGACTGTGAGCCAAGGCACGGCTCTTCTCTTCATCGACCGAGAGGTCATCATTGACCACGGCCACCGAGGGGTTATCCACCGGAATTACTTCTGGCGCTTTTGCTGGTTGTGATGCGACAGGATGTAGCATGCCGGTTCTGTCGAGAATCTTCCGCAGAGCGGGAATATCATCACTTAACTGGCCTGGGCGCAGGCTGGGGCCATTGGACATCTGTGGCCAGGGTTGTCGGTCTGCCAGCATCAGTTTCAATGCCTGATGCATTTTGTCGTATTGAGGATGCTGAGGAGCCAGCGATGCCAGATAGGGTGCGGTGGTGCCTTCACGCACCGCTTGTTGCCAACGATTTAAAATTGTCGCCGGTGGCATCGCCATCTTGTAGGGCACATTGCTGTATAACCAGACACTGCCGTTCGCACCAACACCTGAGATAAAGTGCAAATATCCCAACATGGCATCTGATAAAACAACATCACGGGCTTGACCGGTAATGTCAGGATCACTGAGCCATTTTACCCACTGCATAAATTGCGGCTGGATACCAGAGAGTGCCACTTCGGCTAATTGCTGCTGAAAATGCTGCACCGCAGCCCTATCTTGCCACATAGGCTGCATACGGTTAGCGGCATAAAGCAACGCCAGTTCAGAAGTATAGAAAGGTGTCACCGTTTTAGGTAGCACTGACAATAGTTGCGAACGGCTTTGTGCAACCGACATGGTCGCACCATTTGCCGGCAGGGCTGAGGAGGAGTCTAGCGGCATCACAGGTGCCGTGGCTGATGCGGTAAATATTGGCATCAGACTATAAATTAAAGCGCAGTATAACGCTAATGTGCGTTGCGGATTTCGTTTCCCTATCGACATTCTATGCCCCCGGTCTGCTTATCTAAGTACGTCATAGTCTGTCGTTACCCTTCTTCCTTGAAGTCGCAGCTTTGTTGCTGCTCTGGCACCCGAATCCCTGAGCGTCGATCAGTTCAACGAGATTTGCTCGTTGGCTACAACTTCAATAGTTTCGGGTTTTCATCATTATTATACAAACAGAAATGCCCATTGCGTGGTCAACGATAAAATTTAACCATCACGTTACGCTAACAGATTTCCTGCGGTTATAAAATATAACCCTAAGATGTGGGAGAAATAAAAATGACCGCTTGTTAGCGGCCATTTAATGGGGTTTATTATTGTTGCCTTCTTTCTGAGCAACAATTAGCCACCGGGTTGTATCTCGGCAGGTATCGGTGGCAATGTAGGTATTTCATTGGCAAAGCCACGTAAGCCAACCACATGTACATGCTCATGATTTTGGAAGACTTTTCGTACCAATTTATACGTAGTCCCTTTTTCTGGACTAATATTTTCTGGCGCTGCAATTATTAATTGCATTTCCAGCCGCTCGCACAGTTCAAATAATGTCGCGATAGATTTAGCATCCAAACGCGCCGCTTCATCAAGGAACAGCAAACGGCAAGGAGAAATATCTTTGCCGCGCAGACGACGCGACTCTTCTTCCCAGCTCTGTACCACCATGACCAGTATCGACATACCCGTACCGATAGCCTCACCGGTTGACAACGCGCCGCTTTCTGCCCGCAGCCAGCCATCTGAACCGCGATAAACTTCGACTTCCAGTTCCAGATAGTTACGGTAATCAAGCAGTTCTTCACCGATAGTCTGCGGCAGGCGCTGCCCCATATCCATTTGTGGGTTCAACCGCTGGTAGAGTTTCGCCAATGCTTCAGAGAAGGTCAGACGATTGCTATTAAACAGATCCTGATGCTGTTCCTGCTGCTCGGATAGCACATCGAGCAAGGTCGCGTGAGCTTCACGCACATTCACATTCAGTCGAACGCTCTTGACCTGACCAAATGACACCGCTTGCAAGCCCTGATTCAGCATACGGATGCGGTTCTGTTCGCGCTGAATAGTTTTACGGATAATATTCGATACACTTTTGGAACTGATCGCCAGCTTCTGTTCACGAGCGGTTAATTCTTCGGTCAAACGGCCCAGTTCAATCTCCATCTGTTCAATGGCTTCAACCGGATCATCAGTGCGAATAATATCCTGACGAATACGCTCACGCAGATGCTGGTAGACCGCGATATAGAACTGAATCTTACGCTCAGGCCGTTTCGGATCTTCAGATAAACGTAGCACATCGCGCAGATGTTCGTTATCAGCCACCGCCAGACGCAATGCGCCCAAGGCTTTATCTGACATTGAACGCAGCTCGTCACCGTCCATATAAGCCAGTTCACGGCGATGCAAACGGCGCTCAACGCCGTTATCTTTCACCATCCGCATTACCGCACACCAACCCGCTTTGGCATTGACGACTTGTTCACGGATCTGATGGTAATCTCGTTCCAGCTTGCGCAGTTTCTTCTGTAGGCTATCCATCTCAGCTTCACAGAAAGTTAGCTGTTTTTCCAACTGATTGCGGCGTAAACGGTTAGCACTCAATGCCGCATGCAATTCGTCACGGCGGGTACGCGCGCGGGCTTCTGCATTAGCATCAGCCTGAACACCGATATCCACCAGTTCCTGGCTTAACTCTTTCAGCATGTCGCGCTTGGCGTCATAAGAACTTTTTAACGACGCTAACACCTGATTGTATTGGGTAAACTGCGCTTGATACTGCCGTAATTGCTCACGAGCACGCGTGCGTTCCGCTTCAGCTTGCTCCAAACGCTGGCGCAGTTTGTCGTTGAGATCAGAGTTCTCCGTCAACATGCCCGCAGAATCGGTATAGCTAAAGTGCGCACGACGTTGAACAACTTCAGTCAGTGCGAAAGCTTGTTGTTTAGCCTGACGCTGGCTGTTTTGCGCCAATACATAGTTTTCCTGCAACTGTTCGTGTTGTTGCGGGTCACTTTGTAGTACCGCTAACAGCGGTTCAAGTTTAGTCAGGGAAGCGCCATGTTTCTGAATATGGCGAGCCGCCTCTTGTGCTTGCGCCGATTCTTCAGTTATCTCTTCGACACGGTCAGTCAGCGTATCATCAAGTAGCAATGAAATAAGTGGGATCAAGCGGTTAAGAGCAGAAATCCCCTCTTTCGCCTGTTCAAATTGCTGGCGCTGTTGCTGGTTTTGCTCTTCGTGTGCACTCAGCGCACGCTCTATTTCACCACGACGGGTATTGAGTAAACGAATTTCAGCTTCAGGATCTGCATCAAATGCCACGGCCAGATGAGAACCGATAAAACGGCTGAATGCCTGGTGCAAGCGTTGCGTTTTTTGCACGTCAAATGACAACGTAGCATAGCGCTCAGCCAGGCTATCACGTTCTTGATACAGCGCTTCCAGCCGGTTCTCACGGGCAGCGCGGCCAAACAGCGGCAGTTCTGGATAACGGGAGTAACGCCACTGGCGATCGGCAATTTTCACCACCACCGCTTTTTCAAGTTCTTCGACAGCAAAGACACTGTCATCAAATGACTGCGGATCCCCTTCGATGAGATACAAATCTTCCGGGCAATCTTCCAGCCCTGCCAATTGGTCGCGTACCAATGACAAATCCGGCACCACAATACCGTGGCGAGACGGGCCATACAGCGCGGAGAAGTATGGCGCATCATCAAGAGTCACATCGTCATAAATCTCAGATAACAGCACACCACCGAAGCGCTCAGCCAGAGCGATCATCCGCGCATCTTCAGCACCACTTGGCTGACTTAACCGCTCAATCTGCGCATCAACAGCACGTTTGGTTGCGGCGACTTCATCGCGCTCCACCGTGGTCTCACGCTCACGCTCCAGCAGTTGCTGCATGTGTTCGGTCACTTGACGGCTATCTTCCAGCGCCTCACCGCTCTGCTCGCTGAGTTGGCTCAGGGCATCTTGTGCTGCTAACCAGACGGGGGCACGCGCCGTCAGTTGCTGAATTTTGAGCTTAATTTGCTCAAGTTCCTGCCGCATTTCCATGCGCCGTTCACCCGCATCACTGACGTTGAGAGAAAGTTCTTCAACCTGTGACTCTAGCTCACGCTGCAACTCTTCCAGCTCCTCCGGCTGGTATACTTGCCCCTGGCGTTTGCAGAACTCGTGCAACAAGCGTTCTGCGTCTTGCTGAGCGCGTAAACGCTGTTCCAGCTCTGACAAGCGCATCCGCAATGGTTGCACACGTTCAGCCAAATGTTGCTGAGACGGCCAGTCACGCAGCAACTCACGCGCTGCTTGCCAGGCTTCACTGCGACTGACCTGACCGGCGATAGCCACCACTAGCTGGTAAGCCTGCTCAAATTGGCTGTGCGCGGCATCCGCAACGCTCAATTTCTGCTCGAGTTGTAATAAAGATTCGGTCGCTTCCTGCTCTTTGGCATGGAAGGTTTCTAGCCACTCTTCGGCATTATCAGCGGTTAATTCTGGCAATTGGCACAATGCGCGCGCACGTTCTAAAGCCTGTAAAGCTTGCTGATATTGGATAGCACGGGTTTGCTGAACGTCCAGCGCTTGCTGGTAATCGGCCAACTGACTTTTCAGTTCGTCCACCTCCAACTCAGCAGCTTCAGCGCGGGCTTCGTTATCGGCCTGCTGTTCGCTGGCCTCGGCGACAACTTCATTTTGCTCTTCCAGCCGGTAAGTCAACTCTTCCAGATCACTCTGATAGCGCTCGATCTTTTCCTGCTGGCGCATGGCGGTCTGCACCAGACTCAGGTGGTCACTGGCCGCCTGATAATCGGTTTCCAGGTCCGATTCCGCACCGCTTTGCTCGGCTAATTCACGTGACATTTCCACATGACGATACTGTTCAGTCACCAATTGCTTGCGGCTGGTCAGCAAGTCACGGCGCAATACCAACGCGCCATCAAGATGGATCCGCCGCTCATTGGCATGACGCATATAGTCAGCAGCAACGTAGGACGTTGCCTCTGAAATCAGATGCTTAAACAGATCACGATCAGATTGAGTGACACGGATAGCCTCAAGGGTCATGCGGTTTTCACGCAACGCAGCCTCCATATCCTGGAAGGCTTTCCGCACACCGCTGTTTTCTGGCAATAAGTAATCACGCAGTGAGCGGGTAATCGCGCTGGAGATACCGCCGTACAACGATGCTTCAATCAAACGGTAAAATTTGCTGCGATCGGCAGAAGAGCGTAAACGCTTTGGAATCACACCCAAATCAAACATTAGAGAGTGGTAGTCAGTGATGGAGTTAAATTGCTTGAACTGCACCCCTTCCATCGCTTCGACGCGCTCTTTCAGCTCTTGTAATGACAGCACGCGCGCCTGACGCTCACCCACCACCTCGGTGAGGATCTGGGTAGGTTGGATAGCCGTCGGCAGCCCTTGAATGGTGAACGGCTTAATATCAACCTTGCGGTCACGCCCTGCCACTTGTTGCAAACGCACCCCGACAACCACACGTTGGTGGCGGGAGTTGACGACATCCAGTGTTGAATAACAGACCCCAGCCCGCAATTTACCGTGCAAACCTTTATCGCGGGAACCGCTGGTGGCACCCGCTTCGGTGGTGTTACGAAAGTGCAGCAGTGTCAGATCAGGAATCAGTGCTGTGACGAAAGCGGCCATAGTGGTGGATTTACCCGCACCATTGCCGCCAGATAAGGTGGTTACCAGCTCATCAAGATCGAATGTTCGGGCAAAAAAACCATTCCAGTTAACCAAGGTCAGCGAGCGAAATTTACCGCGTTCAATCATTCCTGTTCATCCTCTGCACTGTCCGCTGCATTACCCATGGTGATATCAGTTTCATCGCTTTCATCATGGAGTGACAGACTGTTTTCCACCGCCATGGCTTCGCCATCACGGATCATGCGTAGCTGGGCTTCCCGTGGGTCATCTCCGCTACGCACATCAGCACCAAAGCGGAACACCGCTTCAGTGATACGAAACTTGCTGCTGTCATTGCCCATAAAGTAGATCATCCCCAACCGACGCAGCCGGTTAAGTGACGTTCGTACTTTTTCCTGCAACTTCTGCTTATCCAAATCCGACCCAGTTGAGCGCTGGTTAACAAACTTCAGCAATTTGCTCTCATCGGCCAGACTTAGCAGCTCTTCGTATAATTCGTGCTGCGCGAAAATGCCTTCATGGGCCAAACGTTCCGGGCTGAGATACAGATAACAGAGGATCTTGCCAACCATCATATCCAGCTCAGATAGCACCGAGCGTGGGATCAGTGTGGTAGAACGGGGGCGCAGATAGAAGAAACCTTCCGGTGCACGGATTAATTCCACGTTATAGCGGGTATAAAACTCTTCCAGTTGTTCCTGAAAATCCATCAGGAAAGCATGGTTATCCAGCTCATCAATCCCGATATGGCGACCGGCACGTAACTGGCTATCGAGCGCTGGAAACAGTGAATTGACCAATGCCTGAGCCAGTTTAACGGGCATTACTACTTCAATATTTGTTGATGACATGTGCCTGCACCTTGGCTCCGTAATCATTGATTGCCAACCATTCCGCTGGTAACCCTGAGAAATCGGCTTCGGCCACACCAAGGCGAACTGCCTGGTCGACCAGGATACGAGCCACGTCGAAATGACGAGCACGCGGATATTGCGCGAGGTAGTCGCGCATCACTTCCCCCAGATTAAGTGGCATTTTTTGCTGCTGGTATACCAGCAATGCTTGCTCAATCAGGGCGGCTAATTGTTCACGGATCTCATTAAATTCTTCAAATTCCAGATCCGGTGGCAGCTCCCCGGTAACTTCTTCACTGCGCAACGCCAGTTCTTCATCACGCATATCCAGCAAGCGATCCGCGTTGGCATAGGTGAGCACCCATGGGCTAGCAAAATAATTCTGCACTGACTGGCGCAAGCGTTGGGCGAAGACACGGTTTTTATCCATATCAATTGCAGTACGGATAAACTTATGCACATGCCGGTCATAGCCGATCCACAGGTCAATCGCCTGCTGGCCCCAACTGATAATGCGGTCAAGTTTACTTTGTAAATCAAAGACCAACTTATCCACCAGATCCAGGCCTGCATTGCCGATAGTGGCTTCTTGAATACGTAACAGGTTAGCCTGAAGCTTATCACCTGCTGCTTCCAGCGTATCTTGTAATTCCCGTAGTGTGCCGGAGGTTTCTGACAGCAGCATTTCACAACTGGCAATAGCCGCCCGCCAATCCTGATTTAGCAATGCGGCAATATCTTCCTTCACACTATGTTGCTGTTCGTCCATCAGGCGTTGCGTCATATCGATGCTGTCAAAAATTTCAGCAACTGAATATTTTAGCGGAGCAAAAACATTACGGTGCCAGTGGAACTCATCCCCCCCCTCTTCTGCCGCTTCTGCCGCCCGTTGTAGCTCTTGCGCGACAATCGATAACTGCATTGACAGGCGCAGGGTGGAGAATTCACGCTGACGGATATAATAATCAGTGATACCAATGCCTAATGGAGTCAGCCGATAAATGGCATTACCATCGGCTATTTCACTGGTAAAGCGGTTCAGTAACCGCTGGCGTACCATGTCATTGATAGCGTTATTGGCGCGCACAGCCACGGTTTCATGGGTCTGTTCAAAACCTTTGCAGACGTGGCGAAATGCATCAACTAGCTCCCCTTCACTCATTTCGCCGTCCAGCCGCTCGCCGTTTAACGTGGCAATAGCTAAAAGAAAGGCCAGACGATCCGTTGGCAGAGTAATTGAAAAGTCATTTTTCCGCGCCCAGGCGACCAGTTCGGGTACTGTCTGGGAAAATTCACTCATAGTGGGTCCTTCAGATTCGGCTTAAACGCCATGACATGCACGTAGCGCCCCAGGCTGATAAAGGGCTCCTGCCGGCAATAGCGCTGTTCCAGCGCCAATAATTCAGCAAACTCATCAACTTGTTGCTGTTTATTTTTCATGTAATCGTGAAACACCCGTACTCCCGTCTTACCGCTAATGGATAAACCCATTTGCTCAAGCCAACCATATACCGTTGGTGGATCTAAAGGGTATTGCGGTGACAGCGAACGCTGCCTACGCCTTTTTACACCCGGTATCGCCAACTGAAAGTTACCCAATACCGCATTACGCATCACCAACCCATTGGCATTGAAAAACATCAATGAGAGCGCGCCACCGGGGGCTAACGCATTAAAGAGTACTTGCAGAACGTGTTGGGGTTCTGCAATCCATTCTAAAACCGCATGGAACAATATCAGATCAACCGGCTGTTCTAAATGTTGGGTGATGTCCTGAGCCGCACTTTGTACAAATTGCATGTTGTGGCTCACACCTTTTTCCAAGGCCGCAGCTTTCGCACGCTGGATCATCTCCGCTGACAGGTCACATAATAGAACCTGATGGCCTAATGCCGCCAGTTGGCAAGCCATATGCCCTTCGCCCCCACCCGCATCTAAAATCCGCAACGGGCGTGGCGGCAACTGCGCTAACAGCTCGGTGATATCTTGCCAAACCACTGCCTGACGAATCATTCCCTTCGTCGTACCATAGATATTGCGGGAAAATTTCTCAGCAATATCATCGAAATTGCGATCCTGCATGAACAACTGCTCCGCTATAACTATTGATTTAACGGCTTTGTATACCCGTCATACTTCAAGCTGCATGTGCGTTGGCCGCCTTCGATCACCCCAGTCACTTACTTGTGTAAGCTCCGGGGGACTCGCTCAGTTGCCGCCTTCCTGCAACTCGAACTACTTAGGATATAGAAACTCGCAAATCAATAGCCACAGTAAAAAGAATGCCTACCAACCTGCTATTTTGGCACAGCCTGACTTAGAATAAATCCTCTTGGCCTGTAATCATCGCCAAATGCCGGTTTTTCAGCCAAAAGGTCCCTATATTTATGCTTTTCACCTTAAAAAAATTTGTTGGCGGCTTATTAATGCCACTGCCTTTGCTGCTCATCATCATGGGGTTGGCATTAATCTTATTGTGGTTTACCCGCTGGCAGAAAAGTGGCAAAACGCTTTTTGCGTTAAGTTGGCTGGTATTATTGCTTATTAGCCTGCAACCTGTCGCTGACCGCCTGCTATTGCCACTCGAAAAGCCCTACGCGACTTATCAGGGAAACGACCCGGTAGATTACATTGTTGTGCTTGGCGGCGGCTACACGTTTAATCCGAATTGGGCACCAAGCGCCAATTTATTCGCAAATAGCCTGCCAAGGGTCACCGAGGGTGTCAGGTTATATCGCGCACATCCTAGTGCAAAAATGGTCTTTACCGGCAGTGCGGGGCCAAACAAACAAAGCAGTGCAGCAACAGCAGCACAGGTGGCAGAAAGCTTAGGTGTTCCGGTGGCGGATATTATTGCGTTGGAACAACCGAAAGATACCGTTGAAGAAGCCGCTGCGGTGGCTGCTCTGGTGGGGGATAAACCCTTTCTGCTGGTCACCTCGGCAAACCATCTACCCCGAGCGATTAAATTCTTTACCGCCATTGGGTTACATCCTATCCCCGCGCCGGCTAATCAGCTAGCCATTACCACACCATTACATAGCTGGGAGCGCGCTATTCCAGCGGCAGCCTGGTTAGGCCACGCTGAGCGCGCATGGTATGAAACATTGGGGCTGTTGTGGCAAAAATTAAGCGGGGATAGCAAGGATGAATAATTTTGCTGTTAATAACTCATTGTCACCCGCCAATATCCAATAGATTTCGAGATGCAGGAAGGCGGCAAGGGAAAAAATCCCGATGAGCTTACTTATTTTTTAAGGTCAAGACCAGTAAGTGATTCGGCTTATTGAGCGCAGCCAACACACCTGCAACTTGAAAGATGAAGGCTATTAATCTAGCCAAGGGAGAAGTTGCCTGGCGGCATTATCAAACAACAAGCGATCCAAACTCCCGGTATGAATAAAGCGGGCCACCAACTCCCATAGGGTATAGAGCCAACGGCGAGCAACAAAGGATTCAGAAACCGGTGCTTTATTGAGATAACGGTAGAATAACTGGCTCGGCATACCCTCTTCGCTGAGACGGAACAAGTCATACTCCCGTGGTGCCCACAACATCGGGCCAGGATTAAGCATCGCCAACAACTGGTCGCTGCGCGCATCCTTTAGCATACTGCGCAGAGTTAAATTACCGTGTACCAGCACTGAGCTATCATCGAAATCGGTAAAAAGTGCCGTTAATGATGCCTTTGCACGGTAAAGTACCGCGCGATCTTCCAATGTCATGACCGGTGAATTCATATTAGACAGTGTGACCCACAGCACTTCGACGCGCTGCTGATACCAACTGAACCAATCATTTTCCTGAGTGCTATCAACATTGCCCACACAACCATGGCTATCAATACGATGCCAGGCCAGCACACCTTCAACTATCTGATCCATCAAAGCATCCCAGCGCTCCCCCGTCCGAGTGGGTGCTTCCACCGAAACGCCACGTAAGCGCTCCATCAACAGAATTTCTTTATACGGGGATTGATGGGTCATCACCAGCCCGTACACAGTCGGTACGCGGATATCACCTTCTCTAGCCAGCATGGACAGTTTATAGGCTTCTTGTTGTGCAATGCCCTGACAAACATAGCTCTTCGCCAACAACGGGATAGCCTGCCCCTGCTGGTTATACATCGCATACAGGTGGGCATAGGGCTGCTCGCTGATACGTTCAAGGCGGGTGATAGACTCCCCTAGCACCACACTTAATTCAGCTTTCAGTTGTTCCATTATGCTCAGTCCAATTATCTGGCGAAATTGATGGTTCATAATGGGATGGCGGGCGGGATATTTCCAGAATGCAGATCAAGTATTATTCATAATAAAAATCAAACCATCAGATACAGCGTAAAAATGCCAGGCCCGATCGCACCTGGCACCAACCGTTCTGTACTCGTAATGGTTACTGATGAAGCATGATAGCGCGCACCCGATCCAGATCAGCCTGAGTATCAACCCCAACTGTTGGTATCGCTTTCGCTACCGCGACATGGATCTTTTCGCCATACCACAGCACACGAAGTTGCTCTAATAGCTCGATTTGTTCGAGTTTGCTCGGTGCCCAGTTAACATAGCGGCGGATAAAGCCGGCACGATAAGCATAGATACCAATATGGCGTAAGAAACAATCACCGATAGTCTCTTTTGACTGAGCAAAACGCTCTCTTTCCCACGGGATTGCCGCGCGGGAGAAATAGAGCGCGTAGCCTTGCTGATCCATCACCACTTTCACCGCATTAGGGTTAAATGCTTCTTCGCTACTTTCAATCGGTACCGCTAATGTTGCCATGCCAGCGCTACAAGCGGCCAGGTTATCAGCCACCTGACGGATAATTACCGGGGGTATCAGAGGTTCGTCCCCTTGAACATTCACGATAATATCGTCATCTGAAAAACCATAATATTCAATGACTTCAGCCAAACGTTCGGTACCAGACTGATGGTCGGCACGGGTCATACACACCTCGCCACCGGCAGCCTCAACAGCTTTCATCACCTCAGGATGATCCGTTGCTACTATCACCCGTGCGGCACCTGATGCCTTTGCTCGTTCCATCACATGAACCACCATCGGTTTGCCCGCAATATCAGCCAATGGCTTGCCGGGTAAACGGGTTGAGGCATAACGAGCGGGAATTATAGCGATGAAACTCATGCGTGCTTCTCATTAATTGACAGTGGGCGGGCTTCATTCTCCAACAATACCGGAATGCCATCGCGCACCGGGTAAGCCAGATTGTCAGCTTTACATACCAATTCAAGGTTTTCTTTATTGAAATACAACTTACCGTTGCAGACCGGACAGGCAACGATTTCGAGTAAGCGGTGGTCCATACATCCTCCAGAATGGAGTTTAGCCAGCGGGAAAGTGCTCGAGGATACCATATCTGCTGATGCAGGTTAACTGTGCCGATGCTGCCAGTGATATCAGCGATTAATAACAAGCAGTTATGTTAATTAGCAACCACATAAGTAAATATAGATAGCAATTTCGTGGGATAAATGCTGGTTTTGTTATTGATATGTTGAATGGCGAGGAGTAGAATTTTGTGACTCACATCACACAAATAGACCTATCGAGTAAGAAATGAAAGTATTCCATAAAATTATTGCGCTGTTTGCTAACTTCAGCAACTAAGCCGCATAAAAACAAATAGAAGCACCTGCAAAAGCGCCCGGCGACAAAGCAACCTGTCGAATAGAGGCCAAAAATACCCCAGGGTATAAATACAAACGGCTACCAAAAGGTAGCCGTTTTCTAATAAGCAAACGAGTTATTCGTCGTTTACTTAGAAAGCGATCACATCTGCTGCTGACGGCCCGTGAATACTACGATAAGTAGAGAATTCAACGTCCTGCCCTTCGCTCAGTGATTTATTTTTGGTGTTGGCGATAGCCGTCTTGCTGACATACACATCCAAACTACCATCGTGTGGTGAAATGAAACCGTAACCTTCTGATTGGTTGAACCATTTCACGCGACCCATTTTTAACGTCATAATAAATTTCCTTTTACTGGGCATCCTAACAACTCATTTTTATTTATTGTTTAGATGCAGTTGCCCATCCTAAAGTTTTCTGATTAAACCTCTATGAGCTTGATTTTATGAAAAAACCCGCATAAGTGCGGGCTTTAGAATTTTGCTATCCAGATCGATGATTAGCACATCGGCATCATCACTTTCTAAGATAATCTAAACATTCTTTCTCTTAAATTACAGAGCAACAACGTTTGCAGCAGCCGGCCCGCGCGGGCTGTCTTGGATGGTATACTCAACACGCTGGCCTTCAGCCAAGGTTTTGAAACCATCAGTTGCGATCGCGGAGAAGTGAACAAACACATCTTTACCGCCATCATGCTGTTCAATAAAACCAAAACCTTTGCTTTCGTTGAACCACTTAACCTGACCTGTCTTCTTAGACATAAACTTCACCTTCAACTTCTTCTTTCAAATAACATTAAATCTGCCATAAGGCACTCGCGCTATGAGTAATAGCGGGCCTGTATCAGAACATTACTTATGGGAGTTACTATCAGAGATACTGGAAGGTTCGTCTTTGGATCGGCATCAACAAGATAACGTCTGGGAGGAACTGCTTTACTTTAGTCTCGAACACTCTTACACATAAATAGGTCTGTAGCACAGGCCAGCGGCTATTAACTCATAAAACACCACGCTACGCAACTATTTTATCTGGGGAGATAGATCAGTAAATAGCATCAATGAGATGCCACGCAGAAAAAACCAATATTCTCCACTGCTTACCCCATTAATTATCGATATCAATCTAGACTAAAAACTGAATAAGCATGAAGGAGCTATCCGATTATGACTCACCCGCCGTTCGTCCATCCCGATGAGATTCGCGCCAGATTCTCCAGTGCCATGTCGGATATGTATCAGGATGAAGTACCGCTATACAGTGCCTTGCTAGAACTGGTTGCTGATATCAACAAGCAAACCATGAGTCAGCAACCGGAACTGACCCGCCATTTGCGTCAAACTGGAGAGATTGAACGCCTCGACATGGAGCGACACGGTGCAATCCGAGTGGGAACCGCCGCTGAACTTGCTACCCTGCGCCGACTGTTTGCGGTGATGGGCATGGTACCTGTTGGCTATTATGACCTGGCGCCAGCAGGCGTTCCGGTTCACTCGACGGCATTCCGCGCGATACATGAAACGTCGCTACAAACCTGCCCCTTTAGAATTTTCACCTCATTATTGCGCCTTGAATTAATTGAGCAGCCAGAGTTGCGGCAACAAGCTGCCGATATTCTGGCAAAAAGAGTGATATTTACCCCACGGGCTATCGAATTAATTACTCAGCATGAAACTTCCGGCGGGCTGACCAGCAATGAAGCTGATGACTTTATTACTCAGTCATTAGAGACATTCCGCTGGCATAATCAAGCAACGGTAAGTGCTGATGTTTACCAACAACTGCACGACCAGCATCGTTTAATTGCCGATGTGGTGGCTTTCAAAGGACCACATATTAACCACCTAACCCCACGGACGTTGAATATCGATGCCGTACAAATGGCGATGCCAGCACATCAGATTCCCCCCAAAGCAGTAATCGAAGGACCACCTCCGCGCCGCTGCCCGATATTATTACGGCAAACCAGCTTTAAGGCCCTTGAGGAGGACGTTTCATTTTTTGCAACAGATGGGCAAATCATTCAAGGGCATCACACCGCACGTTTTGGTGAAATAGAACAACGGGGGGCAGCGCTGACAGCGAAGGGCCGTAATCTCTATGATAACCTGCTACAAGCGGCACAAGATCAATTACAGGTTCCCGCAAATGAAAAAAATGCCCCGCAATACATGGCAATTCTCAATGAGAAATTTAGCCAATTCCCAGATGATTACCCGACAATGCGCGCTGAAAAACTCGCTTTCTTCCGCTATTTTCCTACTGAGAAAGGCCTCAACGCGCCTACTGTATCAATGCAAGATCTGACACTAGACGAATTGATTGACGGTGAATTTATCCAATATGAACCTTTAGTTTATGAAGATTTTCTCCCCGTCAGTGCCGCAGGTATTTTTCAATCAAATTTAGGGGATAAAGGTCACAGTCAATTTGCAGGGCACTCCAGCAAGCAGGATTTCCAGCGGGCGCTGGGGGCTACGGTAATTGATGAACTACAGCTATATGAGGAAACCCAGCAGCGCTCGATTATGGCGTGCGCGACAGCCCTTAAGCTAACACTACTGAGTCTATAAAGTTGGTCTACCTGGTGTGGCGCGATAATGCCTGAATGTTTAATAGCAATTGTTCAGCTTGATCCGGCGGTAACTGTGCATCTACTGGCAGGTACCACCAATTAGGCTGAGCAAAAGCCCGACATTTTACGGCATCTTTCTCAGTCATTAATAATGTTTGCGGGCCACTCGTTAGCGGACTAAGTTGTGCTAATGAATAATCCTGATGGTCAGCAAAAGCATACTCACTCTTAGGTTCAATCCCCAGCATATTCAGTGTGGCGAAGAACCGAGGAGGATGACCAATACCCGCCATAGCAACGACATGCTGGAGTTGCTGTGCGGGCAACCGTTCACCGGTAACCAGATTGACCGCCTGCCGCGCCACCAACTGCATCGGTATTTCACCAGTAGCTGCAATGCCACCATTGGTGATGACCGCATCCACTGAGTGCAAGCGCCCCGCCCGTTCACGCATCGGACCTGCCGGTAGCCACCAGCCATTACCGAAGCGGCGTACACCATCGATCACCACCAGCTCAAAATCACGCTGTAGCGCGTAATGCTGCAATCCATCATCGGTGATGATGAAGTCCAGGGCATGGGCATTTAGTAGTGCCTTAATGGCGTCTGAGCGCTTTGGCGAGACCGCCACCGGTGCCTGAGTACGTTGGTGTATCAGCACTGGCTCATCACCCGCCTGCGCCGTGGACGTCGCATTGGATAGCAGTAGCGGATACACATCAGACTTACCACCGTAACCACGAGACACCACCCCAACACGGTAACCCCGTAGTTGTAGCTGTTCCACCAGCCAGATTACGACGGGTGTCTTGCCATTACCGCCAGCAGTAAGATTGCCGACAATAATCACCGGAACCGGTGAACGCCACGCGGTGCGCCAACCAAGAGAGTAACTGGCCCGGATAAGCGCGGTGACCGCACCATATAACCAGGATAGCGGCAGCAGGAGCAAATACAGCCAAGACTGCCCAGACCAGATACGCTCAATCATTGGCCAAACTGCATACGGTTAAGTTGCGCATATGCACCATGCTTCGCTAGCAACTCGGCATGCACACCACGTTCAACGATGCGGCCCTCTTCAATGACCAAAATTTCATCGGCTTTTTCAATTGTGGATAAGCGATGGGCAATAACCAGTGAAGTCCGGTTTTTCTGCAATTCATCCAATGCAGCCTGAATCGCCCGTTCAGATTCAGTATCCAGCGCTGAGGTAGCTTCATCCAGAATCAGTATCGGGCAATCGCGCAATAACGCACGAGCGATAGCGATACGCTGACGCTGCCCACCTGAGAGCATCACACCGTTCTCGCCAATAACGGTATCGAGGCCAAATTCCATTTTATTGATAAAGTCCATGGCATATGCCATTCGGGCGGCTTCTTCGATTTCAGCGCGGCTATAGTGCTCGTCACGGGCATAAGCGATATTATTGGCAACCGTATCATTGAACAGGTGAACGTTTTGCGACACCAATGCGACTTGGTTTCGCAAAGCACCAAGCCGGTACTCACGCAGATCGTGTCCATCCATCAAGATACTGCCTTCGCTAACATCATAGAAACGGGTCAGCAAATTGGCGATAGTTGACTTACCGGAGCCTGAACGCCCTACCAATGCCACGGTTTTACCCGCTTCAATGTGTATGTTGATATCATTCAGAGCTGGGGTATCTTTACCTGGATAGTAGAAAGTCACATGGCGGAACTCTATATCGCCTTTTGCCCGTTCAACTTCGAGTTTCCCCTCGTCTTTTTCCTGCTCCATATCCAGAATAGTAAATAGCGTCTGACAAGCTGCCATTCCGCGCTGGAACTGTGCATTCACATTGGTAAGAGACTTCAACGGGCGCATCAGAGCAATCATTGCCGAGAACACCACGGTGATAGTACCGGCTGTCAGGGTTTCCATAACACTTGGGAAACTGGCCGCATACAACACAAATGCCAACGCAAATGAGGCAATCAACTGAATGATGGGGTCAGAAATGGAAGAAGCAGAGACCAGCTTCATCCCCTGCTGACGCATGCGATTACTGACGGTATCAAAGCGCTCGGTTTCAACTTTCTGGCCACCAAAGATCAACACCTCTTTGTGCCCTTTCAGCATTTGCTCTGCACTGGTGGTAACTTCCCCCATGGTGCTTTGCATGTTCTTGCTGATATTACGAAAACGCTTAGAGACCAATCGGATAGAAACAGAAACAATCGGTGCAATGACGATTAAAATCAGCGACAACTGCCAACTGTAATAAAACATCATAATAAACAAACCGATAATAGAGGCCCCTTCACGCACCACGGTAACCAGTGCGCCAGAAGATGATGCCGCTACCTGTTCAGAATCATAGGTAATACGGGACAACAACGTGCCAGTCGATTGCTGATCAAAGAAGGATACCGGCATCCCCATCATATGGCTGAACAAGCGGCGACGGATGAACATCACGACTTGACCAGAGACCCATGAGATACAATAGCTAGAAATAAAGCCGGTTATTCCACGAACCACCATCAAGCCGATAACAGCCAATGGCATCCATTTTAAAATTGAGCTATTCGCTTTACCAAAACCATCATCGAGCAACGGTTTCAGCAACGACAGCATAAACGTGTCACTGGCAGCATTAAGGATTAATGCTATCGCCGCGACAACAAGACCGGTCTTATAAGGAGAGATCATTGGCCAGAGGCGACGGAACGTCTGCCATGTGGATAGATCTTTATCATTCATCATGCAAATACCAGCACCAGAAGAAATAGCGGCCCATTCTACTCATTATGGCCTCCAACGCCAAACCGCTGGTGATACCAACGTGGCATTATTTGTTCCCGATAGCCCTTAATTTGCCAACTATCGCTGTAAAAATACACAGTTAGTTGCCCAGATACCGAGGTATCACGCCAAATAATGCTATTTTTTTGATAGCGTTTAATCACTTTTTTAGCAGGCAGGTGCCATTGGTTATAGCGTGCGGCAGAAGCAAAAGCCAATTCTGGCTTCACTGCCCGCAAAAATGGGCCGGTAGAAGAAGTGTTACTGCCATGGTGAGGAACTTGCAGCAATGTTGAGGCTAGTTTAGCTCGATGATTTTTAACTAACAACCGTTCCCCCTGCGTTTCAAGGTCGCCCGTCAGTAACAAACTCTGTTGACCATCATCAATGCGAATGACACATGAGTCATTATTTTGGGCATTAATCACCTGAGTTCTTGGCCACAAAACCTCAAAATTCAAACCTTGCCATTGCCATTTTACCCCTTGCTGACAGGGCAAATCGGCTATCAGGCCAGTTAGGGAGAAAGGTGCGCGGACTTTCGCCTGCGGGAATGCTGCCTTTAATTCTGCTAGCCCCCCGGTGTGATCAAGGTGGTCATGGCTGAGAATAATTTGCTCAACCACAATACCCCGCCAGCGCAAATACGGGAGAATAACCGTGGCTGCTATGCTGCCAGTGCGCCAACGATTGCCCGTATCAAAGATAATTGCTTTCCCTGCGCGTTCTATCACTATTGCCAGACCGTGCCCAATATCCAGCATATCAACGCGCCAGCGATAATCATCACGCCGCTGAGTGAATAACACCAAATTGACACACAGCACTATCACCCCAATCGGATAGCTTCGCCACCATTGAAAACGCCAAATAAGTATTGCCAACCACCCCGCATAAGCTACAACAACGGATGCTGACCCGGTATGTAACCAACCGGCTTTTAAGTGATTGAGTGGCCAAAGTACCGCGCTAAGCGATATATCAGCCAAGAACCAAAACAGGCCAGCCACGGTAGGTAATGGTATGCAGGCCAAGGCCAACAATACGCAGGGCACAGTAAGCAGGGATACGATGGGCACCGCCCACAAATTTGCAGGGATAGCAAACAAGCTGACGCCATGAAATAGGCCTATCTGTAGTGGCATCAATAGTAGCATCATGCCAAATTGCAAATGGAACCAGCGGCTAGTCAGCCCAAGCCATCCTCGCCTAAAACGCGGTACAATTGGCACCCAATGAAACCAGCATATCAGACTGAATACTGCCAGACAGGAGAGCCAGAAACTGTCTGACAGTACCGCCAATGGTTCATTGAGTAATATTAGCGCCAACACCCAGAGCCACACTTGCCAGCCGCTGCATAAAACGCCAAACAGCCTCAGCAGTAACCATAGGGTTAATGCTATAGCCGCCCTCATTGCCGGTGGATTTGTGCCCGCCAACCAAACATAAACCATTGCTACAAACCAGCCGATCAACAGCGGAAACACTGGCCCTACCCAACGGACAGGTAGAAAGAACTGGCTCCCACGAGCCAGTATCCCGCCAAACAGCGCCGCCAGCCCGATGTGCAAACCCGATATCGCCATCAGGTGCGCCGTTCCGGTATTACGAAAAAGCGCCCACAGGCGTGTATCCAACTGTTCTCTTTCACCAAAAGCCAGAGCTAGCAGTATCTGCCGCTGATCATACTGCTGTAGTTGCTGTTCAATAATACTGATGACCCGCTGGCGGAGATTACAGCGGGCATCACGCAATTCAGCCTTAATCACTCGCCCTTGCAATGGACGCTGGTTGGCGATAGCCCAGCGCTGGCTGTCAAAACCCCCTTCATTGAGTAAGCTATGCACCGCCCGCATTCGTAGCCTCAACACCCATTGCTGCCCGGCACAATGGCGTTCAAGCTTCTCCGGCCACTTTACGGATACTGCAATCGGCGGAAATACCCTTTGCCCATTAACTTGCTGAATGCCCAACAAGACCTTATTCCCTTCTCCCGAGGTCAGATAGGCGTTATTTATGGTTGCAATAACTCGCAGCTCACCTTGAGTTAACGCCTCAATTTGCATTAATACGCTATTTCCGTGCCAACTTCCCCACGCGAAACTGATAACAACCAATGCCGCACACTGCCAGTATATAAGGCCGCTTAACCACAGCAGCCCCCCCAACACTAGCAACCCTACAATGATGAAAGTTCCCGGTAACTGAGGTAGAAAAATAAGGGGTAAGACGCCAATGACAATAGCTACCGCAGCATGATCGATTGATAAAGTGATAAGAAACCATCCATTGTCTTACTGCCGGATAGCCTCATTGCCATCCGCTTACCTCATCGTGAATATGCTGATTTTCTACATCAAAGGGCAGTACAGCCAGTACATAAAGTGGAAGTTCAGAGCGGCTTCGCAAACAGTCTTAGCTTGTTGCATTGATAACAACACCTTTGCGGAATGTATCGAAAATGAAGCTGAACTTATTACAGGTAAAAGGGAGTGAAGATAGAGATAGAGATAGAGATAGATGAGGATATATGAATAAGTGAATAGGCAATATTTAATCTATTCGTTATAGGGTTTTGGTATGTATCCAGCTAATTTTAGCGCGTGATATTAGAAAGAAAAAAAGAAAAACGGTGCCGTTAGAGGCACCGTTTCTTATCAGCGTTTATACCTTTCATCATTGCTGCTGCAACAGTTATAGCTGCAACATCAATAAACTAGGTATAGATAATAACGCGGTAAGTTGTA
The DNA here is from genome assembly GCF_900635455.1 of Yersinia intermedia. NCBI lineage: Bacteria > Pseudomonadati > Pseudomonadota > Gammaproteobacteria > Enterobacterales > Yersiniaceae > Yersinia > Yersinia intermedia. The sequence goes on along the minus strand of NZ_LR134116.1, from coordinate 1,805,668 downwards.
AACAACTTAGCCGTAGATATTAGCGCGATCACGCAATTCTTTACCTGGCTTAAAGTGCGGAACGTACTTACCTTCCAACTCAACTTTAGCACCAGTCTTTGGATTACGGCCAACACGCGGAGCACGGTAGTGAAGAGAAAAACTGCCAAATCCTCGGATCTCAATGCGCTCACCTTCAGCTAGTGTTCCAGCCATATGTTCAAGCATTTCTTTCACTGCATCCTCAACGGCTTTAGCCGGTACATGAGATTGCTGGCCAGCAAGTCTTTCAATAAGTTCAGACTTGGTCATATTACCTCCAAGCTTTGCAGCTAAACTACCGTATAGGGGCGGAAAAACCGCCCCCCGTTATTACTCGCCTTTTGCAGCTTTGAACGCTTCTGCCATTGCGCTAGAGAAGTTACCTTCTTCTGGCTTGTTGTTAACTGTAGCAATAGCATCTTTCTCATCAGCTTCGTCTTTAGCACGAACAGACAGGCTGATTACGCGGTTTTTACGGTCAACGCCAGTATATTTGGCTTCAACTTCATCACCTACGTTCAGAACTAACGTTGCATCTTCAACGCGGTCGCGAGTTGCTTCGGAAGCACGCAGATAACCTTCTACGCCGCCTGCCAATTCAACTGTAGCACCTTTAGCGTCAACTGCAGTTACTTTACCAGTAACAATAGCACCTTTCTTGTTAACAGACAGGTAGTTATTGAACGGGTCTTCTGCCAGTTGTTTCACGCCCAAGGAGATACGCTCACGTTCTGCGTCAACTTGCAGAACCACAGCTGCGATTTCGTCGCCTTTCTTGTATTCACGAACTGCTTCTTCGCCTGCAACGTTCCAGGAGATGTCAGACAGGTGAACCAGGCCGTCGATGCCGCCGTCCAGGCCGATGAAGATACCGAAGTCAGTGATAGACTTGATTTTACCTTCAACGCGGTCGTTTTTGTTGTGGGTTTCTGCAAACAGCTGCCATGGGTTAGATTTGCACTGTTTCAGGCCCAGAGAAATACGACGACGTTCTTCATCGATGTCCAGAACCATAACTTCCACTACGTCGCCAACGTTAACAACTTTAGACGGGTGAATGTTTTTGTTGGTCCAATCCATTTCTGAAACGTGTACCAAACCTTCAACGCCTTCTTCGATTTCTACGAAGCAGCCGTAATCAGTCAGGTTAGTTACACGACCAGTCAGCTTGGTGCTTTCTGGGTAACGTTTAGCGATAGCAACCCATGGATCTTCGCCAAGCTGTTTCAAGCCCAGGGAGACACGAGTACGTTCGCGGTCGAATTTCAGAACTTTAACAGTGATTTCGTCGCCCACATTGACGATTTCGCTTGGGTGTTTAACACGTTTCCAAGCCATGTCAGTAATGTGCAGCAAGCCATCAACGCCACCCAGATCAACGAATGCACCGTAGTCAGTCAGGTTCTTAACGATACCCTTAACTTCCATGCCTTCTTGCAGGTTTTCCAGCAATTGATCACGCTCAGCGCTGTTCTCAGATTCGATAACTGCACGACGAGAAACAACGACGTTGTTGCGTTTCTGATCAAGCTTGATGACTTTGAACTCAAGCTCTTTGCCTTCCAGATGCAGAGTATCGCGAACTGGACGCACATCAACCAGTGAACCAGGCAAGAACGCACGGATGCCGTTCAGTTCGACTGTAAAGCCGCCCTTCACTTTGCCGTTGATCACACCAGTAACGGTTGCAGCTTCTTCGTAAGCTTTTTCCAGCATCAGCCATGCTTCGTGACGCTTAGCTTTTTCACGGGACAGCAGAGTTTCACCGAAGCCGTCTTCAACAGCGTCCAGAGCAACGTCAACTTCGTCACCAACTTGAATTTCCAGTTCGCCTTGCGCGTTCTTGAACTGTTCTGCTGGAATTGCTGACTCAGATTTCAGACCGGCGTCAACCAGTACGATATCTTTATCGATAGAAACAACAACACCACGGACGATAGAGCCCGGACGTGTTTCAATTGTTTTCAGGGATTCTTCAAAGAGTTGAGCAAAAGATTCTGTCATGTTAATAATCTTCAGGATTCTTAAGTTTAACGTCCATCTAGCATCCCGCCGGATGGGGTTGTTTCACATGCCTCGCCACAGATCCTTGCAGCAAGGTTAAAGTGCTCATCAAAAATAATTTTAATTAAAAAATAAATCGTTGAGAGCTCAGAACTGACCGCATTGTCGTTATTTTTTCAACGGCAACGCTAAAATTCGTTGGGCATAAGCCAGCGCCTGTTCGATCACCTGCTCGATGGACATACTGGTTGAATCCAGTACCAACGCATCCGCCGCAGGGATTAAAGGTGCAATAGACCGGTTACGATCGCGAGAGTCCCGCTCCTGTATCTCGACCAAAAGACGTTCAAAGTTAACATTAAACCCCTTTTCCTGCAACTGTAGCATACGTCGGTGTGCACGTTCTTGCGAACTTGCATCAAGAAATATTTTCACCGGCGCATCAGGAAAGACCACCGTCCCCATATCGCGACCATCGGCAATCAGGCCCGGTGCTTCACGAAATGCTCGCTGACGACGTAGTAATGCTTCACGAACACGCGGGAAAGCAGCCGCCTGAGAGGCGGTATTCCCTACGGTTTCAGTGCGAATTTCATTACTGACATCCTCACCTTCTAAAATGACTTTTAACTGCCCATTCTGTGAGACAAAACGAACATCGAGATGTGCGGCAAGTGGAACCAATGCCTCTTCGGTGCTGATATCAACCTGATGATGCAGAGCAGCTAAAGCCAAAACTCGGTAAATCGCACCCGAATCCAGCAAACGCCAGTTCAACGATTCAGCCAATGCTTTGCAAAGCGTACCCTTACCTGCACCACTTGGTCCATCAACGGTTATCACCGGGGCTATCGCCGTCATTTCTCTCTCCTTTCGGTAGGCAAAACCTCTTGTCTACCCAGCAGGGCAAACACAGGAGCAGCATTATACGCCGCATCGATGTGAACTGTTACCCCGCGTGGTTCAGTTGCTGAAAATAAAACCATAAGCCGTGGCTGGAGTGTAGAAGAGATGTGAAAGATAGCCAGAAAAAACATTTATTCTTATTTGCCAATAAAGAAAAGTGCTATCCGTTGATAAAATAAGGAATGGGTACCGACTGGTACCCATTAGAGGTCAATAAATTCAGCGTAAAAAGGTCAGGCTGTCTGGCTCAGATTGGCCAATTGTTCAAAGTAGTCAGGGAAGGTTTTAGCAGTGCATTGGGGATCAAGAATCGTCACCGGTGTATCAGATAACGCCACCAGCGAGAAACACATCGCCATACGATGGTCATTGTAAGTCCCTATTTCAGCAGCAATTAACTGCGCGGGCGGGACCACACGAATATAATCTTCACCCTCGGTGACTTCTGCACCCACTTTTCTCAGCTCAGTGGCCATCGCGGATAAACGGTCAGTCTCTTTTACCCGCCAGTTATAAATATTACGAATAACCGTCGGGCCATTGGCAAACAGAGCGGTGGTAGCAATAGTCATGGCTGCATCAGGAATGTGGTTCATATCCATATCGATACCCTGTAATTCACCACGGCTACATTCAATATAGTCATCACCCCAGCTAATTTTTGCGCCCATTTTTTCCAGCACATCAGCAAATTTGGTATCACCCTGCACGCTTTTTTTACCGATACCCGTGACACGCACAGTGCCACCTTTAATTGCCGCAGCCGCTAAGAAATAGGATGCAGAAGACGCATCGCCCTCAACCAAATAAGTGCCCGGAGTGCGATATGTCTGGCCGCTCTTTATGTGAAACAGTTGATAGTTCTCATGCACAACATCAACACCGAAGGCTTTCATCAGATGCAGGGTAATATCAATGTATGGCTTAGAAACCAGATCACCTTGAATCTGAATGTCGGTATCTTGCTCAGCCAAGGGGGCCGTCATCAGTAATGCCGTCAAAAATTGGCTGGAGACACTGCCATCAACGGTCAGTTTTCCACCACGGAAACCACCCCGTAAACGCAACGGCGGGTAGTTCTCTTGTTCCAGATAATCAATCTGCGCTCCACCCTGACGCAAGGCATCAACCAGATGACCAATTGGCCGCTCTTTCATACGCGGTTCACCGGTCAATACGATATCGCTGTTACCTAAGCAAAGTGCCGCAGCCAATGGGCGCATTGCCGTGCCCGCATTACCTAAGAACAGTTCCAAGGGTTGGTCGGCAACCAGCTTTCCGCCCACACCATCTACTTCACATTGGGTACGATCAGCAGAAAGACGGAAATTAACTCCCAATGCCTGTAACGCATTGAGCATATGGCGAATATCGTCACTGTCTAGCAAGTTATTCAACTGGGTTGTCCCTTCGGCCAGCGCTGCCAGAAGAAGTGCACGGTTAGAAACACTTTTAGAACCGGGTAAGTTAACGGTGCCATTGATCAGGGCAATGGGTTGTAAAGTCAGGGATTCCAGCATGGGAAAAGCACTCTCCAGTCTTCTATGTGCAACAGCCCCGCACAGGTCGGGGCTGTTGTTATACCCGTCATACTTCAAGTTGCACGGGTGTTGGCTGTCTTCGTTCACCCCAGTCACTTACTTGTGTAAGCTCCGAGGACTCGCTCAATTGCCGCCTTCCTGCAACTCGAATTATTTACGGTATATGACAAATAAATATATTTTAAATAAGGGTGATAACTCAGTCGGAGCAGACAAACATCCGCCCAGAGCAATCAACCGTGGCGGCGTTCAAAGTCAGCCATAAAATCTGTTAAGGCTTTAACGCCTTCAATTGGCATCGCATTATAAATCGAAGCCCGCATTCCGCCAGCAACACGATGGCCTTTCAATGCTTGCAAACCCTGCTCTTGTGCCTCGCTAAGGAACACTTTATCCAAGGAGGCATCCTTCATTTGGAAGGGTACGTTCATCCAAGAGCGGTTGGCGTGAGCCACCTGATTGCGATAGAAGCCGGTCTTGTCGATCGCACCATACAAGAGTTCAGCTTTCGCCTGGTTACGTTTCTCCATTTCAGCCAAACCGCCCTGCTCTTTCAGCCATTTAAACACCAGGCCAGAGAGATACCAGGCAAAGGTTGGCGGCGTATTGAACATGGAATCGTTATCAGCCAGCACCTTATAATCAAGGATCGATGGTAATTCAGTGCGAGCTTTACCTAACAAGTCGTCGCGCACGATAACCACTGTCAGGCCCGCTGGGCCGATATTTTTCTGTGCGCCAGCATAAATAACGCCATAACGACTGACATCAATCGGGCGAGAAAGAATAGATGAGGAGTAATCGGCAACGACAACCTTGTCGCCAAAATCCGGCTCTTCATTGATAGCCAACCCATCAATGGTTTCATTCGGGCAATAATGTACATAAGCAGCATTATCACTCAACTGCCATTGTTTCATCGGCAAAATACCCGTTAGACCATTATCGTGGGTTGTGACATCGATAACGTGAGGAACACAGTATTTTTGTGCTTCGTTGACTGCACTGTGTGCCCAATAGCCACCGTCAATATAATCAGCACTGTTGTTGTCGCCGAGCAAATTTAGTGGCACTGCGGCAAACTGCGCGCGCGCACCACCATGGCAAAATAACACTTTATAATTGGCCGGGATTTGTAGCAGATCGCGCAGATCTTTTTCTGCTTCTTCAGCAACCTGAATAAATTCCTTACTACGGTGACTGATTTCCATCACCGACGTCCCCAAGCCATGCCAGTTACGTAATTCCTGTTCCGCACGACGTAAAACTTCAACCGGTAACATCGCAGGCCCTGCGCTAAAATTATAAACTTGTGTCATTTCCCCTCACCACACTCAACTGAGATTGCCATCGTTATCATTACTCGGTTTTATCATCCGAGTCCGCCTGCTGCAACGGTTATTCACTGGCAAGAGAGAAACGCTCAACCTCAGCGATAGCAGGCTATGCGTTATCATGCCATTAATTTGGAATTATTCACCAAAAGCTATCGAACTAAGGTCTTAATGCACGATAGATAACTCATTTTGCCCGTTGATGGTGCAGTGTCTCAACCCAATACGGAGGCCGAAGCCCCCGTCAAAGACTTATTGGATCAATATGCGTGGAACAGCTTTTGGATCTCTTGCGGTTTTTGCGTTTGGGTTAATGCCAATTGCAGCAACACACGCGCTTTTTGTGGATTGAGTGAGCCAGATGCAACAAATCCGTATTTGGTATCATCAACTTCTGCATCTTCCGTAGTAGACCCGGTAGGCACGCGAGATGAACGCACAACAGCAACCCCATTGTGTGCTGCTGTCGCCAGCGTATCGAAGACAGAATGATAAAGGTTACCGTTACCGACACCGGCACTGACAATCCCTTTATAGCCATCAGCAATCAGTGCTTTAGCTGGTAAATCAGAAGCATTGGCATAGTTATAAATAATACCAACTTTTGGTAATTCACTCAGTTTGCTGATATCAAAAGCGGGTTGTCTTGGTGCTGGTTGGTGCAGATAATTTACTTTACCGTCATAAATAGAACCTAACGATCCGGTGTTAGGTGACTGGAATGTCTGCACCGAGGTGGTATTGGTTTTCATCACATCGCGACCACTTAGCACCTGGTCATTCATCGCCACCAGCACACCGCGTTTAGCTGAATTGGCGTCACTGGCGACGACCACTGCATTATAAAGATTCAACGGACCATCCGCCCCCAGTGCTGTTGCCGGGCGCATCGCCCCGACCATCACCACTGGTTTATCGCAATTAACCGTTAAATCAAGAAAATAAGCAGTCTCTTCCAGAGTGTCGGTGCCGTGTGTAATCACGAAACCGTCAGTTTTGGCACAATCGGCATTAATTTTTTTCGCCAACTTCAGCCAAACCTCGTCATTCATATCTTGAGAACCGATATTAACCACTTGCTCGCCTTGAATATTGGCGATTTTTTTCATTTCCGGCACGGCGTTTACCAGGGCATCAACCCCCAATTTACCGGCTTTATAGTTAGATTTAGTGGCTGAATCTCCGCCACCAGCGATAGTTCCCCCGGTTGCCAATAGGGTGATATTGGGTAGAGCAAAGGCCGAACCGCTGATCCCTGCTAAGATTCCGGCTAAGACAGTTAGCTTTATAGATTTCACATTATGACTCCGTTATTTATAAGCTAGTGAATTATGCGGAATATCCATACTGAAACTGTGACATTTGCTGCGCTTTAGGAATACATGGAGCTATTAACTAAAACCCCGTATGATTGCGCGTTTTTAGTACCGCCAAAAAGTGACGACAATGACCCAAACCTTTATTCCCGGCAAAGACGCCGCGCTGGAAGACTCAATCTCTCGCTTTCAGCAAAAACTGAGTGACCTCGGTTTTAATATTGAAGAAGCCTCTTGGCTTAACCCGGTTCCTCACGTTTGGTCGGTACATATCCGCGACCGTGATTGCCCGTTGTGCTTTACCAACGGCAAAGGTGCCAGTAAAAAAGCGGCACTGGCTTCGGCCTTAGGTGAATATTTCGAGCGGTTATCCACCAACTATTTCTTTGCTGACTTCTATCTGGGCAAAGCCATTGCCGAAGGTGATTTCGTTCATTATCCCAACGAGAAGTGGTTCCCAATCCCAGCAGATAACTTGCTGCCAGAAGGCATTCTCGATGAGCGCCTGCTGGCGTTTTACGATCCAGAGCAGGAATTGGTCGCCAGTGATCTGGTGGATTTGCAATCAGGTAATGCCAAACGCGGGATCTGTTCATTGCCATTTACCCGCCAGTCAGATTTAGAAACCGTTTATATTCCAATGAATATTATCGGTAATCTGTATGTCTCAAATGGCATGTCTGCGGGGAATACGGCAAACGAAGCCCGGGTACAAGCCCTGTCAGAAGTGTTTGAACGTAATGTGAAAAACCGCATTATTGCAGAATCCATCAGCTTGCCTGAAATCCCCGCGGCGGTATTAAATCGCTATCCAGGTGTAGTGGAAGCCATCGCTAAACTGGAAGAGGAAGGTTTCCCCATCCTCTCTTACGATGCCTCTTTAGGCGGCGCTTATCCGGTTATTTGTGTGGTGCTGTTTAACCCGTCAAATGGTACCTGTTTTGCCTCATTCGGCGCACATCCAGACTTTGGTGTCGCGCTGGAACGCACCGTGACTGAGCTATTACAGGGCCGTAGCCTGAAAGACCTGGACGTCTTTACCGCGCCGACCTTCGATGACGAAGAGGTGGCAGAGCACACCAATCTGGAAACCCACTTTATCGATTCGAGCGGCCTGATCAGTTGGGATATGTTCAAAGACGAGGCCGACTACCCGTTTGTGGACTGGAGCTTTAAAGGCAGCACAGAAGAAGAGTTCGCTACCCTGATGGCTATCTTCAAGCAAGAAGATGCCGAAGTGTATATTGCTGACTACGAGCATTTGGGGGTTTATGCCTGCCGAATTCTGGTGCCGGGGATGTCAGATATCTATCCCGCTGAAGATCTGCTGATGGCAAACAACACCATGGGCGTACATCTGCGAGACACGCTGCTGGCCCTACCAGGCAGTGACTGGCAGCCAGAGCAATATCTGGAACTCATTCAGCAGTTAGATGACGAAGGGTTGGACGATTTCGCCCGCGTGCGTGAACTGTTGGGTATCGCCTCAGGTAAAGATAACGGCTGGTATACCCTGCGTGTGGGTGAGCTGAAATCCATGCTGGCATTAGCTGGCGGTGATCTGGAACAAGCGCTGATTTGGGTTGAATGGACGCAAGATTTTAACTCTTCAGTCTTTACAGCAAAACAGGCGAACTATTACCGTTGCCTGCAAACCCTGTTGTTACTGACTCAGGAGCCGGATCGTGAAGCGGCACAATATTACACCGCCTTTGTGAAAATGTATGGTCAGGAGGCGCTGGATGCCGCTTCAGCAGCCATGGTTAGTGAGGATCGTTTCAATGGTCTGTTCAGTGTTGATGAGGATCTGAAAGCGTTACCTGCTCATCAGGCACTGTTAGGGGCTTATGAAAAGTTACAGGCCGCTAAACGCCGCTATTGGGCTAAAAGCGAGTAAGCATTTTCTGCCGACAAATAGCTAAATGCTAATCGGCAGAAAACGACTCACGGCGTTGTCCTTTGGCAACGCCGCTTAATTTAGTACTGCAATTAATCCTGACGAAAATAAATACAAAACGCCGTGCCCAACAATTGTTTTTGTCATAAAAAAACGTTATTTTCTGACGCCGCAATAGCACCTTTAGACAAACATTATTTAGCTGCGGGATAAAATAGACAAACAGGTGAATGAATAGTTAATTTTTAATTAACGAGAATAATAAATATAGCTACAAACACCCTTTTTACTTAACGTTCTCAACGGCTTTAAAACAGTCCAATCAAAAATATTTGCAAATCTTAAAATATTTTTTTCACTTACAAATCAATTAATTAAGGCCATTATCCCTATATTTTATGGTGTTTTACAGCGAACTAAACTCGCGCAATATGATCCATATCAATTTTCACGCTATACTGCTTTGCTAGTATCTCGTTGTGCTTTATTAACCCTTAAGAGAGAGTTAGTGTGAAAGCTGACAACCCCTTCGATGCATTATTACCTGCGGCAATGGCTAAAGTAGCCGAAGATGCCGGTGTCTATAAAGCCACCAAGCATCCGCTAAAAACGTTTTATTTAGCGATTACTGCTGGTGTGTTTATTTCAATTGCGTTTGTTTTCTATATTACAGCGACTACCGGTACCGCAGGCGTGCCTTTCGGCTTTGCCAAGTTGGTTGGTGGTATTTGTTTCTCCCTGGGGCTAATGTTAGTGGTAGTGTGTGGAGGTGATCTGTTCACATCTACCGTACTCACCACTGTTGCTAAAGCCAGTGGCCGTATTACATGGCGTCAACTGGCATGTAACTGGGTTAATGTCTATATTGGGAATCTGTTCGGTGCACTGTTCTTTGTGTGTCTTATTTGGTTCGCAGGCCAGCATACTGTGGCAAATGGTCAATGGGGTCTGAATGTTTTGCAAACAGCCGACCATAAATTGCACCATACTTTTATTGAAGCCGTATGTTTAGGTATTTTAGCTAACCTGATGGTCTGTCTGGCGGTATGGATGAGTTACTCCGGCCGTACCATAATGGATAAAATGTTCGCGATGATCTTACCGGTGGGAATGTTTGTTGCCAGCGGTTTTGAGCATAGCATCGCAAATATGTTTATGATTCCTATGGGTATTGTGATTAAAAACTTCGCTTCGCCTGAATTTTGGCAATCCATAGGGTCAGCACCTGAGCAATTTGCTCACTTAACCGTAAGTAACTTTATTATTGATAACCTGATCCCAGTCACTATCGGCAACATCATTGGTGGCGGATTATTGGTTGGGTTGACTTACTGGGTAATTTATCTGCGCGGTGACCAGCAACATTAATATGTGGTCGCTACGTCTGGTTTTCGAAGAAATTCACATTAAAAGGTAGATGCATTATGACCGAACTTAATGAAAAATTGGCCAAAGCATGGCAGGGTTTTACCAAGGGTGACTGGCAGAACGGTGTAAACGTTCGTGACTTCATCCAGAAGAACTACACTCCTTATGAAGGCGATGAGTCCTTCCTTGCCGGCCCTACCGATGCGACCGACAAGCTGTGGGCGCAAGTTATGGAAGGCATCAAACTGGAAAACCGCACCCATGCGCCAGTTGATTTCGATACCGACGTAGCTGCGACCATCACATCTCATGATGCTGGCTATATTAATAAAGATCTGGAAACCATCGTTGGCTTGCAGACTGAAAAACCATTGAAACGTGCGCTGATCCCATTCGGCGGCATCAAAATGGTAGAAGGCTCTTGCAAAGTTTATGGTCGTGAACTTGACCCTCAACTGAAAAAAGTCTTCACCGATTACCGTAAAACGCACAACCAAGGTGTGTTCGACGTTTATACCAAAGACATCTTGAACTGCCGTAAATCTGGTGTACTGACTGGTTTGCCAGATGCCTATGGCCGTGGCCGTATCATCGGTGACTATCGTCGTGTAGCCGTTTACGGTATCGACTTCCTGATGAAAGACAAACTGGCTCAGTTCAATTCATTGCAAAATGATTTGGAAAACGGTAAAGACCTGGAAATGACTATCCAGTTGCGCGAAGAAATTGCTGAACAGCATCGTGCTCTGGCTCAAATCAAAGAAATGGCGGCCAAATATGGCTGTGATATCTCCGGTCCGGCAACTAACGCCCGTGAAGCAGTACAGTGGACTTACTTCGGCTATTTAGCTGCGGTTAAATCCCAAAACGGTGCTGCAATGTCCTTCGGTCGTGTGTCTACCTTCCTTGACGTGTACATTCAACGTGACATGAACGAAGGTAAACTGACTGAAATTGAAGCGCAGGAATTGATTGACCATTTGGTTATGAAACTGCGTATGGTTCGCTTCCTGCGCACCCCTGAGTATGATGAACTGTTCTCTGGTGACCCAATCTGGGCAACTGAGTCTCTGGCCGGTATGGGCGTTGATGGCCGTACTCTGGTGACCAAAAACAGCTTCCGCTTCCTGAATACCCTGTACACCATGGGGCCTTCTCCAGAGCCGAACATGACCATTCTGTGGTCTGAAAAGCTGCCACTGAACTTCAAAAAATATGCTGCTAAAGTTTCCATCGATACTTCATCTGTACAATATGAAAACGATGATCTGATGCGCCCTGACTTCAACAACGATGACTATGCTATCGCTTGTTGTGTTAGCCCGATGATTGTCGGTAAACAAATGCAGTTCTTTGGTGCCCGTGCCAACCTGGCGAAAACCATGTTGTACGCAATCAACGGCGGCGTTGATGAAAAAATGAAGATCCAGGTTGGCCCGAAAGAAGCGCCAATGATGGATGAAGTGCTGGACTATGACAAAGTCATGGAACGCATGGATCACTTTATGGATTGGCTGGCTAAACAATACGTTACCGCGCTGAACATCATCCATTACATGCATGACAAGTACAGCTATGAAGCTGCGCTGATGGCACTGCATGACCGTGATGTTTACCGTACTATGGCGTGTGGTATTGCAGGTCTGTCTGTTGCTGCTGACTCCCTGTCTGCTATCAAATATGCCAAAGTAAGCACCATTCGTGATGCTGATGGCCTGGCTATCGACTTCAACATTGAAGGCGAGTATCCACAGTTTGGTAACAACGATTCACGCGTTGATGATATCGCTTGTGACCTGGTTGAGCGCTTCATGAAGAAAATTCAGAAGCTGCGTACTTACCGTGGTGCAGTAGCGACTCAGTCCGTGCTGACCATTACCTCTAACGTGGTTTATGGTAAGAAAACCGGTAACACCCCAGATGGTCGCCGTGCTGGTGCGCCATTCGGTCCAGGTGCTAACCCAATGCATGGTCGTGACCAGAAAGGTGCTGTTGCCTCTCTGACTTCCGTTGCTAAACTGCCGTTTGCTTACGCGAAAGATGGTATCTCTTACACCTTCTCTATCGTGCCAAATGCATTAGGCAAAGACGATGAAGTGCGTAAAGCTAACCTGGCTGGTCTGATGGATGGTTACTTCCATCACGAAGCGTCCATCGAAGGTGGTCAACACCTGAACGTGAACGTGATGAACCGTGAAATGTTGTTAGACGCGATGGAAAACCCGGAAAAATATCCGCAGTTGACTATCCGTGTATCGGGTTATGCAGTGCGTTTCAACTCGCTGACTAAAGAACAACAGCAGGATGTAATTACTCGTACCTTTACACAGTCGATATAATTCCCTGCCGCAGTAAAATGGCATAAACTTAAAGGCTCCACTTTAGTGGGGCCTTTATTCATCCAGCGTTGGAGAAATCCTGCTATGTCAGTACTTGGTCGTATTCACTCATTCGAATCCTGTGGCACTGTTGACGGCCCAGGTATCCGATTTATCGTATTCTTCCAGGGCTGCTTAATGCGTTGCCTGTATTGCCATAACCGTGATACTTGGGATACCCACGGCGGTAAAGAAGTTACCGTTGAAGAATTAGTCAAAGAGGCCATCACCTACCGCCATTTTATGAATGCATCTGGCGGCGGTGTGACTGCCTCGGGTGGCGAAGCCATTTTGCAGGCCGAGTTTGTGCGCGATTGGTTCCGCGCGTGTCATGAAGTAGGCATCCATACCTGTCTGGATACCAACGGTTTTGTACGCCGTTATGATCCGGTAATCGATGAGTTACTTGATGCCACAGATTTAGTGATGCTGGATTTAAAGCAGATGGATGACAGTGTGCATCAGAATCTGGTGGGTGTATCTAATCATCGAACATTAGAATTTGCCCGTTATTTGGCAAAACGTAACCAAAAAACCTGGATCCGCTATGTGGTGGTGCCGGGTTGGTCAGATGATGATAAATCAGCACACATGCTGGGCGAGTTTACCCAGAACATGACCAATATCGAGAAAATCGAATTGCTACCTTACCATGAGTTGGGTAAGCACAAATGGGTCGCCATGGGCGAAGAATACAAACTGGATGGGGTGAAGCCCCCTACCGCTGAGATCATGGATCGGGTGAAAGGCATTCTCGAAAGCTATGGTCACAAAGTAATGTATTGATGTACAAACAAGTCATTGTTGTTGCAGGCAGCTTAGGTCGCGGCAGCTTCAAGTAAGAAGGGTGTGGTCAGTTAATCAACGCATATCCCTAGATACCGCCAGCGTGGGTTATCCCACTGGCGGTATTTTTTTGGCTGTTAGATGGCAGCGTAAGGTGTCTGTTGCTGATCTGGCTTACGCAGCAGCATCATCAAATACACTAAGGCAACACCGGCTATCATGATAAACAGTAAATTATCAGAATAGCGCTGCATCAGCAGCGAGGTCATGGTTGGGCCGGTCAGGCTACCGAGGGTATAACTCATCAGTAATGCCTGATTCATCGCCACTAACTCATCAGCACTGGCTTTTTCACACGCCCAAGCCATAGCGACCGGATAAAGGGTAAAACCGGCACATCCCAGAATAAATAATGCCGGAGCCAAGGCATAATTACCTAAAATGGCTACGCTGCCGAGGATGACGACAAACACCTGAATGCGCAGCACCAACAAACGTCCATAACGGTCCGCCATTTTTCCTATCGGCCATTGACCGATAATGCCGGAGCTAACCAGCAAAGCCATCCACCATCCGACGCTGGCATCACTCATGCCCTGATGCGATAAATAGAGCGGCAGCAAGCCATAGAGCGAACCTAGCACCACCCCTGAGATAATACAGCCATTAATACCCAGGCGAGCGCTACGGCGCTTAAGCATCGGCCAAATGGCAATGTGTGGGGACTCACTGCCACCCTGATGCGAGAAGTGAGCAAACAGCAGTGGTAGCATGGCAGTAATGACCAATGTACTGACCCAAGGGATAACATTGAGTAATTGCGTTGACACGACACCTAATAATAATTGCCCAGCGACGGTCCCCAGATAGTAGACCATCATATAAGCTGCCAGCAGTTGCCCACGGTTGGCTAACGTGCCGCTGCGCAGTAACGCACTTTCGACAATGACCCAAATCAGGGCGCATGCCACGCCGGCCAAAAAGCGCCACCCCAGCCAACTCCAGAAGTCCACTGATAGCATTAATCCGCAAGTCGCCAACGCAAATAAAATACAGGCGTAATGGTAGCTGCGATTAAATCCAAGTTGCTGGATCAAGCGCCCTGCAATCAGTGTCCCAACCAGATTCCCACTAAAATAAGACGAGCTAACCATCCCCACCTGCCAGGTTGGCAATTGTTGATGGGATAACCACAAGGGAACCAATGTATTTAACACTGCGATAGAAATCGTAAACAGCAAAAGCCCACAAAGCAGCAGCAGAACCGGGCGAGAATATGCGGACATAATAAGACAGGAGCCGTCGGGACGATAAAAGTGAGCGCATCATGCCACTGGCGATATAAAAGTCAATTACTGCGCACGAGGGGATAGCACGATATGTTGGAAGCACCTACTGACAATCTTCAGTCTGTACGCTTTGGCGATGCACCAAAAAAGAAAAAGCGCCCTAAGGCGCTTTCTGCATAGTGGATTAGTGATTAATCCATATGTTATTAACCGATAAAGTCCAGGCCACCCATATATGGGCGTAATACTTCTGGAACCTCAATTCGGCCATCTGCCTGCTGGTAGTTTTCCAGCACAGCAACCAACGTGCGGCCAACCGCCAAACCAGAACCATTCAGGGTATGAACTAAACGGGTTTTTCTATCGATCTTATTGCGGCAACGAGCTTGCATACGGCGCGCCTGGAAATCCCACATGTTAGAACAAGAAGAGATTTCGCGGTAAGTATCCTGCGCTGGTAGCCATACTTCCAAATCGTAAGTCTTGCTGGAGCCAAAGCCCATATCACCAGTACACAGCAGCACTTTACGGTATGGCAAATCCAGTAATTGCAGAACTTTCTCTGCATGACCGGTCAACTCTTCCAGTGCCGCCATCGAATCTTCCGGGCGAGTAATCTGCACCATCTCAACTTTGTCGAACTGATGCATACGAATCAAGCCACGGGTATCACGACCATAGGAACCCGCTTCAGAACGGAAGCACGGGGTATGGGCCGTCATTTTCAATGGCAGAGTGTCTTCTTCCAGAATCTCATCGCGTACCAGATTGGTCAGCGGCACTTCCGCGGTAGGAATCAGCGCATAGTTACTGCTATCTGACTCTTCTTCCAGCGGTTTGGTGTGGAATAAATCTTCACCAAACTTCGGTAACTGGCCAGTCCCGTACAACGTGGCATGGTTAACCAGATAAGGAACATAAGCTTCTTGATAACCGTGTTTTTCGGTATGCAGATCCAGCATAAACTGGGATAACGCACGGTGCATACGGGCTATTTGCCCTTTCATCACCACAAACCGTGCACCAGTCAACTTCACTGCAGCAGCAAAATCAAGGCCACCGGTCATTTCGCCCAGCGAGACGTGATCTCTCACCTCAAAGTCATACTTACGTGGCTCACCCCAACGGCTGACTTCAAGATTGTCTTTCTCATCTTTACCCATAGGGACAGAATCATCCGGCAGGTTAGGAATAGACAACGCCAGATCGCGGATTTCGTTTTGTAACTTGTCCAGCTCGGCCTTAGCCGCATCCAGCCTCTCACCCAGCACATTCACTTCCAGACGCAATGGTTCGATATCTTCGCCACGCGCCTTGGCTGCACCAATCAATTTCGATCGGGAGTTACGTTCTGCTTGCAGACTTTCTGTTTCAACCTGTAAAACTTTGCGGCGCTCTTCTTGTTGGCGCAACATCTCAACATCAAGTTTAAAACCTCTGCGAGCAAGTTTTTCGGCGACTGCGTCTAGCTCATTGCGCAGCATATTGGGATCGAGCATGCTAGTCCTGTGCTTGTAGTTATAGAATGCCTTTCATCTTCGAAGTTGCAGCGGTATTGGCAGCGTTCTCTCACCCGAATCACTTACCTCAGTAAACTCATCGAGACTCGCTTACTTACTGCCTACCCGCAACTTCAACTATTTTGGGCATAATGGTTATTAAAGGAGAATTTCATGACATAAGCGGTATAAACAGCCACTTACCATATAGCGCTAACCTTACCGCAACGGCAAGACTAGCGGTAGCGTTTTATCGGGCTATTTTGATCCTGCTCAGCCAACCATGCCAGCTTTTCACCGATTTTACCTTCCAGACCACGGGATGATGGCGAATAGTAGCGAGTCGCGGCCATTTCTGGCGGGAAATAGTTCTCACCAGCAGCATAAGCATGCTGTTCATCATGGGCATATCGGTACTCCGCCCCAAGCCCCATCTCTTTCATCAGTTTGGTTGGTGCATTGCGCAGATGTTCTGGCACATCAAAATCGGGCTTATCACGCGCGTCCTGCATCGCTGCTTTAAACGCAGAATAAACAGCATTGCTTTTTGGGGCACAAGCCAGATAAACAATTGCCTGAGCAATCGCCCGCTCACCTTCTGCCGGGCCGACTCGGGTAAAACAGTCCCACGCCGATATAGCCACTTGCATGGCGCGTGGATCCGCATTACCGACATCTTCCGAGGCAATAGCCAATAAACGGCGGGCGACATAAAGTGGGTCGCCACCTGCGGTGATAATACGTGCGTACCAATATAACGCCGCGTCCGGGGCCGAACCACGAATAGACTTATGCACCGCCGAGATCAGATCATAATAACGATCACCTTTGTTATCAAAACGGGCACTACGCTCACCGGACACTTCCTTTAGCAAATCAGGGGTTAATACTCGCACCCCGTTGGCATCTATTTCAGCCATATCTGCCATCATCTCAAGGCTGTTCAGCGCCCGACGAGCATCACCACCGACCAACTCCGACATCATACGGCGAGTATCGTCTGGTAGTTTGATATTCTGCCCGCCGTAGCCACGGCCACTGTCTGACATCGCTTGATCAATCACTTTTTCGATATCTGCGGCGGTTAATGCCTTAAGCAAATAAACCCTCGCTCTGGAAAGCAGTGCCGAATTCAATTCAAACGAGGGATTTTCAGTGGTGGCACCAATAAAGGTAATAGTGCCATCTTCAATATGCGGTAAAAAAGCATCCTGCTGGCTTTTATTGAAACGATGGACTTCGTCGACAAACAAGATAGTGCGCCGACCAGCATCACGGTTTTGCCGTGCGCGTTCGATGGCTTCACGAATCTCTTTAATACCGGAGGTCACGGCAGAAATGCGTTCCACATCAGCTTGACCGTAACGGCCAATAATTTCTGCCAATGTGGTTTTGCCCGTTCCAGGCGGCCCCCAGAGGATCATCGAGTGTAACTGCCCCGCAACGATTGCCCGTGGTAGTGGTTTACCCGGAGCCAGCAAATGTTGCTGACCAATATATTGATCCAACGTCAAAGGCCGCATCCGCGCGGCCAGTGGCTGAAACTCATTTTGGGAAAAGTCGAGAGACATATTACTCACGCAAACCTCACTGCCGCTGGTCGTCCAGCGTCACACCTTTTGGTAGGGTAAATTTAAATTTGCTGGCGTCAGCCGAGCTATTTTGTTGGCCTTTCAAAGTGTAAGCACTGCGCTGCCCATCCTGCTCAACCGCAGTAAAGCTCTTGATAGTCCCCGTTGGCGTAACCGTGATGGCAAATTGCTTCAGATTGCCGCTGGCACTTTTGGGTGTCAGTTCAAAATCATCGCCTTTCTGCTTAACATTGTACTGTTTCCAATCATCTGGGTTATTGCGGGTAATCAGCATAAACGGGGTGTTACCGGTCGCATTTTTCAACCAGGTTGCCGTAGCCTGCTCAACAAAGGGATTGTAGAACCACAAGGTTTCCCCATCGGAGATAAGCACACTTTCATCCGGTGAGGTCATATGCCAGTTAAACAAATTGGGCCGTTTTACCCACAGCTCCCCTTCACCTTCCTGCACCGCTGCACCATCAGAACTGGTCACTTTTTGCGAAAAATTAGCATGGAAGCTGTTCACCTTACTCAAGCGACCTTGCAAATCGGTACTGGCATCTGCCAGAACTGAAGCTGAAATTAAACCCGATAACAGACAGCAAGCAACAAGCAGTTTTTTCATTATTCGAAATACCTTATAAAATACTCTGATAAATATGGGGTTACGCTTCTTTGCATAAGGGCCGCAAAGCGGCCCTGTCTATGTTAACAGCCTCAGGGTAAAAGGTTACTCATGAGGTGGTGGCGCCAATACTTCACGATTACCGTTATGGCCCGGCGTACTCACAATTTGTTGAGCTTCCATCTGTTCAATAATACGTGCAGCACGGTTATACCCAATACGGAACTGGCGCTGCACGCCAGAGATTGACGCCCGGCGCTTTTCTAACACAAAGCTCACCGCCTGATCGAACAATGGATCCAGTTCTTCATCGCTATCTAACCCAAGACTACCGCCTTCCCCCTCTTCACTACCACTAAGAATACTCTCAATGTATTGAGGGCGACCACGGGCTTTCCAATCATTAACCACAGCATGCACTTCCTGGTCACGGACAAAAGCGCCGTGCACACGTACAGGAATCGAAGAGTTGGGTGCCATATACAGCATGTCCCCCATCCCCAGCAGTGATTCCGCGCCACCCTGGTCGAGGATGGTGCGTGAGTCAATTTTACTGGAAACCGTAAATGCGATACGGGTTGGAATGTTGGCTTTTATCAAACCGGTGATGACATCAACCGATGGGCGCTGGGTAGCCAGCACCAGATGAATACCCGCAGCACGGGCTTTCTGCGCCAGACGTGCTATCAGCTCTTCAACTTTTTTGCCCACCGTCATCATAAGGTCGGCAAACTCATCCACCATCACCACGATATAAGGCAGTTTCACCAACATCGGCGGTGAGATATCCATGCTATCAGATGGCTTCCAGAACGGATCAGGAATTGGCCGCCCCATAGCTTCAGCCTGAGCTACGCGTTCGTTATAGCCTGCGAGATTACGCACGCCCAGCGCCGACATCAATTTATAGCGCCGTTCCATCTCACCGACACACCAGCGCAAGGCGTTCGCGGCATCTTTCATATCGGTAACCACTTCGGTTAGCAAATGAGGGATGCCTTCATACACCGATAACTCCAGCATTTTCGGGTCAATCATGATAAAGCGCACCTCATCCGGTGTGGCTTTATACAAGATACTGAGGATCATCGCGTTCACCCCAACCGACTTACCAGAACCAGTAGTACCGGCTACCAACAAGTGTGGCATTTTGGCTAAATCGGCGACCACCGGCTGCCCGGCGATGTCTTTACCTAGCACTATAGCGAGCGGTGAAGGGTTATCACGGAATTTGGCACAGTCGAGCACTTCCCTCAGATAGACCGTTTGGCGATGCTTATTTGGCAGTTCAAGCCCGACATAAGGTTTGCCCGGAATAACTTCCACCACGCGCACGGCAATCGCAGAGAGAGAGCGAGCCAAATCGCGGGAAAGATTGGAAATGCGCGACGCTTTAACACCTGGAGCCAAATCCAACTCAAAGCGAGTAATGACCGGCCCTGGAGAGATACCCACCACTTCCGCTTTGACCCGATAATCACCTAATCGCGCTTCAACCAAACGAGCCGTTTGCTCTAAAGCAAACATATCAACCGGCTCTTCCTCCGCGGGTGGAGAAGAGAGTAAATCAAGCGTAGGCAGTGGTGTGGTCGGTTTAATCAACGGCTGATCATTACGCATCAGGAACGGGTGGATCAAGCTGTCCATTGCCGGCGCTGGTTGCATGGGTGCGACAGGTGGTACTGGCGCAGTTGGCACAACAGCAGATGGCACCGGTGTCGGAGCATAAGCTGGGGTCACGGCAGGCTGAGTATAGGGTGCTTGAACTGGCGTGACTTGCCCTGAAGGTGCTTGCTGCACTGGCGGCTGCTGATATTGCGGCGACTGCTCAGGCAAAATAGTTTGTGACACCGCTGAAGAGGGGGTTTCTTCAACATAGGGAGAAAGCGTGAACAGCGGCTCACGAGGGCTATCATCAACAAGATCGGCAACCGGCGAGAATGTATAAGCACGACGGGTATCAACCGGCTGCATTCCTTCAGGGGCACTATTTTTGTGATGAGTAGAATCTTCGTGGTCAGTAGAATCTTCGTGCTGAACCACCCCATAACGATGCTGCTGTTGTGTTGCAAAGGCCTGCCGTAATGCGGCTTCTTCCAACGCTTGCTCATCTTCTGGCTCAGGGGCGGTAAACGGATTACCCTCTGCGTCTGATGATTGCTCGTAACGCTCGGATTGCTGGTCGGCAAACGCTTTACGCAAGATGGCTTGCTGCAACGCATCATCATCTTCTGATAGAGGCTCGTTGCTGAACGAAGCTGCATTAACCTGAGGATTTTGCGCTTCTTGTTCGCGTTGTTCCTGCTCCGCCATACGTTGTGAAGGCAACTTGATACCGTAAGAGGCCAGCTCACGCCGCGTTGGAATACGCACTGGATTAGGCCGTGGTAACTCAGGACCTATACCCTGTTTTACCTGAGAACTGGTGTCACTGGTGGCAGTAAATGCTGGCATAAACGTCGCTGCTGCGCTTGCAGCGGCGACAGCAGTTCCCGACACACCGTGATGAGACAATGGATTATTTGACAAGCTGCTATTGATCAATGGATCACTAATCAATGGATCACTGCCCGAACTCACCGCAGCCAAACCGTCAAGAGCACGACCAAAACCGCTGTTGTTATAAGGAGCGCTATCGACCTGATCACTCTGGCGCTGCGCGGTTGAGAAATCGAACGGTGAATGGCTGACAGGCGCAGGTGGTACATCCCAAGCACCGATTTGCGGTTCTGGCCGTTCAACAGACGCAGCCACGCGAGTTTGAACCGGTGATGGCGTCTCTTGCGGAATTTCAAACGAATATAACGGCGGTGTCGCTGCCGAGTTAGGCGTCATCGGTGCCGTGCTATGGCTATTAATCGACTCGGATGGCATCCCGGAAGGTGTTGGCTGATAGCCATTATCAGTCGCACGTAAGCTACTTAATAATGGATCATAATCATCATTGGTTTCAGACACCGGCGGTAAGCTCTGCTCAGAAGCATTGGCGGTGTCGGTTGCTGATGGCGCGGAAAATAACACGTCGTCATCAGCATGAGATGCAGATGCGGCAAGTGCGGCACCAGCCGCGCCTACGGCTAATGCTTTATTTGAAGCCGCACTCTGTTCTTGTTCAGCAACGTCGGAATCTTCAACCTGATAATCGTCATCTTCATCGTCATAGCGTTCTTCACGACGTGAGCGATTGGTCATAAACGTCAGTGAGCCTAAGACCACCCCGCCAATTTTCTCGGCAATGACCAACCATGACCAGCCGGTAAACAGCGTCAGACCAACAGCCCAGATACAGAGCAACGTCAGGGTTGCCCCTACACCGTTGAACCACGGCAACATGGCATTACTGAACAAGCTGCCAATGACGCCGCCAGAAGCAAAGTAATAGAGATCATCAATATTCAATGCAGCCAGGCCGCATGACGTCAAAATAAGGGCTAATGTACCAATCAGGCGCAAGGAAAGGGCAAAGTAGTCAACGTGTTCACTGGCATCGCGCTGACGGAAAGCTGCCCAGCACAACATCACCATAATCACAGGGATTGCGTAAGCCAAAACACCAAAGGTGAAGAACAGTGTATCGGCCATCCAGGCACCAATACCCCCACCAAGATTGTGGATAGGCTCATGCCATGCGGTCTGGGACCAGCTTGGGTCCGAAGGATTGAAACTGAGCAGCGCGGCCATCAGGTAGGCTGCCAAAATCGTTACCACAATCAAAACCGCCTCGAGTAAACGACGCCCGCTGCTGAGTTTTTTCAGAGTAACTTCTTTATCTTCTGTATATTCCTGGCTCAAGAAAGGCTCTCCAGGTTCCTGTTAACTGGTATGAGTGACAACGCCGAGAACCCTCCCGGCGTTGAAACTGTATGAATAAACAGGAGTGTAACCAAATTACTCAGGTTTTGCACCTGCCTGTTTACCGCGTTTTAATGACTAGGCGGTTACTCTGCTTCACTTCTTCCATGACCACATAGGTACGAGTGTCATTAACGCCCGGCAGGCGAAGCAAGGTCTCACCGAGTAATGTACGGTAAGCGGACATATCTGGTACGCGGGTTTTCAACAAATAGTCGAAATCGCCGGAAACCAGGTGACACTCTTGAATTTCCTCAAGATTTTTAACAGCGGCATTAAATTGCTCAAACACATCCGGAGCGCCACGATTCAGAGTAATCTCAACGATAACCAGCAATGACGCATCCAAATACTGTGGATTAAGCAGTGCGGTATAACCTTGAATGAAACCCTGACGCTCTAAGCGGCGAACTCGTTCCAAACATGGCGTTGGTGATAACCCGACTCGTTTTGAAAGCTCAACGTTAGAGATACGTCCATCCTTTTGTAATTCATTCAGGATGTTACGATCAATACGATCAAGCTCTTTCCCCGGGCGTTTTTTATTATCTATCATCTTATAGTCTCTCTTAATTTCCTTGAGTCTGTGACATGCTCTTATCGTGTTTATACTCAGAGCCTGCTACAGACAACGACCCGCAGCCTGTTTTATGCAAATATATCAACACGTTGTTATCTCACACCCTGTCTGTCCAACTGTATGCGAGGTACTCGATGATTATTAGCGTTGAGGAAGAGGTAGCACATCGCGAACCACGGCAGAAACGTCCCCCTACCGTTGTTCGAGAACTTATTCCACCCGCCACCCAGCATTAATCGAAAACGTTCCAGGGTTTTCGCTTGGTATCACTGACACCAAATCTGAAATTATGGCGCGCAGATAATTTCTTCTTCCTATGATGTTTTCGCAAATGCGCAGCCGATTGTCAAAGTAAAAGAAGTTAAATCAGTAGAACGTGCCAGAATTAAAATCCCAGAGTGTTTCCCTTCGCTATTTTTTCGCCCTAAATTTGCTATAAAATGGTGCAAAAAGGCACTGTCGGATTACGGCTATTTTTTTAGCTGTCGGCTTACAGCCCACATATTTTATAGGGTTAACGCTTTTCGGCACGATTTGGTGCACAACGTAAAATTGAATTTTGGTCCAATTTACCCACGACCTGACTTCGCTTCACCGCTAACTGCCGATTCTTAATACATTTAGTTCATTAAATAGGCATTACCTATCAAACAAATCGCTAACAACATTTTTGTCTGCTTTTTTTAATGCACAATTTTCCCTACAATCGCTAACATTGTCCGCCATTGTGGGAAAGAGGTATTCATGAGCACGGCTAAACATAGCAAATTGATTATTTTGGGTTCTGGCCCTGCGGGTTACACTGCGGCGGTTTATGCTGCGCGCGCCAACCTGAAACCTGTATTGATTACCGGAATGGAGAAAGGCGGTCAATTGACCACCACTACCGACGTAGAGAACTGGCCCGGTGATCCTGAAGGCTTGACTGGCCCTGCTCTGATGGAGCGGATGCATGAGCATGCCGTAAAATTCGAGACAGAAATTCTGTTCGACCATATCAACAGCGTAGATTTGCAAAACCGCCCATTCCGCCTGTTTGGTGATGGTGCTGAGTACACCTGTGATGCGCTGATTATTGCTACAGGAGCCTCTGCCCGCTATTTGGGGATGGCGTCAGAAGAAGCATTCAAAGGAAAAGGGGTCTCTGCCTGCGCAACCTGTGATGGTTTCTTCTATCGGAATCAGAAAGTGGCGGTAGTCGGTGGCGGTAATACTGCCGTTGAAGAAGCGCTGTATCTGGCGAATATCGCGGCTGAAGTTCATTTAATTCATCGTCGTGATAGCTTCCGCTCAGAGAAAATCCTGATTGATCGCCTGATGGAAAAAGTAACCAACGGCAACATCGTATTGCACACTGACCGCACGCTGGACGAGGTGCTGGGTGATGAAATGGGTGTGACGGGTGTGCGCCTGAAGTCAACCAAGAGTGATCAAACTGAAGAAATTGCAGTTGCAGGGGTGTTTATTGCCATCGGCCATAGCCCTAATACTGCCATCTTTGGTGATCAACTGGCACTGGAAAATGGCTACATCAAAGTTCAGTCAGGTATTCAGGGTAACGCAACACAAACCTCTATTCCGGGTGTGTTCGCTGCGGGCGATGTTATGGACCATATTTACCGCCAGGCAATTACCTCAGCCGGTACCGGCTGTATGGCGGCGCTGGACGCAGAACGCTATCTGGATGGGCTAGTAAACGATAAATAACGATTCCGCACGGGGATCAAAGCGCTATGTGGCGGGTGGTTTACGATAAGTAAACCACCCGTTTTTTATTTTCACTCACCTGCATCCCAATTAAAAACAGTTAATTACTCCTGTTGTGGAATGCGGCGGCTATCACAACCTAATGGTTTCACCTCGCGTCATGACAAGGTAATATTGCCTTTCGCGAGTTTGCCACCGTCAACGGTGACAGACACTTTTTGATATTTTCTAGCTCCCTGCGCAGATAAATTGCCTGATGAATAAAACAAGACAGTATGAGTTGATTCGTTGGCTGAAAAAACAAAGCGCCCCCGCGCAACGTTGGCTCCGCCTGTCCATGTTACTTGGCCTCCTCAGCGGGTTATTGATCATCGCTCAGGCATGGTTACTGGCCACCCTGCTGCAATCTCTGATTATCGACAAACTCCCCCGAGCGGCATTAACTGCTGATTTTTGGTTACTGGCAGGTACTTTTGCATTGCGCGCGGTGATCAGCTGGTTGCGCGAACGGGTAGGATTTATCTGCGGAATGAAAGTTCGCCAGCAGATCCGTAATGTCGTTTTGGACCGATTAGAACAGCTCGGCCCTGCGTGGGTGAAAGGTAAGCCCGCCGGCAGTTGGGCGACCATCATTCTGGAACAGATTGAAGATATGCAGGACTACTACTCCCGCTATCTGCCGCAGATGTATCTGGCCGTATTTATTCCACTGCTCATCCTGATTGCCGTCTTCCCTATCAACTGGGTGGCAGGTTTGATCTTGTTTGTCACTGCGCCCTTGATCCCGCTGTTTATGGCGCTGGTCGGGATGGGTGCCGCCGACGCCAATCGGCGTAATTTTGTCGCACTGGCGCGGTTGAGTGGCAACTTCCTTGATCGCTTACGCGGATTAGACACGTTACGGTTATTTAACCGCGCAAAAGCAGAAACAGACCACATTCGCGACGCCTCAGAAGATTTCCGCCGCCGCAC
This sequence comes from Yersinia intermedia, assembly GCF_900635455.1. Lineage (NCBI taxonomy): Bacteria > Pseudomonadati > Pseudomonadota > Gammaproteobacteria > Enterobacterales > Yersiniaceae > Yersinia > Yersinia intermedia. Next base: position 1,780,019 of record NZ_LR134116.1, on the reverse strand, counting down.
CATGGAAGTGCTGCGTATGGCATTCTTATCTTCAGCCGTACTAGAATTTTTCGCCGCCATCTCCATTGCCGTGGTTGCCGTCTACTTTGGTTTTTCCTATTTAGGCGAACTGAACTTTGGTAGTTATGGTTTGGGCGTCACCCTGTTTGCTGGTTTTCTGGTATTGATTCTGGCCCCCGAATTCTTCCAACCACTGAGAGATTTAGGCACGTTTTACCACGCAAAAGCTCAGGCGGTGGGCGCAGCGGAATCGCTGGTCACATTTTTGAGTAGCGAAGGCGAAGCAATTGGTCAAGGTGACCAAGTGCTGACAGGTAACCAAGCTATCACCCTGGAAGCCGATCAACTGGAAATCCTGGCTCCGAATGGCGTCCGATTGGCAGGGCCGTTGACGTTCTTATTACCCGCAGGCAAACGCGTTGCCATTGTTGGCCTGAGTGGCGCAGGTAAAAGTTCATTACTCAACCTGCTGCTGGGCTTTTTACCTTATCGCGGCTCGCTGAAAGTTAACGGGGTTGAATTACGCGAACTGGAAGCACAGGCATGGCGTAGGCAATTAAGCTGGGTTGGCCAAAACCCACATTTGCCGGAGCAGACACTGGCGGCCAACATTATGCTGGGCCAACCAGATGCGTCACACAGCCAATTGCAACAGGCGGTGGAGCGTGCCTATATCAATGAATTCCTGGCTGATTTGCCACAAGGGCTGAATACTGAAGTCGGCGACCATAGTGCACGTCTCTCCGTTGGGCAGGCACAACGTGTTGCCGTTGCCCGTGCCTTACTGAACCCGTGCCGCTTATTGCTGCTGGACGAACCCACCGCCAGCCTTGATGCTCACAGCGAACAGTTGGTGATGAAAGCGCTGGAGGAAGCCTCCCGCAGGCAGACGACGCTGCTGGTTACCCATCAGTTAGAAGATACGCTAGGTTATGATCAAATCTGGGTAATGGATCGTGGCCTTTTGATTCAGAAAGGTGATTACTCCACACTCAGCCAGTCTGACGGTTCATTTGCCAATCTGCTGTCCCATCGCAGTGAGGAGCTTTAATTATGCGCGTACTTCTTCCTTTTTTGGCGTTGTATCGCCGCCATTGGTTCCTGATTTGTCTGGGTATCGTGCTGGCAATTGTCACGCTGCTGGCGAGTATCGGCTTACTGACATTATCAGGTTGGTTCCTTGCAGGTACCGCCATCGCTGGCCCTGCTGGATTATATACGTTTAACTACTTGCTGCCAGCTGCCGGCGTCCGAGGGGCGGCAATCACCCGTACGGCAGGCCGTTACGCGGAGCGAGTTGTCAGCCATGACGCGACATTCCGTGTTCTGGCACATCTGCGGGTCTTCGCTTTCCAGAAGATCCTGCCACTCTCCCCTGCCGGGATTGCCCGTTTCCGCCAAAGTGAACTGCTGAACCGCTTGGTCGCCGATGTCGATACCCTCGATCATCTCTATCTGCGCGTCATCTCACCGCTGGTGGCTGCCATCGCAATTATTGCCGCCGTGACGTTTGGTCTGAGCTATCTGGATGTCAATCTGGCCCTGACACTGGGTGCCATCCTGCTGGGGTTATTACTGTTAGTTCCATTGATTTTCTATCGTGCCGGTAAGCCCATTGGTCGTGACCTGACGGACCTGCGTGGTCTTTATCGTTCGCAACTGACCTCTTGGTTACAAGGGCAGGCCGAGTTGTTGGTATTCGGTGCGTTGCAGCAATTCCGTGCTTCTTTGCAAGATATTGAGCAACGCTGGATGAAGCGCCAACAACAGCAAGCATCCTTGGCTGGTTTAGCGCAGGCGTTAATGATTCTGGCTACTGGCCTGACGGTCACGCTAATTTTATGGCTCGCCGCTGACGGTATTGGCGGGAATAACCCACCCGGGGCATTACTGGCACTCTTTGTTTTTACCTCTTTAGCCGCATTTGAAGCCTTGCTGCCGGTGGCTGGTGCATTCCAACACTTAGGGCAAGTTATCGCTTCCGCGACCCGCGTAGCGCAATTGATGGAACAACAGCCTGAAGTGACATTCCCGACCAATGGCCCAGTGGTTACCTCACAGGTGGCGCTAGAAGTGACAGGGTTGAGTTTTACCTACCCGCAGCAGCCATTACCCGTTCTACAGAATATATCGCTGTCACTGGCCGCAGGGGGGCATATTGCGCTACTTGGGCGCACTGGCTGTGGAAAATCCACATTGTTACAATTATTAACCCGTGCCTGGGATGCCAGCCAAGGCAGTATCACGCTTAATGGGGAACCCTTGGCCAATTATGACGAAAACACCTTGCGCCAGATGATGACAGTGGTTAGCCAGCGGGTACATGTCTTTAGCAGTACGCTACGTGAAAACCTGTTACTGGCTTGCCCCGCTGCGTCTGATACACAGTTGAAAACGGTTTTGGAACAAGTCGGGTTAGCTAATTTGCTGGATAACAGTGAGGGGCTGAATGCCTGGATGGGGGATGGCGGTCGGCCACTCTCTGGCGGTGAACAACGGCGTTTGGGGATTGCTCGAGCCTTGCTACATCCGGCCCCACTGCTGCTACTTGATGAGCCGACTGAGGGGTTAGATGCTGAAACGGAACAACAAATTCTGGCGCTACTCCGCCAGCACTGTCAGCACAAGAGCCTGATCATTGTCACTCATCGCTTGTACGGGCTGGAATATATGGACCGAATCTGTGTGATGGATGGTGGCAAGATTGTTGAGCAAGGTGATCACCATAGTTTACTGCACAACAAAGGGCGCTATTACCAATTCCATCAACGCCATTGAACAGTGCAGTGCGTGAATTGTGGGTGAGTCACCTGAATGCGAGCAGGTAATTAGCATCATTCGCGCTAATATGAATAAAAACCACTGAAGAAAAAGTGGTATTCATTGTTATTTATTATACCCAGCGAACTTAGCATGGCAGCTAACAATGCTGTGATTTTAAGTTCGAAGGCGATGGGCTTGAAGATATTACCAGGGGGATTTATGCGCATCACACAGCTCTCTTCTCAATCATTTGCCTTTCCCTCACCTGAGCTGGCACTGCGCGAACCTAATGGTTTGCTGGCTCTTGGGGGCGATTTAGCCGCTCCTCGCCTGCTGGCAGCTTACCAGAAAGGGATTTTCCCTTGGTTTAGCCCTGGGGAGATGATCTTATGGTGGTCACCGGACCCGCGCGCGGTGTTATTCCCAGAAGATTTGCATATTAGCCGCAGTATGCGCCGCTTTCTGCGCCGTTGCCCTTATCACCTCACGCTTAACCATGCTTTTGCCGATGTCGTCAAAGCTTGTGCTTCGCAACGTGATGAGGGGACGTGGATTGGCGAAGATGTACAGCAAGCTTATTGCCAATTACATGCCCTAGGGCACGCGCATTCGGTTGAAGTTTGGTTGGAAAATGAACTGGTTGGCGGATTGTATGGCATTGCAATGGGTAAACTGTTTTGTGGAGAATCGATGTTTAGCCGAGCTGACAATGCTTCAAAAAGCGCATTAATGGTTTTTTGTCATCATTTTACCCGTCAGGGTGGAGAACTGATTGACTGTCAGGTCCTCAACGCTCACACTGCGTCGCTGGGTGCGATTGAGATCCCACGAAACTTTTTTATGCAGCAGTTGAGTCAACTCCAGTTTAGTCCACTACCGGCTGAATGCTGGTTACCGCAATCGTTGAATTTTTCATCCACGATGCAGTAAAGATCAACCGTTGAGAAAGTACCCCACATTAGGCTTTATCCCCTCTTACCGGCAGACTAATTTTGCTGAAATGGTGCGATGACCGCCAACACTTCTTTACATAATGTGGGTTTTTCGGCATTATCTTGCCGGTTAAAAACTAAGGTAGTTACACCTAGAGGATTCGATGGCCAAAGAAGACAATATTGAAATGCAGGGCACCGTTCTTGATACGCTGCCGAACACCATGTTCCGCGTTGAATTGGAAAACGGGCACGTGGTAACCGCTCATATCTCCGGTAAAATGCGTAAAAACTATATCCGCATCCTGACGGGTGACAAAGTCACTGTAGAGCTGACCCCGTACGACCTGAGCAAAGGCCGCATTGTCTTCCGTAGCCGTTAATCGGCTAATCTGTCGTCAGTTTAAGACTGGCGAGCTCTGAGGATGTAGTCCCCCTCCGGCGCCCTTCCCATTTATGGCAAGGGCGTTTTGCGTTTTCTTTTGTTTACCGATTGAGTAGGTTTATTCATCGTGAAATCAATAGTGAAATGCAAAGTCACTAATTGTGGAAAACAAAAAGGACGATAAGTTTATAGCTTATCGCCCTTTTTTATTGCCCGATATACTTGACGCTGTAACGGTGTAACGTCTATATCACCCGATACTCGCTATTGGGGGCATATTACATTTAATGAACGGCACCTTCAGTTTTACGTTTCTGCGCACTCTGAAACTCATAAGCCAGTTGTTGTTTTTCTTTATCCAGCCCAACAGTGACCGAGCCACCATCAACCAGAGAACCAAATAACAACTCGTTGGCCAGCGGTTTCTTCAGATTCTCCTGAATTACCCGCGCCATTGGTCGTGCGCCCATCGCCTTGTCATAGCCTTTATCAGATAACCAATTACGTGCTTCTTCACTGACCTCCAATGACACGCCTTTAGCATCTAATTGCGCCTGCAACTCAACGATAAATTTATCGACGACCTGCTGGATAACGGCAGGTGACAAGTGGTTGAACCAAATAATGTTATCTAACCGGTTACGGAATTCCGGGGTAAACACTTTTTTGATCTCTTCCAGCGCGTCAGTGCTGTTATCTTGCTGTTTAAAACCAATGGAGGTACGTTGCGTTTCGCGCACACCAGCATTGGTGGTCATCACCAAAATGACGTTACGGAAATCGGCTTTGCGCCCATTGTTATCCGTCAGAGTGCCGTTATCCATCACCTGTAGTAACAGGTTAAACACATCTGGATGGGCCTTTTCAATTTCATCCAGCAGCAAAACTGCATGAGGATGCTTGATAACCGCATCGGTCAACAGACCACCTTGATCGTAGCCTACATAACCTGGAGGCGCACCAATCAGGCGGCTGACAGTATGGCGCTCCATATATTCGGACATATCAAAACGCAGCAGTTCGATATCTAACGCTTTGGCCAATTGCACCGTAACTTCCGTTTTACCCACCCCCGTAGGGCCTGCAAACAGGAATGATCCCACCGGCTTATGCTCATGCCCTAATCCTGCGCGGCTCATTTTGATCGCCTCAGAGAGCGCATCAATGGCTTTATCCTGACCAAACACCAACATGTTCAGCCGGTCACTCAGGTTTCTCAGCACATCACGATCACTGGCAGAGACGGTTTTCTCAGGAATACGGGCGATACGAGCCACTACGGATTCAATGTCTGACACATTGACAGTTTTCTTACGTTTGTTAAGTGGCATCAGGCGGCTACGCGCACCAGCCTCATCAATCACATCAATGGCTTTATCCGGTAAATGGCGGTCATTAATATACTTAACCGACAACTCCACCGCTGCGCGTATCGCTTTCGCGGTATAACGCACATCATGATGTGCTTCATATTTCGGCTTCAGGCCGTTAATAATCTGAACGGTCTCTTCCGGCGTCGGCTCAGTAATATCAATTTTCTGGAAACGCCGGGCCAGCGCCCGATCTTTTTCAAAAATATTGCTGAATTCCTGGTAAGTGGTGGAACCAATGACCCGAATTTTGCCACTAGAAAGCAGTGGTTTAATCAGATTAGCTGCATCAACTTGCCCACCGGAGGCAGCACCTGCGCCGATAATGGTATGAATTTCATCGATAAACAGAATGCTGTCTTTATCATTTTCCAACTGTTTCAGCAGCGCTTTGAAACGTTTTTCAAAGTCACCACGGTATTTAGTTCCGGCCAGTAGTGAACCGATATCCAGTGAGTACAATGTACATTCCGACATCACTTCAGGAACATCGCCCTGCACGATACGCCAGGCCAGACCTTCCGCGATAGCCGTTTTACCGACACCGGATTCCCCAACTAACAGCGGGTTATTTTTACGCCGACGGCACAATACCTGAATAGTACGTTCCAGTTCTTTGTCGCGACCGATAAGTGGATCAATGCCCCCCACGCGAGCCAGTTGATTCAGATTGGTGGTGAAGTTTTCCATACGGTCTTCCCCTCCTGCCTGCTCTTCATTTACCGGGTTTTCTGCATTCGGTGCCTGACCCGGTTCGTCCTTACGAGCGCCGTGGGAAATAAAGTTCACTACATCCAGACGGCTGACATCATGCTTACGCAGCAGGTAGGCCGCCTGAGATTCTTGTTCACTGAAGATGGCGACCAACACGTTGGCACCCGAAACTTCATTGCGCCCAGATGACTGGACGTGGAAAACTGCACGTTGTAACACGCGCTGGAAACTGAGCGTAGGCTGAGTGTCACGCTCTTCCTCGCTAACAGGTAATGTTGGTGTGGTTTGTTCGATAAACGCTTCCAGTTCCTGGCGTAACGCCACCAGATCAACCGTACACGCCTCCAGCGCTTCCCGCGCAGCCGGATTGCTTAGCAATGCCAGCAATAGGTGCTCCACGGTCATAAACTCGTGTCTGTGCTCACGCGCTCTGGCGAAAGCCATATTGAGACTGAGTTCAAGTTCTTGATTGAGCATAGGCACCTCCCAATAATTGCCTTAATCAGGCTTTTTCCAGCGTACAAAGCAATGGATGCTCGTTCTCCCTGGCGTATTGATTCACATGTGCGACTTTTGTCTCTGCAACTTCGGCAGTAAAAACACCGCAAATCGCCTTTCCTTGATAATGCACATTGAGCATCAGTTGTGTTGCACGTTCAATATCATAAGAAAAGAACTTTTGCAGAACGTCAATCACAAATTCCATCGGTGTGTAATCGTCGTTGTTAAGTATAACTTTATACATAGACGGCGGTTTGAGCGCCTCTTTCTGTTTATCTTTGACTAAATGTTCAAAATTCAGCCAGTCGTTATTGTTGCCCATTGCCTGCCCATCGTTTCACAGAACCATACAGGAGCAATACCTCACTCCGGTTATAAGACCATTTCGTGCAGATATCTATAATTATTTTAACATCACTTATGCCATAACGCCGCCAGAGAAAGAAGCCGGTTTTTTTGCGTTAAAAGTGATTAAATTGTAACCAGATAAACGCAATAGCGTTAGCTACATCAAACTTTGAATAACTGCCTCGGTCAGACAAAAGCCCTCCCCTTGACGTTAAGACCATTTCCACTAGAGTGTATTTTCGTGAGCTGTTGGAGTTTTAACCAATTCGCGCTCACTTTAACCAGTGATTACCTCATCTCAAACTAGAATAGCCTTGCGAGGAACGTAGAAGTATGGAGACGGGTACTGTTAAATGGTTCAACAATGCCAAAGGTTTTGGCTTTATTTGCCCTGAGGGCGGCGGCGAAGATATCTTCGCTCACTATTCAACTATTCAGATGGATGGCTACCGCACATTAAAAGCCGGTCAGATGGTTAACTTTGATGTCCATCAGGGACCAAAAGGAAACCATGCCAGCCTGATAGTTCCACTCGGGTTAGATGTCATATTGCAAGAAGCCATACCGCAGGAACTCGCTGCATTGGCCTGACACCACGCATTCACTCGCCTGCACCTGCGGGCATACCATCACCGAAACAGTCTGGTGCCAACGGTATTTCCCAGGCGGCGTGTTGCTACTAACATCGATTACGATTCAAAATGCCAGCCAACGATGACTGGCATTTTTATTTCTAATACTTCTAATATGCGGCCATATGAACCAAGATCAATCCTTTGACTAATCTATTCACAAGCTAATTTATTCACGGGCCAATGCATCAATCGGGTTTAGCCGAGCGGCACTGCGCGCGGGTAGATAACCAAACACCACGCCTATCACTGTAGAGCACAAAAATGCACTGAACAATGCAACCGGCGGGAAAGCTATCTGCCAGTTAGGCAGGAACATCTCCACAACCAGACCAATAGCAAAAGATAGCGAGATACCCAGTGCTCCACCGACCAGACAAACCAGAATTGCTTCAATCAAAAATTGCTGCATAACATCACTGGATCTCGCCCCTACAGCCATGCGGATACCGATCTCTCGAGTACGTTCGGTCACCGAAACCAGCATAATATTCATCACGCCAATCCCCCCCACGACTAATGAAATTACTGCCACCAGTGTCAGGAACAATTGCATAGTGCGGGTAGTTTTTTCCGCCGTTTGCAACAAGCTATCCATGTTATAGGTGAATATGTCTTTCTTACCGTGGCGCATCGTCAACAACCGCACCAACTGCTGCTCCGCCTCTTTACTGCTATATCCCTCTTTAATTCGGATGGTTATCGAATCAAAATAGGCACGCCCCATCAGACGGCTCGCCATGGTGCTGTAAGGTACCCATATGCGCAGCGCTTTACTGCTGCCAAACATGGATTGCTTTTCTTCCACCACCCCAACGACAGTGGCAGGCATATTCCCCACCAGTATGACTTGCCCTACAACATCCTTCATATGAGGGAACAAACGGCGTTGGGTATTGCGGTCAATAACAGCTACCTGCGACTGGCGTTCAACCTGCTCATGGGTAATGGCCGTTCCCTGTTCGAGTTTCATACCGAACACCCGGAAATACTGCTCACTAACCCCAGATACGCTGGCGGCAACATCAATATTGCCATAGCGGAGCCGCATACTGCCTGCGATGGTCGGGGATACAGCACTAACGTAGGACTGTGCTTTCAGTGCGGCCATGTCGTCATAAACCAATGCCTGCCGGGTACTGGGGTCGTCATCGCCGAAATCTTTACCGGGATAGACATCAATAGTGTTAGTGCCAATAGCCCGGATATCAGCAAGAACCAGTTGCTTCGCCGCATCCCCAACCACCAAGATAGAGACAACGGAGGCAATACCGATAATGATGCCTAACATGGTCAAGGCCGTGCGCATTTTATTCGCCGACATGGCACGCCAGGCCATTAATAATGCCTCGCGAAAACGGCCTGCCAGTTGCTGCCATGACGGTGCCGGTGGCGTCAGACTAATTGCCTCAGAAGCGGCCACTGCTTGCACCGTTTTCGAACCTGAATCCGCCATAATGCGGCCATCTTTTATTTCGATAACCCGCTCAGCTTGAGCCGCAACAGTTGGGTCATGAGTAACAATAATGACCGTGTGCCCCTGCTGCTGTAGCTGTTTTAAGATAGCCATAACTTCAACGCTGGAATGACTATCCAGTGCACCAGTTGGCTCATCAGCCAGAATCACCTGCCCGCCATTCATCAGGGCGCGGGCGATACTGACACGTTGCTGCTGCCCACCGGATAGTTGGTTGGGTTGGTACCCGACACGGTCGCCCAGCCCCAGGCGGGTGAGTAACATATTGGCCCGCTCGCGACGTTCGTTTTTACCCAAACCGGCATAGACCGCCGGAACTTCCACATTGTGTGCAGCACTGAGATGCGGCAGCAAATGATAACGCTGGAAAATAAAACCAAAGTGCTCACGGCGCAAAGCCGCTAGTGCATCATTATCTAATACTGCCACATCCTGTCCTGCGACGCGGTAAACACCAGCACTCGGCTTATCCAGACAGCCCAGAATGTTCATCAGCGTCGACTTACCCGAACCAGAGGCACCGATAATTGCCACTAGCTCACCGGCATTAATTGTCAGTGAGACATCCTGTAATACATCCACGGTCTCTTCACCGGACTGATAGCTACGACGGATGCCGTTTAACTCAAGCAATACCGTCATTAGGCTTCCTCCGTGCCACCGCGGCTAACGATGACCTCGTCACCAACATTCAAACCAGAAATCACCTGTGCATCAACGTTATTACGGATACCAATCGTCACTTCCCGTTTCTCTTCTTTGCCGTCTTTCAGCACCGCAACCTGATAACGGTTAGTTCCCAATTCATCACCTAAGGCCGATAACGGAATAACCATCGCCTGTTTTACGTTGGCAAGTTGAATTGAAACCTGCGCAGTCATTTGCAGGCGCAATAAGCGATCAGGATTCGGCACCTCAAAACGTGCCGAGTAGAAAATGGCATCATTTACTTTTTCTGGTGTTGGTTGAATGTCTTTCAACACCCCATCAAAGTGTTTGCCGGGATCACCCAGTACGGTAAACGAGGCTTTCATCCCCGGTTTCAGATGAATGACATCCGCTTCTGATACCTGCGCATTCACCAACATAGTGCTCATATCCGCCAACGTCAGAATATTCGGTGCTTGTTGCGCAGCGATCACTGTTTGCCCCTGCAAGGTGGTGATTTGCACTACATCGCCATCCATTGGAGCTGAAATTTTGGTGTAATCGAGATTGATATTGGCTGTATCCAAACTGGCTTTAGTCTTATTAATTTGCGCATTAATCGTCTCTACCTGCGCTTTTTTCACTGCCAAACTGGTACTGGCCTGATCCAAGTCTTGACGTGATACCACCTGTAATTTTGCCAGATCCTGTTGACGGCGCAGTGTGACCGCGGCCAGTTGCATTTCAGCCTTTGCCTGTGCCAACTGAGCATTCAAATCCTGTAGTGTCGCCTCCACTTCTTTAATTTGGTTCTGTGCCTGTTGCGGGTCGATCATCGCCAGCAATTGCCCTTGCTTAACTTGATCGCCAATCTCCACATACAGTTTTTCCAACTGGCCACTGACCTGTGCACCCACATCAACTTTACGCACCGCATCAAGTTTACCGGTTGCCAGAACATTCTGTTGCAAGTCACGGTTGGCAACTTTTACTGTTTGGTATTGCACCGGGGCCGGGGCCGTCAGATGTCTGATGAGGAAAAAACCACCCATAATTAACACGGCAATTACGGTAAACCATCGGCGCTGACTGCGACTGAACTGCATCAAATCAATTACCTTCCTTATTCGTTAATTTTTCAATCTGCTGAAAATAGCATCGGAAATTCTCATTTAACTAAACCAAATATCAATACAGCCGTGCTATAGGCGAAATCTAAGATGCATTGACCCTCTGTTTAGTTCCCGTTTGTTTGAATGGCGTCAGGAATACAGTGATATTACGGATTTAATCATGCATAACATCAATAACACCTCATCGATACCCAATAATATTAACCGTTGGGGGTTAATTACATTGCTATTCAAAGGTAGTCAGGCTCTGGGTGGCTCATGGCAAGGGTTGCAGTTTCGGCTTAAATTTATCGCCCGAACCCTTATCAGCCCAAAACTAACCTTTCGTTTATTGGGCGTACTGGTTAAGCAACCGTTTCTAAACAGTATACTGCGCACACAACCCGATTTTCCTTGTAAGTTGCATCGCCCTTATCTGACTAACACGCTAAATAATCGTCAAAAACTGGGGGTATTGCAGGATCATTTCCTATTGATTAACCAATGTATGCCTGCGGCATTACGTCGCAACTACTTGCATACGTCACCCTATAAACTGGCTGAATTAATTGGCAAGAATGAGGAAAAGTATTCTCTTTATTTGGGCGTTATTCCCAAACTCAATAAAGAAGGAGAAATTACGCTGATGCTGGCAAATGAGCAACAGCAAACGCTGGCAGCACTGACTTTCAGTCTGTTTTACTACCAACAGCAAAAAACATTGTTTATTGGTGGGTTACAAGGTGCAGATAATGGAACACCACACAGCGCAATTCACACCAGCACTAAAGCTTGTCATGGCCTATTTCCTAAACGTTTGGTATTGGAAGCCGCATGCTGTCTGGCAGAGTTAATGGGGATAACACAAATTAAAGCGGTGGGGAATGAAACGCACATTTATCAAAACTGGCGCTATCGGGCCAAGAAAAAAGAAAAATTGCATGCTGACTACAACAGTTTTTGGCTGTCTGTTGGCGGGGAACCGTGCATAGAAGGCCATTTCAATTTACCAACCAAAATCGCGCGTAAACCGATTGACGATATTGCTAGCAAAAAACGGGCAGAATATCGCCGCCGCTATGCGTTACTCGCACAATTAGAGGGCGCGTTAGCCGCGCATTTTGTTCGTGACGCGGCATAATCAGTTTTGACATTATCTGGTGCTAATCGGCTCGGCCACGCGCCAGCCAAACGACGCGTGAGAACATTTTTTTCAGCAATGGCGGGACGGATTCTACCCCCCTCTCTTTGGCCTGACTGGCAACCTCAATAGCCAAGTCTGGCTTGGAGGTGCGGTGAATTGCCTTTTCAATTACTCTGCGCGGTTGCATTTTGACATTGGCAGGAATTGCTGAGATTCGATGATAGACATCATCAAAACCGGCGCGGTATAAAAAGTGTTCCATATCCGGTGCCGGCAGTATGGTCAGGCGATCCCGCTCATGGTCGCGCCCATTATCCGCCATATTACGCACTGTGGCGGCATACTTTTTACCGGCATCATCGCCATCAGTCAGAGCATGCCACTGAATGCCCATCCGGTTGGCAAACTTAAGCAACGGGCGCAAACCACTCTGAGCAAACTCAATAACCTTTACACCTTCAGCTTCAAAGTGGTAACCACACTGGCGAGCAAGCTCATTAAGCAACCAGATCTCTGTTTCACCTTCCACCAGCAGCCAGCAGCGGGCAAATAGGGCTGATGGCCGATTGAACCGGATATGGAAAGCAATACGGCGGCTGTCTTCAGGGCTCATGCCACGAGGACCGATACGGTAAGTCGCGACTTTTGCCGATTCGCGCACCAATCGGCAAATGCTCTCTATCGGGACTAATGACACTAACTCACCAGAATTTGTCGTCGTAATCCGTTGCAGAGGGAGTTGGCTGAGCAACCCCCAAGCAACAGACAGCATTATCGGATGTAAGCGAGTTTCAGGGTCTTCTACCAGTAGCAGTGGCCGAGCATGGGGATCGAGGCTCAATGGCCCTTTAGCTTGCAATAACGTAGAAAACATCCCTAAAAGTATCAACCGCATACTGCGGCTGTTCGGCTCAGCCACTATCCGGTTTATATTATCGAGAGCCAGCCAAGCTTCACGTTCCGGTTGTGGCCGATAACGGTGATTACGCAAACCAGCGGACTGCGATCCAGATTCGGCAAAGTAGTGTTCCAGCAGTTGGCGCATCGCCTCCAGTCCCTGGCGTAATTCTGAATTAGTCAGTTTCTGCGGGTTACGGACTAGCTCACGGCTTAATTGATCCAATTGCTGGTTCAACGCCACTTTATCAGGCGCATGGCTGCTTTCGGCGCTGCTACGGAGCCGGCGCATAAAGCGCGCATCACGCAATCGCAATACCGGGTGGATACGAATAACCCCACGAGCCAACTTTTCGATATCGTGCAAAGACAATGGTTGGCCTTCTAAATCAAGGAACGTGCGCCAGGTACACACTGTGCCATCATCAGCCAGCTCCCCCTCGACCCGATAATAAATACGATGCAGACCATCATCATTTTTTATCCATAATGGAGCTAAATGGCGGTAACGTGGGGAGTGCCAATGACCAATGTCTTTCTCACAAAAGGTAAAGATAACCTGTAAGTGGCGCTCTTTAGCCGTCTCGTCCCCTGCCGGATAATAGAAATCCTGTACGGTAAAATGATAGAGTTGGGGTTCGGGGGACAAAAGCAACGTGAGCGCGTCTAATAAGCTGGATTTACCCCAGGCGTTCTCACCGATCAGCACCGTATTATCGTCAAGGCTCAATGAAATACGATTAATACCGCGAAAACCGACAATATCAACACGTTCAAGATACATGCTACGCCTCCGGTGCGAATTTATTCATACTGATACTACAGATAACACTGTTAACTCAGCAATCATAGTCGATTGTCTTAACGCCAGGGGCAAAAAACCTTATGAGTCAAGTGCTGCGGTACCCTGCGTGCTGCTTTACTCTGACTCTGATTTTAGATAGCTTATTGCGCCACAGCCCATTATTCATCTGCTCATGACACCCAAAGTCATTGGCGTTACAGCAAGGCAGCAAACGCATGGCAAATCAGCCTCGAACCGATTTGAACAGCATTCATGCTAGCCCGTAGAGTGAGCCTCGAGGAGGTTCATTCATCCTGATGAATTTACCTTACATAGGTAAGTGATCCGGGTGAGTGAGTATCGCTAACACAGCAGTAACGTCAATGAAGAAGGGTATAGGACGGTATAACTCGTGTATTCAGGATTACTGATCATTCTTTTGCCGTTAATTATTGGGTATCTGATCCCACTTAGTCGCAAACCATTAATTCAATTGATCAACCGCTTATTAAGCTGGATGGTTTACGTTATTTTATTTTTTATGGGGATCAGCCTGGCCTTTTTGGAAAACCTCAGCGCTAATCTGCTGCTCATTTTCCAGTACACCGGCATCTTTTTTCTGTGTATTTTTTGTGCCAATTTGCTCGCACTGTTTTTGCTCGAACGCAAAATACCCTGGAAGAATACTCATCGGCAGGAAGCATTACCTTCACGGCTGCATATGGCGCTAGAGTCATTAAAACTGTGCGGCGTGGTTATTGTTGGCTTCCTGTTGGGGCTAAGCCAATGGGAGTGGTTGCAGTTTGCCGCAAAAGGCAGCGAGTTAGCGCTGATTTTCCTGCTATTTTTAGTGGGGATTCAATTGCGTAACAGTGGCATGACGCTGCGCCAGATAGTGTTAAACCGCCGTGGCACTATTGTGGCATTTGTGGTGGCGATCAGTGCCTTGCTTGGTGGTGCGCTTGCTGCACTATTGATCGGTTTGCCGGTTAAAACCGGGCTGGCGATGGCCTCTGGCTTTGGTTGGTATTCACTGTCAGGTATTTTGCTGACCGATGCATTTGGGCCTGTAATTGGTAGTGCCGCATTCTTTAACGATCTAGCGCGTGAATTAGTGGCAATTATGCTAATTCCAACCTTGGTCCGCAGTAGCCGCTCCACGGCGCTTGGCTTATGTGGTGCCACCTCGATGGACTTCACCCTGCCGGTATTGCAGCGCAGTGGCGGGCTAGAGATGGTTCCTGCCGCTATCGTACACGGTTTCTTGCTAAGCTTACTGGCCCCAGTATTGATCGCTTTCTTTTCTTAATCATTTTATCTCCCCGCGCAGTGGATCAGCCGATTCACTGCGCGCGCGCCCAACTTGATAGTGAATAAATTCTCATTCGCAGTAAAAGTTGCGCCAAATCAAAACAAGTGAAAGTTGCATTAAAAAAGCCTTTTTAAACCTACAGGGCACCACTATGCTTTTAAACACGCATTACAAATGCAACTTTAAAAGGAAAAATAATTATGTTCTGTGTGCAATGTGAACAAACTATCCGAACACCTGCGGGTAACGGCTGCTCTTACGCGCAGGGGATGTGCGGAAAAACCGCTGAAACCTCTGATTTACAAGACCTCTTAGTTGCCGTACTGCAAGGGCTTTCCGCATGGGCATTGACCGCCCGCGAACTGGGTATTGTCGATCATCAGATTGATAGCTTTGCGCCCAGAGCTTTTTTCTCAACCCTGACCAATGTGAATTTCGACTCAGACAGAATCGTCGGTTACGCAAAAGAAGCCATCTTATTGCGCCAATCACTGGCCATTCGTTGCCGCTTGCTTGATAGCACTATCACGGTTGATCACCCGCTGGCCGAGCTGCAACTGCTGTCCGACGATATCCCTACCCTGCAACAACAATCGCTGCAATTTGCGCTGAACAACGATAAAGCTGAAGTCGGTGACGATATTCACGGCTTGCGGATGTTGTGTTTGTATGGCCTGAAAGGCGCTGCGGCCTATATGGAACATGCCCACGTTCTTGGGCAGTTTGATGAGCAGATTTATGCTGATTACCATGCCTATATGGCCTGGTTAGGTACTCAACCGCGTGATGTCGACACACTACTGAATAACGCGATGGGCATTGGCAAAATGAACTTCAATGTGATGGCCATTTTGGACCACGGCGAAACCCAAGCCTATGGTGATCCACAGCCAACGTCGGTGAATGTGCGCCCAGTTGCGGGCAAAGCTATCTTAATCTCCGGTCATGATCTCAAAGACTTACAAATGCTGTTGGAGCAAACGCAGGGAACCGGCGTTAATATTTATACCCACGGTGAAATGTTGCCAGCTCACGGCTACCCAGAGTTAAAACGCTATCCACATCTGGTGGGTAACTACGGCAGTGGCTGGCAGAATCAGCAGACCGAATTCGCCAAATTCCCCGGCCCGATCCTAATGACATCTAACTGTATCATTGACCCAAACGTGGGCAATTACGGTGATCGTATCTGGACCCGCAGTATTGTTGGCTGGCCGGGTGTTAATCACCTGGATGGGGAGGATTTCACCCGCGTAATTGAACAGGCATTGGGGATGGCTGGCTTCCCGTATAATGAGCTGGAACACTTGATTACTGTCGGTTTTGGCCGCCAGACCTTGCTGAATGCAGCAGATACCGTTATTGATTTAGTCGCCACTAAAAAGCTGCGTCATGTATTCCTGGTCGGGGGATGTGACGGTAGCCGTACAGAACGCAGTTATTTCACTGATTTTGCCCGCAGTGTGCCACAAGATTGCATCATCATGACACTGGCTTGCGGCAAATATCGCTTCAACAAACTGGATTTTGGCACCTTGGAAGGCTTGCCACGCCTGCTGGATGTCGGCCAATGTAACGATGCTTACTCCGCCATCATGCTGGCTGTTAAATTATCAGAAAAACTGGGTTGTACCGTCAATGACCTGCCACTCAGTCTGGTGCTGTCATGGTTTGAACAGAAAGCCATTGTCATCCTCCTGACCCTGCTGTCATTGGGTGTTAAAAATATTTATACCGGCCCAACCGCACCAGGTTTCCTGACTGACAACCTGATGTCCATCCTTTACGAGAAGTTTGGTATGCGGCCAATCACCACGGTAGAACAAGATATGAATGCAATTTTGGGTAATTAATTCAATATTTTGGCTGACTCAGTGATGAGTACGTTGCCCGACCAGAACGGTTTATTGCCACTGGTCGGGCGCTATTGATGGTTTTTGCCAGAAAATGACCTGATTTGTTGTGAGGCTTTGATGACTGATTTTATCCCAACCGACTGCCCTACCGCTCTGTGCCCTAACCGCATGCAAGTTCACTCCATCTGGCAAGAAACACCCGATGTCTGGAGCCTGCGGTTAATTAATCACGATTTTTATCCTTATTTACCGGGCCAATATGCCTTGGTAAGCATTCGCAATAGTGATGAAACGCTGCGGGCATATACGCTTTCCTCGACACCCAGTTTAAGTCCGTTTATTCAGCTCACCGTGCGCTGTCTGGCTGATGGGGAAGGATCACGCTGGCTGACCCAGCAAGTCAAGGTGGGCGATTACCTGTGGCTTTCCGATGCTCAGGGCGATTTTACTTGTGCTGACGCTGACGATGACCACTACCTGATGCTGGCCGCTGGCTGCGGTGTCACTCCCGTGATGTCAATGTGCCGTGACTTACTGGCACGGCGTGCACAAGCAGATATCCGGGTGATATTTAATGTGCGTTCACCAGCAGATGTCATTTTTGCCGATAGCTGGCAAGCCTTGTTACAGCGCTACCCACAACAATTACAGCTCACGTTAATGGCTGAATCAGAGGCCACCGATGGGTTCGTTGCTGGCAGAATCAATGCACAAATAATGCAACAGGTAGCACCTGACATTGCTCGCCGCCGGGTGATGACTTGTGGGCCCGCGCCCTATATGGATTGGGTTGAGCAGTATTGCCGTGAACAATCAGTTCCAGCAGATCATTTCCAGAAAGAGCAGTTCCGCACCCGTGATGACGCTGTCGATAGCGGTAATGAATTGACGATGACCATCAGCCATCCTTTGCGCAGTGTTAAAGTCCCGGTGGGTACGTCCCTGCTATTCGCCTTGGAACAACACAAAGTGCCGGTGATGGCCGCCTGTCGCGCGGGTGTTTGCGGTTCTTGTAAAACCCGTATTCTGCATGGCAAATATACCACCAGCAGCACCATGACACTGACAGCAGAAGAGATTGCTCAAGGTTATGTGTTGGCGTGTAGCTGCCAGCTACAAGGTGATGTCCAACTGGCCTGAACACCCATTAATCCCATTAATGGCGCAATTATTGCCAAACGCGCCATACTTTGACCTCATAGAATAATGACTCGCCATTAATCCTTGAGGGAACAACTATGAAGCAAACTGTGGCAACACTGGTCGCAAAAACGTTGGAACAAGCAGGTGTAAAGCGAATATGGGGGGTCACCGGCGACTCACTCAATGGCCTGAGTGATAGCCTGCATCGGATGGGTACTATCGAATGGCTGGGTACTCGCCATGAAGAGGTGGCCGCCTTTGCCGCCGGGGCTGAGGCTCAACTCACCGGGCAGTTGGCGGTCTGTGCCGGCTCCTGTGGTCCGGGTAATCTGCATCTGATTAATGGCCTATTTGACTGCCATCGTAATCATGTCCCCGTATTGGCTATTGCCGCGCATATTCCCTCCAGTGAGATTGGCAGTGGTTATTTCCAGGAAACCCATCCGCAAGAACTGTTTCGCGAATGCAGCCACTATTGTGAGCTGGTTTCTAACCCGGAACAGTTGCCACGGGTACTGGAAATCGCCATGCGTCAAGCCATCCTCAATCGCGGCGTTTCAGTGATCGTATTGCCGGGTGACGTGGCGTTACAGCCCGCGCCAGAAGACGCCGCCATCGTGTGGCAAACACCAAAATTACCGCTCATTCAGCCGCTGATGAGCGAATTAAACATTTTGGCGCAAACGCTTAATAAGGCGAAAAATATCACGCTAATGTGTGGCAGCGGCTGTGCTGATGCCCACGATGAAGTGGTGAAATTAGCTGAAATGCTGCAAGCCCCGGTAGTACATGCCCTGCGCGGGAAAGAACATATTGAGTGGGATAATCCTTACAGCGTTGGCATGACTGGGCTGATTGGCTTTTCCTCCGGCTATCATGCCATGATCAATGCCGACACCCTGATTCTGCTGGGAACACAATTCCCCTACCGTGCATTTTATCCAACCAACGCCAATATCATCCAGATTGATATCAACCCCGGCAGTATTGGTGCGCATTGCTCGGTCAATATGGCGCTGGTCGGCGATATCAAAACCACGCTTAGCGCACTGTTGCCACAGCTAGACGTCAAAAGTGACGGCACATTTTTGCAAAAAGCATTAGAGCACTACCGTACCACCCGTAAAGATCTGGATAGTTTAGCGACCGCCAATGACAATCAACCCATCCACCCGCAATATTTGGCACAACAGATTAGCCGCCATGCCACTGATGACGCAATATTCACCTGCGATGTCGGCACACCGACGGTATGGGCTGCCCGCTATCTGACCATGAACGGTAAGCGGCGTTTACTGGGATCGTTTAACCATGGATCGATGGCTAATGCCATGCCACAAGCCATTGGCGCGCAAGCAACCGCCCCTGACAGGCAAGTGGTTGCCTTGTGTGGTGACGGTGGTTTCACCATGCTAATGGGTGATTTCCTCACTCTGGCACAATTAAAACTGCCGGTGAAAATTGTGGTGTTTAACAACAGTGTTCTGGGATTTGTCGCGATGGAGATGAAAGCCGGTGGCTATCTGACGGATGGCACGGACTTGCACAACCCAGACTTTGCCGCCATTGCCAATGCTGCCGGTATCAAAGGGATTCGGGTCGAGAAAGCCTCTGAATTAGATGACGCACTGAAGAGTGCTTTCGCTCATCCTGGGCCGGTGTTGCTCGATGTGGTCACCGCTAAACAAGAGCTATCAATGCCACCACAAATCAAATTTGAGCAAGCCAAAGGATTCAGCCTCTACATGCTAAGGGCAATCATTAATGGCCGTGGCGATGAGGTGGTCGAACTGGCAAAAACCAACTGGCTACGCTGATTCCCTAAATCATCTAGTCATATAATGATTAGCACTGAGATTGGTTGTTGAACCACTTTCAGTGCTACCTACTTGTACCCCACCCGCAGGCATAAATATCCTTATGTTTTATGTGGTATAAGCGACATTTTTTGCTCATTCATCAGAAAAATAGCAAATAGAAGCGTACAGTCTTTTAAAAAGTGGTTGCCATTATTTATCAGGATAATTGTTGGTAGCGATATAAATCGCACACTAACTTTATTTATGGTGGTGTCATTATGCCAAAGAGAGCTAAATCAGGCGTTTCGGCTACAGCTGAATTAACCTGTTTACTGCGGGCAAAGTCATACGGTGATAAACGGCCTTATTTTAAAAGTGATGATTACGTGGCGGTTATCCTAAGCCAGACCTTGCATTCATTTTTTTCTATGATGCAGAAAACCTTTCTATTGGGCGATGATAGTTTACATATCGCCACCCCGGCAGGAATTTACCCCTATATTGTCGCCAGAACCTTGTATATCGATGATCTATTTAAGAAAACCGCAGGTCGATTTAGTAAAATATTTATTCTGGGGGCGGGCTTTGATTCAAGAGCGATTCGGTTCTATCAGGCGCTGCAACATAGTCGAATTTATGAAATCGATCATCCAACCATGCAGCAATGTAAGATAGAGAAACTCAGTGAGTGCGATATCACTCCGCCTACCAATTTAACTTTTTTACCTCTCGATTTTAATCAGCAAAGCCTGGCGGACATTCTGGCGAATATCCCGTTGCAAGCGGGTGAGAAATGCCTGTTTCTGTTGGAGGGGTTATCGATGTATCTGGCCCCTGAGCAGGTTAAGGCTCTGTTTAGTACCATAAGCAATTACAGTAGTGATGGTAGCCAAATTATCTGCGACTTTGTTTACGCTGATGTTTTGACTGAACCTTCGGTATTAACGGGTGCAGAACGCGAGACGGACTATGGAGCAAAAGAAAGTGTTGAGCGTGTGCGCAGTATTGGCGAAGAGTGGACATTTGGTATCGCTGCCAGTGGTATAGATACATTGCTGGAGCAATTCGGTTTTACCTTATTGGATAAGGCCGCTGCCCACGAATTGGAAAAGCGTTTTTTTACCGATAAACAAGGAAAATGCCTGGCGAAAATTAACACATCCTCGTGTTTGGTTTATGCCCAGCGAGAAAAATCCTAACAAATCAGCCAATAATGCAATTTTTAATTAATTATCGATTATCAAGATAAATATTCCTCGCCAAGTGGATAAATAATACCTTTCACTCCTTCCTTGTTTTATCAATCTCGCTATGATGAAGAATATCTTCTTATTCTGACCGCGAGAAAATTATGCTGATCGATTTACGTAGTGACACAGTAACTCAACCTGACACCGCGATGCGCGATGCGATGGCTAACGCTGAAGTGGGTGATGATGTCTATGGCGATGACCCAACGGTTAATGCCTTGGAAGCTAAAGCCGCCAGCCTGTCAGGTAAAGAAGCAGCACTGTTTCTGCCAACCGGCACCCAGGCTAATCTGGTGGCACTATTAACCCACTGCCAGCGGGGTGAAGAGTATATTGTCGGTCAGAAAGCCCATAATTATCTGTATGAAGCCGGTGGTGCGGCAGTGCTTGGTAGCATTCAACCACAACCTATTGAAGCCAATGATGACGGTACCCTGCCACTGGATAAAGTATTGGCAGCCATCAAACCCGATGATATTCATTTCGCCCAGACCCGGCTGTTGAGTCTGGAAAATACCCATAGTGGCAAAGTGCTCCCCCTGAGTTATTTACAGCAAGCCTGGGCGTTGACTCGCGAGAAGAAATTGGCGCTGCATATCGACGGCGCGCGTATTTTTAATGCTGCCGTCGCCTTAAATGTGCCACTAAGCGAGATCAGCCAGTATTGCGATACCCTGACGATTTGCCTCTCGAAAGGGTTAGGCACACCGGTGGGTTCGCTGTTGTGTGGCAGTGCTGAATATATTCAACGCGCCCGCCGCTGGCGTAAAATGACCGGCGGCGGCATGCGTCAGGCCGGTATTCTGGCCGCAGCAGGCTTGTATGCCTTAGAGCACAATGTCAGCCGATTAAAAGATGACCACGACAATGCAATATGGTTGGAGCAGCAACTGCGATCACTGGATATCGAAATTGCTGCACCGGGAGCGCAAACCAACGTACTGTATATTAAGCAATCCGCTGAGGCTACCGCTAAACTTGGCCCTTGGATGCGTGAACGTGGTGTGTTGATCAGTGCAGGCCCATTAACTCGTATGATTACTCACCTTAATATCAGCCGCCACGATCTGGAGAAAGTGGTCGCGTTGTGGCGTGAATTTTTGGCCGAGCAGCGCTCATGATACCGCAACGGATATTGGTATTAGGTGCCAGTGGCTATATTGGCCAGCACCTGATCCCAAAGCTCAGCCAACAAGGGCACCATGTCATTGCCGCGGCTCGCCGCATTGAGTGGTTAAAAGAGCAACAGTGGCCGGGAGTCGATTGTCGCTTTGTTGATCTTTATCAGCCAGCCACCCTCAGTGCAGCGTTGCAAGATATTGATGTCGTTTATTATCTGGTTCATGGTATGGGCGACGGGCAGGATTTGATTGAACAGGAACGTATTGCTGCTAATAACCTGAAAACGGCGCTACAACACAGCGCCGCAACGCCCTCGTCTGCGGTGAAACAGGTTATTTATTTAGGGGCATTACAGCCCGAGGATAACAGCTCGCCTCATCTGATTGCGCGCAAGTTAACCGGTGACCTGCTGCGTCAAAGCGGCATTCCGGTTACCGAACTACGTGCCAGTATTATCGTCGGCCCCGGTTCGGCGGCGTTTGAAGTGATGCGCGATATGGTTTATAACCTGCCCATCCTCACCCCACCGCGCTGGGTACGTTCTAAATCTTCGCCCGTTGCACTGGATAACCTGCTGGTTTATTTGACTGAATTACTCAACCATCCGGCACAAGATAACCGAATTTTCGAGGTTGCCGGGCCGGAGTACATCAGTTATCAGACCCTGTTTGAGCGCTTTATTGCGATCAGTGGTAAACGGCGTTGGCTGATTCCGATCCCGCTCCCTACGCGGTTTATCTCAGTTTATTTTATCAATCTGGTCACCTCGGTACCCACGTCGATTGCCAGCGCATTGATTGCCGGGTTGAACCATGATTTACCTGCCAATGGTGAGGCGTTGCAGGCGCTGATCCCACAACAACTGATAAGTTTTGACGATGCAGTCAAAGAGACACTGCGCCGTGAAGATGAAGTGGTTGATTCCGCCGACTGGGGCTACGACCCCGAGGCCCGCGCCCGCTGGCGGCCCGGCTACGGATTTTACCCTAAACAAGCCGGTTGCCAGCTATCGACTACCGCCTCCAGTGAGGCGCTGTGGCACGTGGTGCAACAAATCGGCGGTAAAGAAGGTTATTTTTATGGCAACCCGTTATGGAAAATCCGCGCCTGGATGGATGACATCGCCGGTGGTGGCGTGGTGTATGGCCGCCCGGAGCGGGAAACACTGGCGGTAGGCGACCTGATTGATGGTTGGAAAGTCATTACAATCAAACCATTACGCCAGTTAGCTATGATGTTCGGCATGAAGGCACCCGGTCTGGGCCGTCTCACTTTTACTATCAAGGATTTAGGCGGCTGCCGAAGCATTGATGTGCGGGCATGGTGGCATCCGGCCGGTTTTAGCGGTTTACTGTACTGGTTTGTCATGATGCCAGCACATCTGTTTATTTTCCGTGGGATGGCAAAACGCATTGCGGCGCTGGCCGAGCAATATGATCGTGAACGTACCGAACCGGCGCAAAACGAATCAGAGCCTTAAATCAAACTACGTGATTCATCCCCTAATTAATGGGCGTTGCAGCTAATAACGCTGCAAATTCAAGTAAGCAGGGGATTCTGATTGCATAGCACCGCATTTCACGAAAGAATGGCATCTTATTTGCTGGGCGAATGATTCCAAACGCTAGCATTCTGATTTTTGGTGGGAACCGAATTCGCTATGAAGGTATTGGTCACCGGTGCAACCTGTGGGTTAGGCCGAAATGCCGTTGAATATCTCCGTCGTCAGGGTATTAAAGTCATCGCCACCGGCAACAATCCGGCGATGGGCGCATTATTGACAAAAATAGGTGCTGAATTTATTCATGCAGATTTGACGAATCTGGTTTCCTCGCAGGCGAAAGCCATGCTGGCAGACGTTGATACCCTCTGGCATTGCTCGAGTTTTACCTCTCCTTGGGGCACCGAGCAGGCTTTCGAATTGGCAAATGTGCGCGCCACGCGCCGTTTGGGTGAATGGGCCGCAGCCTATGGTGTGGAGAACTTTATTCATATCTCCTCACCGGCTATCTATTTCGATTATCACCACCATCGAAATATTCAGGAGGACTTCCGCCCAGTGCGTTTTGCTAACGAGTTCGCTCGCAGTAAAGCCGCCGGTGAAGAGGTTATCAAGCAATTGGCACTATCCAATCCACAAACGCATTTCACTATTTTGCGCCCGCAGGGGTTATTCGGCCCTCACGATACAGTGATGCTGCCGCGCCTGTTACAGATGATTAAGTATTATGGCACCCTGCTGTTGCCCCGTGGCGGCAATGCGTTGGTGGATATGACGTACCAGGAAAATGCGGTGCATGCGATGTGGCTGGCGACGCAGAGCCAGAATACGCTGTCTGGCCGAGCTTATAATATTACCAATCAGCAACCCCGCCCCTTACGCACCATCGTGCAGCATTTGCTGGAAGAGTTGGATATGACATGCCGTATCCGCTCCGTGCCCTACCCGATGATGGATATCATGGCCAGAGCCATGGAGAAATTGGGTAATAAAGCAGAAAAAGAGCCGGTGCTGACACATTATGGCGTCGCTAAGCTCAATTTTGATCTCACGCTGGATACCCACCGAGCTGAAGACGAATTAGGCTATCGGCCCATTGTCTCGCTGGACGAAGGGATTATCCGTACCGCTCGCTGGCTGAAAGAGCACGGTAAGTTATGCGCTAAGTAAAACAGCACCATAGGTACAAATTGGTGGAAATGGTCGATTTACTGACCAACTGCAACTCTGATGACTTTGGGTATATACTGAAATAACTTTCATAACAGATTCTTTCACCGAAGGTCATCATATGAAAAAGAAAAATATTGCCCTGGTTCTTCCTCTTGCCATGCTACTCAGCGCCTGTACCAGCAGCGTTGACCCCGCTTATAAGGATATCAGCAGCCGTACGGCACCTTGTGTTGAAGGTGGGCCGGATACTGTAGCGCAAAAATTCTATGACCTCCGCGTGCAACAAATTGGTCAGCAAAGTGGCTTGCCTGATGATAGTCTCGCGGCACAATTTCGCCCTTATTTGAGTCAGGCGTTGTACGAACAAATTCAGATTGCCAGAAAGCAGGCGGGCAGCCGCACCACGGCCCCGGTGAATAAAACTCAACCCATAAATGGCGATATTTTCACCAGCCTGCGAGAAGGGAGTACCAGTGCTGACGTTGCCAGTGCCTCAACCATTCCCAATACCGATGCCAGAAATATTCCGCTGCGAGTTAATTTGACGCATCAAACTGCGGGCGGTCAATCGGTGATGTGGCAAGACGAAGTGCTGATGATACGTGAAGGGACATGTTGGGTTGTCGATGATATCCGTTTTATGGGGGTATCTGCACCGGCAGGAAGCCTGCGGCAGCTATTGGGTGATCGCTAACCAGCCCAAAATGCCGCCAACACCCCTGCAATTTGAAAGAAAATGAGTATCCCCTATAGATTTCGGATTGCAGGTAGGCGGCAAAGGAGTGCATCCCGATGAGCTTACACTGGTAAGTGATTCGGGTTAGCGAGAGCAGCCAACACCCCTGCAATTTGAAAGATGACGGGGATAGCTCTGTCAGATTTATGCATCGCGTGACAAATTCCCTCGGATATCAGTCATATCCAAATGTTATGCTGTTTTGCTGGGTTCATTCGGGTTATTAATAAATTTTAACGCACAAAGATTGCATAAGTATGCCGCGGAAGTTACCATTCACCGCATCATTGGCTATTCAGATTTGGCGCATGAGTATTCAACTTAACGGAATTAACTGTTATTACGGCGTACATCAGGCGCTGTTCGACATTACATTAGACTGCCCGGCAGGCGAAACCTTGGTGCTATTAGGGCCAAGCGGTGCCGGTAAAAGCTCATTACTGCGCGTACTCAATCTGTTGGAAATGCCCCGTTCAGGGACTTTGCAGATCGCCGGTAATCACTTCGACTTTACTCAGGCTCCCGGTGCAAAAGCGATTCGCGAATTGCGCCAGAATGTGGGTATGGTCTTTCAGCAATATAATCTTTGGCCACATCTGTCAGTGGTACAAAACCTGATTGAAGCCCCTTGTCGTGTGCTGGGTCTATCAAAAGATGAAGCCATGGCGCGTGCGCAGAAGCTGCTGTCACGTTTGCGTTTGACTGATTTTGCTGACCGCTTCCCCCTGCACCTTTCTGGTGGTCAACAACAGCGAGTGGCGATTGCCCGCGCGTTGATGATGGAGCCGCAGGTTTTGCTGTTTGACGAACCTACAGCAGCACTTGATCCAGAGATTACTGCACAAATCGTCAGTATCATCCGTGAATTGGCCGGTACCGGTATCACTCAAGTGATTGTTACCCATGAGGTTGAAGTGGCCCGCAAAACGGCCAGCCGTGTGGTTTACATGGAAAACGGTCATGTGGTGGAACAAGGCGATGCCAGCCACTTTACACAACCAACAACCGAAGCTTTTGCCAGCTATCTGTCACATTGATATCTATTTGGGAATTTGCGATGAAAAAACTAATAATTGCGGCTGTCCTTGCCAGTATCAGTCTGTCTGCTTCTGCTGCGGAAACGATCCGTTTCGCTGCTGAAGCAACTTACCCGCCATTCGAATTTATTGATGCTAATAATAAAATGCAGGGCTTTGATATCGATCTGGCTAATGCGCTGTGTAAAGAGATGCAAGCCGAATGTACCTTTACTAACCAAGCCTTTGACAGCTTGATCCCTAGCCTGAAATTCAAACGTTTTGATGCGGTTATTTCAGGTATGGATATTACGCCTGAGCGCCAAAAACAAGTGGCCTTTACTAAACCTTATTACGATAACTCCGCACTGTTTATCGCTGAGAAAGGTAAAGTGGCTGATTTGGCTGCCCTGAAAGGTAAACGAGTCGGGATGCAGAACGGTTCTACCCATCAGAAATACCTGATGGAAAAACACCCTGAAATTACCGCCGTACCTTATGACAGCTATCAGAATGCTATTCTTGATTTAAAAAATGGCCGTCTGGACGCAGTATTTGGTGACACCGCGGTTGTCAACGAGTGGCTGAAGCAGAATAACCAACTGGCTGCAGTGGGCGACAAAGTGACTGACGCTGACTATTTCGGTA
Organism: Yersinia intermedia; assembly: GCF_900635455.1. Taxonomy (NCBI): domain Bacteria; kingdom Pseudomonadati; phylum Pseudomonadota; class Gammaproteobacteria; order Enterobacterales; family Yersiniaceae; genus Yersinia; species Yersinia intermedia. Next base: position 1,752,756 of record NZ_LR134116.1, on the reverse strand, counting down.
CCGGTTTAGGTATTGCGGTGCGTCAGAACAACACCGAGTTACAGGGTAAGTTAGATGCTGCACTGGCAAAAGTTAAAGCAGATGGCACCTATCAGACAATTTATAAAAAATGGTTCCAGCAGTAATCTAAGCACCCATGAATGAATTTCAACCTTTAGCAAGCGCCGCCGGTATGACCGTCGGCCTTGCCGTTTGTGCACTGGCCCTCGGTCTGGTTCTGGCGATGCTGTTTGCCGTCTGTGAATCATCACGGGTGAAAGTGGTCAGCTACCTGACTACCGGCTGGGTCACCATTTTGCGCGGGCTACCGGAGATTCTGGTGGTTCTGTTTATCTATTTCGGTTCCTCCCAATTGCTGATGATGCTGTCAGACGGTTTTACCCTGAATCTTTATCTGTTTGAGCTACCCATTAAGCTCAATATCGATAATTTTGAGGTGAGTCCGTTCTTGTGTGGCGTTATCGCACTCGCCCTGCTCTATTCTGCTTACGCCTCGCAAACCTTACGCGGTGCGCTGAAAGCAGTACCTATTGGGCAGTGGGAATCCGGTCAGGCATTGGGTTTGAGTCAGGCGGCCATCTTCTTCCGTTTGATCATGCCGCAGATGTGGCGTCATGCCTTGCCAGGCTTGGGCAATCAATGGTTGGTGCTGCTGAAAGATACGGCGTTGGTGTCGCTTATCAGCGTTAATGACCTGATGCTACAAACCAAAAGTATTGCGACCCGGACTCAGGAACCTTTCACTTGGTATGTGATTGCCGCGGCAATCTATCTGGTGGTGACTCTGTTGAGCCAGTATGTGCTCAAATGGATTGAACTCCGTACCACTCGTTTTGAACGGAGCCCATCCTGATGCTGGAATATTTACCTGAGATCCTTAAAGGGCTGCATACCAGCCTGACGTTGACGATTGCATCGCTATTGGTGGCACTGGTGTTGTCACTGCTGTTTACCATTGTGTTAACGCTAAAAACACCCATTATCACGCCACTGGTTAAAATTTATATCACACTGTTCACCGGCACCCCGCTGCTGGTGCAAATCTTTTTGATCTATTACGGCCCAGGCCAATTCCCTGCTATCCGTGAATATCCGTGGTTATGGAGTTTGTTGTCGCAACCTTGGTTGTGCGCAATGATTGCGTTGGCATTGAACAGTGCGGCCTATACCACGCAACTGTTCTACGGTGCAGTTAGGGCAATTCCAGCGGGTCAGTGGCAATCCTGCGAAGCATTGGGGATGTCAAAACCCCAGTCGCTACGCATCCTACTGCCATTCGCCTTTAAGCGCGCATTATCATCCTATTCCAACGAAGTGGTCTTGGTATTTAAAAGTACCTCACTGGCTTATACCATCACATTGATGGAAGTTATGGGCTATAGCCAACTGATGTATGGCCGTACCTATGACGTGATGGTGTTTGGTGCCGCCGGGATTGTCTATCTGTGCGTGAATGGTTTGCTGACGTTGCTGATGCGGTTGGTAGAACGCAGAGCGCTGGCGTTTGAGCGGCGGAATTAACGCTATTTATTAACCCATTACGGCTTAGTGATCTAATTGGGTTGTTAGGACTGAACCAGTTACCTTTCGGTTGATAATCGTTCAGCGATAATCTTAGCTCGACAGCCTCAACTGAGTTAAGGCCCATAACCGTGGGCCTTAACAATCCGCACTTGCACTCGGCTTCCCGGCCCTCACTATCTTCAGTAGTGCTATCACCATCACGTTCCCAGCAATCCTATCCTGCCCACCCAAACAAGCCAAGATTTCGTCAGCACCGCATAAATGATGGACATTATGTTCCCTGAACAGGGGATACTGGCAGACGGCCTAAATGAGCGACTTACCTTTAGTCCCCTACTCCATTGCTTATGCTTCTTATCGCCTTCGTGTTAAACGCGACGATTCCCCAATCTGGCCGAAAGGGAAGCGGCAATATCCACCAGTTTACTGCCGATAGTCTCGATGGTTGATTCTGTCGCTTCTTGTTCTAACATACTCACGGCCAGACCAGCCACCACTTGACCTGAAAAATCATATACTGGGGCTCCAATACAAAACATCCCTTCACGGATCTGCCCATCATCTACCGAGTAGCCTCGTTGGCGGACGAGTGTTAATTCCTGTAAAAGTGCCGGGAGTGACGCCACGCTGTGAGCCGTGAGCAACTGAGGCCAGCCAGTTTCAAAGCGGCGGCGGATATCCTCATCATTAAAAGTACTGAGAATCGCTTTGCCCGTTGCCGTAAAGGGCACGGGGAGACGCATTCCAATCCGAAATGTAAACCCCAACGCGGCCTTGCTGTTGGAACAGGCAACATAAACCACCTGCTGACCATCTAATACCGTCATGGTGACAGTGAAATCACTCAGTTCACGCCGTTCTTGCAGGAGTCGCTGGAATTCCTCGACCAGATCGGTCTGGCCAAGAAAGGCGTTAGCCCAATTCATCACCCGCCCCCCAACTCGATAGGTTCCAGCGTCGGTACGAATTAACATCCCCAAATCCACCAGCGCGGCACATAGGCCATGTGCAGAGCTTTTAGGCAGACCGAGTATTGTCACGATCTCAGTAAAAGTCGGGGGAGTAGGATGCTCGCTTACTGCATCTAGAATCAGAATGGCGCGGCGTAATGCAGGCGCACTGTTCCCGGACGTCTCTGTCTCTGTATTTTTCGACATGGATCTCACTTTTTAACAATAATTTGACGTTTATTTAATTTTCATGCCACAATTCAATATAGTGAATTTAGTTCAATATACTGAACTTACAAATATAAATTCCTGTAGAAGGAGGGGAAACATGCTCGATTTACGCGATCCATCGTTGTTAAAGGAAACCTGCCTGCTCGCCGGAGAATGGCGTTCTGCCGCTGACGGCGCAACATATCCAGTCACGAACCCAGCCACTGACGAGATAGTAGCCAATGTTCCCCTGCTTGAACAGGCCGCTATCGAAGAAGCTATCTCCGCCGCGCAGCAAGCTTTTTTACTCTGGCGTGAGAAAACCGCCAAAGAGCGCTGCGTGGTATTGCGTCGTTGGTTTGATCTTATCACTGAAAACAGTGCTGATCTTGCCGCCATCATAACTGCTGAGCAAGGTAAACCCCTCGCAGAATCCCGTGGGGAAGTGGCGTATGCCGCGTCATTTATTGACTGGTTTGCCGAAGAGGGCAAACGTAGTTACGGCGACGTGATCCCCTCGCCACAAGCCGATAAGCGACTGGTGGTACTAAAACAACCAGTTGGCGTTTGCGCAGCAATTACCCCTTGGAATTTCCCTGCGGCGATGATCACCCGTAAAGCCGCGCCTGCGCTGGCTGCGGGCTGCGTAATGATCGTCAAACCAGCAGAACAAACCCCCTTGACCGCATTAGCGTTAGGCGAACTGGCAATACGTGCGGGGATCCCGGCGGGTGTTCTGCAAATCGTCACGGGCGATGCAAAAATCATTGGCGGCGAGTTGACGAAAAGCGATGTGGTCAGAAAACTCTCGTTCACCGGTTCAACGCCGATTGGGCGCTTGTTGATGGCACAATGCGCGCCAACGCTGAAACGTGTGTCGCTGGAACTGGGGGGTAACGCGCCATTTATCGTCTTTGATGATGCGGATATTGAAGCCGCAGTTGACGGTGCAGTGCAATCCAAGTTCCGCAATGCCGGTCAAACCTGTGTATGTACCAACCGTTTTCTGGTGCAGTCCGGTATCTACGACCGGTTTGCACAGCGCCTGGTGGAGCGTGTCAGAGGCTTGACTGTAGGTAACGGCGTTAATGAAGGTGTTCAGGTTGGCCCGCTGATTGACGAAGATGCGGTGGCTAAAGTCGAGAGCCACATTCAGGATGCAAAAAATAAAGGGGGGGAGATATTAGTAGGCGGCAATCGGCATGTCTCCGGTGGGCTGTTTGTTGAGCCAACGGTGATTGTCAACGTCACTCGTAACATGCTTATTGCGCGGGAAGAGACTTTCGGCCCGGTTGCGCCGCTGTTCCGTTTTGATACAGAAGAAGAGGCGGTGGCAATGGCCAATGACACTGAATTCGGTCTGGCAGCTTATTTCTTTACCGAAAACAGCAAAAGAATGTGGCGGGTCGCGGAGGCGCTGGAGTACGGCATGGTGGGTCATAACACCGGACTTATCTCCAACGAAGTCGCGCCATTTGGAGGAATGAAGCAGTCAGGGATCGGCAGAGAAGGCTCAAAATACGGTATCGACGAATACCTTGAGATCAAATATTTCTGCACATCGGTAGGGTGAGCACCGCGTTTTACTATTAAAACTCACACATGTTAATTCACCAGGAAAGAGGGAAAGTATTATGTCAAATGCTATGCAACCCTTTGAATTCAGAACAGTACCATCAATATTGGTGGAATGGTCAGGCGCACAACGCCTGGGCGAGATCCTGTCAGGCCGTTTTACCGCCCGTAAAGCACTGATCGTAACGGATGGAGGGCTGGTCAAAGCAGGCTTGTTGCGGCCTGTGGAAAAAAGTCTACGCGACTACGGTTTCGATGTGGTGGTTTTCGACCGGGTTATCGCTGACCCACCGGAAGCCATTGTCCTTGACGCCGCGCGTCTTGCACAGGATCAGCACATCGATATCGTGATTGGTCTTGGCGGCGGTTCTTCGCTAGATGTGGCAAAACTGGTGGCAATTCTGGCTCAGTCAGAACAGGGTCTCAGCGGGTTGTACGGTATTGATAATGTTCAGGGCGAACGATTACCTCTGGTGCAGATCCCAACAACCGCGGGTACGGGATCGGAGGTGACCAATATTGCGATCCTTACTACAGGTGAAACAACCAAGATGGGTGTAGTTGCTCGCCAGCTCTATTGTGATTTGGTTTTACTGGATGCGGAGTTAACCGTCGGATTACCTGCGACACACACCGCAGCAACGGGTATTGATGCGATGGTGCACGCAATTGAGTCATACACCAGTAAGCACAAAAAAAATCCGATATCCGATGCGTTGGCTCGAGAAGCATTACGCCTGATTTATAAACATCTGGTCACCGCCTGTCGTGACGGTTCGAACCGAGAGGCCCGCGAAGCCATTCTATTGGGCGCAACACTGGCCGGCCAGGCTTTCGCCAATTCGCCGGTCGCGGCGGTACATGCACTGGCCTATCCACTTGGCGGCCATTATCACATTCCCCACGGCCTCTCTAATGCACTGATGCTTGGAGCTGTATTGCGTTACAACGCTAAAGCTGCGGCACTGTTATATGCGGAACTGGCCGACGTACTCAATGTGGGCGGAGAAGGAGATGTACAGACGCGTTGCAACGCGTTTATTGATGCAATGATCAGCATCATGGATGAAAGCGGTGCGCCGAGACGTTTGCGCGACGTCGGGGTGAAAGAGGATACGCTGGCGTTGCTAGCCTCAGATGCGATGAAACAGACCCGTCTTCTGACCAATAATCCGGTCGAGGTAAAAGAGGCTGATGCTTTGGCGCTTTACCAGGAAGCTTTTTGATCGTCATCGCCAATACCCTACGAAGTGAAACGTGAAAGGATAGAATAAAATGACCGATATTCGCTTGTATATGTTTCAAACTGGCTCGCTGAAGTGCAAAGTCCACAATATCAAAATGAATCAAGGAGGTGGAGCGGATTATGAAATCCCTGTCCCGTTCTTCCTGCTGACCCATCCTGATGGTCACACGCTGATTGATGGCGGGAATGCTGTCGAAACCGCCACTGATCCCAAAGGGTATTGGGGCGGGATTACCGAGGTTTATTGGCCGGTAATGCGTGAAGATGAGGGCTGTGTAGCGCAGCTTAAAAAAATGGGGATCAATCCCGAAGATATCCGGTATGTCTTGCAGTCGCACTTGCATCTTGATCATACCGGTGCGATTGGCCGATTCCCCAATGCGACACACATCGTTCAGCGCCGTGAGTACGAGTATGCCTTTACTCCTGACTGGTTTGCTGCGGGAGGCTATATCAGAAACGACTTTGACCGGCCGGGTCTGAAATGGGCGTTTCTGGAAGGCGAAAACAATGATTTTTATGATATCTATGGCGACGGTACGCTGAAAACAGTATTTACACCCGGCCATTCGCCTGGGCATCAGTCAATACTGGTCACCTTGCCCAACTCAGGTCCGATGCTACTGACTATTGATGCAGCATACACCACGGATCACTGGGAAGAAAAAGCTCTGCCAGGATTTATGTCCTCAGCCGTTGAGACGGTGCGTTCGGTGCAGAAGATGCGCATGTTGGCTAGCCGCACAAGTGCGCAAGTGGTGACAGGCCATGACCCGGATGCCTGGCAAACGTTCAGGCACGCGCCTGAATACTACGATTGATGTGGTTGTTGTCACGCACAGTGAATATTGATCACCAACGCTGAATTAAGGGTGCTTTTCATTTTTGGAGTAGCACCTTTTTATTATTCGCTAACTTTCCAAACGTAAGGTCACTCTTACATTAATGATTTACGCGAGGCTAGATAAGGCCAACGGCTGCCGGAGGGTACGGCGAATTGCGCGCATGCTACTGGTGCAAGAGGGCCAGCCTGCCCTCCGGCCCGGTTGAGGTTGCTAACACCCGGTGGGTACAAAACGAAGATCAACCGAAAACAGATCCGATCTCATGTCAGCCGAACTTGAACACCCTGCTCTTTAACCTTCTCCTCTCCTTCTCGCCTAAAAATAAAATTAAATTTTTAATCACATTACTTGCATATAAATTCATAAAATGGCAATGTGAATACCATGATTCATCCGAATAAATCGTGATGAAAAATCACCAGTTATAATAAAATCAATAACTAATGGCTCATTTTATTTAAAATAATTCAGACAGGAGTTTAAGCATGAAAAAGTTACTATTGGCAACCCTGCTAAGTGGTATGGTTTTCAGCGCGACTGCCGCAGAAACTATTCGTTTTGCTGCCTCAGCCACCTATCCGCCATTTGAATCAATGGATGCCAATAACGAAATCGTCGGCTTCGATATGGACCTGGCAAAAGCGTTGTGTAAACAAATGGAGGCCAAATGTACCTTCACCAATCAGGCTTTTGATAGCCTCATCCCGGCGCTGAAATTCAAACGTTATGATGCCGTCATTTCCGGCATGGATATCACCCCTGAGCGTAGCAAGCAGGTCGCGTTCACCCAACCTTACTATGCAAACTCCGCCATTGTGATTGCACCAAAAGGTAAATTCAGTTCTTTTGCCGATCTGAAAGGCAAGAAAATCGGGATGGAAAATGGCACCACTCATCAGAAGTATTTGCAGGACAAACATCCTGAAATTCAGACCGTGGCTTATGACAGCTACCAGAATGCCATCATTGACCTGAAAAATGGCCGTATTGATGGGGTGTTTGGTGATACTGCGGTAGTGAATGAGTGGCTGAAAACCAACCCGAACCTGGCATCAGTTGGCGAACATGTGACCGACCCTCAATACTTTGGCACGGGCCTTGGTATTGCGGTACGCCCGGATAACACTGCATTGTTGGAGAAATTGAATAAAGCCATTGATGCCGTTAAAGCTGACGGAACATATAAAGCTATCAATGATAAGTGGTTCCCAAACTGATTTAATAACTCCCCCAAAGTCATTGGAGTTGTAGGTAGGCGGCAAGCGAACGCAGCCCGATGAGCTTACTCAAGTAAGTGATTCGGGTAAGTGAACGCAGCCAACAACCCTACAGCTTCAAGAACGCAAGACATACCCAAAGTCATTGGAGTTGTAGGTAGGCGGCAAGCGAACGCATCCCGATGAGCTTACTCAAGTAAGTGATTCGGGTAAGTGAATGCAGCCAACAACCCTACAGCTTCAAGAACGCAAGACATACCCAAAGTCATTGGAGTTGTAGGTAGGCGGCAAGCGAACGCATCCCGATGAGCTTACTCAAGTAAGTGATTCGGGTAAGTGAACGCAGCCAACAACCCTACAGCTTCAAGGACGCAGGGTAAGCAATACGAGGACTTCGTAATGAGCAGTATGCGGAAACATATCAAACAACTGCACCCGCTCAATACGGTAATCGGCTAACAGGCTGATATCTTTTGCCATTGTCTGTGCATTACAGCTTGAATAGAGTATGAATTCAGGCGCCATCTGAGCAAGATAGTCACACAGTTCAGCACCAATACCGCGCCGTGGTGGGTTAACCAAGACCAACTGCGGCACTTGCGTTTCTGCGGTGGCGAAACAGGTAGAATCCAGTGCGGCAAAACTGACATTCTGTAACCCTAACTGCTGGGCCGATTGGCGTGCGCAGGCGATAGCTTCCGCGCTGATTTCGATACCGGTGAGTTGCGTCTCGGCGCTGGCACAATGCAAACCAAAACCGCCGACGCCGCAGAACAGATCCCACATACTGCTGATACCTAACTGCCGCACCCATTGCCGTGCCGTGGCATACAGTGAAGCGGCAACCTGAGGATTGGTCTGGAAAAAACTTTGTGGGCGGATAAACAGCGGCACCTGATTAAACAGTTCGGGCAGCGCCTGCTGTTCAGTCAACGGGACTTCTTGTTCCCCTTCTAAGATTGCCATATGCACTGGCTGAATATTAGCCGAGATAACAGCCAGTTGAGGCAATTGCTGCTGTAACCACGGCAGAGCTGCGCGTAATTGCGCCAGCTTGGTTTCAGAACGCAACACAAAGCGCAGCATTAACTCACCGCTATACGTACTTTCGGTCAATAACAGGAATTTAAGCTCGCCGCGTTTGCGTGCGACGTTATAGGGTGTGAGACCAGCACGGCCAATAAATGTTTTCAACACGGCAAAAACTGGCGCAAAACTGGCCGGATAGAGTGGGCAATCACATAAATCGACCGGGGTACCGTCACGATGCAACATCCCCAATAGTGGCCGCTCGACGCTGCCACTGACCACCATTTTCGCTTTATTACGAAAAGCGTTTTCACGCCCGGAAACCGGGGCTAGCCACTGAGCCACAGCGTGACTGGCTAACAGACTTTCCAGATGATGTTGTTTGTCAGCCAGTTGTTGTGGATAGGGTTTATCCAGCCACTGGCAGGAACGGCAACTACCCGCCGTATACTGTGCGCAATGCATTAATATTGACCGTTATAATCTGAGAAGTTAAATAATTTGCAGCCGAAGCTGTTGATGGGCGAATTGTAGCATTGTGCAACACTAAACACTCATTTTGACTGAGCGAAATAGCGGTGCCAGGGGAAAAATAGCAAACCGATAATCACCACATCCGGGATTTTCTGTAACAGCAGGCTATGTAGAATTTCGCTGCCGGTATCACCCTCAACCCGAAAAACATCTAAATACAACCAGTCCAGTGACACCATTAGCAAATAAATAATAGTGATAATCTGACACACCAGATAGCACCAACGCGCCCAGTTTTTGCGATAACATACCGCAACGCCACAGACAATTTCTAACAGCAACAGCACCACACTGGCGAAGAAGATCGAGCCAAAATCCCAGCTTTGCAGGCTTTCACTGATAAATTCGCCGACGCCCCTCCACCCCAGAGTAGCAACCAATAGCAATACACCGAGGATACGGGTAGCAATAATGGTAATACCGGCGATGAGAACCGGTACTGGCGTTGTTGCAGAAGATAAAAATGCAGAGGATGAAAATGCTAAAGATGAAAATAGTTTTCTCATGTTGCCCTATCTGCCCTCGGTCCGGTTGCTGCAACCTAATGTTATCTCTGACAATAACGCCGCTGGTCAGCGGCGTTAAAGAAAGGTGAAGCCTAACAGTTTTAATGGCTATCAGCTACGGGCAGCTTTTCGTAATTCACGTAACCGCTGCTTTTCCGAACGGGACATAAACCACCACGCGATTAAACCGATTATCCCAACCACCAGCAAGATAAGTGTGGCAAGGGCATTAATCTCTGGGTTAACCCCCATCCGCACACTAGAAAAGACCAGCATCGGCAACGTCGTCGCCCCAGGACCGGCAACAAAGCTGGCAATCACTAAATCGTCCAGCGATAAAGTAAAGGCCAATAACCAACCGGAGATTAATGCCGGTGCGATCATCGGCACGGTAATCACGAAAAACACTTTCAGCGGTGTGGCTCCCAAATCCATGGCGGCTTCTTCAATAGAACGGTCCAACTCACGCAGGCGAGAACTTATCACTACCGTCACATAAGCGGTACAGAAGGTGACGTGCGCCAGCCAGATGGTGAACATGCCACGCTCTGCTGGCCAGCCGATAGCATGCCCCATAGCAACAAACAGTAGCAGCAATGATAAACCGGTAATCACATCAGGCATCACCAGCGGCGCTGTCAGCATAAAAGCAAAACCGGTTGAACCGCGAAAACGGCCAAAACGCACCATGACCACGGCGGCTATCGTCCCCAGAACCACCGCCATCGTGGCGGAGGCAGCGGCAATAGTCAGACTCAGGCCAACAGCAGATATCATCGCTGAATCATTAAATAGCTCGGTATACCAACGAGTTGACCACCCAGCCCATACGGTTACCAGTTTAGAACTGTTAAATGAGTAGATAACCAACATCAACATCGGCGCATACAAGAAGGTATAACCGATGACAAGGATCACCCGACGCCAGACCGACCGCACTTCCGGTAGGTTATTCATACCGAGCCTCCTATCTCTTTATTCTGATGCTTGTGGAACCAGAGTATGGGTACAATCAGTAACACTAACATCACCGTCGCAACCGCCGAGGCAACCGGCCAATCGCGATTGTTAAAGAACTCTTGCCACAAAATACGGCCAATCATAATGCTGTCCGGCCCGCCGAGTAGTTCAGGGATAACAAACTCACCCACTGCGGGGATAAACACCAACATGGAGCCGGCAACAATGCCACCCTTGGTCAGTGGCACAATGACACTGATAAAAGTCTTAAATGGTTTTGCCCCCAGATCCAGCGCCGCTTCCACCAACGAATAATCCAGTCGGGTCAGCGCAGTATAGATTGGCAGTACCATGAATGGCAGATAGGAATAGACCACACCAATGTATACCGCCAGATTGGTGTGCAGAATAATCAGCGGTTGATCAATAATCCCGGTCCACATCAGGAAATTATTCAAGATCCCGTTGTTTTTTAGAATACCCATCCAGGCATAAACCCGAATAAGGAATGAGGTCCATGACGGCAAAATCACCAACAGCAATAAGATATTACGAGTGGATGATTTACTGTGTGCAATCGCCCAGGCCAATGGATAGCCAATAATCAAACAGCATAGCGTTGACACAGCAGCCACTTGCAGTGATTGCAGGTAAGCATCTATATACAGCGGATCATCGAGCAGTTGCAGATAGTTACCAAGATTGAGCGAGATATCCAACTTGCCATCCAGCCAGGTAACCAGATCGCTATAAGGGGGTACGGCGCGTGCCATCTCGGCCAAACTGATTTTGAACACAATCAAGAACGGCAACATAAACAACAGGAAAAGCCACAAATAAGGCATGGCAATGACCAGTTTACGGCCATGTGACATCTGAAAGCGTTGTATCAGTGCCTTAACCGGCCCGATAGCGCGGGTCGGCGGCTCTGCTGCTCCACGGGTGGATTCTGGTATCACGATATTAACTCCCCAAGGCTCTTAATTACCCAAAACCACGCAGCTATCAGCATCCCAACACAGTTGCACTTCATCGCCCCACGTCGGCATCCCTTTACGGTAGCGATGACCATTTTGTAGCTGCGCACTCAGCATCTGCCCGCTGTGTAACTTCACATGATAAATGGATAAATCCCCCAGATAAGCAATGTGTACCACTTCACCGACCGCAAAGTTACAGCCATCTTCTGGCACCTGTTCACACAACATCACTTTTTCCGGGCGCAGAGCAACAAATACCGGGACACCGTCTACCACGGAGGCATCAGAATCCACTTTCAATGGATGGCGCAATCCAGGGCTGTCGATCACCAGCGCATCATCTAAACGCTCTTTTAGCCCCCCTTCAAATACATTCACCGAGCCGATAAATTCAGCGCTGAATCTACTGTTCGGGTGTTCATAAATCTCTTCCGGCTCGCCAATTTGCACAAACTTGCCACGGTTCATGATGGCAATGCGCCCGGCCATCGTCATGGCTTCTTCCTGGTCATGGGTAACCATCACGCAGGTCGCGCCCACCCGCTCCAGAATATCGACCACTTCCAGTTGCATCCGATCACGCAGTTTTTTATCCAGCGCCCCCATAGGCTCATCTAACAGCAGCAGTTTTGGTCGTTTAGCCAAGCTACGGGCCAGAGCCACGCGCTGACGCTGCCCGCCAGAGAGTTGGTGTGGCTTGCGCTTAGCAAACTCTTGCATATGCACCAATGTCAGCATCTCTGCAACACGACTTTTGATTTCATCAGCAGGTAACTTGTCTTGCTTCAAGCCAAACGCGATGTTTTGCTCAACTGTCATGTGCGGAAATAATGCATAAGACTGGAACATCATGTTGATCGGGCGCTGATAAGGCGGCACATGAGACAAGTCCTGACCATCGAGGACTATCTGCCCGTGGGTCGGCTGCTCAAAACCGGCCAGCATACGCAACAAGGTGGATTTACCACAGCCTGAAGCCCCTAACAGCGCAAAAATCTCACCTTTGTAGATAGTCAGATTGACGTCATCTACAGCGGCCTGACCATCAAATGACTTGGTTAAGTTGCGGATCTCCAGCAAGGGTGTAAACACCTTCTGGGATTTTTGCTGCGGGCGGGGAATTACATCATTCACTCAGCGTGCTCTCCGTAAAAGCAGAACAGGCCGCATTTAAACTGCGGCACAATAAAAAACAGGAACAGGAAGATAACCTCCCTGCCCCTACCCTTGTTCATTTTACTTTCCATCAATGTGCTATCAGCCACGCGCTGAGCGCAAGCGACTAACCCACGCTAATGGTTTATTTACCACTTTTCACTTTTGTCCAAGCCCGGGTGATCACGCGATCAATTTTCGGGTCTTGTACTTTCAGCGTGAACATTTTGGCGCGCACGTCAGCAGGCGGGTAAATACCTGGATTATCACGTACCGCTTCGTTCACCAATGGTGTAGCTGCTTTGTTGGCATTGGCATAGAACACGTGGTTACTGATGTTGGCGATCACATCAGGTCGCATCAGGTAATTTAGAAATTGATAGGCTTCATCCTGATTTTTGGCATCAGATGGCATTGCAAACACATCAAAGAACGCTAATGCGCCTTCCTTCGGAATGCTATAAGCCACATTCACGCCATTTTTCGCCTCTTTAGCCCGATTAGATGCCTGCATGATGTCACCGGCCCAACCGACAGCAACGCAGATATCACCATTCGCCAAATCATTAATATATTGTGATGAGTGGAAATAACGGATGTTCGGCCGCAATTTCAGCAATAATTCAGTGGCGGGACCGGTGTAATCAGTCGCCTGAAGACTATTTGGATCTTTACCCAAGTAATTGAGCACAGTTGCAAAAATCTCGGCTGGGGCATCCAGGAATGAGACACCACAACTTTTCAACTTCTCAAGATTTTCAGGTTTCAGCACCAGATCCCAACTGTTCACTGGCGCATCTTTACCCAGTGCAGCTTTCACTTTCTCAACGTTATAGCCGATACCTGTTGTCGCCCACAGATAAGGAATAGCGTATTTATTTTCTGGGTCGTGCTTGCCGACCAGCGCCAACAATTCGGGATCGAGGTTTTTGTAATTAGGTAATTTACTTTTATCCAGCGGCTTAAAGACGCCTGCGGATAATTGGCGCTCAAGGAAACTGGCTGACGGCACCACCAAATCAAATCCAGTGCTCCCTGCCATCAACTTACCTTCCAACACCTCGTTGGAGTCAAACACATCATAGACAACCTTAATGCCGGTTTCCTTTTGGAAATTAGCCAGCGTATCGGGGGCGATATAATCGGACCAGTTGTAAACATGCAGTGTTTTTTCCTCAGCAGATGCTGAGACGGACGCAGCCATTAACAGGCCAGCAGCAACACCCGATAACCACTTTTTACGTTGGGTGAACATCCGTAACTCCTCCAGAATAGGGGGTGAGATAGTGCGCTAAATTTGTATCCAAGGGGATACAACACCTTTGCCCTGCTAAGTGCTATTGCCACCAGCACCAGATGCATGACTATGCACGGTGAGTGATTATTAACCTAACAAGAATAATCACTGTTTATACGGCGGAATATTATGCTCCTAGCAGAAACAGCAGCATAACCGCACTTGGCAATCCACACCAGACTCTAGGGTAAAAAACGCCTTTTATCGATTTTTTATGCACATTCTATCTATGTAATGCGCCATTAACGGCATAAACGGCGATAAATATCTGGCAAAGTAGGGTAAAAAGCAGAATATCTTATGGTTTACAGAGGAAATAGCAGTGTGCTCCCCATAACAGCAGCACACTTATTAATGAAGGGGGTATTAGTGGATGACCGGATAAGCGGTCGCTATCTGAGGTGATTCATCGTCATCACCCGTGCTAATAAACAATAAGTCATTGGCGCGTGCTTCCAGAATAATCATCGAAATCTGCTCTTCGCACTGCTGCATAAAGTAGCCAAACTGAGCAAATGTTACGCCGACTTCTACCGTCAATGACTGGCAAACAATCAATTTTGGCAGATTATCATCCTGAATATCGATAAAGGCTTTAACTGTCAGCGAGCTGGCATTTATTTGGCTCAGATCCGCCACTAATGGGATCAACGCCGTCGGCCTGACTTCAGCCAACGCCGAGAACAAAATGATGTTATCAACCAAATCAACTTTGGCATCAAACACGCCTTCAAAGTTCTGCATATGCGGCAAATGCAGCGCCTGACAGGAGTCGCACTCAAAAAATGAGATACCGAGTTGATCCAGCCAACGCCGTAATAGGGCTAAATCCGGGACGATGAGTGAATCCATAACAACCTACCTCACGATTCTCATAAGACGAAAAGTGGCATAGCTTACGGAATATTGACCGACAGCGCTATGATCAATACCGACAAATTTAATGCCCCTATACTGACTCAGTAATTGCCCTAATCGGGTTTGTTATCCTTTTTTGCCTGTTCAGCCTCGGATTCTTTCTTGGATTGTGGTCTTGATATTCTGTCGGCGCTGCCTAAGAGCGGGCCAAAACCACTCGCGACGCGCCAAACAATACACGCAGCAGCGGGGAGCATCAGCCCAATTCCGACAAAAATCATAATAATGGCGACAATCGGTGCCCCCATTGAATCCGGTAATGACAGATAGCCATTAATACTTAGGTAGGCAACAACCAGTAATAGCATCCCCAGCACTTCTGAAACAATCACAATGCGGGGCATATCTCCTAACGAGCGCATCTTTACCTCCGATAGGCTCTGCACAAGCGTTTACTTAGTGTATTGAATCCTCACAACTTGTAACAGTCCCGATAAGCAAATAGGTACCATTAATCAAACTAACAGGCAAATCCTGCTTTTTTTTCACTGCGCCAGAGGGCATAGTAGACCCCAGTGAGAGTGAGTAATGCGCAGAAGTCATTTAACAGTTGAATACATAGAGAGCTGTTGGCGAAGTGATTACACCCGGTTGAAAAATGACGGGGATAGCTCAATTTAATCAAGGAGTTTTACATGTTTGCTGTGATTTTCGGGCGTCCTGGATGTCCTTACTGTGTCCGTGCCAAAGAACTGGCAGAAAAACTGGAAACTGAACGCGACGATTTTAAATTCCGTTACATCGATATTCACGCGGAAGGTATCACCAAAGCTGATTTGGAAAAAACAGTCGGCAAGCCGGTAGAGACCGTGCCACAAATCTTCATTGATGAGAAACACATTGGCGGCTGCACAGATTTTGAAGCATACGCTAAAGAAAATCTGAGCCTGTTCCAGTAATCTGGTTGACAGCAACAGAGAGTTTCTCAGCCCGTATGATTTAGGCTTTATCCGAAAAGGGTGTTTGACACCCTTTTTTTATTGCCAGTGCTCAAGTGCAACACCGTAAAAACAGACCCAACAAACCGGACTAAGCGGCTCATTAACCACATATAATACCTTCCAGTGCGGGTAATAAAGCATATCCTTCTTCCGATACCAAACTTCCTGCTTACTACTGGCTGTCTCGCAGCAGACCGATTAGAATAACCCCGCTATCGCCCACATATATAGCCTGTTTGGCGATAAATATTCTGAGTTTAAAGCAATGCCTCCTTCTGCCTTTAAACCAAGAGCCTGTACATCGTGGATCATCCGAGCTAAATAGAAAGTCATAATAGTGAATATAAACGTCGCAAATTTGTTAAACGGCAATTACATCTTGTTGTTGTTCGTGGTTTTAGCCTTGGGATTGTGCCTGGGTAAACTGCGACTTGGTCCTATTCAATTAGGTAACGCTATTGGTGTGTTGGTGGTATCACTGTTGCTTGGGCAACAGCATTTTACTATCAATACCGAAGCGCTGAATTTGGGCTTTATGCTCTTTATTTTTTGTGTCGGTGTCGAAGCCGGACCAAACTTTTTCTCTATCTTCTTCCGTGACGGCAAAAACTATCTAATGCTCGCGCTGGTCATGGTAAGTAGCGCAATGATTTTGGCTTTGGGGCTAGGTAAATTATTTGGCTGGGATATTGGCCTGACTGCCGGGATGTTGGCCGGTTCAATGACATCCACACCGGTTTTGGTGGGTGCAGGTGATACGTTACGCCACACTATCGCCAATAATCCGGCATTGCAGCACGCGCAGGATAATCTAAGCCTCGGTTACGCCCTGACCTATCTTATCGGGCTGGTGAGCCTGATTCTGGGCGCTCGCTATTTGCCCAAACTCCAACATCAGGACTTGCCAACCAGTGCTCAGCAAATTGCCCGTGAGCGCGGTTTGGATACTGATAGCCAGCGCAAGGTCTATTTACCGGTGATCCGCGCCTATCGGGTTGGCCCAGAATTGGTGGCATGGGCGGATGGTAAAAATTTACGTGAATTAGGCATTTACCGCCAAACAGGTTGCTATATTGAGCGAATTCGTCGCAATGGTATTTTAGCGAATCCAGATGGCGATGCAGTACTGCAAGTGGGGGACGAGATCTCACTGGTCGGTTACCCCGACGCCCACTCCCGCCTTGACCCCAGTTTTCGTAACGGTAAAGAAGTTTTCGACCGTGACCTACTGGATATGCGCATTGTTACCGAAGAAATCGTGGTTAAAAATAGCAGTGCCGTCGGCAAACGACTCAGCCATTTAAAATTGACCGACCATGGTTGCTTCCTAAACCGGGTGATCCGCAGCCAAATTGAAATGCCCATTGATGACAACGTGGTATTGAATAAAGGCGACGTGCTGCAAGTCAGCGGTGATGCGCGGCGAGTCAAAAGCGTGGCAGAAAAGATAGGCTTTATCTCCATTCACAGCCAGGTCACCGACCTGTTGGCGTTCTGTGCCTTCTTTATTTTAGGATTGATGATTGGTTTAATTACCTTCCAATTCAGTAATTTTAGTTTCGGTATTGGTAACGCTGCCGGCCTGTTAATGGCAGGTATCATGCTCGGATTTTTACGTGCCAACCACCCTACTTTTGGCTATATCCCGCAAGGTGCGCTGAATATGGTGAAAGAGTTTGGTTTAATGGTCTTTATGGCAGGAGTGGGGCTAAGTGCCGGTGGCGGTATTAATAGCAGCTTGGGCGCGGTCGGCGGGCAGATGTTGATTTCCGGCCTGATAGTTAGCCTGGTACCGGTTGTTATCTGTTTTCTCTTTGGTGCTTATGTATTACGCATGAACCGGGCTCTGCTTTTTGGTGCCATTATGGGTGCCCGAACTTGCGCACCGGCCATGGACATCATCAGCGATACTGCCCGCAGTAACATCCCGGCACTAGGATACGCAGGGACTTATGCCATCGCCAACGTACTATTAACATTGGCAGGCTCGTTGATCGTTATTGTTTGGCCGGGAGTATTAGGCTAGTACACTAAAAAAGCCGTTGCGGAAAAAGCTAAACATTATTTTATACTTTTTTTATTTTCCCAGAACTTTCTTGCTGGACTGGGGTCTGATTTAATGCCACTGCTTTTCTTTGATGTCCCCATATTGAGGAGCCCGATAGTCCCGCCTTCTTAGGTTCAAGACTAATCGGGTTTTTTCTTGCCTGAAATTTGAGTTCTGCTTATTTCTGATCCCATCCATATGGCGCTATCTGCCCCTTAAGGCTTTCTTAAGACAGTAATATTACAGTATTAACATTCCCCATTTCAGCTTCAGGTTACGTCGTGAAGACCAGCAAACCCACCTCCCAAGCCGATGTCACTCCAGTGACATTAAATAATGCCTCAACAGCATGGATAATTAAGACAAACTCCCTTTACTCGTTGCCGTTATCCTTCTATTTTTGGCAGGTTTTGGGGTTGGTACTCAGTGGATCACTATTTCTGTGGTTATCGAGCAACGAACAACTTGATTGGTTTATCAGTAATTACTGGTTTGATCCCGTCGGGCAAAACTTTCCATGGGAAAACAACTACTGGCTGGACTTACTCAATCACCGGTTGTTGAAAATAGCCATTATCAGTACTGCCGTGGTGGCATTGCTATGGGGCATTTATCGCCGTAACGGGCGCTTGATAACAACCATGTTGTTGTTTGGTATCGGTCCATTGGTAGTTGGTGTTCTAAAGGCCTTCAGCGCGCACTCCTGCCCTTGGG
This sequence comes from Yersinia intermedia, assembly GCF_900635455.1. NCBI lineage: Bacteria > Pseudomonadati > Pseudomonadota > Gammaproteobacteria > Enterobacterales > Yersiniaceae > Yersinia > Yersinia intermedia. The sequence continues at coordinate 1,734,108 of NZ_LR134116.1, read as the reverse complement.
ATCTGGTGGAGTATGGCGGTAAAGCTATCAGCTATGTGCTGATGGGCACAACGCCGGTCGGTGCAGGCCCAGGTCATTGTTTCCCTGGTGGTCATGCGTCCAGCGGTTTTGCCGTAATGGCGCTATTTTTCCTGTTCTACCCCGAGCAACCACGGCTGGCAATGCTGTGTTGGTTACTCGGTATTGGTCTTGGCATGTTGATGGGGTTTGGTCAAATTATGCGCGGGGCACATTTTCTTACTCATAACCTGTGGGCAGGTTGGTGGGTATGGCTGAGTCAGTTGACTTTGTTTTGGATGATTAGCGGTTTTTGCCGCCGCGATAAAGGTACCGAATAATGGAACAAATGAACTATTTTTTCTTTTCCATGATAAATGCGACGCCAGCATCATCGCCATGGATGATTTCTTTTGCGACGTTCATCGCACGTGACCTGATCATGATCATCCCTGTGTTACTCGTGGGGCTGTGGTTATGGGGGCCGCAAGATAGCATCAATTTGCAGCGAACTGTAGTAACCAAGGCTGCGATGGCCCTTGCTTTCTCTATGCTTTCAGCGACGTGTATCGGAATACTTATCCCGCATGATCGTCCTTTTGTCGTCGGTTTTGGCTATAACTTTATGCCTCATGCGCCAGACAGTTCTTTCCCGAGTGATCACGGCACTGCTATTTTCACCTTTGCCTTAGCGTTTGTTTTTTGGCACAAACGTTGGTCTGCCGTCAGCATGATGATTGTCGCCACTGCCATTGCATGGTCACGTATTTATCTGGGTGTTCACTGGCCATTAGATATGGTGGGAGCCTTCTTATTAGGGATTGTCGGTTGCCTATTCGCACAGCTAGTATGGAATTTGTTCGGTGACGCTATCGCAAGCGGTATGGCACGCCTCTATCATATTAGTTTTGCCATGCCGATCAGCCGAGGATGGGTTAGAAGCTAGCCTGGTTACGTTATAAATTTCACATTGCCGGTTGGTCTAAAAAATCGGCAATCTCTATCGCCCTCTACCACGTCATGAAATAATCCTTTAAAATCAATTAATAATAAAAAAATAGCGTGTTTTATTTGTTCATTTAAACATCTTTCATGTAAAAAAAATAACAAAATAAAATGTAAAACAGCTAAATATGTGAGAATTACCTTTGTTTTTCTCTTTAAATGTTACTATTATAACAGCAGTAGTCACTTATAGATGAACCAAAGGATAAAAATCATGACGATCAATTACGCTAATTACATTGACCATACCCTATTGGCAATGGATGCCACGGAAGCCCAAATTATCAAACTGTGTGAAGAAGCCAAACAGCATCATTTCTATGCTGTATGTGTTAATTCTGGATACGTTCCAGTAGCAGCTCAACAGTTGGCCGGTAGCCAGGTTAAGGTGTGCTCAGTCATTGGTTTTCCGCTGGGTGCAGGCCTGACTGAAACCAAAGCCTTTGAAGCTCAGGCAGCGATTAATGCTGGGGCGCAAGAGATTGATATGGTTATCAATGTTGGTTGGCTGAAAAGTGGAAAAATTGCAGAAGTTAAAGCCGATATTAAGGCCGTACGTGATAATTGCGCCGCTACACCGTTGAAGGTAATATTAGAAACCTGCCTGTTAAGCGATGCGCAAATCGTACAAGTTTGTGAAATGTGTCGTGAGCTTGACGTTGCCTTTGTGAAAACCTCAACAGGTTTCAGCACCGGTGGTGCTAAAGAAGAACATGTTAAATTGATGCGTGCTACGGTTGGCCCGGTAATGGGCGTTAAAGCATCGGGTGCAGTTCGTGATCAAAAGACAGCAGAAACCATGATCAAAGCAGGTGCAACACGCATTGGTACCAGCTCTGGTGTAACCATCGTTTCGGGCCAACAGGCCGTGGCATCAAGCTACTAACTAATTGTAAGTCTACTCATCGATTGTTTAGATACAAATCGACTGTCAGCCCGGCTACTGCCGGGCTTATTTATTGCAATACGTTGTATTATAAGAAACTATAGCGCAACGTATCGTTTTGATAATTGTTTGTCAGGAATAGCTTATGGAAACCCGCCGTGCAGAACGAATCAATAAACTTACTCAGGCCCTAAAGCGTTCCGACAAAATCCATCTCAAGGACGCGGCTAATCTGTTGCGAGTCTCTGAGATGACTATTCGCCGTGATCTTAGCGCCGAGCCGACTGCCGTGATTTTATTGGGTGGTTATGTGGTGATGGACCCTAGAAGCAATAGCGCCAATAACTATTTTGTTTCTGACCAGCAGGCCAAACAGGTGGAAGAAAAGCGCCGTATTGGTCAGTTAGCAGCACGCTTGATCGCCGAAAATGATACGGTTTTTTTTGACTGCGGCACCACAATTCCCTCTATTATCGACGAGATAGACGAAGAACTGGTCTTTACCGCCATTTGTTACTCTCTTAACACCTTCCTTTCCTTACAAGATAAGCCTAACTGTAAAGTGATCCTGTGCGGTGGTGAATTCAAACCCAATAACTATATTTTCACACCAATCAGCCAGCACAATGAACTGGACAATGCCTGCCCAAATAAAGCCTTTATCTCTGCAGCAGGTGTTTCTGTTGAGTATGGTGCAACCTGTTTCAACTTCGATGAGATTCTGTTAAAACATCGGGCTATTGCCAAATCCCAACAGAAAATTCTGGTGGCCGACCACAGCAAATTCGGCAAAGTAAAACCTGCCAGTATTGGGGCGCTGACCCTGTTTGATGCATTAGTCACAGACCGCCAACCTGATGCTGAATTCAGCCAGTTCTTTTTACAGCATGGCATCAAAATCGACTGTTAGGCTTGATTACATAGCAAAAATCTTAACCCGGTAAATACCGGGTTGATAAATCTATACGTGAATTATCAGGCAGAAACTGAATTATATTTAATCAATATACAACAACACCCAATAACCATATTTTTTTTATGGTTAAATCCCTTCTTGTCCATCTAACGTTTAAAACACAATTCCATTATTTAATTAACCTCCGATGGTAATTGGATTTAAGGTAAATTAATTTAACATTTGGTATTCATTTAACGCATATAAATAAAAAAATAGCGTTAATCTATTGTCAGACAAATTAGCGACGCTAAAAATTCATATGACAAATAAATGACATGGCACTAATAATCACGCACTGACTTATTCACTCTGCCTATGCCTACTGTCTGTTTTCTTCTTATTTACCTGTTTATATTCTCATCAAAACCAGAAACCATCATCACACTTCAATAAATTTAATTTCATTAAAAATCAATTTGTTACATTATTTTAATCGTTTTAAATTAATGATATTCATCAATAAATCAGTGAAAAAATCGATTTCCGCTAGATCCTTAAGCAGGGTTAAAATATATTGCACGCCAAGAAACAAGGAATAAAAAACTGTCTGTTTATTTATCGACCAGAAGGGGAAATCTACTTTTCATTATTTTTAGTGATAAATCATAAACATTCATATAACAATCAGTTTTAAATTCGTAACAAGTGATCGACGGCGAGTTTATTAAGCATTTGCGAGCATGATCACGGTAGTTTTCACTGCAAATCGCTATCTTGCCGCCAGCAAAAACTACTGTTCTCACAAGAACACCAAAAATATCCGATAACGCGAATTCATCTTCTTAATATCGGTTAAATTTTGCACTTAACAATTTAGGTATAAAGCACACTTACGACACCAAAGTAATAACCAGGGCACCAATTTTAAACGAATCGTTTTGACTGAATTTTTCACCTGATTATGTAACTCGATAATGCATAGCAGGTACCTAACTTTCGGCTCTTAATTTTAAATTAACGTGTTCACAATGGAGATCTTTATGGACACTACTCAAACGGGCACTATTGCCTCCCCGGGAAAAGTTTCATCAAGTACATGGCGTAAAAGTGACACCATGTGGATGTTGGGCCTGTACGGTACTGCAATCGGCGCAGGCGTATTGTTCCTGCCAATCAATGCTGGTATCGGCGGCCTGTTACCTCTTATTGTGATGGCTATCATTGCTTTCCCGATGACCTTCTTTGCTCACCGTGGTCTATGCCGTTTTGTACTGTCAGGCAAAAACCCAGGTGAAGACATCACCGAAGTGGTTGAAGAGCACTTTGGTATTGGCGCAGGTAAGTTGATTACCCTGCTTTACTTCTTCGCTATCTACCCGATTTTGTTGGTATATAGTGTGGCGATCACCAATACCGTTGATAGTTTCATTACCCACCAGATGCATCTGCCATCACCACCGCGCGCCATTTTGTCCCTGATTCTGATCGTGGGCCTGATGACTATCGTGCGTTTTGGTGAGCACGCCATTGTAAAAGCGATGAGCATCTTGGTATTCCCGTTTGTTGCAGCATTGATGCTGTTGGCGGTGTACCTGATCCCTAACTGGACCGGTGCAATATTTGAACATGTATCAATGGACGGCAACGGTACTGGTAGCGGTCTGTGGATGACCATGTGGCTGGTTATTCCGGTCATGGTGTTCTCATTCAACCACTCCCCTATCATCTCGGCGTTTGCGGTATCAAAACGTGAAGAGTACGGCGTAGATGCAGAGAAAAAATGTTCACGCATTTTGGCTTTTGCTCACATCATGATGGTTGTCACCGTCATGTTCTTCGTTTTCAGTTGCGTACTGAGCCTGTCCCCAGCGGACCTGGCTGATGCGAAAAGCCAGAACATTTCTATTCTGTCTTACCTGGCTAACCACTTTAATACCCCAATAATTGCCTACATGGCTCCGGTTATTGCCTTTATCGCAATCACCAAGTCTTTCCTGGGGCACTACCTGGGCGCACGTGAAGGCTTTAATGGCATGATGATTAAGTCTCTGCGTAGCAAAGGCAAAACCATCAATCATGACAAACTGAACCGTATTACTGCACTGTTCATGCTGGTAACAACCTGGATCGTCGCAACCATGAACCCAAGCATTTTGGGTATGATTGAAACCTTAGGTGGCCCAATCATCGCGATGCTGTTGTTCCTGATGCCAATGTACGCAATCCATAAAGTTCCTGCGATGCGTAAGTACAGCGGCCATATCAGTAACGTATTCGTGGTTATCATGGGCCTGATTGCTATCTCTGCAATCTTGTTCAGTCTGTTCGGTAAATGATTCTGGGGCTGGCCAACTTCCCACGGCCAGCCAGTTATCATGACCTGCTGCTATAAATTGTTTCAAAAACCGGAGCTTCCGCTCCGGCTTCCTACCACGGCAATGTCATCATTTTAATAATTAGAACCTTTAAGGGGCGAATATATGGTCAGCGTTTTTGACATTTTCAAGATTGGTATTGGTCCTTCCAGCTCTCATACCGTCGGCCCGATGAAGGCTGGCAAGCTGTTTATCGATGACCTCATCGAACTGGGGCATCTTTCTGCCGTCACCCGAATCACTGTTGATGTTTATGGCTCTTTGTCTCTTACTGGTAAAGGCCACCATACCGATATTGCTATTATTATGGGTTTGGCGGGGAATCTGCCCGATACCGTTGATATTGATGCAATCTCAGGTTTTATCCGCGATGTAGAGTTGCGGGAACGTCTGCTGTTGGCAAACGGCAGCCACGAAGTTGATTTTCCAGCCAATGGCGGGATGAACTTCCATAGCACTAACTTGCCATTGCACGAAAATGGCATGATCATCAGCGCTCATGCGGGTAATGACTGTATCTTCAGTAAAACGTATTACTCCATCGGCGGTGGTTTTATTGTCGATGAAGCCCACTTTGGCCAAGAAGATAGCCAAGCGATTACTGTGCCTTACCCGTTCAATTCTGCACGAGACTTGCAAAAGCACTGTAAGGATACCGGTTTATCACTGTCCGGCTTAGTGATGCAAAATGAACTGGCATTACACAGCAAAGCTGAGATAAGTGCTCACTTTGCCGCAATATGGGGAGTGATGCGTGCTGGCATTGAACGCGGCATCAATACTGAAGGGTTATTGCCTGGCCCAATGAAAGTGCCGCGCCGCGCCGCATCTTTGCGCCGAATGCTGGTGAGTACGGATAAAAATAACTCGGATCCAATGATGGTTGTCGATTGGATCAATATGTATGCATTAGCCGTCAATGAAGAAAACGCGGCGGGCGGGCGGGTTGTAACTGCCCCGACGAATGGTGCGTGTGGCATTATTCCGGCAGTCTTATCTTACTACGACAAATTCATTCGTCCGGTAAATGAGAACTCGTACAGTCGCTACTTCCTGGTCTCTGGTGTGATTGGGGCGCTGTATAAAATGAATGCGTCTATTTCCGGCGCTGAAGTGGGTTGTCAGGGCGAAGTGGGCGTTGCCTGTTCTATGGCCGCAGCCGGTCTGGCTGAGTTGATGGGCGGTAGCCCTGCTCAGGTATGCATTGCAGCAGAAATCGCGATGGAGCATAACCTGGGGCTGACCTGTGACCCAGTAGCCGGGCAAGTTCAAGTGCCATGTATTGAGCGCAACGCAATTTCTGCGGTACAAGCCGTTAACTCTGCGCGCATGGCGCTGCGCCGAACCAGCGAACCCAGTGTTTGTTTGGATAAAGTCATCGAAACGATGTTTGAGACCGGCAAAGATATGAACTCGAAATACCGCGAGACGTCCCGTGGTGGCCTGGCAATTAAGATCGTCGCCTGTAACTGATTTACCGCAGTCTATATGCTACGTATTCAGCTAAAAGGGCTACTTTTCAGTAGCCCTTTCTCTTATTAATCAATCATATTATTTAGCTTAGCCAAATACGCCACCAAACCATTGACTGAGTTTCATCATCACGAAATCCCAAATACGACTCAAGAAACCGCCCTCTTTTACTTCGTTTAATACCACCAGCGGGCGTTGGTCAATTGTCTTGCCATTAAGTTGAAATTCGATGGTTCCGACCACCTGATGTTTGGCAAGCGGAGCGCGCAGTTCTGCCTGATCCAATTTATAGCTGGCTTTAAGATCCTTCATTTTCCCTTTCGGGATAGTAATAGCCGCATCCTCTGCAACTCCAAGCTCTGCCTTACCAGTATCACCAAACCATACTTTCTGCGTCACGAAAGGATTGGTGGCTTTAATCGGCACGACGGTTTCATAAAAACGGAACCCCCAACTCAGCAGTTTTTCACTTTCACTAAAGCGAACCCGATCACTAGGTGCGCCTAGCACCACCGAGATCAAACGCATTGGCCCTTCGGTTGCCGAGGCAACCAGATTGTGCCCTGCCCCCGAAGTAAAACCGGTCTTCATACCATCTACATTGAGATTAGTGTTCCATAACAGGCGGTTACGGTTAATTTGACGGATCTTATTAAAAGTGAATTCTTTCTCTTTGTGCAGCGCATATTCTTCTGGCACGTCACGGATCAATGCCTGACCTAATACCGCCATATCCCGCGCAGTGCTGTACTGCCCTGGCGCATCAAGGCCATGGACGGTCATAAAGTGAGTATTCGACAGACCTAAGGCTTTGGCATAATTGTTCATCAGGCCAACAAAACTGTCTTGACTACCAGCCACATAATCGGCCAACGCAATACTGGCATCATTGCCTGACTGAATCACAATACCTTTATTCAAATCGGACAATTTTACCTGATCGCCCGGTTTCAAAAACATCAGTGAGGAGCCACGTAATGCCGGATTACCCGTAGCCCAGGCATCTTTCCCCACTGTCACTAAATCATCAGGGTGCACTTTCCCCGCTTTAATGGCCTGCCCAATCACATAACTGGACATAATCTTCGTCAAACTGGCCGGATCAAGGCGCTGGTCACTGTTCCCTTCTACCAACACTTTTCCACTGTTGTAATCCATCAACACATAGGCTTTGGCATCTACCGGTGGAGCCGCTGGGTCATCAGCCGCCTGCGCGGCGGGCAGCGCCAGAAGCAATAAACCGGCACTGAAAGTAAATTTCTTTATCTTAAAAGGGAGGATAAATTTCATCATGAGGTCGCCAGAGTATCCTTGCAAATAATTGGAAATAAGCGGTATTCCCAGAACCAACCACTGTCCAATTAGCGAAAAAATAACGTCTTTTCACTTAGACTGAAATAGTAGCTTAGTCATATTTCAGTCCCTTTTCTAAATTTATCCCATTGCTGGCCCAATTGGGCGTAGTTTTACGTTTTGTTTTGTAAAGAGCCTGTCTTTAACCAGTATCGATGGCTATACGGCTAACCATCTTCCTGTCTGAACATCCTTACACCTAAGCACCTAAACGTCTAAAAAACCATAAACATATTCCAAAAGGTAATATAGGCGGGTTATTTGTTCTTTTTAATGCTTAAGCTGCTAGCGCTATTATCCAGCCCATCAGTTGTTAAACAAATAATGCAGGAGGATGCAATGGCTATCCCACGCTCAGTACTTGACCTTATCGGCCACACCCCGCTGTTGGAGCTGACCCGTTTTGATACCGGCCCCTGCCAACTGTTTGTAAAGTTGGAAAATCAAAACCCCGGTGGATCGATTAAAGATCGTGTGGCGCTCTCAATGATTGAGCACGCTGAAAAAGAGGGTTTACTGCAACCCGGCGGAACCATCATTGAGGCCACCGCAGGCAATACCGGCCTTGGGTTAGCGTTGGTGGCGGCGTTAAAAGGTTACAAACTGCTCTTAGTGGTACCGGACAAAATGAGCCAGGAGAAAATTTTCCACCTGCGGGCATTGGGCGCACAAGTGCTACTGACCCGCTCGGATGTAGGTAAAGGGCATCCGGCTTATTATCAAGACTATGCTCTGCGCCTGGCGCAGGAAACGCCAGGTTCATTCTATATTGATCAATTCAATAATCCGGCAAACCCCGCGACACACCGGACATCAACCGGCCCGGAGCTGTGGCAACAGATGGATGGACAGGTCGATGCCATCGTGGTGGGTGTCGGTTCCAGCGGCACCCTGAGCGGCCTGAGCCAATATTTTGCTGAGGTTTCACCCACCACCGAGTTCGTACTGGCCGATCCCGCGGGATCCATTCTGGCAGATTACGTCGACAGTGCGCAGATTGGCGATGCCGGTAGCTGGCTGGTCGAAGGGATTGGTGAGGATTTTATCCCGCCGCTGAGCAACTTCTCTCAGGTAAAAAAATCTTATCGCATCGATGATGCTGAAGCCTTCAGCACCGCACGCGCGCTATTACGGGAAGAAGGGGTACTGGCAGGGTCATCTACCGGCACCCTACTGGCCGCAGCATTACGCTATTGCCGCGAGCAAACCACACCAAAGCGGGTGGTCACCTTTGTCTGCGATAGCGGCAACAAATACCTGTCCAAAATGTTCAACGATTACTGGCTCATGGAACAAGGTTTGCTGAGCAAGCCACAGCATGGCGATTTGCGCGATTTCATCACTTATCGTCATGAGGATGGCGCAACAATTTCTGTTTCACCGCAGGACACGCTGGCTGTCGCTCACGCCCGGATGCGCCTGTATGACATCTCACAGCTACCGGTGTTAGACGGCGAAAAGGTGGTCGGGTTAATCGATGAATGGGACTTGCTGAACACCGTACAAGCGGATGCCAGTCATTTCAAATTACCGGCCAGTGCCGCCATGACCCATCAAGTTAACACATTACAAAAAGAGGCTGATTACCGCTCTCTGCTGGCTACATTCAATGATGGTCATGTGGCGGTGGTGCTGGATGGAGAACGTTTCCTCGGCCTGATTACTCGCACCGATGTCCTGAATACCTGGCGTCAAAAACTGGCTTAATCTTCTCTTATTAAGGATTTTTATTATGGCAAAGTTCGATACCCTAACCGTTCATGCCGGTTATACCCCTGATAGCACCGGTGCTGTGATGCCAGCCATTTATGCAACATCCACCTTTGCACAACCCGCGCCCGGCGAACATACCGGGTATGAATATTCACGCAGCGGTAACCCGACACGTACTGCGTTGGAAAAGGCGATTGCAGAACTGGAAGGCGGTAGCCGGGGTTACGCCTTCGCCTCTGGTCTGGCGGCCTGTTCAACTGTGCTTGAGCTGCTGGATCAGGGTAGCCATATCATTGCGGTGGATGATTTATATGGCGGAACCTATCGCCTGCTGGAAAAAGTTCGTAGCCGAACGGCTGGTTTGCGGGTGACTTATGTTTCCCCTGCTGATACCGAGGCATTAGAACACGCTATATTGCCAGAAACCAAAATGATCTGGGTTGAGACACCGACCAATCCATTGCTGAAACTGGCTGACCTGGCGGCGATTGCGGCGATTGCCAAAAAGCATCAACTTATCAGTGTGGCAGATAATACTTTTGCCTCACCCTATATCCAGCGCCCGCTGGAACTGGGTTTTGATATTGTGGTGCATTCAGCCACCAAATACCTTAATGGCCATTCTGATGTGGTCGCTGGCGTCGCGGCGGTGGGCAATAACCCCGAACTGGCAGAGCAGTTAGGCTTTCTGCACAATGCGGTGGGCGGAATTTTGGATCCTTTCAGCAGCTTCCTGACGTTACGCGGACTGCGCACTTTGGCTTTGCGCATGGCGCGACATAATCACAGTGCTCAGCGGATCGCCGAGTGGCTCGAAGGGCAACCACACGTTGAAAATGTCTATTACCCAGGGCTGAAAAGCCACCCACAACATGATCTGGCATCACGGCAGATGGCGGGTTTCGGCGGCATGATTTCTGTGCGATTGAAAGGGGATGATGAATACGCCCGTGCGGTAATCAAACGCTCACATCTGTTTACGCTGGCCGAAAGTTTGGGTGGGGTAGAAAGTTTAATCAGCCAACCTTACAGTATGACTCATGCCTCCATCCCCTTAGAAACTCGGTTGAAACACGGCATTACACCACAGTTACTGCGTTTATCCGTGGGCATTGAGGATACCGAGGATCTGATTGCGGACTTGGATCAAGCACTAAACGGCTAATCCCCTGCTGGCTTGAAGTTGCCGCGTTGGTAGCGGCAACTTCAATTATTTTGGCTATCGCGTCAAACCCAAGTGGTGATAAATTTTAGCGCCGGTGAGCCAGCGATCTAACCCACCTATCGCCCAGGCTTTGTACGCCCTGAACCAAAATAACCAATATGATTAATGTGGCCACCATCACTTCATTATTAAAGCGTTGATAACCGTAGCGAATAGCTAAATCACCTAACCCACCGCCACCAATAACACCCGCCATTGATGAGAACCCCACTAGCATCACGACAGTTAAGGTAATTCCGGCCAATAAAGCGGGGAGCGCCTCCGGTAGCAAAACCTTTTGAATCACATGGCGAGCCGAGCCTCCCATCGATAAAATTGCCTCAATCCGCCCTTTATCCACTTCATCTAAGGCTGCCTCTACCACTCGGGCAAAAAACGGAATTGCACCCAACGTGATGGGTACAATAGCAGCCGTGCTACCTAATGTGGTGCCGATAATCCAGCGGGTAATTGGAATCAATGCAATCAGCAACACCACAAAGGGCATTGAGCGCCCCAGATTAACAATGGCACCTATTAAAGTATTCAAGCGCGGGGCAGGCAAAATCCCATTGGGGCGCGAAATAAATAATAAAACACCGAGTGGTAAGCCAATCAGCACGGTGAAAAAGGTGGCAATCACCACCATATAAATGGTTTCACCGGTTGCATTGGTGACCAGTGCCAGCAGATCCTGCCAACTCATGCCGCTGTTCATATCAGTTCTGCCCTCACGCCACGCTCATTAAGAAATTGTAAGACCTCAGCTAAATTCAACCCGCCATCTGGGTGGCTGAAATCAACCTGCAAGCGCCCAACCCGCTGACCACCAATCGATTCCACCCCACCGCCAAGTAGGGTTACTCCCACCGCATGTTGCTGCGCCAACTCACTGAGCACGGGGGACGCCGATAAGGTATCGAAAAAGGTTAACTCCGCCACTGGCGCACCAGACAACGACGCCGGGCCACGGGCGGGCAATAACGAGCGCCCTAAGCGGGAATGTTTTGATGCCAGTAATTCAGCAATAGCGCCGGTTTCTACCACCCGCCCCCGCTCCAACAGTGCTGCACTATCACAGATGGATTTCACCACCTCCAACTCGTGAGTGATCAGTACGATGGTCAATCCAAGTTGGCGATTGATATCACTGAGCAATGCCAGGATCGATGCCGTGGTTTCAGGGTCCAGCGCGCTAGTCGCTTCATCAGATAACAGATATGACGGTTTGGCGGCCAGCGCTCGGGCAATTCCCACGCGCTGTTTTTGTCCGCCCGATAACTGCGAGGGGAAAGCATAAGCCTTGTCAATCAAACCAACCAAATCCAATAACTCGGCAACTCGTTGTTGGCGTTGTGGTTTGGGCATCCCAATAATTTCCAAGCCAACGGCGATGTTGTCCCATACATTACGCGAATGGAGTAAATGGAAATTTTGGAAAATCATGCCGATATTTTGCCGTTGCAGGCGCAACTCACGGTCAGAAAGTGTGGTTAATTCCCGGCCATCCACTTGAATACGGCCCGAAGTGGGCCGTTCCAGTAGGTTTAAACAACGGATTAAGGTACTTTTACCCGCCCCGCTGCGGCCAATAATGCCGAACACCGAGCCTGTTGGGATCTCAAGCGAGACATCCTCCAGGGCCACCATTGGCAGCCCTCCTTGCGGATAGGTTTTACTCAGGCGTTCGATGCTAATCATGATTTAACGCCTGCCACAGGGATAACTGAACCGGCGTATTTCTCAGTGATAAATTTTGCCACTTCGGGTGACTGCAAGTCTTTCGCCAATTGTTTGATCCGTGGATCACTGGCCAGCGCTGGCGTGGTAACCAGAATATTGGCATAAGGGTTACCGGCTGCTTTCTCCAGCCCTAATGCATCTTTCGCCGGATTAAGCCCTGCTTCCAGCGCATAGTTACCATTAATCACTGCTAAATCAACATCATCCAATGAGCGAGGAATTTGTGGTGATTCAATTTCTAAAATTTTCAGATGCTTTGGATTGTCCGCAATATCCTTCGGCGTCGCCTGATTTTTAGCCGGATCGGCAAAGCCCGGTTTCAAGGTAATCAACCCCTGATCTTTCAGTAAATAGAGCGCACGGCTGAGGTTAGTCACGTTATTCGGCACTGCCACCGTGCCATTTTGCGGAACATCAGCAAAGGTTTTATGTTTGTGGGAATAGACGCCAAGTGGCTCAATATGCACCGTTGCGGCCACAGCAAATTTTTGCCCCAGCGCCTGCTCCTGCGAATGTAGATAAGGCACATGCTGGAAATAGTTGGCATCAACATCACCGTGAGCCAGCAACTCATTCGAGTTCACCCCATTAGGGATCTCAATGACTTTCAGGTTCAGAGAGGGATCGAGTTTTTGCACAAATTGCAGAATTTCCGCATGAGGCACCGGATCGGCGGCGACCCGCAGCGCTTCGGCTGCCTGCGCCGATAAACTAAAAGAAGACACCAATGCGGTCAGCAAGGCGGTACTAATCAGGCCAGAAATACGTGTTTTAGTCATTATCATCATCCCAAAAATAAAGTTTTTAATTCAAGCTACCCAAAAAATCAGTGCTGTGGATAGATTGCCAGCAGACGATCCGCGATGAACTTCTCCAATCCCTACAGTTTCAGTTGCGCAGGGTAGTAACGCTCGGCAACATCGGGATGAGAGCGCAAACGGCCCTTGAGATAATTAAGCCCAACATCACGAAACAGCGGGTTGTCTGGGTCGCTGGCTGGCCCACGCGCTTGCGCCACCAGATCTGCGGGCAGTTGATACAACGGAACCACCGCATCCAGACGCGCACCAAGGAAGAAGGCAATGGACAAGCGGTCAGTACCGGCCGGGGGGGTTTCCACCCGATGAACCGTGGCGCGCAGATAACCATTACTGGCCAGCTCCAGCAGTTCCCCGATATTGACCACAAAGGTGCCGGGTTGTGGTGCGGCATCAATCCAGCGCCCTTCCTCTACCTCCACCTGCAAACCGCGTTGCTTGTCTTGTAATAAGAAACTGAGGAAACCGGAGTCTTTATGCGCACCGACACCCTGCCCGCTTTGTGTGGTTTCACGCCCTGGATAGCGAATCAACTTGATATGTTCATTAGGTTGATCGCCATACAACTCATCAAATGCATGTTCATCCAGTTCCAATGCCAGCGCGAAAGCCCGCAGCAAGCACAGTGCCATTCCGGTCATTTCCCGCTGCCATTGCAGTAGTGTTGGTTTTAATTCCGGCAATGCCGCTGGCCATTGGTTTGGGCCTTGCAGCCGCGCCCAACTTGGCGTATCTGGCGTTTGCGGTAATGGTGCTCTTTCCGCACCAATATCGAACTGCTCGCGCCAATCCGGTAGGCCTCGCGTTAACTCAGAAGCCGCGCGGTTATAGCCACGGAAATGCGGAGAGCGCACCATGGCCACCGCCAGTTTGTCTTCATCAGGCAGGGCAAAAAACTCACGGGATAACGTTTGGATTTTTTGTAATAACGTGGGGTCTATGCCATGTCCGGTGAGATAAAAGAATCCAATATCTCGTGCGGCATGGCGTAAAGCGACTAAGAATGCCTGGCGTTCAGTTTCACTGCCATTAAGCAGAGAAAGATCCAATAGTGGTAATGTGTCGGCAGATAATCGGCTAACTGCCGATGGATTAGCTAATAATGGGTTGCTTAGTGTTTGATGACTCATGTTTCACTCCAGGATTTTCAATCGGTTGTTTTTTTTGCTCAGAACCAATGAAAACTGGACAACCATATAAACGAATAATCAGCATAATCAGCTCCTGGGCTGTGGGGTGAAAGCAGACAGACGACAACACTCTTTCTTTAGCCATCAGGCGTTTAGTGACAAACCGCGTTAATAACCTGTCGTGTTAAGGATAAAAAGCAGTTTTAAGAGCGTTCTCGACTAGATACTTAACAATCTATATCCAAACGATATAAATAATTAACACCGAAACTCAGTAACTCACCAATACCAATCCGTTCTATGTTATTTCTTTCATTACTGATACCAATGCCGCACCACCGCCTTGTGATATTGAGTATCAGAGTCATTACTTTGTCTTAATATTCAGATAATCTGCCGCCCATAAGTGTATAGGGGTGAGCTAACAACCCTGTGGCACGAAGTAAGCTTCCATGTTTTGCTATAAAGTATTAGCTTAACGCTTGATACCCTTTTTCCCGTTGGGGAGTTGCAGATGTCCGGCACATGCACTGTTAGGTTTCACTTCACTCCTTTTGTCCGCCTGGAGGTGACTTAATGGACTTAGCCTTGTTTGATCTCGATGAAACGCTGATCAGCGATGATAGTTCTGGCCTTTGGCTCCGTTGGCTGGTTGATAAGGGGTTGGCCCCCAGCGAACTGGCAGAACAAGAACAGTATTTGATGAAACAGTACTATCAGGGGCAACTGTCGATGTCCTGTTATATGGAGTCGACCTTGTCGCCTTTGATAGGCAAGCATACGGCTGAAGTTGCTGGCTGGGTTGAGCGTTTTATCGAGCGTGACATTCTGCCTCGGATTTATCCGCAAGCCAGGAAACTACTGGCCTGGCACCGTGATCGCGGGGATTATATTGTGATTATTTCAGCCACTGGCGAACACTTAGTAACCCCGATTGCGCAGCATTTCGCGGCCAATGCGGCATTATCTATCGGTGTTGCGGTGGAAAATAACCGCTATACCGGCAAGACCTATGGCACGCTGACTTACCGTGAAGGCAAAGTAGAACGGTTAAAACAGTGGCTTATGGCGTCACCTGAGTTAGATTTTCAGCATACCTACGGCTACAGCGACTCAATTAATGACAAACCGCTGCTGGAATATGTCGATCGTGCGGCGGTGATTAATCCCGGTACTGAATTAGTGGATTTGGCGATTCTGCATGACTGGGATATCCACCATTGGCAACGGCGTTAAATACCTTTGCTCTGAGTGGATTGGTAGATAAAAATCAAATAAATAGAGGGGATTATATGTTGACTGTTTGGGGCAGGAATAACTCGACCAATGTCAAAAAAGTACTTTGGTGTTTGGAGGAACTGGGCATTAGCTATCAGCGTATTGATGTCGGCGGGCAATATGGCAAGCTAAACGATCCCCTTTATCGTTCAATGAATCCAAATGGTCTGATCCCTTGCCTGCAAGATGATGATTTCATCTTGTGGGAATCCAATACTATTGTCCGCTATTTGGCCGCACAATATGGCGATGGAACACTCTATTTACCTGATGCGCGGTTACGTGCAAGCGCAGAGAAGTGGATGGATTGGGCCACCTCCAGCATGGCGGAGCCGTTTAAAGCCGTGTTTATCGGGTTGGTACGCACACCACCAGAACAGCAGGATAAAGTGAAAATTGCCCAAGGTATGACACAACTCAATACCCTGATGGCGATTGCCGATCAAGCGCTTGAGAAACAAGCCTATCTGTCTGGTGATAAATTCGGTATCGGGGATATCCCGTTGGGATGCCTGGCCTATGCCTGGTTTAACCTGTCTATCGAGCGCCCACCACTGCCGAACGTGGAACGTTGGTATCACAGTGTGTCACAACGCGCCGCATTCCAAAAAGTGATTGATATTGGTTTGAGTTAATTATGCAGGAGGGGCCTCAAAAGGCGCCTTAATCCCGAATCACTTACTCAATCAAGTGATTCGGGTGAGTGAACGTTGCTAACAACCCTGTGGCTTCAAGGACAAAGGGAGTACCCAAAGTCATTGGAGTCACAGGTAGGCAGCAAGTGAATGACAAATCGGTCGGGAACCGATTTGAACAGCATTCATGCTAGCCCGCAGGGTGAGCCTCAAGGAGGCGGCTCATTAATCCCGAATCACTTACGCAGTCAAGTGATTCGGGTGAGTGAACGCTGCTAACAACCCTGTGGCTTCAAGGACAAAGGGAGATTAGAAATCGTAGCTGGCACCAACCATATAACGACGCCCATCCAGCACTTTATCGTTAACTTCGATATCCACTCGTTTATCTAGTACGTTATACACCCCGCCCATCAAACGGAACTCTTTGGTTAGTTGATAGTTAGCCCCTAAATCGACAAAAGTATAGGATGGTGTGCTCGCTCCCATACTGGTGCGGCTGAGGTACTCTGAGGTTTTGCCACGGTAGTTGGCACGTATCCAGGTAGCCAGTTCTTCGCTTGTTTGCCAGTTGAGTGTACCGTTCAACATGTGCTTAGGCATCTGGTTCAACGGCTGACCAGAGAATTGCCCGCTTTTCTGTTCAGATTGTGTGAAGGTGTAGTTAGATGTCAGTGACCAGGCTTTATTGATTTCCCAACCGAAGGTCGCTTCCACACCTCGGGTCATGGCTTTATCCACGTTGGTACGATCACTAATAAATTTATAGTTGGTACCATTGATCATACATTGGCCGGATGCATTGCCCGTGGTATCGGTACAACGGCGCACCTCGGTGATTTTATCTTTAAAATCAGTATTAAACAGTGTAACACCGGCATTCATACCGCCCTGATCATCCCACAGCACGCCAATTTCCTGGCTGAGACTTCTTTCTGGTTTCAGGTTGGCGTTGCCGATAATGATGGCCGGATCGCCACGGCCCCCGGTGATTTGCCCCCAGTTTTCTGTTGCCTGGCGCAAATCAGGTGAGCGATAACCACCGGATACCCCGCCCTTTAATGTCCATTGTTCGGCCAAATGCCAGACACCGTATAACCGTGGTGTCCAGTGAGTACCGTAGTTTTCGTCCTGATCCATACGGACACCGCCGGTCAACGCGAAATCATTGGTCATCTGCCATTCGTCTTCAGCAAATAACGCCCAACTCCAGCGAGTTAATTTAGTCAAATCTTTGGCGGAGGCTAATTGGTTACCTTTGTCGCTCAACTCTTCATAGCGATACTGACCGCCAAGAATTAAGGTATGGCTATCGAACAGGAATGAGGTTTGGCTATTAAAAAGATTATCAACACTCTTCATGTTACGCGATGGGTTACGGGTTTCATCTCGCTGAACATAACTGGTGGAATTACCGAAATCATAATAACCGTGGTGGGTAACTGCATAATTATTACGGTCATATTGCACATCACTGCTTTTACCGTTTAAGGCGACTGAACGCCCGGCAGTTGAGTTTCTGTCCTGCACATAATGGCCGATATCAAAATCAAACTCGTTTTGATCATCAGGGGTCAATGTAAATGTCGCCGCACCGTTTCTCAGGCGCTGCTCATTGTAGCCATCGACTATCTTATCTTCGCTACGATGCGAGAGAAGCCCGCTAACTTTTAATCCCAGCAAGCCATCAATTAATGGGCCAGAAGCGTAAGCATTAGTCTGATATATATCGCCAGAGTCTGAATTTTCCTGCAAGGTGGCATCTGCGCGCACCGTGCCATGCCACGCTTTACCCACCTTACGGGTAATAACGTTGATCACCCCCCCCATGGCATCCGAACCATATAATGAGGACATTGGGCCACGTACAACTTCAATGCGCTCAATGGCGGCAAGCGGTGGCAGCCAGCCTTGCTCAATACCGGAACCGTCGCTGTTAGGGCGAGTGCCACGGGTATCAACACGTTTACCATCCACCAGAATCAGGGTGTATTTAGCAGACATACCACGAATACTGATATCACTGTGGCTACCACCACCGGTTACAACAACGCCGGGAACATCTTTCAACGCATCGGTAATATCACTGTAGGCTTTATTTTCAATCTGCTCACGAGTAACCACAGAAATAGACGCCGCAGAGTCTTGGATACGTTGTTGAAAGCCTGATGCCGTAACAACCATCGTGTCAGTTGTCGTGGGGCTTTTTGTTTCAGCGGCAGATGCCTGAGATGAGATAATTGCAGCTATCACTAATGCCGCACTGTGAGATTTTCTAAAACCCTTATTAACCTTAACCATTACACGATCTCCATGAGGTGTAAATTTATCCACAACCTTTTCCGCCAGCGATTTTTACTTGCAGTAATGCCGCCTGGCGGGCAGGTGAAAATTTATTTTTATAAATGTCGGCAATAGCTCACTACAGCAGAAATATCGCTTCCGGCTCTTTCTGCCGAATTATTATTTTATGAAACCTGTTACAACCAAAATATATCCAAGTAGTTAGCGTCACGGATAAATCGCGCCCTTCAGTGCTCACATAAGTAAGTGAATCAGGTGAACGAACATCGCTAACAACCCATGGCTTAAAGTACCAAGCCTATATTATTACCGGTAACATCGGCCTTGTTGCCTTTACCAGCACAGCCAAAGCACGATGACCTGTCGTTAGTGTGCAGCCTGGCAACAGGCTGATACTTAAGCCTTTGTCCATACTCCGTGACAACAATTGCACCCTCATCCCCTAACTCTTCCTTGTAAGATGGCGCTAACAATAAAACAAATGATAATACTTATCAATAAGATTACGATAAGCAATTCAATATAATTCGATGTAAATGCTTATTTTATAATATTATTTAATCAATAAGCCTGATTACCACTTCCACTCAGAAGGAGAATAAAGGGAAATTAGCGAAATTACCTGCTCAAATAATAACCAATCCACAACCAAAAAAAAGGGCGATAAGATTATCGCCCTGCCATCACTATGGCTTAATTTCGACTGCGACTAAAAGCTAGTCAGAAGTCATCACCGGTTTTGTCGGCTCAAGATTATCTTCACTGTCATCACGCCATTTCGGGAATTCCATCTCTTGGTATTTGATAACCTTAGTACCACGACTCAATTTATAGCCGAACCAAATCACCAGGAATAATGGAATACCAATATAGGTTGCAGTCACGCCATACCAATCAATGCGGTCTTGTAGGAAGGCCTGATAATTCTGCCCTAAGGTAATAATCAAGCACAGTACGAAGGCAAAAATTGGCCCTATTGGGAAGAAACCGGACTGATACGGTAAGTCGTTCAAGTCACGGCCTTGCATCATATAACCACGGCGGAAACGGTAATGGCTGATAGCAATGCCCAACCAAGCGATAAAGCCTGTCATACCTGACGTATTAAGTAACCACAGATACACGGTCTGGTTACCAAACATTGAACTTAGGAAGCACAATCCAGCAACTACCGTGGTGGCATACAGTGCATTACGTGGCACTCCCCCCTTAGACAGCTTGGCAAAGATACGTGGCGCTTTACCTTCTGAAGCCAGAGTAAACAGCATACGGGTTGAGGCATACATCCCCGAATTACCGGCTGACAAAACGGCCGTCAGGATAACCGCATTCATTACTGCTGCCGCTGACAACAAACCTGCATTCTGGAATACCAGCGTGAATGGGCTAACACTGATATCTTTAACATCATTGCGTAACAGACTTGGATCGGTATACGGAATAATCAGGCTGATAATCAAAATGGCAAAGATATAGAACAGCAGAATACGCCAGAACACCTTGCGCACTGCACGCGGAATATTTTTGCCTGGATCTTTTGATTCACCAGCCGCAATACCGATCAGTTCAGTGCCCTGGAAGGAGAAACCAACAATCATTGCCACACCAATCATCGCCGAGAAGCCACCCGCAAAGGGGGCATCGCCGATGGTCCAGTTGTGCCAACCTGCACTCTCACCGCCTTTCATAATGCCGCTAATCATCATTACACCAATAATGATGAAAATAATGACCGTGGTGACTTTAATCAGTGAGAACCAGTACTCCGCTTCACCAAAGCCTTTTACTGATATGTAGTTCAGTAAAAACATCAGGGCGAGGAACAGCGCACTCCAGATCCAGCCGGGAGCGTCTGGGAACCAGTAATTCATTACCAATTGTGCCGCGACCAAGTCAACAGCGATAGTAACGGCCCAGTTATACCAGTAGTTCCAACCAAGGGCGAAGCCGAAGCCTTCCTCAACGTATTTGGAACCGTATGTTGAGAATGAGCCTGATACCGGCATAAACGCCGCCAGTTCACCAAGACTGGTCATCAGGAAATAAACCATCAGGCCAATCAATGCATAGGAGAGCAATGCTCCACCTGGGCCTGCTTGCGATACCGTTGCCCCGGAGGCAACAAACAAACCGGTACCAATAGATCCACCGATAGCAATCATGGCTAAATGCCGTGATTTAAGCTCCCGGCGTAAACGCTGCGCACCCTGCTGCACTGGGATTTTAGTATTTTGCTGAGTCATTCTTACCCTAATCCACCCTTAAAAAATAAGGCGGGATTGTAACAAATCCCACCGACTCGGATAGTAACAATGCGCTGATATAAGATACCTTCATGATCCCGGTGCAATTATTAGCAAAAGCTCATTCGCCAGTAAAAGCCTCGCCCTATCGGATATTCTTGCCGCAATAGCCAATATCATTGGTGCAAAACGCTTAAAATCCTTCTCCCTACAGGGGTAACTCGCTCTCGGCTAATGCTGCGGTTCAGACCTCTTCCTGGCAGTAGCTGAGAAAGCGTTGCAAGGCGTTAGAGATATGTTTTTGCCGATGATGAATCAGATATAAGGTGCGTATCAGTGGCGGCAAAGGAATATTGAGTGCGATCAGTTCACCGCTAGCCAGTTGATCGGCAATCACCCGGCGCGACAAGCAACTGATCCCCATGCCATAACGCACCGCCCGCTTAATCGCCTCTGAATTCCCCAGCTCCATGACCAATTTGAAATGTGGTAATTTCGCCAACAGTAAGTGATCGAGCACTTCGCGGGTGCCAGAACCGCGCTCTCGTAGGATCCAAGCCGCATCGGCCAGTTCTTCCAATGCCAGCATTTTGTGGCATAGCGGATTATCCGGGGCCGCAAACACCACCAACTCATCCTGTTGCCAGGCTTTGGTCATCAGTTCCGGCATATGGCACGGCCCTTCAATCAGCCCCAGATCACCACGAAAATCTGCCACTGCTTCAATCACATCCTGACTATTACCAATATTCAATTCCAACGGTGTGTCAGGAAAATCACGCCGGTATTTAGCAATCATGCCCGGTAGCATATAGTTGCCAATAGTGCTGCTAGCAGCAATCCGCAACGCGCCTAAGTCTTGCAAAAAAAGTTGTTCTATTTCAATTGCCTGATCCAGCAATGCCAATGCTTTGGGATAAAGCAACCGCCCATGCTCATTGGTGACTAAACGCTTACCGACCCTATCAAACAGTTGCACCCTCAATTGCCCTTCCAAATCCGCCAACGCAGCGCTGACTGCCGATTGTGAAAGCGCGAGCACAACCGAGGCTTGGGTCGTAGACCCGCTTTTTAGCACCTCAGTAAAGACTTCAAGTTGACGTAAGGTTATGTGCATAACGGTCTCTGTAGTAAAAAATGGAGGACGCTATCATCACTCTGTTCGTCAGTGACTGGATGAAACGAGCTGCCTAATTAGTTGTTAATACAATAACTGACGGACAAAAGTGTACCCAATAGATTTCAAGATGCAGGCGGGTAGCAAGCAAGAGAACCCTCGATGAACCTACACCAGTAAGTGATTCGAGTAAGCGAGCACAGCCAACACACCTGCAACGTGAAAGATAGCGGGTATATAGCCTCTATTACCGTATAAGACTAACACCTTTGAGCAAAATCGGGAGGTTATCGGCGGATGAAATTAAGCAGTAAGAATACTATTCATTATCATCTGAATAAAAGAATATGCGATAAATAATCGCCACTACGGCACTGATAACCGCGTTTAAAATCAACCAGATAAATAATAAATAGCTGAACGTTTGAGATAAAGGAATCCTACGTTCACTCTTGAAGGGATTAAAATGTGGCAAGGGAGCGATATGGAAAGGATTCAAGTTATATAACTTGAAAAAATAAGCGAGTAAATAAGGAGGTGTCAATAAATAAATAAGTGAGGCAATCACTAATATCACCCACAGTGACTTTTCATGTTTTACTTTCTTCATTTCACAACTGAGGTCCTTGTGTTTAGAGGGGGTAGCCATCGCCTGTTCTCATTTCCATTGCACATATCATACCAAATTTCAGCATCATTCACGCTACACCGCTGAAACACAGCGACACATCTATAAAGGCATAATCTGGCGTTGGGCGCAGTCATCATCTTCCTTACCACTTATATCGATTAATTATAAATATATAATGAATTTATCTATTATGAGTAAAACCATTAAACTGTGCGCAATCTTGGCAGAACACAGGACACAAACATGGCGACTTCTCATACTAAAGAACTCCGTCGAGCACATCAGTTCCCCCTAAGCCGCTATATTGCGGGCTTGGTGTTAACCGGCGTGATTACCGGCTTGGCACTCAACGTGGGTGATATGCCGTGGTTTATCAATATGGGATTGGGGGCACTGACGCTGGCCATTCTGTTTGGCATCGTGGTAGGTAATACCTTGTACCCGTGGGTACAACCGGCCTGCTCAGACGGTGTGGTCTTTGCCAAACAGCATTTACTGCGACTGGGTATCATTTTGTATGGCTTCCGGCTGACCTTTCAACAAGTGGCGGATGTGGGGGCTACCGGTATGGTTATTGACCTTTTAACGCTCAGTTCGACCTTTGTGCTGGCATGCTGGTTGGGTAAACGGGTATTTGGTCTGGATCAGCAAACCGTGATGTTAATTGGAGCCGGTAGCAGTATTTGTGGCGCTGCAGCCATTATGGCTACCGAGCCGGTGCTGAAAGCCGATGCCAGTAAAGTGGCGGTTGCTGTCGCTACTGTGGTGATTTTCGGCACGCTCGCCATTTTTGTCTACCCGTGGCTGTATCAACTCAACCTGCATTACCAATGGTTGCCATTTAGTCAGGAAACCTTTGGTATTTTTGCCGGTTCAACGATTCATGAGGTCGCACAAGTAGTTGCCGCCGGGCATGCCATCGGTGATCAGGCTGAAAATGCCGCCGTGATTACTAAAATGATCCGCGTGATGATGCTGGCTCCGTTCCTGTTGCTACTCTCAGCTTATTTGGCGCGTTGCAACATCAAAACCCGTAGTGAAAAACGTGAAAAAAGTGCCATCACTATTCCTTGGTTTGCGGTGATATTTATTCTGATGGCCGGTTTTAACTCACTGAATCTATTACCTGCGGCTTGGGTGAGCCATCTCATTACGCTGGACACCATATTGCTGGCGATGGCAATGGCGGCACTCGGATTGACTACACATGTGGGTTCCATCCGTCAGGCCGGTGTAAAACCATTATTATTGGCACTGCTACTGTTTGTCTGGCTGATCGTCGGTGGGACCGGCATCAATTTGCTGGTTCAGCATATCGCTGCATGAAGTATCTAACTTCAGGGCCGTTCGCGGCCCTTTTCTTTTCCTTGCGACTTCACCCATTCAATCATGACGTTATCAGTGCCATAATGGCCCGATTATCAAAGGAGAATGGAATGAAATTTGTCGGTGCACATGTCAGCGCAGCAGGTGGTGTAGATCAGGCTGTGATTCGGGCGCACGAACTTGAGGCCACTGCCTTTGCCCTGTTTACCAAGAATCAACGTCAGTGGCGTGCCGCCCCACTGGCTGAAGATGTCATAGAAAAGTTTAAACAAGCTTGCGAGCTATACGGTTATACCTCCGCTCAAATTCTGCCACATGACAGCTACCTGATTAACTTGGGTCACCCCGTCACCGACGCGCTGGATAAATCCCGCGAAGCCTTTATTGATGAGATGGCCCGCTGCCAACAACTGGGCCTGTCATTACTCAATTTCCATCCCGGTAGCCATTTACTGCAAATTGATGAAGATAAGTGTCTGGCACGTATCGCCGAATCCATCAATATGGCGCTTGATGTTAGTGAGGGGGTGACGGCCGTGATTGAAAACACCGCCGGTCAGGGCAGTAATTTGGGGTTTAAGTTTGAGCATCTGGCCGCCATCATTGATGGGGTAGAAGATAAGAGCCGCGTCGGCGTCTGCATTGATACCTGCCATGCTTTCGCTGCCGGTTATGATCTGCGCACAGAAGACGATTGCGAACATACCTTCAAACAACTTAGCAATATCGTCGGGTTCCAGTATCTGCGCGGTATGCATCTTAATGATGCGAAAAGCGAATTTAACAGCCGAGTCGATCGACACCACAGTCTCGGTGAGGGCAATATCGGTAAAACCGTCTTCAGCTATATTATGCGAGATCCCCGTTTTGATAATATCCCGCTGATTTTAGAAACGGTCAATCCTGATATTTGGGCTGAAGAGATAGCCTGGCTGAAGTCACAAGCTGAACTCACAAGCTAACGTTTAGCTGACTGGCATTTAGCCGAATCACAGTGAGTAAACATAAAAAAAACCGGCACATAAGGCCGGTTTTTTATGGGTGAAGCTTATGATGCCAGGCTTATGCCGCTTTTGCGACCACGACATCAGCGCGTTTCAACATCGCATACAGACCACCTGCCAATACCGTACCGGCAATGATTGCCACCAGATACAGCAGCACTGGATGAATTGCGCCAGGGATCAGTAACACGAACAAACCGCCGTGTGGGGCCATCAGTTGTGCACCGAATGCCATAGACAGTGCACCTGTCAGGGCACCACCAGCGATACAGCACGGCAAGACACGCATCGGATCACGGGCGGCAAACGGAATTGCCCCTTCAGAGATAAAGCACAGCCCCAGAACCAGTGCAGCCTTGCCCCCTTCCTGCTCACCTTTGTCAAACTTGTGACGTGCCAACAGTGTTGCCAGCCCCATCGCCAGCGGAGGAACCATCCCTGCGGCCATGATAGCGGCCATCGGTGCGTAAACAGAAGAACTCAGGAGTGCCACACCAAACGCATAGGCGGCTTTGTTCACCGGCCCACCCATATCGGTACACATCATGGCACCGAGGATAGCCCCCAACAACACGGCATTGGCGGTACCCATGGATTGCAGCCAGTGAGTCAGACCTGCCATGATTTTTGCCACCGGCGTACCGACCACATAAATCATAATCAAACCCACTATCAGGCTGGCAACCAGTGGAATAATCAATATCGGTTTAAGTGCTTCCATACTTTGCGGCAAGCGCAGTTTAGTGCTGATTGCTTTCGCCACATAACCGGCCAGGAAGCCGGCGATAATACCGCCGAGGAAACCCGCCCCCGTACTCACTGCCAACATACCGCCAATCAAGCCTGGGGTCAGACCCGGACGATCAGCAATTGAGAATGCAATGAAACCGGCCAGAACAGGCACCATCAACGCAAAAGCAGAACCCCCGCCTATTTGCATCAAGGCCGCAGCCAATGTGCCTTTCACTTCAAAGGCTTTAATACCGAACACAAATGACAGAGCGATACACAAGCCGCCAGCAACTACCATTGGCAACATGTAAGACACGCCCGTTAACAGGTGACGATAAGGACCACCGGTTTCTGTTTTTTTGGTGCCAGTACTGCTGCCGGTTTTTGGCTGATAAACTTCAGCTTCAACCAGTGCTTTATCCAGCTCTTGTACGGTTTTCTTCAGTGCCAAACCTGTCGTGGTGCGGTACATCGGTTTGCCAGCAAACTTATCCAAATCCACTTCAATATCTGCAGCAACAATCACCAGATCTGCCGCAGCCACTTCTTCTGGTGTAATTGCATTACCGGCACCAACGGAGCCTCGGGTTTCTACCTTCACCCACCAGCCACGTTTTTTCGCTTCACTTTCAATGGCTTCAGCAGCCATAAAGGTGTGTGCTACGCCTGTCGGGCAGGCAGTAATAGCGACAATACGTTTCGGGCCAGCCACCGTGGTAGTCGCAGGTGCGACAGCAACCGCAGCCTGATAGGGCTTAGCCTGCGCAATGGCTTGCGCCAGGAAAGCGTCAGGATCGCGCACTGCTTTTTCCACATCACCGATATAGAGTTTTTTACCGTTCAGCGCACTGTCAGCCGGGGCTGATTGCCCAGCGACGATCACCAACTCTGCATCGGCGGCATTCTCAACCCAGCTCAGTCCTGCTTTTGCCGCCGCAGCACCCAACATCAGTGTCGCAAGGTGGCCTCTGGCCTGCCCGAGCGAACTGTCTATTATTAGTAGCGTTTTCATTTCGCCTCCAGGGATTAATTAAAGGGTTTTAGGTCGACTTTTGCCATCATGGCTGCCAACTGCGGGCGATCCGTAATACCAACATTGCTCTGACTCACGGCCAAAGCAGCAACTGCTGTTGCCAGACGCAGCGTGTGTTCGCTGGACTCGCGCATTAACAAACCATAAATCAGACCACCGACCATCGAATCACCAGCACCGACGGTACTGACCACTTCGCAGGCAGGTGGTTTTGCCAACCAGGCACCCGACGCATTGACCCACAACGCCCCTTCGGCCCCGAGAGAAATCACCACATGGGCAATTCCTTGATCACGCAAAGCGTGCGCGGCATCGACCACATCACCCAATTCAGGCAATGGTCGACCCGCCCAGATTTCCAACTCACGACGATTAGGTTTCACCAACCAAGGTGAGGCTTTCAGACCTGCAACCAATGCTTCACGGCTGCTATCGAAAATAATGCACGGACATTGGCTGCGCAGGCGCTTCATCCAATCGGTAAAGTCATCAGGGTTAACGCCTTCAGGCAAGCTGCCACTGACCGCAACCATATCGAATTGCCCCAACCAGCTCAGCGAGTCAGTTACAAAACGATCCCAATCCGGTTTATTGACTTCAAAACCAGAGAAGTTGAAATCTGTCACTTCGCCATCTTTTTCCGTCAGTTTGACGTTAATACGAGTACGGCCCGGCACCACCTGAAAGCGGTTAGCGATGCCCAGTTCGCTGAATAACAGTTGAAAACCGTCTTGGTTATCTTTACCCAGGAAACCACCGACCGTGACATCAATCCCTAAGTCTTTCAGCACTTTGGCAACATTGATCCCTTTACCCGCAGCATGTAAACCGGCAGTTTTCACCAAGTTAACTTCACCGCGTTCAATTTCAGGGCAAAAACCCACCAGATCGTATGCCGGGTTCAGCGTGATAGTTGCAACTCTTCTGCTCATGCTGCACCCTCGCCCAAGCCAGCGGCGATAGCTTCACCGATAGCATCTAATGCTGCTTGTGCATCTTCACCACTGGCGGTAAAGCGCAGGCGATTGCCTTTTTTAACCCCTAAAGCCACAACTTTCATCAGACTACGTCCATTAGCGGGTTTACCCGTGCCGTCCAGATTGGTCACGGTGATTTCACTGGTAAACTGTTTGATTGTATTGACTAAAATCGTCCCTGGGCGCGCATGTAACCCGTGTTCATTGCGGATTGCAAACTCAGCGCTTAATACTTCATCCTGCTCGACATACTCACTGGTGAGCAGCGCCAACAAGGCGGCGGCATCAGCCTTCAGCAACGCGTCAGCTTTTTTCGCTAACAATAAGTCACTTAAATAATTTAATACCGACAGCGGTTGATCATCAGCCACAGAGAGCGTCAGCAACAGAGCCACTTTTTCACCATGGTGCTCAAATGCAGTGACCGGGCGGCTAACTGTGGCAGCACTGACCAAATTGCCTTCGGTACTGTCGCTCAGCCAGATACCCTGCCCCAAATTGAGTGGCTCACGGGTAATGACATCGCTAACAAAACGGGCATCTACTGCGCCGATTTGTTGCAAACGACCGGCATTCAGCGCTTGCAGCGTGATTAGATTGTCAGCCGCCACATCGACTGCGATCAGCGACGTGTCGAAATGGAATTCAGCGGCCTTTTGCTCACCCATCAGCAAACTGCGTAACTCTTCAGCCGAGGTGGTTTTCGCCAGGCGCGCGGCAACGGCATCATCACTTAAAACGTGGGTAAGTTGGCGTAACAATGACAGATGTTCATCTGAACGCGCGGCAATACCGATAACGATATAAGCCGTTTGATCCTCACCCCATGCAATACCCTGCGGGAATTGGAAAACCTGCACACCGGTGTTCAGCACCAGGTCGCGGGTATCAGTGGTACCATGTGGAATGGCAATGCCATTACCCAGATAAGTCGAGGTTTGCTGCTCGCGGGCCAGCATGCCATCAACATAAGCGGCGGCAACACAACCGGCCTGAGTGAGCGCAGCGGCAACCTGAGTGATAGCTTCTTTTTTGCTGTCTGCCTGGGCAGCCAGATGGATATCTTGCGTAGATAACTGGAACATAAGTCTCCTCTCTTGCTGAAATTGAATCGTTTCAGCTTTAATGAGAAAAAGGAGCGTTACCCTTTATCATCTGGTGACGAGATAACGCTGAAACGTTTCAATCAGTGTGTTTCCAGCGCAGAATATATGCAAGTTTTCTGCTTCTATTCTTGATGGATTTTTGACAGCCCGCACATTTTCATGGTGAATATAACTCTGTCAGCAGTAAAACAGCCACAATAGCTGATGCTTGCTGACCTTCATTTAACAGGAGTCCGTACAATGTCCGTTGCAGTCGGTGTGGGTGTCATTATCGTTAATCAGCAAGGTGAGGTATTACTGGGTAAGCGTTGCGGTCAGCATGCCCCTTATTGGTCGATTCCCGGTGGACATATGGAGGCTGGAGAGTCTTTTGAACAGGCGGCGAAGCGCGAAATAGCTGAAGAAACAGGCTTAAATATCAAAGAGATGAATGTTATCGCGCTGTGCAATAATATCGCCACTTGGCGTGAAGAGGGTAAACATACCGTTTCCGTTTGCTTGCTGGCACAACATACCGGCGAGCAACCAGAGCTGAAAGAGCCTGACAAGTGTCAGCAATGGCGGTGGTGCAATCCACGGGAATTGCCCGAACCCCACTTTGAAGCCAGCCGTCATGCCATCGATTTATGGTTAAATAAGCAGTTCTATTATCCCTTCAACTAAAAACTAGCGCTATACCCGTCATACTTCAAGCTGCATGTGTGTTGGCTGCCATCACTCACCCAAGTCATTGAGTTATCTCAACTCCTTGGGTTATTTCGTTGCCGCCTTCCTGTAACTTGAATTATTTAGGGTATATAACAAAGTATATAACCCTTTAATTCAGAGAGTTATTTGTGCTATAGCGCTAAAACTGACTCATACCTCGCATTTATATTCAGCAAATCTGAACTAATATCGCTAAATACCTCCAACGGGTTAGTCATCAGCACCAAATCTCCCTACAATAGACCTACTTATTTTATGGGGAAAACTTATCGCTAGTGAATAAGCGTCTGCTGGTAGATTATCTGGCTTTTTTGGCCATTAAGGCATTGGATAACGTCGTTTTACCAATAACTATTAGATATATTAAGTGGGGAAAATTATGAGCAAGAAACAAACTGGTTTCGCTAAGCGACGCCGGTGGGGATGGTTATGGCTCCTGCTGATCGGCATCATTATCGGTGCTGCACTGTTAGCGGGTACCGCCACTGTTTTTCATAAAACCAGCGACACCGCGTTCTGCGTGTCCTGTCACACCATGCAACAGCCACTGGCTGAATATCAAGGCAGTATTCACTTCCAAAACACCAAAGGCATCCGAGCTGAATGTGCTGACTGCCATGTGCCTCACGAGCCACTCGATTATCTGTGGACCAAAATCCGTGCGGTCAAAGATATCTATGGTGAAGTGGCTGGCACAATCAATACACCTGAGAAATATGAAGCCCATAAACTCGCGATGGCGCAGTCGGTATGGAAAACGCTAAAAGAGACTGACTCGGCGACATGCCGCTCATGTCACAGCTTTGATGCGATGGACATCACCGGGCAAAGTGCTGAAGCCCGCATTCAGCATCCAGTAGCGATTAAGAAAGGTGAAACCTGTATCGATTGCCATAAAGGTGTGGCCCATATCCTGCCAGATATGAGTGAGGTGACCCAAGCGGGCGCAGCTGAATTGGCAACGGCGGCAGCACAAACCCCTGCAACAGCGACCACCTTATATACCATCGCCACCGAACCCTTCTTTATGCATGCTGGCGACAGCCATAACGCCGGTAACCTGATGCCTTCAACACAAGTTGAAGTGGTAAAACAACAAGGTGATCAGGTGCTGGTTGATGTTAAAGGCTGGCAACAAGATGGCGTGGCAGAAGTGTTCTATGCCGCACAAGGGAAACGTATTCTGAGCGTATTACTGGGCGAAGATGCACAAAAAGCGCTGAAAACATTGAACACGCAAACCGATGCAGAAACCAAGCTGGTTTGGCATCAAGTTGCACTACAGGTGTGGTTACCGAAGAAACAACTCGTTGATGATCAACAAAAAATTTGGCGCTATGCCGCTGATATGATGTCGGCCAACTGTACCGGTTGCCACGGTTTAACCGCACTGGATCGCTTTAACGCAAACCAATGGATTGGGGTAATCAAAGGCATGGCACCACGCACTTCCCTGACTCAGGAACAGTTGCGTGTGATGACACAGTATGTACAAAAACATGCCAGTGATATGCCGGCCAAGCTGTAAATAAGAGGCGAAAATGACTAAATACGAACAACAACCATTAGAAATGAGCCGCCGCCGCTTCTTACTGGGAACCAGCGCACTGGCTGTATTGCCTATCGTTGGTGGCCTGTGGCCCAAATCTGCATTAGCCCAAGCCATCAGTCAGGCATTACCTCAGTTCCTGGCGCTACATCAGGCGCAAAAAGGCATCCTGACCGGAGCTCATTGGGGCGCATTTGAAGCTATCGTCGAGAATGGCCGCATGATCGGTGTCCAGCCAGTCAAAGATGATCCATGGCCAAATGACCTGATCACCATGGCCCCCTATCAGGTGCATGCGGATAACCGCATCAAATACCCGATGGTGCGCAAAAGTTGGTTGGAGGGCGGCCCCGGCAGCCATACCGAACTGCGTGGTCGTGATGAGTGGGTACGGGTCAGTTGGGATAAAGCCACTGAACTGGTGTGCGGCGAAATTGTACGGGTGCAAAAAGACCACGGCCCGCAAGCGTTGTATGCCGGATCTTATGGCTGGAAAAGTGTGGGAATGCTGCATAACAGCCGCACGCTACTACAACGCTTAATGAACCTGAGTGGGGGCTTTTTGGGTTATGCCGGTGACTATTCAACCGGTGCAGCACAGGTGATTATGACCCACGTCATGGGGTCAATGGAGGTCTACGAACAGCAGACAGCCTGGCCAAACGTGGTAGATAACAGCGAACTGGTGATCCTATGGGGCTGTAACCCGATGATCACGCTGAAAAACAGTTGGAATATCCCCGACCATGTGGGGCAAACTGGTTTTGAAGCGCTGAAGAAGAAAGGTACTAAGGTTATCAGTATTGACCCGGTACATAACGACAGTGCCAAATTCACCAATGCACAATGGATTGCGCCACGGCCGTATACCGACAGCGCCATGTTGATCGGTATCGCCCATACGTTATTGACTGAGAAACTGCATAACCCTGACTTTATAAAAACCTACACTATTGGTTTTGATAAATTCCAGGCCTATCTGCTCGGTGAAACTGACGGTCAGCCGAAAAATGCAGAATGGGCGGCGGATATCAGTGGCGTGGACGCCGATGTGTTGCGCCAGCTGGCGCGAGATATGGCTAAACAGCGCACCATGATTATGGGCGGTTGGGGGATTCAGCGCCAGCATCACGGTGAGCAGCAACACTGGTTACTGGTCACCGTTGCGGCAATGCTTGGCCAAATTGGCCTGCCGGGTGGCGGCTTTGGTTTCAGCTATCACTACTCCTCCGGCGGTAGCCCAACGGCCAAAGGCGGCATTTTACCGGGGATTTCTGCCGGTAATGCACCGAAGAACGCACCGTCGCCGATTCCGGTGGCACGGATTGCCGAATGTCTGGCCAATCCAGGGAAAGTCATTGATTTCAATGGTACCAAGGTCACCTATCCTGATGTGAAAATGGTCTACGTTGCCGGTGGTAATACTTTCCATCAGCATCAGGATACCAACAATCTGGTGAAAGCCTGGCAGCACCCTGAAACCATCGTGGTTAACGAACCCTATTGGACCGCCACCGCTAAACACGCAGATATTGTATTACCGGCAACCACCAGCTATGAGCGTAACGATCTGGAGATGGGCGGCGATTACTCGCAACTTTATGTCTTCCCGATGCACCAGTGCGTGCCGCCACAGCATGAAGCGCGTAATGATTTTGATATCTTCGCCGCGATGGCCACCAAGCTGGGGGTAATTGATGCCTTTACCGAGGGCAAAGACGAAACTCAGTGGCTGAAAACCATGTACGACGATATGAAGTCACAGGCCCGTACCGCAAGGGTCGCCCTACCGCCATTCGATATGTTCTGGCAATCGAACAACTATATTCGCTTCCCTATTCCTGAAGCGAACAAGCAGTGGGTACGCTTTGCTGATTATCGTGAGAATCCGTTGCTCAACCCGCTGGGTACCCCATCTGGCAAGATTGAGATCTACTCCGATACAATCGCCAAAATGGAATACGCCGATTGTCAGGGGATCCCGACCTGGATGCCACCTCATGAGTGGTATCGTGGGGTAGAAGCGAAGAAATATCCACTGTCGCTAAACACCGCACACCCGATCAACCGGCTGCATTCACAGTTAGATAACACGCCACTGCGTGAAAAATACGCCGTGGCCGATCGGGAAGCGATACTGATAAGCCCACAGGATGCCAAAGGGCGTAACATTGTAAATGGCGATTTAGTCCGTGCGTTTAATGATCGCGGGCAAATATTAGTAGGTGCAGTGGTATCTGAAGATGTGCGTCCAGGGGTGGTGCGTATCAGCGAAGGGGCATGGTTTGACCCGGCGGACCCAGCAGTGCCGGGTTCCCTTTGTAAGAACGGCAATATCAACTGCCTGACTTTCGATATTGGTTCTTCCAGTCTGGCGCAAGGTAATTGTGGGCAAATGGCGCAGCTTGAAATTGAAAAATATACCGGCCCGGTGCTGAAAAACACCGCCCATGCCGTTCCTGCTGGGGCATAGTCGCGAGAAGAACCAAAGGTTGAGCGTACCAACGGGCACTCCGGCGTTTCACGCCGTTTGCGGCCCGAACGGCACGCTTCCCCTTAGATTACTGACAAAGTCCTGGCCTCTTGGCTGGGGCTTTACTTTAATAGAGGTAGGCTAACCGGCGGCCAAGAAACGGTTTTTACTCCCCAACAAGGATCACTTCAATCCCACCTTTGCGTAATCCATTCAAACTTTCCTCTGGAATACCTTTATCAGTGATAACCATATGTATGCGCTGGGTATCAATTATTTTATGCAGGCTGGAGCGGTTAAATTTACTGGAATCAGTGACCACAATGATGCGTTCCGCGACTTCACACATCCGGCGATTTAGGCGCGCTTCGTCTTCATTATGCGTGCTCACACCACGCTCAAGACTGATGGCGTCTACACCGAGAAAAAGTATATCGAAATGATAATTTTGCAAGGACTGGTCAGCCTGATCCCCATAGAAGGAAAGGGACTGGCGGCGTAAGTGCCCTCCTGTCATCAGCAATTCCACCCCTTCAGCCTCAAGTAGCGCGTTCGCCACATTCATGCCGTTTGTCATAGCAATGACCTCCTTATGATTACGCATATGACGCGCTATTTCATTAGTGGTCGTGCCCGAGTCCAGAATCACACGGTGCCCAGGTTTAATCAGATTTGCAGCAACGCGAGCAATATCACGCTTTAAAGAAATATTAAGGGAGCTTTTATCTTCTACCGTGGGTTCAACGCCAGGTGTGCCAGCATCACACACCAGCGCACCGCCATATGCACGTACAGCAATCCCCTGCTTTTCCAGAAAGGCCAAATCGTTGCGGATAGTCACTGTAGAAACACCAAAGAATGACGATAAATCATTAACCTGAACACTTCCTTGCTGACGAAGCCGCTGAATGATCTGCTCACGCCTTTCACTGGTGCCCGTTATACGCTTGTCCATTACTGAATCGGTATTGCTCATATCAGATCCTTCCCAAAAGCCTTTCGTTTCATTTCACTTCATCTATTAACGCCTTTCTTTTGCCGGAAAGCAAGTCTTTACATTACGCCAAACCGTGCAACCACCCGATAAAAAAGCCTTTCATTATGTTTCTTTTGCGAAACAGATCTCATTTCCGTTATCTTTCGTTTTGTTTTTATCAACCCATAAAGCAGTATCAATGAAACAAACCGAAAGTAACAAGTAATCAAAACCCCATACGGAGAGGAAAGTGAAACATTTAACCGAGTTTGTGGCCGACCATAAGCACGATAAGCGATGTGGCATTTTTGCCGTCTGTTCTGCTCACCCATTGGTTCTGGAAGCAGCAATGCGCCACGCCCGAGACGCGCAATCCATCTTATTAATAGAAGCCACCTCCAATCAGGTGGATCAGTATGGCGGCTATACCGGTATGACCCCAGATGATTTCCGTGGTTTTGTTGAGCAAATGGCGGATAAACATCACTTCCCTCGTAATCAGTTGGTGTTAGGGGGCGATCATCTGGGGCCAAATCGCTGGCAAAACGCCCCTGCCGCAGAGGCCATGTCTCATGCAGAAGAACTTATTCGCCATTATGTCGCAGCTGGCTTTAAGAAAATTCACCTTGATTGCAGTATGTCTTGTGCAGATGACCCCGAGCCATTAACAGACGAAATCGTCGCCGGGAGAGCAGCAAGGCTTGCCTTAATTGCAGAACAGACCCGCAAAGAAAAACAAGGTTCGTCTGATCTGGTTTATGTTATTGGAACGGAAGTCCCTGTTCCAGGAGGAGCACATGAAACGCTGTCAACGCTGGTGGTCACCTCCCCCCAGGCGGCAAAAGCAACGCTCGAGGCTCATCGTCATGCTTTTGAACAACAAGGTCTGCACGATCTGTGGCCACGCATTATCGGGCTAGTCGTCCAACCCGGTGTAGAATTCGATCATACTCATGTTATTGATTATCAACCTGAGAAATCTCTTGCTCTGAGTCGGACTATCGAAGAGTTTGACACGATGGTCTTTGAAGCTCACTCCACTGATTACCAAACTCCGTTCGCCCTACAACAGCTAGTTCAGCACCACTTTG
Organism: Yersinia intermedia; assembly: GCF_900635455.1. Classification (NCBI taxonomy): domain Bacteria; kingdom Pseudomonadati; phylum Pseudomonadota; class Gammaproteobacteria; order Enterobacterales; family Yersiniaceae; genus Yersinia; species Yersinia intermedia. The sequence continues at coordinate 1,698,330 of NZ_LR134116.1, read as the reverse complement.
CCATTTTGAAAGTCGGTCCGGCACTTACTTTCGCGCTGCGTGAAGCGCTATTTTCACTGGCCGCTATCGAGCAGGAACTACGCCCCGCATACCAATGTTCGGGGCTACGAGATGTACTGGAAAGCGTCATGCAGGAACACCCGGAGCACTGGAAACAGCATTACCACGGTAATAACGATGAACGTCGTCTGGCGCGCGGCTACAGCTATTCTGATCGCGTTCGTTACTACTGGCCTGATCACCACATTGACGAGGCTTATGCTCGGTTAGTAAATAATTTAACGGATAAACCGCTGCCCTTGCCGTTGATCAGCCAGTATCTGCCACTTCAATACGTTAAGGTCCGTGAAGGCCAGCTTGCGGCAACACCGCACGAACTGATTATTGACCATATTCAGGATGTATTGCGCCAGTACCATGCCGCCTGCATGGGAACATCGCCATCCCATTAACACAATGATAATAAGGAAGAAAACATGCCAAACATTGTATTAAGTCGTATTGATGAGCGCCTGATTCACGGCCAGGTTGGCGTTCAATGGGTTGGTTTTGCCGGCGCAAATCTGGTGTTGGTTGCCAATGATGAAGTTGCCGAAGATCAGGTTCAACAAAACCTGATGGAAATGGTTCTGGCAGAAGGAATTGCCGTGCGCTTCTGGCCACTGCAAAAAGTGATCGACAATATTCATCGTGCAACCGATCGGCAGAAAATTTTACTGGTCTGCAAAAATCCCGAAGACTTTCTAACACTGGTCAACGGTGACGTACCCGTGACCCGAATCAATGTCGGCAACATGCATTATGCCGAAGGTAAACAACAAATAGCGAAAACCGTCTCTGTCGATGATCAGGATATTGCCGCTTTCTATGGCCTGAGAAAAGCAGGGGTGGAATGTTTTATTCAGGGCGTGCCGACCGAGCCCGCTCAGGATCTCTACAAACTCCTCTGAGGTATTTTCTATGGAAATTAGCTTATTACAGGCATCCGCGTTGGGGATTCTGGCCTTTATTGCTGGCTTGGATATGTTCAACGGCCTGACACATATGCACCGCCCGGTGGTCCTGGGGCCGCTGGTTGGCCTGATCCTTGGCGACCTTCATATGGGGATACTCACCGGTGGTACTCTGGAACTGGTCTGGATGGGGCTTGCTCCACTGGCCGGTGCCCAACCGCCGAATGTGATTATCGGTACTATTGTCGGCACAGCCTTTGCTATTACTGCCGGTGTAAAACCGGAGGTCGCGGTTGGAGTTGCAGTGCCGTTCGCCGTGGCGGTGCAAATGGGCATCACCTTCTTGTTCTCTATCATGTCTGGTGTGATGGCGCGCTGTGACCGGATGGCGGCAAATGCGGATACCGACGGCATTGAACGCGTTAACTATCTGGCCTTGCTGGCTCTGGGTACGTTCTATTTTCTGTGCGCATTCTTGCCCATCTATTTTGGTGCTGAGCATGCGAAGACGGTCATTGATGTCTTGCCAGCCCGCCTGATAGACGGCCTTGGTGTGGCAGGTGGCATCATGCCTGCAATCGGCTTTGCCGTATTGCTGAAAATAATGATGAAAAACGTTTATATCCCTTACTTCATTCTTGGCTTTGTTGCTGCGGCCTGGCTGAAACTGCCGGTACTGGCGATTGCCGCCGCAGCCTTGGCAATGGCGTTAATCGATTTCATGCGTAAAGACTCAACTCCACAGCAGACTTCCAGCACTCAGAAAGAGGAATTTGAAGATGGCATCTAATACTCAGGTTCTGCCAAGCGCTAACGCCACTGAAAAGGCGGTCATTGATAGCAACGACAATATCTATGAAGACCAAAGTATCGGTGCGGAACTGACAAAGAAAGATATCAACCGCGTGGCATGGCGTTCCATGTTGCTGCAAGCCTCATTTAACTATGAGCGTATGCAAGCTTCCGGCTGGCTGTATGGCATATTGCCTGCACTGAAAAAGATCCACACCAATAAAAATGATCTGGCGCGGGCGATGAAAGGCCATATGGGGTTCTTCAACACCCATCCTTTCCTGGTGACGTTTGTCATCGGCATCATCCTGGCGATGGAACGTTCAAAGCAGGATGTGAACAGTATTCAAAGTACGAAAATCGCCGTTGGTGCGCCACTGGGGGGAATTGGTGATGCGATGTTCTGGCTGACCTTGCTCCCCATCTGTGGCGGTATTGGAGCCAGTTTAGCCCTGCAAGGTTCGATCCTCGGCGCGATCGTGTTTCTCGTGATGTTTAATGTCGTCCATCTTGGGCTTCGTTTCGGGCTTGCTCACTATGCCTATCGCATGGGTGTCGCGGCTATCCCGCTTATCAAAGCCAATACCCTTAAAGTGGGGCGAGCGGCTTCTATCGTTGGGATGACGGTGATCGGTGCACTTGTCGCCACCTACGTTCGTTTGTCCACCACGCTTGAAATCACCGCAGGCGATGCCGTGGTTAAGCTGCAAACCGATGTTATCGACAAACTGATGCCAGCCTTCCTCCCACTGGTATACACCCTCACGATGTACTGGCTAGTGCGCCGTGGCTGGAGCCCTCTGCGACTCATCGGGCTGACCGTGGTATTAGGCGTTGTCGGAAAGTTTGGTCACTTTTTATAAGCAAGAGGAAACGCCATGTTAAGCATTATTCTTAGCGGTCACGGTGGGTTTGCCACCGGGCTGGAAAAAGCGATGAAACAAATACTTGGCGAACAACAGCAAGTGATAGCCATCGATTTTCCTGAAAGCTCCTCCACCGCGCTGCTTACCGCTCAGTTTGAAGAGGCATTAGCTAATCTGGATGAAAAAGAAGGGCTAATTTTTTTGACGGATTTGCTCGGAGGTACTCCCTTCCGCGTTGCCTCGACGCTGGCAATGCAGAAAGCAGAACGTGAAGTGATCACTGGGGTAAATTTACAGCTTTTGCTGGAGATGGTGCTGGAGCGCGATGGCCTCAGTAGTAAAGAGTTCCGCCTTCAGGCGCTAGAGTGTGGTCACCGAGGGTTGACCAGTCTGGTGGACGAAATGGGCCGTTATCGCGAAGCCGCGCCTGTCGAGGAAGGAATATGACAGTACTGTTGCGAGCCAGGCGGGTGCTGACCGAGCAAGGCTGGCTCGACGATCATCAGTTACGCATAGATGGCAACACCATCGTTGCCATCGAGCCAATCCCCACAGGGGTTGCGCTGCGCGACGTTGAACTACTGTGCCCAGCCTATATCGATATTCATGTCCACGGCGGTGATGGTGTCGATGTCATGGATGACTCGCCAGAGGTACTGGATCAGCTCGCATTGTATAAAGCACGCGAAGGGGTTGGCGGCTGGTTGCCGACCACCGTCACCGCGCCCCTTGGGGAAATAGAGTGTGCACTGCGGCGTATTGCGCAGCGCTACCATCAAGGTGGACAAGGTGCGACGGTGTTGGGTAGCTATCTTGAAGGCCCTTACTTCACCCCGCAGAACAAAGGGGCACATCCACCGGAGCTGTTCCGTGAGCTGGACATTACCGAGCTAAATAGGTTGATTGACGTGTCACAAAACACATTACGTGTTGTGGCATTGGCACCAGAGAAATCGGGTGCGCTGGCGGCAATTAAGCATCTAAAAAGCCAGGGGATAAAGGTCATGCTCGGCCACAGCGCGGCGAACTATGAAGAAACTATTCGTGCGTTTGATGTGGGAGCCGATGGACTGGTGCATTGCTTTAACGGTATGACAGGTCTCCATCATCGTAATCCCGGCATGGTTGGCGCAGGGCTCACCGATAAGCGAGCATGGCTTGAGTTGATAGCAGATGGCCACCATGTTCACCCCGCAGTAATGAGCCTTTGTTGTACCTGCGCCAAGCCTCGAATATTGCTGATAACCGATGCGATGAGCGCGGCTGGAATGCCTGATGGCGACTATGCGATTTGCGGTCATCCAGTAACAATGCAACAGGGTATTGTCCGTACTGCCTCTGGCGGGCTGGCCGGAAGTACACTTTCGTTGGATGCAGCGGTGCGAAATCTGGTCAATAACGTGGGTGTACCTGCTGCGGATGCGATTCATATGGCCTCGCTGCACCCGGCCAAAATGCTGGGGCTTGACCACACATACGGCTCTCTGGCGGCAGGTAAACGAGCCAACATTATCGCGCTGGATTCACGGCTCATGCTACAAACCATTTGGATTGATGGACAGCGAATCGCCCTGTAGACCTTTCATTACATATCACTTTGGTTTGTGGCTAATTCTGCCACAAACCTTTCTTTTCCTTTCTTCTGACTCTAAACCATTTATTAAATAAATATAATATATTCATATAAATCAAAATAGTAACAACCAGTAACCCACTTTCAGATCACGTTTTTCGTTTTATTACTTTTCTTATATTGACCTTTCGTTTTCTTTTCTATAGATTTTCACTTAGACATAAAATTGATGAAATGAAATGAAACGAAAGATTGTCATGTTCTACTTTGTACTGACCCATTGAATATGCACTACTAAGGACTGAGTTATGAGCGAAACCCAATCTGCCGATACTTGCGGCACATCAACCTGGACTGAAAAAGAGATCCGCCAGCAACCAGCAAGCTGGATCCGATCGTTAAAAAACATTGAACGTCAACGTAGCGATATCGACACTTTCCTTGCGCCGCTCCTACAAACATCTGACCTACAGATTGTCCTGACAGGTGCCGGTACCTCAGCATTTATCGGCGATATTATTGCGCCGTGGCTGTCGCGCCATAGCGGGAGAAATTTTGTCGCAGTGCCCACAACAGACCTCGTTACTAATCCTGCTGACTATTTATCTCCCCAACGCCCGACACTGCTCATCTCCTTTGCACGCTCTGGTAACAGCCCTGAAAGCGTCGCCGCAGTAGACTTAGCCAACCAACTCGTCAGCCAGTGCCACCATCTGGTCATCACCTGCAATGAAGCCGGCAGCTTGTATCACAATGCGTTGAAAAGTGATAACGCACTGGCGCTGTTAATGCCAACTGAAACCCATGACCGTGGTTTCGCCATGACCAGTAGCATCAGTACCATGATGGCCAGTTGTTTGGCCGTCTTCGCCCCCGATGTCATCAACAGCACCAGCTTTCAGGATGTAGCAACGCGCTGTAAGCAGATAGTTGCTTCGCAGGGCGACTTTAGCACTGCCGTATTTGGTGACCTGCCCTTTAAACGGATTGTTTACCTCGGCAGTGGCGGATTGCAAGGTGTGGCGCGCGAATCAGCACTGAAAGTGCTGGAGCTAACGGCAGGTAAATTGGCTGCGTTTTATGAGTCCCCCACCGGCTTTCGCCACGGACCAAAATCACTGGTTAACGCTGAAACGCTGGTTGTGGTGTTTGTTTCAAGCCACCCTTATACCCGCCAATACGACCTCGACTTACTGGCTGAGCTGCGCCGCGACCAACAAGCGATGCGCGTCGTAGCGATTTGTGCCGAATCCAGCCCAGCAATCGGCGCAGGTCCGCATATTTTGTTACCCGCAGCCCGAGAGTTTATTGATGTCGAACAGGCGTTCTGCTTCCTGATGTACACACAGATTTTCGCTCTCAGCGAATCTATCAAAGCAGGTATCACCCCCGACACCCCTTCCGCCAGCGGCACGGTAAACCGTGTAGTGAAAGGCGTCGTTATTCATCCCTGGAAAGGCTGAGAGGATCACTACATGAGCATTATTTCTACCAAATATCTTTTGCAGGATGCGCAGGCTCGGCGCTACGCCGTACCTGCTTTTAATATCCATAACGCGGAAACCATTCAGGCCATTCTAGAAGTTTGCAAAGAGATGCAATCACCGGTGATCCTTGCGGGTACGCCCGGCACCTTTAAGCACATCGCTTTTGAAGAAATCTACGCATTGTGCGAAGCCTACTCTGAAAGTTATGGCATGCCGCTCGCGCTGCATCTCGACCATCACGAATCACTAGACGATATCAGCCGCAAGGTCAACGCCGGTGTACGCAGTGCGATGATTGACGGTAGCCACTTCCCATTTGCTGAGAATGTGTCTCTGGTGAAGAGTGTCGTCGATTTTTGTCATCGCCACGATTGTAGTGTTGAAGCTGAGTTAGGGCGTCTGGGAGGGGTGGAAGACGATATGGATGTCGATGAGGAGAGCGCTTTTCTCACTGACCCGCAAGAAGCGCGTCGCTTTGTGGAACTTACCGGTGTCGATAGCCTCGCGGTTGCTATCGGAACAGCCCACGGCCTGTACGCCAAACAGCCCAAAATTGATTTCCAGCGCCTGGCAGAAATCCATGAAACCGTCGATATTCCATTGGTTCTACACGGCGCGAGCGATGTCCCTGATGACTATGTCAGACGAGCCATTGAACTGGGTGTTTGCAAAGTAAACGTAGCAACTGAGTTGAAAATCGCCTTCGCGGCGGCGGTAAAAAAATGGTTTGGTGATAACCCAGAAGGTAACGACCCGCGCTATTACATGCGCGTCGGTATGGATGCCATGAAAGACGTTGTGCGCAGTAAAATCATCGTCTGCGGATCAGCTAATAAGTTAATCCCCGAAACTGAAACCTCGCTATAAATCTTGTGTCATCAAAATGTTGCCCGGCTATCGTCGGGTAACATCATGAATTTTAATAATTATCAGACTCAAAGCACCGACTCAAAATGTAAATAACCTTTCTGGACCTCAAATAACAAGGATATCGTATGAGAACAATCATAAAGAGCTCGTTATTATTATTGCTGATGAGCAATGCCGCCTTTGCCTCCGAATACTTGCTGAATAACAATAAAATCGCCCTCTCTTTTGACGATGCAAACTCAGCGGTGGTGATAAAAGATAAGCTTTCAGGCCGCAAACTTGCGCCTGTAGAATTGTTCTTTCTAACACTGCCCAACGAAGAGGTTATTCACGCGGCCGATTTTAAAATTAAAAATGTCAGCCAAAAAGATGATGCAATTCATATCAACTATGAACATAAAGATTTTGATGTCACCGTGGTGCTCAACGTACTAAAAGGTCAATACGCCAGTATTGACTACCGGATTCAGGCCAAAGGTCAGGCACGGGATGTTGCGAAAATCACCTTCTTCCCAACCAAAGGGCAATCCCAGGCACCTTATGTAGACGGCGCAATTAATAGCTCTCCCATTATCGCTGACAGCTTCTTTATTCTGCCGGAAAAACCGATCGTCAATACCTATGCATATGAAACGACAACCAATCTGAATGTTGCGTTAAAAACACCGATTAAAGTGGAGACGCCCGTCAGCTTCACCCTGTATTTCGGCACTTTTGAAGAAAACAACCAGTTACGTCGCAGCTTCAACCAATTTATCAACAGCATGCGCGCGCGCCCATATCAGCCCTACCTTCACTACAATAGCTGGATGGATATTGGTTTCTTCACCACCTACACAGAACAAGAAGTGCTCAACCGGATGGATACCTACGCCGACGAACTGATTAAAAAACGCGGGGTAAAACTTGATGGTTTTCTACTGGATGACGGCTGGGATGACCGCACCGGTAAATGGCTGTTTGGCCCAGCATTTAGTAAGGGATTCGGGGGGGTGAAACAGAAAGCTGACAGCTTACATACCTCGGTAGGTTTATGGCTGTCACCTTGGGGAGGCTATAACAAACCGCGCGATATTCGCGTCTCACACGCCAAAGAAAACGGCTTCGAAACCGTTGATGGGAAATTCGCGCTCTCCGGCCCCAATTACTTCCGTAATTTTAATGAGCAAATCATTAAGCTTATCAAAAACGAACATATCACCTCCTTCAAGCTAGACGGTATGGGTAACGCCAATTCGTATATCCCAGGCAGCCAGTTCGCCTCTGATTTTGACGCCTCCATCGAGCTGATTAAAAACATGCGCGAGGCCAATAAAGATCTGTTTATCAACCTGACCACCGGCACCGATGCCAGCCCCTCATGGCTGTTCTACGCGGACGCTATCTGGCGTCAGGGCGATGATATCAACCTGTTTGGCAAAGGTTCCCCCGCTCAGCAATGGATGACTTACCGTGATGCTGAAACCTACCGCTCCATCGTGCGCAAAGGCCCGCTATTCCCGATAAACTCGCTGATGTACCACGGCATTGTTAGCGCGGAAAATGCCTATTTTGGGTTGGAAAAAGTACAGACCGACCATGACTTTGCTGATCAGGTCTGGAGCTACTTTGCAACGGGAACCCAACTACAAGAACTTTACATCACGCCATCCATGTTAAATAACAACAAATGGGATACGTTGGCGACCGCCGCTAAATGGTCACGGAAAAATAGCGATGTGCTGGTTGATACCCATTGGATTGGCGGTGACCCTACAGCGCTGGACGTTTATGGCTGGGCCTCATGGAATAAAGATAAAGCGGTATTTGGATTGCGTAATCCATCCGACAAAGAACAAAGCTACTATTTAGATCTCACTAAAAACTTCGAAATTCCGAGCGGCGAAGTAACGAGCTTCACACTTAAAACGGTATATGGCACTAATGCAACTCTGCCACTCGATTACAGTAAGCCGGTGATTGTTACGCTAAAACCACTGGAAACACTCGTCATCGAAGCAACACCGATGACTAATAAGAAGTAACGCGCCTATCAGACTTGACGTAATAATACCGCCCGTTCTATCACGAAGGGGCGGTATCCGCTTCCAGCTTAATCAAATAGACCAACGCTTGTTCTCGGGTATCAGCACACATCTCCCGCAATGCTTGTAAGCTGGCACATACTGCCGGGCGAGAAGGAGAATGAAAAATGGCGCAACGCATAGCATCGTCCAAGTGCAGACAACGGGTATTGGCAGGCTTACCGAATGGCATACCAGGGATCGGGCTGGAAATAGAAGGAGCAATACAGCAGGCACCGCAATCTGAGCGACAATCCATCAGCAAGCTCCTGTAGGCTGGTGGAATAATAGCCGACAATAGCAATCCCTCCCATTAACTACCAGCACTATCCGTGCCTAATGGGGCAATGACAGACCCACACCACAGCCGCCTCTTTGCATCCACTCATTTTCAGTTCACTTTTCAACCTAAAAAATTCTAATTTGTACGATATTCAGTCACAAGATAATGCTGTTACCAGACTAATCACTAACCATGCAATCCCTGTGAGTATATTCATCTGTTTACAGTTCCCTCACCAACCTGTACCATCAAGCTAGTACAAAAGAACTATTAACCTATAATTGATACCCAAAATCATTGGCGTTACCGCAGCGTCAAGGATAAAGGATACTTGGAGTTACAGATGTCGATGGATGTATCCCAACCGTTATCGCGCCCTTCCGTCCTTGGCGGTGCGATGATAGTCGCCGGAACCGCTGTGGGTGCGGGGATGTTCTCAATCCCAATCGTAACAGCCGGGGTATGGTTTAGCGGCTCAGTTATGCTGCTGATTTATACTTGGGCTTGTATGCTGATTTCTGGCCTGATGATTCTGGAAGCTAACCTGAATTATCCTAGTGGGGCCAGCTTTCACACCATGGTGCAAGACCTGCTTGGCAAGGTCTGGAGTTCCATCAATGGGTTGTCGATAACCTTTGTGCTCTATATTCTGACTTACGCTTATATCTCTGCCGGTGGCTCAATCATTTCCCACACCCTGCAAAATGTCGCGGGAATTGGTCAGACCGGAGCCGGATTTATCTTTGCGCTATTGGTCGCATTTATCGTTTGGTTATCCACCCGCGCAGTAGATCGCTTAAGTACGATATTGATCGGCGGTATGGTTATTACATTTATCATGTCGGTTGGTGACATGTTCAGCCATGTGCAAAGTGCCGTGTTGTTTAATCAAACCGATAGCAGTGCCCACTATTTGCCCTATGCGCTGGCGGCACTGCCCTACTTGTTAACCTCGTTTGGTTACCACGGCAATGTACCGGGGTTGGTGAAGTACTATCACAAAGACAGCAAAGCGGTGGTACGTAGCCTGTTGTACGGCACACTGATCGCGTTAATCATTTATGTCCTATGGCAGTATGCCATTCAAGGCAATATCAGCCGTGACGCGTTCAAACTGGTTATTGCCGACGGTGGCAATATTGGTAGTCTGCTAAAACAGATGGACACCATTTCAGCCAGTCAGGCCACCAGCCAGTTACTTAATGCCTTCTCTTATATGGCACTGGCCAGTTCATTCCTTGGGGTGTCGCTGGGTCTGTTTGATTATATCGCTGACTTCTTTAAGTTTAGTGATACCCGTAACGGGCGAACCAAGTCAGCGCTTATCACTTTTGTGCCACCTACCCTCGGCGCGCTGTTGTTCCCAAATGGCTTCTTATATGCCATTGGCTTTGCCGGTTTAGCGGCCACCATTTGGGCGGTGATTGTGCCAGCACTGATGGCGCGGGCCAGCCGTAAACGCTTCCCACAGGCGGCTTATCGCGCTCCCGGTGGGCGTTTGATGATTGGCTTTATTATCCTGTTTGGTTTGATCAATGCCGTTACCCATATTGCCGCACTATTGGGCTGGTTACCGGTCTATCGCTAGGCCCGGTTTTACACCGGGAATATCACTCTTTTTAGCACCATAGCCACAGAGTTTAGCGTTGCCGTCAGGTCGCCAGCAAACACCCCCTGAGACTTCAACAATGAAGGTGATATTTGCTTGCCTGAAACTCGCGGCGCGAGTAACTTGTCGCAACTTATCTTCAATCCTGATTGGCGGTTAATAAATGGCAAGAGCTAATGAAATAAAACGTGGTATGGCGGTCAACCTCAACGGCAAATTGTTGCTGGTGAAAGATATTGATGTGCAAAGCCCAAGCGCCCGTGGCGCAAGTACGCTGTATAAAATGCGTTTTTCCGACGTGCGTACCGGCTTAAAAGTAGAAGAGCGTTTTAAAGGTGATGAGATCCTCGATACCATCACCCTGACCCGCCGGTCAGTGAACTTCTCTTACATCGATGGCGACGAATATGTCTTTATGGATGATGAAGATTTCACCCCTTATAACTTCAAGAAAGAGCAGATCGAAGAAGAGCTGTTATTTATTCCTGAAGGGGGGATGCCAGGCATGCAGGTTCTGACGATGGATGGCCAATTATTGGCGCTGGAATTGCCACAGACTGTTGATATGGAAATTGTTGACACTGCACCCAGCATCAAAGGCGCATCTGCTAGCGCCCGTAACAAGCCTGCGGTGATGAGCACAGGCTTATCTATTCAGGTGCCGGAATATATCAGCCCTGGTGAGAAAATCCGTATTCATATTGCGGAGCGTCGTTATATGGGCCGCGCTGAATAACACCCAATACTCTTCATCTTTCAAGTTGCAGGTGTGTTGGCTGCTCTCAATAACCCGAATCACTTACTTATGTAAGCTCATCGGGATTAATGAGCCTCACCCTGCGGGCTAGCATAAATGCTGTACAAATCGGTTCCCGACCGATTTGTATCTCGCTTGCCGCCTTCCTGCATCTTGAAATCTATTGGGTATGGTTGGGTATAAAACAGTTAAGGGCCATTTCTGGCCCTTAATGTATTGAAAGATGGCAGGCTATTTTAGCTCAGGGAAGAACGCCCGCTTCAGCGCCAACTCCACACCACGCACCTCAGCTAACCCTTTCAAACGGCCAATCGCCGAATAACCCGGATTGGTTTTCTTATGTAAATCATCCAACATCTGATGACCGTGGTCTGGTCGCATTGGGATCGGGCGCATATCACCAGCAGCCTGGCGGCGTTGCTCTTCGGTCAAGATGGCTTTGACGACTGAATACATGTCTACATCGCCTTGCAGATGGCCGCCTTCATGGAAGGTCTTTGGGTTCCCTTCGCGGCAGGTCGAACGTAAATGCGTAAAATGAATACGGTCGCCAAAGGTTTCGATCATCTTCACCAGATCATTGTCTGCCCGCACCCCATAAGAGCCGGTGCACATAGTAAAACCGTTATGAATACTATCAACCGTCTCTTTTAGCCACTGCATATCTTCAATGGTGGAAACAATACGCGGCAGGCCAAGGATTGGGCGCGGCGGATCATCTGGGTGAACAGCCATACGCAGACCGACCTGTTCGGCAACCGGTATAATCGCCTGTAGGAAGTAAGCCATATTTTCACGCAGTTGCGCTTTATCGATACCGTCATACTCGGCCAAACGTGCGCGGAATTGATCCAGTGTATACCCTTCCTCCGCCCCCGGCAGACCAGCAATAATATTGCCCGTCAGCTTGGCGATATCCGCCTCAGACATCGCATCAAAGTAATCTGCTGCCTGCGCCTGTTCTTCCGCCGTGTAATCATTCACCGCGCCCGGACGTTTAAGGATATGCAGTTCGAAGGTTGCAAATGCTATCTGATCGAAACGCAATGCTTTGGAACCATCTGGCAGTTGATACTCCAGATCCGTGCGTGTCCAGTCCAGCACCGGCATAAAGTTATAGCACACGGTATCAATACCGCAGTCCGCCAGATTACGCAGCGTCTGCTTATAATTTTCAATATGTTGCTGATAGTTGCCGCTGTGAGTTTTTATTTCTTCATGAATCGGGACACTTTCGACCACCGACCATACCAAACCTTTTGCGGCAAGCTCTGCCTGGCGTTGTTTGATCTCACTCACCGGCCATACTTCGCCATTCGGAATATGATGTAATGCAGTCACTACTCCAGTTGCCCCTGCCTGACGGATATCATCCAGCGACACCGGATCATGCGGGCCATACCAACGCCATGTTTGTTCCATTTATTTTTACCTTCTCTGCGTAAACTGTTCAGGTGCTAAAAATGTTGTTATACCGATTTCCAATAGGTATCACTCAGCTTTATCCTTACTTTTTAACCGCCGGGTGTCAAAAAGCAAAACCTCATTGGTTGATCCACCTCACGAATATAACCAATATTGGACTTACCAATTTTATTTTCTGTCATATGGCTTTACACTGCAAGCCGATATTCATGGCAACGAGCAAAAGAAAAAGGTCAGTATGGTGTGGCTTCTTTCCTACAAACAGCCGACTAAAACTGGTCTAACAACTTTTTATTTGCCACCTTTTATGTCAGCCCCTTTGTAATAATCGTGGGGTGAATGATTTTGGAGCCACGTATGAACACCATTGCCAACAGCCCCCTTCCCTCAACCGTACAGCAGCCTACTTATGATAGAACAGCACTGAAAAGCCGCATTATTCACATTGGCTTTGGTGCATTTCATCGCGCCCATCAGGCACTGCTCACTGACCGAGTATTAAATAAGCAAGGAGGCGATTGGGGCATCTGCGAAGTCAGCTTGTTTGGTGGCGACGTTTTGATTCAAAATTTACGCCAACAGAATCATCTCTTTTCCGTACTGGAAAAAGGGGCACAAGGTAATCAGGCCATTGTTGTCGGCTCAGTATGTGAGTCAGTCCATGCCCGCTTAGATGGCATAATCCAAGTGTTGGAGAAACTGGCCGAACCACAAGTAACCATTGTTTCCCTGACGATTACTGAGAAAGGCTACTGCATCGAACCAGGTAGCGGCCAATTGGATCTGCAAAATGAGTTTATCCGCGCAGATCTGGCGATACCCGATGCGCCGACCTCTGCTCCCGGTATTCTGGTAGAGGCCCTGCGCTTACGCCGCTTACGTGGCCTGCCGCCTTTTACGGTGCTTTCTTGCGATAATATTCCAGAAAATGGTCACGTAGTGAAAAATGCCGTCCTCGGTCTGGCTATGGCCCGAGACCCGGAACTGGCCAGTTGGATCAGTCAACATGTCACCTTCCCTAACACCATGGTCGACCGTATTGTTCCGGCTGCCACCACCGAAACCTTGCAGGAAATTGCCGATACCCTGAGCGTAGCAGACCCTTGTGGCATTGCCTGTGAACCGTTTATTCAGTGGGTGGTTGAAGACAAATTTGTCGCGGGACGCCCGGACTGGGAACTGGCTGGAGTGCAATTAGTCGATGATGTCTTGCCGTTCGAAGAAATGAAGTTGCGCATGTTAAACGGCAGCCACTCGTATCTCTCCTATTTGGGTTATCTGGCTGGTTATCAACATATTAATGATTGCATGGACGACAGTAACTATCGCCTAACCGCTCGCCGCCTGATGATGGATGAACAAGCGCCAACCTTGCGCGTCACCGGGGTGGATCTTAACGCCTATGCTGATCAATTGATTGAGCGTTACAGTAACCCGGCGTTAAAGCACCGCACCTGGCAGATTGCGATGGACGGCAGCCAAAAACTACCTCAACGGATGCTCGATTCTGTGCGTTGGCATTTACAACATGGCGGAGCCTACCGCTGTCTGGCATTGGGTATCGCCGGTTGGATGCGCTATGTAGGGGGTATCGACGATAACGGCCAGGCCATCGATATCCGTGATCCCATGGCTGACAGTTTTAAAAAGTGTGTCGCCAGTAGTGAAGATGGCGTGGCCCGGGTACAGAGTTTGCTATCGCTGAAATCACTGTTTGGCGAGTCCTTACCACAGCAGCAGGTATTTGTTGATGCGGTTACCGAGGCTTATCTCAGCTTGCAACAATTTGGCGCAAAAGAGAGTGTAAAACGTTTGGCGCAGCAGGATTAATTTAGCCCGCTTACCGAATGAGGCTCATTAATTCCAATCGAGTTCGTGAGCGCAGCCAACACCCCTGTAGCTTCAAAGCCGAAGGGTTTACCCAAAGTCATTGGAGTTACAGGTAGGCGGCAAGCAAATGAATCCCGATGAGCTTACTCAAGTAAGTGATTCGGGTGCGTGAGCGCAGCCAACACCCCTGTAGCTTCAAGGCCGAAGGGTAAATTACTCTTCAAGCTGGTACGGTGCAGACTCAAACAAATAACCATCGAAATCTGGATGATCCGCATCTGAAAGCTCAAGCAACTTCAGTTTTACATTTTCCAAATGCTGCCACATGGCTTGCTTGGCTGCTTTGCTGTCACGGCGTAACACCGCTTGTAAGATTTTCTGGTGATCTTCCAGCCACTGCCACCGGTAGTTAAAATCAAGGGTGTGACTGTGAGCGACTTGCCACATAGCGCTGGTTTTGCGCGCTTGCCAGGCCTCAGTAACCATATTGGCCAGCACGCTATTTTGCGTTGATTGCGCCAGCAGATAATGAAACAGCTCGTCGGCACTTTCATCCACAGCTCCGGCGGCCAGTGCGGTCTTTTCCTGCTCGATAGCGTGGCGCATTTTGATGATATCGGCTTTAGTCGCCTGCATGGCAGCAAAAGCAGCAACTTCGCTTTCCAGTAATTGGCGGGCTTGTAACAGTTCAAATGGGCCGTAACCACAATCCGCAGTAACAGCAGACTCACCGTTTGCTGGCATCGCAGGCACATTAACCACATAGACACCTGAACCTTTGCGTACCTCAACCAATTTTTCCAACTCCAGCATAATCAGTGCTTCACGAACCACACTGCGACTGACACTGAAATTTTCGGCGATGTCACGTTCAGGCGGTAAACGATCGCCCAAGCTATATTGCCCGCTGACAATTGCCTCGCGCAATTGACTGCCTACTTCCTGATATAACCGCATAGCCTTATTTCCTGCATCAGGCATTGGCTAAACAATACCAAATTGGCCTGACCAAAGGGTGTCTGAATAAGGAGGAGTATATCATGTGGTCGAACAATATCATTGCCGCCAGGCAAGATGATTTTATTCAAATAGCATCATGCATCTAGCACGACTTATCACTGTGATAAGCCGTGCTTGTATGTATACATCATAATGTTTGAATAGATTAGAGATAAGTGACAGTGAGGATTCCCAGATTACGCTGCGGGTTCAGCCACTCCATACGGGAGGACGCTAAATTACCGGGTAAACGGGCAGTAAGAGGCATTCTGGCAGAGACAGTTTGCCTTTGAGTCAGCGTTTGACCATTACGATAACAACGCGTTGTAATGGTACTATCGATGAAAGCGGTATCACATGGACTATCTACAATGGCTCCATAAAATGTGATTGTTCCTGAGGCAGATCGGCCAGATTGCGCACTACTTGCAGCAAAAGAAACTATCCATGAAGACATTATTGCTACCATAATAAGCACTCGGAGATTCATCATAACCACCTCGACTTTCATATCTGTCATTTTAAATGATAGAGGATTCCAGCCAATTCGATGGGAACGACAGAGCATTTTTTATTGCCCGACTTCGCCTATAACCCACTAAAATCCCTCGTAGAAGTGAATTATATTGCTTAACCTGGCAAGGCTATTAGGCGAGGTTCCTAAGACGCCTAGGAAATTGTCTGTCTTTCAGCCTTTTTCGTTTAATAATAAGCTTGGCTGGTGTTATACCCTCTTCTAATAACATCGACACACTTGAGCCTTTTCTTGAGGGGTTATTGAAAATAAATTTATGATCGGAGATCTCTGATGACAAAAACGAACTTGATTACCGGCTTTTTGGGGTGTGGCAAAACCACCACAATCCGCCATTTATTGTCACAAAAACCGGAGAATGAGAAATGGGCGGTATTGGTCAATGAATTTGGTGAAATCGGTATTGATGGTGCGCTACTAGCCGACAGCGGTGCGGTATTAAAAGAAATACCGGGTGGATGCATGTGTTGTGTTAATGGGTTACCGATGCAAGTGGGTTTGAATATGCTGCTACAGCAGGCAAAACCGGATCGGTTATTAATCGAGCCGACTGGATTGGGGCATCCAAAACAGATCTTGTCTTTACTAACCTCTGATGTTTACCAACCCTGGATTGACCTGCGTGCCACCCTCTGTCTGGTGGATGCCCGCCAGTTAAGTGAACCGCGTTATGCAGAAAATGAGAACTTCCGCGACCAACTGGCGGCCGCAGATATCATTGTGGCAAATAAACAGGATACCTATACCCCACAGGACAACAACGTATTGCAACAATGGCATGAACTTCAAGCGTTATCACGCCCGCTCTATTATGCCGAACAGGGGAAGATAGATGCGGCACTGTTGGATATCGCCCACAGTAATAATAATGAATTACCCGACGGTACACATCACCACGGCTCAGTACGGCAAAAAGGTCTCGCAGCACTCAGTTTGAAAGGTATCGAACCTTGGCGGCGGGCACTAAATCAGGGGCAAGGTTATCATAGCTGTGGTTGGGTATTTAATGCAGAAACGGTGTTTGATACCGTCCCATTGTTGGAATGGATACGGTTAAATCCGGTGGAGCGGGTTAAAGGGGTTATGCGTATTGCTGAAGGCACCTTGGTGGTTAATCGACAAGGCGCGGACTTGCAAATAGAAACACGCCAAATAGCACCGCTGGACAGCCGGATTGAACTGATTAGTGCCACTGAAGCGGATTGGAATACGCTTCAGCATGAATTACTGAATATCAGACTACATAAGGGGCTATAATGTGCCTCGATTTTTATTTGTTACACAATTTATACATTGACAATTTATAGGTTCCGCATGACCCGTCGTAATTTACCGACAATATTACTGCTCAATTTTATTGGGATTGCCCTGTTTCTATCTTGGTATATCCCGGCGAACCATGGCATTTGGTTTAAAATAGATTCAGCAATATTTTACTATTTTAACCAACATCTGCTGTCCAGCCCCCTATTTCTGCATTTGGTGGCAATCACTAACAACCGGATTTTCGATGTTATTTCCCTTGTATGTATGGGGCTACTTTATTTGTACTTCTATATGAAGGAAACGCCAGCAGGCCGTCGCCGCCTGATAGTCACCGGGGTTGTAATGCTATTAACTGCGGTGGTCCTCAATCAATTAGGCCATCTACTGCCCGTCTCGCATCCTAGTCCAACCCTGACGTTTGACAATATCAATCGCGTCAGTGAATTAACCGGTATTCCAACCAAAGATGCATCCAGTGATAGTTTCCCCGGTGACCATGGCATGATGCTGATGATTTTTGCCTGCTTTATGCTGCGCTATTTTTCCCAAGGTGCTTTTGCCATCGCCCTGCTGATCGTCGTTATCTTCTCAATGCCACGGGTGATGATTGGCGCACATTGGTTTACTGACATTGCTGTCGGCTCACTGTCGATAGTGCTGGTTGGGATGGGCTGGGTATTGCTGACACCATTAAGTGACAAGATAATTAATGTCATTAACCATAATCTCCCAGGGGCGAAAAGCCAATAACGCTATCAGCCTTATATTAAGGCAAAAAAGTCTATTTTTTGCCTTTCTCTCACCTTAACGTTTTCGGTTCTTTATTGTTACCAAACGGCTACAAATCCAGCTATCCACTTTTAATCTGAAATCTTACATTATGTTACATAACCTTTAGCTATAATAATGGTTGTAAAAGGTCTCGCCTTTTATTAATCATTACGGTAATCTCGAAAACGTTTGTGTTCGGATTTGGGTCATTCGCCTCTTGCATGATTAATATTGTGCGTTCTAGCACAGTTATTCAGTTAAGTGATTGTCTAATCGGATCTCAATCAATAATCTCGATTCGTTTGGTTTTTTTGGTAGCGACATCCGTCGTAAGGACAGCAAGGGAAAACAACAACAATGGTCAAGTCTCAACCTATTATGAGATATATTCTGCGGGTAATTCCTGCGGTTGCAGTAGCGGTAATGTTATCCGCGTGTAGTTCATCACAGACTTCGAACTTACATAATGCGCAAACTGAGATGCGTGCAGTTAATGACAAAGATGGGCTTTTACTGCAAGCCTCTCAGGATGAATTCGAAGCGATGGTACGCAACGTTGACGTCAAGTCGAAGATTTTAGAACAGTATGCAGGGTGGAAAGGTGTTCGTTATCGTTTAGGCGGTAGCAGCAAACGCGGTATTGATTGCTCCGCATTTGTACAAACCACTTTCCGTGAACAATTTGGTATGGATTTGCCACGCTCAACCTCTGAGCAGCAAGATCTTGGCAAAAAAATCCAACGAACTAAATTGCGCCCCGGTGATTTGGTGCTGTTCCGTGCAGGTTCGACTGGCCGCCATGTCGGTATCTACTTAGGTAATGATAAATTTGTTCATGCATCGACCAGTGTCGGCGTGACGATATCGAGCCTAAACGAAGATTATTGGAATAAGCGTTATCGCGATGGGCGTCGTGTGTTAAGCAGCGGTTCGCGCAGTTAGCTGATTTTATTCCTGTTGTCCGAGATACCAAACGAAACTGTAAAACGCTGCCATTGGTAGCGTTTTTTATTGTCTAAGCATACCTCCTCATCGATTCGTATCCGGCCAAATTTCCAGCCAATTTGTAGGAAACATCCTTTTTTGTCTGAGAGGCGCGAAATCCAAGAATTTTCTGTGTAAGATTATTCCCGCTTAACCATGAGCTTCCTGGTGTTCAGGTATCTCTACCAGCGATTCATTTTATAAAATCATGTAGAACGAGTTAATAAGCTGGAGATTTGTTTTACCGAAGCATATTGCTAAATATCTCGGTATAAATGAACTTTGCTTGTTTCATTTATTTGATGCATTTAAACCGCATCTTTGATTTATATGAATGGAGATTCAATTGGCTAGGCTAATTACTGTTAACAATGCACATTGGCAAACTGATGGCGTTGCGCTGTTAACTTAACTTATACTCATCACACTTTATCGATCATGCTGAGGAGCGGCGTAACATGGGTTCAAACAGTGCGTTCTCCCGCAATATTTTATCCAAACGCCATCTTGTAAAAAAAAGTGTCATCCTCTCACTCTGTTTCTTTATTTGCTTTGTCGTTATTACGTTGTCATTACTTTATCGCAGTAGCGAGCATAAATTAACAACACAAAGTGATCATATTATCTCCTATGCATCTCAGTTTCTAAATGAACTGACTACCACCATGTCTCAACTTATCCCGCTAAGTGCCAAGAGTTGTGAGCAAGCCAGTCCGGCACTCCACTATCGGGCTGCATTTACTAATGGTGTCAGAGCATTTTTATTGGTTAGGGACGGTATCGCTTATTGTTCTTCAGCAACAGGCGATATGCACGTCGCGGGCAGTGCGCTATATCCTAAAATAAACTTATCCCAGCCACTGGATTTTAAAATTCAGCAAGGAACACCGATGATGCCAAGTAAACCGGCGGTCGGGGTGTGGTTGCGCGAGGCTGGGCGTGGTAATACCGGTGTATTGGCAACATTGGAATTAACCTTACACCCCTATTTATTACTTAACTCTTCTAGTAATCAAGTAAATGGTTTAGCCATTATTATTGATGGGTTCGCGGTAACGACTTTTGACACTAAGGTTTTACCCATCAGCCAGTTACCGTCTCGAGCCGCGCGTGAAGTTCAGCTACCGGGCTACCCGATTAAAATATTGATTTATCATACCAGCCTGACGGCTGATGATATTCGCATAACCCTGTTAGGGGGGCTATTACTTTCCGGTCTGGTCGGCATCCTTGCTTATTATATTTTAATCGCCAGCCAAAGTGCTGAAGCTGAAATTTTGCGCGGTATTAGGCGCGGCGAATTCTTCGTTGAATATCAGCCGGTATTTCGCTCACACGACCGTTCAATATCTGGCTTGGAAGCGCTTATTCGCTGGCAACATCCGATTGAAGGGCGAATATCCCCGGATCTTTTTATTCCCTATGCGGAAACTCAGCATCTGATCCAACCATTAACCCGCCACCTATTTGAGTTAATTGTCAGAGACAGTAAATTAATGGCAGACCACCTTCAAGTTGGGACTAAACTGGCCTTTAATATTTCCCCGGTCCATCTTGCTGATGATAGTTTCCGCAAAGATGTTTCTCAGATGTTAAAACAATTAAATACGGATATCGTGGCACCGGTATTCGAAATTACCGAGCGAGGCATGGTTGAAGAAGAACTGGCGATTAAACAGTTTGCCTGGCTGCGTTCTCAGGGGATACAAATCGCTGTCGATGACTTTGGTACCGGCCACAGCGCCCTGATCTATTTAGAACGTTTTACTTTAGACTATATTAAAATTGATCGTGGATTTGTCAGTACCATTGGTATTAATACCGTGGCAGCACCGGTATTAGACTCAGTATTAATGTTGGCAAATAAGCTCAATATTGAAACTGTCGCTGAAGGTGTTGAAACAGAGCAACAGCTCCAATATTTGGCGCAACACGGCGTTAAGTACTTACAAGGTTACTTACTCAGCAAACCACTATCTATTGAGGCTCTCGTTGCATTTTGTAATAAAAAAGATAGTAAGCCCAAAACCCTATCCAAAGTCATTGACGCCACGGTCTAACTGAGCTCGTATGGCCTCAATGAGCTGATTCAAGTGCGTTATTTGGCAGAGTCGCCGCCACTACCACTGCTACGGCTTAAAGTAACAAGGATATTTGGCTTAATGTTTGCTTTAATCCCCTGCAAACTGGTAATTTCGTTTAAGATTATTATTATCGGAATGAAACGCAGGAGCTTACCGCCAATATGTTGTCACGCCTATTTGCTGCCTTGGTACTTTCAGCCCTGAGTTTTGGCCTACAGGCTGAAACCATCAAAGAAGGCGTCTCTTTTGCTATACTGGGTGAACCTAAGTATTCAGCCGATTTCAGCCATTTTGATTACGTCAATCCAGCCGCCCCCAAAGGCGGAGATATCACGCTATCCGCCATTGGTACCTTCGATAACTTTAACCGTTATGCGTTACGTGGCAATCCAGCGATGCGCACTGAGCGGCTGTATGACTCACTATTTGGTACCTCAGACGATGAGATTGGCAGTTACTATCCATTAATTGCCGAATCCGCCCGCTTTGCACCTGACTTCCGTTGGATTGAAGTTGATATAAATCCGCGCGCCCGTTTTCATGATGGCACCCCGATTACCGCACAAGATGTCGCATTTACCTTCAATAAGTTTATGACCGAAGGGGTGCCACAATTTCGTATTATTTATAAAGGCGTGCAGGTGAAAGCCATTTCGCGGCTGACGGTGCGTTTTGAATTCCCGGAACCGAATAAAGATAAAATGTTAGGTTTGTTTGGTTTACCGGTGATGCCTGCTCATTTCTGGCAAAACCATAAACTGAGTGACCCACTCAGCAAACCCCCCGTTGGCAGCGGCCCTTATCGCATCGGCAAATATAAGATGGGCCAGTTTGTTACCTATGAACGGGTGAGAGACTACTGGGCAGCCAATCTGCCAGTTAATCGCGGCCAATATAACTTTGATACTATCCGCTACGACTACTACCTGGATGATAAAGTTGCATTGGAAGCCTTTAAAGCCGGCGCATTTGATTTCCGTGAAGAAACCTCACCGAAGAGTTGGGCGACACAATATGTGGGTGGCAACTTTGCGAAAAGCTATATCGCCAAGCAGGATATTGTCGATAACTCGGCACAAAATACGAGATGGTTGGCATTTAACGTTCAACGCCCGATTTTTAGCGATCGACGAGTTCGTCAAGCCCTTACGTTAGCTTTTGACTTTGACTGGATGAATAAAGCCTTCTATTTCAATAGCTATCAGCGTACCAATAGCTTCTTCCAAAATACTGAATATGCGGCAAAAGGTTATCCAGATAGCGCTGAACTGGCTTGGCTGGCTCCGTTGAAGGGCAAAGTACCACCAGAGGTGTTCACGCAGATTTATCTGCCACCTCAAACCGATGGCAGCGGCGATTCGCGGGATAATCTGTTAAAAGCGCGTGAACTACTCAGCGAAGCAGGCTGGGAAGTGAAAAACCAGCAATTGGTTAACAGTAAAACCGGTAAGCCTTTTGTGTTTGAATTGCTGTTACTCAGTGGCAGTAACTTCCAATATGTTCAACCGTTTAAGCATAATTTGCAGCGTTTGGGCATTACCATGAATATTCGCGAAGTTGACAGTTCTCAGTTTGTTAACCGCCTGCGCAGTCGGGATTACGATATGATCCCGACAGTTTACAGTGCCTTCCCCTACCCTAGCCCAAATCTGCAAATCTGGTGGAGCTCGGCTTATATCGACTCTAGTTATAATTCTTCAGGTATTAAAGATCCGGCTATTGACCAATTGATTGCTGAGATTATCAAACATCAGGACCAGCCTGAGGCGTTACAGTCCCTTGGCCGGGCACTTGATCGGGTGTTGACTTGGAACTACCTGATGATTCCGATGTGGTACTCCAATCATGCCCGCTTTGCCTATTGGGATAAATTCTCGATGCCGGCAGACCGCCCCACCTATTCGCTCGGGTTCGATAGCTGGTGGTTTGATGTCAACAAGGCAGCTCGCCTGCCAACAGAACGTCACTAGGGGGCTGCTGTGGGTGGATATCTGTTACGGCGACTATTGCTGGTTATTCCCACGCTGTGGGCAATTATTACTATCAACTTTTTTATCGTCCAAATTGCGCCCGGCGGGCCAGTTGATCAGGCGATTGCCAATATCGAATTGGGTCACTCCAGTGGATTTACGGCTGGGGGCGGTGATGGCGGGCTGGGTGGTGCCAAAGTCGGTCTCAATGCAGCACAAGTGGGTGATAGCAACTATCGTGGTTCACGTGGGTTAGACCCAGAAGTCATTGCCGAAATCAAACAACGCTTTGGTTTTGACAAGCCGCTGCACCAGCGCTATTTCGATATGCTATGGAGCTATGTTCGCTTTGATTTTGGCGACAGTTTGTTCCGGGGCGAATCAGTCATGTCGTTAGTGAAACATAGCCTGCCGGTTTCTATTTCACTCGGGCTATGGAGCACGCTGATTATTTATCTGGTTTCGATCCCTTTAGGCATTAAAAAGGCGGTGCGCAATGGCACAGCCTTTGATACCTGGAGCAGTACGCTGATTATTATCGGGTACGCCATTCCTTCGTTTCTGTTTGCGATTTTACTGGTGGTACTGTTTTCCGGTGGCAGTTATTTCGATCTATTCCCACTGCGAGGGCTGGTTTCCAGTAACTTTGACACCCTGCCGTGGTACGGCAAAGTAACGGATTACTTGTGGCATATCACCTTACCGGTACTGGCTACCGTGATAGGCGGTTTCGCCACATTGACGATGCTAACTAAAAACTCGTTTCTTGATGAAATCCGTAAACAATATGTCGTTACTGCGCGCGCCAAGGGGTTACCCGAAGAAAAAATTCTGTATCGCCATGTATTCCGCAATGCCATGTTGCTGGTCATCGCAGGCTTCCCCGCCACCTTTATCAGTATGTTTTTCACCGGCTCACTGTTGATCGAAGTGATGTTCTCACTCAATGGGCTAGGACTACTGGGCTATGACGCCACTTTGCAGCGCGATTATCCAGTGATGTTTGGCACCCTTTATATTTTCACCCTGATTGGTTTACTGCTGAATATCCTCAGTGATATCACCTACACCTTGGTTGATCCACGGATTGATTTTGAGGGCCGCCAATAATGATACGGCTAAGTGCTATTAATCAGGCCCGCTGGGCGCGTTTTCGTAATAATCGCCGTGGCTACTGGTCACTGTGGATCTTCCTGACACTGTTTATTATCAGCCTGTTTGCCGAACTGATTGCCAATGACAAACCACTGCTGGTGAACTATCAGGGTAGAATTTATATGCCCTTTATGACTAATTATAGCGAATCGACCTTTGGCGGTATTTTAACCACTGCGGCAGATTATCAAGACCCCTATGTAATTGGTCGAATTAATCACAATGGCTGGGCTATCTGGGCACCGATTCGCTTTAGTAATAACACCATCAACTTTGCAACCGATGTCCCTTTCCCTTCACCACCTAGCCGCACCAACTTGCTGGGTACCGACAGTACCGGCGGCGATGTATTGGCCAAAGTCATTTATGGTTTTCGTATCTCGCTGCTATTCGGCCTGACATTAACCCTGTTCTCCAGCGTCATTGGTATTTGTGCTGGCGCTGTACAAGGTTATTACGGCGGCAAAATTGACTTGTGGGGTCAGCGGTTTATCGAGGTGTGGTCGGGGATGCCGACACTGTTTTTAGTGATTCTGCTGTCCAGTATCGTCCAACCCAACTTTTGGTGGCTGTTAGCCATCACCGTGCTGTTTGGTTGGATGGGATTAGTGGGTGTCGTGCGGGCTGAATTTCTACGCACCCGAAATTATGACTACATCCGTGCAGCGCGGGCCATGGGGGTGGGTGACCGGGTTATTATGTCGCGCCATATGCTGCCTAATGCCATGGTGGCAACACTGACCTTCCTGCCCTTTATCCTGTGCGGTTCGATAACAACGCTAACGTCACTGGATTTCCTCGGTTTTGGCCTGCCGATGGGGTCACCGTCATTAGGCGGTTTGCTATTAGAAGGCAAAAATAACCTTCAGGCTCCCTGGCTTGGCATCACGGCATTCCTGGTATTGGCAGTGCTGTTGTCGCTGTTGATCTTTATCGGCGAAGCAGTACGTGACGCCTTTGACCCAAGCAAGGTGTACTGATATGGCGACCTTACCACTTCTGGATATTCAAAATCTCAGTGTTGCATTTCGTCAGGCGAATATTGATCGCGAGGTGGTCAGCGAGCTGTCATTGCAAATCAATGCCGGTGAGACACTGGCACTGGTTGGCGAATCGGGTTCAGGCAAAAGTGTCACGGCCCTGTCGATATTGCGTTTACTGCCCTCACCTCCGGTGGTCTATCCCGGCGGGGATATTTTGTTTGCCGGGAAATCACTGCTGCATGCTGATGAACCAACGCTGCGGCAAGTGCGCGGCAATCAGATTTCAATGATTTTTCAAGAGCCAATGGTGTCACTTAACCCCCTGCACACCATTGAAAAACAGTTGGCCGAAGTGTTGTCACTGCATCGCGGTATGCGCCGGGAGGCGGCCAGAGTTGAGATTATTCAATGTCTCGATCGCGTGGGCATTCGTAATGCCAAAGGGCGTTTGGGCGATTTCCCCCATCAACTTTCTGGTGGAGAACGCCAGCGGGTGATGATCGCAATGGCGGTATTGACCCAACCTAAATTACTGATTGCCGATGAACCGACTACTGCGCTGGATGTTTCGGTTCAAGCCCAGATTTTGAGTTTGCTGAAAGAGTTAAAGCAAGAGATGGGCATGAGTTTGCTATTTATCACCCATAACCTGAATATCGTGCGCAGATTGGCAGATAACGTGGCAGTGATGCGTGAAGGCCGCAAGGTGGAGCAGAATAGCCGTCAGGCGCTGTTTAGCACCCCACAACACCCCTACACACGCCAATTATTAGACGCCGAGCCACAAGGTGATCCACTGCCCCTCACGCCAGGTCTACAACCTTTGCTTGAAGTAAAAGGGCTACAGGTAGCCTTTCCTATCAAGCGTGGTTTATTACGGCGCACAGTCGATTACCACTATGCGTTGAAAGATCTCAGTTTTACCCTTAATCCCGGTGAGAGCCTTGGCTTAGTGGGTGAATCAGGTTCAGGGAAAAGTACATCAGGGTTGGCATTACTGCGTTTGTTACCCTCAAAGGGTGAGATTTGGTTTAGCGGGCAGCCATTACACAAGTTTACCCCTAAACAGATGCTGCCCTATCGCAGCCGAATTCAGGTGGTATTTCAAGACCCCTACTCTGCGCTAAATCCACGCCTGAATGTCCAGCAGATCATTGCTGAAGGGCTGGAAGTCCATCAAAGACTCAGTGCCGTGCACCGTGAACAACGGGTGATCAAGGCGATGGAAGAAGTGGGATTAGATCCGGTCACCCGTTATCGCTATCCAACCGAGTTTTCTGGTGGCCAGCGCCAACGTATTGCGATTGCCCGTGCGCTGATCCTGCAACCTCAGTTGCTTATTCTCGACGAGCCAACCTCTTCATTGGATAAATCGGTACAGGCACAAATATTGGCGTTGCTGAAATCCCTTCAGCAGCGTTATCAGCTCAGCTATTTATTTATCAGCCATGATTTGCAGGTAGTGCGCTCACTCTGCCATCAGGTCATTGTGTTAAGGCAAGGCGAGGTGGTGGAGCAAGGTGACTGTCAGGCCATATTTGCCGCGCCCCAACAGCAGTATACTCAGCTATTGTTACAATTTGCGGACTCGTCAGATTGAGGTCAGGTTGCGGCCATAACAAAGCACCGTGACACAAAATACCGACCAACGCGCAATAGCGAATCAGAAGGGATACAAAGCGGTCAGGGTTTCGGCAATGGCAACACCGACATCTTTCAAACGGCACATGGTGGCACTCTCATCTTGAGTGTGAACAAATAGACAAGGTTCACCTTCCCACTCAACTATCGCAGAATCCACTTGTATCTCTTGTAGAGAGAGGTGGAGCCGCTGCATGATAAGCTGCGCATCGCTACCATCGTGGCTGAGTAACTTCAGCCCCATAAGGTTATTATTGTTGTCGTCTATCGTTGTCAGTGGTATCGGTTCAACTTTGACCCCGATAAAGCCAGATAACCAACGGTAACTTTGCGGCAGACGATGTACTACCGAAAGTTGAATATTATTCACGTGTTTTTCCTAGTAAAAATAAAAAATCAAAAAATTACAAAAGCACCACAATGACTCACACTCATTAAAGTTATAGCCGTTAAGTTGGCATTGTGCCTGATTCAACCCCCATCAAAACACAACATTGATAACAATTTAGAAACTTAAAACCAACAAAGCCATTTTTGTGTTGTTTTTTTAATCGCGCGTCAGCCCTTCATATCAGACTGAAACTATCAGTTTGAGATTTAGATCCCATTTTTCGTTATATTTATACCTTTATGGCGACCATCTCAACCATTTTTCTTGCAAACCCATTACTTAATGCCTGTCAAAATTTTACATTTAACGAACAATTAGCTGTTATTTCTATGACTCAGAATGACATTAATTAATTGATAAATATATAGATTAACGGATCCGCGTAACGGTTTAGATGACAGAAATATCTGATAAAAATGCGTTAATCACAATTGACGATTTTTTATATGAACGCTCAAAAAGTTAACAATATGGTGCCAATCATAACTATGCAATAAATAATGATATGCATGCTTACTATATTGATTGAGCGCAAGAACTGCGCGTTTTTAAGTGGCAATTCGGGCGATTTTGACGGGAATAAATGAGGGAAATAATCGAATAAGGGAGCAATAAATAAACTGACGATAAATAATGGGGTAAAGGGAACACCCTCAGGCGGCCCTTCACCTTCTGCTGCAACCATTAACGGATAAGCACCCATAGCTTAGCCTTGATAATGGGTGTGATTACCGTTATTTCACCGCGTTTTTATGTGGGCGACTGGCATAAAGATACAACAGCATGGCAACAATAATACAAAATGCCATTGAGCTGACCATCGGCCAGGCACTACGGGAAGGTGCCATCGACAACAGCGTTCCCACTACCGCACCAATACCAAAGCGTAAGGTCCCTGCCAGAGAAGAGGCGGTACCGGCCATATGTGGGAAGTCATCCAAAATGACCGCCATAGCATTCGAAGTGATCATGGAAATGCAACCGACATAAGCCGCGACACCCAATACTAGCGCCCAGAACCCCATACCCGTGGCGCAAACCACCAGCAGCCAGATACCCATCACAAATTGCACTAGCATGCCAAATCGGAACATTTTAAGCGCCCCGAAGCGGCGTACATTGCGGCTATTAATCAATGTCATCAAGAACAAGAAAACGATATTCAACGCAAAGTAATAGCCAAAGTTTTGCGGGGAAACACCATTTAAATCAATATAGACAAAGGGACCAGCACTGAGGAATGAGAACATACCGGCAAAAGAAAAACCGCTGGCGAGCATATAGCTCAGTACCCGTTTATGGCGGAATAACGTAGCAAAATTACCGATGGTGGTGCGCAAATGGAACCTTTGCCGCTTCTCTCGTGGCAAGGTTTCTTTGATAAACAGTGCAACCAGAATCGCACCAACCAATGCAGCACCCGCCATCGTCCAAAAAATAGCGTGCCAGCTAAACCACACTAACAATGCACCACCGATAATCGGTGCCAGCAAGGGTGCAATGGTCATGACTAACACCACAAAAGACATCATGCGTGAGAAGTCATCTTTGGTGAACATATCGCGCATCAGTGCATTAATCACCACACTCGCGGCGGCAGCGGACAAACCATGCAGGAAACGCAAGTTAATCAGTTGTTCAATTGATTGCGCCATGGCACAGGCCATACCTGCAAGCGCAAATATTAGCGTACCCCAAAAGATAACCGGCTTGCGCCCAATGCTATCCGCCATTGGCCCATAGAACATTTGCCCGATGGCGAACCCCAGTACATAGGCGCTAAGGGTCATCTGCACCGCACCGCTCTCGACACCAAACTCTTGTGCAATAATCGGCATACTCGGCAAATACATATCAATGGCCAGAGGCATTAGCATCGATAGCAAACCAAGGATAAAGATCAAGCCAACGTGGGATGTCCGGTTCTTCTCTTCATGTTGAGTACTGGCATGCACGTTCAACAACTCCTTCAATAACCTACTGCGGGTTATACCCGTCATACTTCAAGCCGCATGTGCGTTGGCTACGCTCTTTCACCCGAATCATTGACTCCCGTCAACTCATCGGGACTCTATCGCTTGCCGCCTTCCTGCAACTCGAAACATTTAGTGTAATATCAACGGCAAGACAGCCCGCGCTGTAATAGAAAATCAATTACAGATGAGGTGCGCCGACACTGGCAATCTCTTCTGCGGTCAACGGGCGGTACTCGCCTGGCGCTAAATCGTCATCAAGTTTGATGTCGCCAATTCGCTCACGGTGCAGTTCTACAACCCGATTCCCCACCGCCGCGAACATCCGTTTCACCTGATGATAACGCCCTTCACTGAGGGTTAAACGCACCAATTGAGGCTCTATGACCTCAAGTTGAGCCGGTTTGGTCAGCGATTTTTCATTATGCAACTGCACGCCCTCCGTAA
This sequence comes from Yersinia intermedia, assembly GCF_900635455.1. Lineage (NCBI taxonomy): Bacteria > Pseudomonadati > Pseudomonadota > Gammaproteobacteria > Enterobacterales > Yersiniaceae > Yersinia > Yersinia intermedia. Next base: position 1,668,623 of record NZ_LR134116.1, on the reverse strand, counting down.
ACTGTTGTGCAGTGTCATCAGCCAGCGGATGTTCCAGTGTTACCAGATAGGTTTTTTCGCAATGATGGCGTGGTGAGGTGATCCGATGCGACCACTGGCCATCGTCAGTCATTAGCACCAATCCGGTGGTATCGATATCCAACCGCCCGGCAGCATGGAGTTTGTATGCCACGGGTTCATCGAGGAAATACAGCACGGTCGGGTGGTCTGGGTCTTCTGTTGAACACACATAACCCTGCGGTTTGTTCAGCATAAAATAACGTGGGCCAACAGTTTGTTGTAATGGGTTGCCATCAAATCTCACGTCTTGTTCCGGTGTCAGCTTAATCGCACCACTTTTGACCACCTCGCCATCAATAGTGACCCGTTTTGCCCGCAGCTCGCGCGCTACCAACGCCCGGCTGACACCTAATTGCTGAGATAAAAACTTGTCCAATCGCATTGAATCTACTTTGCCTGTTGTATTGTCGTGCCGTTGATGGGCACGATACCCGCAATCACACCTGCCAACGACAGCAGGATGCGCATAATACGGTGTGAAATGAATGAAGCAGTTGGGAGAAAATCATTTGCTGCCTACCAGACCCATCAGTATAGCGGCGGTTGCCATATCATCCTAGAAACAGTTACGTAAAAAGCCGTTATTGAGAAACGGCTTATCCCCTTAGATGGCGCAATCTATCACGATACCCCACCAAGGATAACTTGGGGCCTCGCGCCAACCGCCTCAGACAGGCATAATATTAGAAAGCGTTTAATTATAATAAGAGAGAGAAATGTCACGCATACGCGCAGGAAAGTGTTGCAGGAGCATGGGTTGAAAACCATCGGGCAGGCGCGCTAATGGCATTTACACTACGCCCCTATCAGCAAGAGGCGGTGGATGCCACCCTTGCCCATTTTCGCCGCCACAGTGAACCCGCCCTGATTGTTCTACCGACGGGGGCGGGCAAAAGCCTGGTGATCGCCGAATTGGCGAAACTGGCCCGTGGGCGCGTTTTGGTACTGGCACATGTCAAAGAGCTGGTGGCACAGAATCATGCCAAATATTGCGCCTACGGCTTAGAGGCAGATATTTTCGCCGCTGGCTTGCAACAGCGCCAAAGCGCAGGGAAAGTGGTGTTTGGCAGTGTGCAGTCGGTAGCACGGAACCTGCCCCTGTTTGATAGTGCCTTTTCGCTGCTAATTATTGATGAATGCCATCGTATCAGTGATGACGATGACAGCCAGTATCAGCAAATTATCCAGCATTTGCGCGCAACCAACCCCCGGCTGCGCTTACTGGGGCTGACCGCCACACCTTACCGGTTGGGAAAAGGCTGGATTTATCAATTCCATTATCACGGTATTATCCGTGGTGATGAAAAGTCCCTGTTCCGCGATTGTATTTATGAATTACCCTTGCGCTACATGATCAAGCACGGTTTTCTGGTCCCCCCAGAGCGGTTGGATATGCCCGTGGTGCAGTATGATTTCAGTCGCCTGACCAGCAACAGTGACGGCATGTTCCGAGAGGCAGATTTAGACCGTGAACTTAAACAGCAGCAACGAATTACTCCGCATATTGTTAATCAGATAATTGAATATGCCGCTCAACGTCGCGGGGTAATGATTTTTGCCGCGACAGTTGAACACGCCAAAGAGGTGTATGGTTTACTGCCTAAAGGCGAGGCTGCACTGGTGAGTGCCAATACGCCACCAAATGAGCGCGATGCGTTAATCACCGCCTTTAAGCAGCAACAACTGCGTTATCTGGTTAATGTGGCGGTGTTAACAACCGGCTTTGATGCCCCCCATGTTGATCTGATTGCCATTCTTCGCCCGACTGAATCAGTCAGCCTGTATCAACAGATAGTTGGCCGTGGCTTGCGCTTATCACCGGGTAAAGAAGATTGCCTGATTCTGGACTACGCTGGCAATCCCCATGACCTTTTTACCCCTGAAGTGGGTACCAGCAAGCCACATAGTGGCAGTCAGCCGGTTCAGGTATTTTGCCCGGATTGCGGCTTCGCCAATATCTTCTGGGGAAAATGCACCGAGTCAGGTGACATCATTGAACACTATGGTCGCCGCTGTCAGGGTTGGTTTGAAGACGAACAAGGCACGCGGGCGCAATGTGATTATCGTTTTCGCTTTAAGTCCTGCCCGCATTGTGGGGCGGAAAATGACATTGCTGCCCGCCGCTGTCACCAGTGCCAGGAAGTTCTGGTCGATCCCGATGATATGCTAAAAGCCGCCTTAAAATTAAAAGACGCTCTGGTGCTGCGTTGTGGCGGGATGAGTCTGGAGATGGGTCATGACGCCAAAGGCGAGTGGCTGAAAATCACCTACTACGACGAAGACGGCACTGATACCAGCGAACGTTTTCGCTTAACCACCGCCGCGCAGCGTATGGCATTTGAACAAATTTTCCTGCGCCCACACCAACGGGCACCCGGTGTGGCACTGAAATGGCAAACCGCGGCCGATATCATCGCGCAACAAGCCCTGTTACGTTATCCCGATTTTGTCGTTGCCCGCCGCCGTGGGCAATGGTGGCAAATTAGAGAGAAGATATTTGATTATCAGGGGCGTTTCCGGCGGGCTGACTCCCTTGCCTAAGCCGCATTTAGCCTGAGATTTTCGCAGTTTTATTTGCTGTCTGGCTGATATTTCGCTAGAATGCCGCCCGCTTTGCTCTGGGTTTACCCAATCAAAGCCGAGTATCGAACCTGTTGCTGGGTCGCCTGTAGCAGGGTAAATTTTCTTTAAGAGAAAACAAAATGACCACTATCAATGTAGAAGTACGTAACGACCAGGGTAAGGGTGCGAGCCGCCGCCTGCGTGCAGCAAATAAATTTCCGGCAATCATTTACGGTGGTTCTGAAGCAGCTATCTCTATTGCTCTTGACCATGACACCACCAAGAACCTTGAATTGAAACCGGGCTTTTATGATTCCGTACTGACTCTGGTTGTTGACGGTAAAGAAACCAAAGTTAAAGTACAGGCTGTTCAGCGTCACGCTTTCAAGCCAAAACTGACTCATATCGACTTCGTTCGCGTTTAATCGCGTCGCTTTCGATATTCGGGACGCCGAAATAAAAAACGCCGCTTATGCGGCGTTTTTTATTGGCTAGCGTCACAGGGTAACCGCTACTTTTTGCCTGAATTCCGCTGTAACTGATCTCGCAGATTAGGTGGTGTGCCTTTGATGGTCAGCGTGTCTGTCGCCGCGTCCCAGAAAATACGCTCACCCAGCAGCAATGCATCAAAATTGATACTCAGCCCACCACCACTGCCAGCAAATTTGGTCAACTGGCGCAAAGTACCGCGATCTGCCGGGAAACTCTCTTCCAGTGCATAGCCCTGTTCAGCCGAGAATTGCTGGAAATCTTTTTCACCCAGCTTTGGCAGCTCTTGAGAAAGCGCCTGCAGCGCAATCTCTTCACCTGCTTGCAACTGCTCATTACAATAGCTATAAACCTGTTGACGGTATGCCTGACGCTCATTTTTGCCAAGTTCAGCATCCGCACAGTAATCATCAACCGCCTGTAATAAGCCCCGGTTTTGTGCTTTGGTATCCAGTCCCTCAGCCGCAGACAAGAAATCCATAAAGAAATCGGACACTTTGCGCCCTACCCGCCCTTTCAAGAACGTGAGGTAACGAGTGGATTCTGGGTTATTTTCCCATTCGGTTAAATCGATACGGGCAACAATATCAGCACGGTTAATATCGAGATAATGGGTGGTACTGAGATCAAGCTGCTCATTCACTCGCATACTATGGCAACTGCTCAGCACCGAGATAAGCAAATACTCCACGGCCAGATAACGGTATTGGCAAAACAGCACCACACCGCCTTCGGCAAACGGATATTTGGCTAACTCATCACGTAACCGCCCGGTGGCAGCACGGCTAAAGCTGAGGAAGTCTTCATCACCCTTACGGCTTCGTTTCAGCGCTTCGGCCAGCTCGCTCTGCTCATTAAATAGCCCGTAAGCTTTACTTTTGGCGCTGTAGACACGATGCAGCTCGGCCATCATTTCTTCAACTACAGCATTGGCAGGTAACAGAGAATCGCGCAACACCACATCAAGCGTTTGTTCATCACGCTTGATAAGCTGATGTAAGGCTATCTGGTCAATATCCAGACTCATGATAAATACTCCTTTTGGCTAGGGGCGTATTCAATCACTGATGCCAAAGAGCTGCAACTCAAAAGCATTCGTGCCCCTCAATTAATGGCTAATGATTCTTAATGCTATAAAATAGCGGAAAAGCGCGTCTCTATACGGTAAGATGTGGGACTTTGTCAGGTATTGAGCACACTTTTTATGGCACAATCATCCCGTTATAGCGACGAACAAGTCGAAAAACTGCTGTCTGAATTAGTCAGCGTAATGGAAAAAAACCGCACTCCAACCGATCTTTCTTTGATGGTGTTGGGGAATATGGTAACAAATTTGATCAATACCAGCGTGGCCCCAGCGCAACGTAAAGTATTGGCACGTTCTTTCGCTGAAGCTCTTCAGGCTTCAATAAGTGAAGATAAATCTCATTAATTTATCGGCCAAGACTGTAATCTCAATATGGTGACAAATCGTCAGCGCTATCGTGAAAAAGTCTCCCAGATGATTAGCTGGGGGCACTGGTTCGCCCTGTTTAATATTATTTTCAGCCTGGTGCTGGGTAGCCGCTATCTGTTTGTCTCCGATTGGCCCTCATCGCTGGTTGGCCGTGTCTATGCCCTCGTCAGTTGGCTCGGGCACTTTAGTTTTATCGTTTTTGCTGCTTATTTGTTGGTGATATTCCCACTCACCTTTGTGGTGATGTCGCAGCGACTACTCCGTTTTCTTTCTGCCGCCTTTGCCACTGCGGGCCTGACCCTGCTGTTGGTTGATACTGAAGTTTTCACCCGTTTCCATTTACACCTTAATGCGGTGGTATGGGAATTAGTGGTTAACCCAGACCAAACCGAGTTGGCGCGTGATTGGCAATTAATGTTTATTGCCGTGCCAGTCATTTTCCTGGTCGAGATGCTTTTCGGCACTTGGGCCTGGCAAAAGCTACGTAGCCTTAACCGGCAACGCTTTGTTAAGCCATTGGTGGCAGTGTTTATTTCTGCGTTCTTTGCCTCTCATCTGATTTATATTTGGGCTGATGCCAATTTCTATCGCCCAATCAGTATGCAACGCGCAAACCTGCCGCTATCTTACCCGATGACTGCACGTAAGTTCCTTGAGAAACACGGTTTGCTCGATCAGCAGGAATATCAACGCCGTCTGGTGGAGCAAGGCAACCCAGATGCACTGGCGGTTGAATATCCACTCAACCCGATTACTTTCAGCGATAAAGGCAGTGGTTATAATCTGTTACTCATTGTGGTTGATGGCATCCGTGCCAGCAGCTTGCAAAAAGATATGCCTGCCTTGGCAGAATTTGGTCGTTCAAATATTCAGTTTGACAACCACTACAGCTCAGGCAACCGTCAGGATACGGGCTTATTTGGCCTGTTTTATGGCATTTCGCCTACTTATTTAGACGGCATTCTCTCCGCACGCGAACCTTCGGCCTTTATTACGGCATTAAGCGCGCAGGGTTATCAGTTTGGTCTGTTCTCATCCGATGGTTTTGAGTCGCCACTCTATCGTCAGGCGCTATTAGCTGATTTCACATTACCGGCCCCCGCTGTACAACCGGATAGCGAAACTACGGCGCAGTGGCAACAATGGTTGTCCACGCTCAACAATAGTGCTCCGTGGTTCTCATACATTAACCTCAATGGAGCCGTTGAAGCACAAGACCAGGTTGCCGGGCAGAAGGTTGCGTTACCGACTGATTTTATCCGCCATTATCAGGCAGGTGCAAAAGATGTGGATCAGCAGATTGCAGCCATCCTGGAGACGCTTAAACAGCGCGACCAACTCGATAAAACCGTAGTTATTATTACTGCGGCCCATGGTGTTGAGTTTAATGACAGAGGTAATGATACCTGGGGTGCAGGCACCAGCTTTAACCGCCAGCAACTACAAGTGCCATTAGTGGTTCACTGGCCGGGTACGCCAGCGCAGGCCGTGAATAAACTGACCAATCATGAAGATATCATGACAACACTGATGCAACGGTTATTACACGTCAAAACTGCATCTGAGGATTATTCGCAAGGGGAAGATTTGTTCGCCGCACAGCGCAATAATAACTGGGTGGCGACCGGTGACAATGGCATGTTAGTCATTACTACGCCAACGCAGACTATTGTATTAGATAATAACGGTGAATACCGCACCTATGATGAGCAAGGCAATGAAATCAAACATGAAAAGCCTCAACTCCCATTACTGCTGCAGGTGTTGACGGATATAAAACGGTTTATTGCGAACTAGCTCAAAAAACAGATGTTAGCACGCTCAAAAAACAAGCGAACGTTTTGCCAAGCCTTGCATTAATAACGGTAAAATGTAGTATAAGTGCCATAGCATCGGCATGTAGCGCAGCTTGGTAGCGCACCGTCATGGGGTGTCGGGGGTCGGAGGTTCAAATCCTCTCATGCCGACCAAAATACCTTAAGAAAACCAATCCGTTAGGGTTGGTTTTTTTGTTTGTGGGATTAGTGGTAGGGAAACTCAGGGGAAACCCAAGGGAAAAACCCCGACATGAAAGAGACTAGGAATATAGCTGATAGACCGGGCCATTAAGCCCGGTTTTGTATTTTATACTTTGGGGGATTACATCAGGTATCAGGCCGAGTTAGCTTAATAAAACCAGCCGCTTCACTGAGTGCATTTATTCATATTGAGTAAGTAAGCTGACTTTCAATATTACACTCAGTTAAACGTCACCAACATTTCTGCGGCTGCATCCACCGACCCGGTCGGAAGCGAAATGCCCCCCGAGCATAAACGCCACGTTACCTGATTACTGGTGGTCTGGCTTGCTTGTGTACTGGTGATGTTACCCACTTTTAGCAGGGTGTTATCAAAGGGCAGCCCGGTGGTTGCATTACAGCTACCACTGCCGGTGACACCATTATTAATCTCACCGGTAATATAGCCACCTCCCTGACTGAGTGCCAGGCGGCTTGGCGTACTTTCATACAGGCCGGTGAGTGCCCGGAACTGCACGTTAATATTGGCAGCAATACCCGCAGAGCTGTCTTGCGTACACTGGGCCATCAAGGAATTGGTCTGTGAAGCCAGTTCGGCACCGCTTTGACGATTTAAAGCCACAGCACCAAAATTAATCTGGGTAGGAGTACTGACCGTACACTTCAGGGTCGAAATACGTAATGAAATATTACTGGGTAAAATCTGTTGGTTTAGAATAGCTGTAGGCATTTGTGTCCAAAAAGATGAGTAAAAAGGTAATGTAATATTGTCTTGGCTGGTTTGTGTACCGTCAGCCACCATCACCCAGGTTCCTATCGCGGTTGCCCTTATAGCAGTGCCGATTTTGTAAAAGTTGATTATACTGGTCATTCTAGGGGCTAAACACCAGGCATATCCGTCAGGGCTGGTGATTGAATTCCCACTCGGCGATGTGGTTCCCTGCGTGTTTGGTAACCCAATCGTACCGGTGAGTATCTCTGGCGTGCCATTAGCCAGCACATAACTGGCATTAATAGTTGCTCTAGGGATTAGCCCAACACCAGGTGCGATTCGGATAGCTCGATACCCGGCAATCATCGTAAGATCACTACTATCTTGACACTCGAACGCATTATTCAACCCTGTAATAAACGCTATGGGAAAGATAGAGTTATTATTAACTGGAGACGAAGGAGTGTACACAGTATCATTATTGGTCACATTAAACGGCATCCCCTCCCATACAATACCACTACCTTTACCGATGGTAATTGTGTCTGCTAAAGCAGAATTTCCTATTAACATCATCATAAGAGTAAGTAGCTTTAGACGATTCATTCTATATTCTTTCGCTCCACAGGAAAAACTTAAAAAAATCAATAATGACGGCTAGCTAAATCGCCCCATAATAAAAATCTGTTATATACAAAAGTAAACCAGATAGGCATGCTAACTAAAAAATCAGAAGGTCATAATGATAACGATATTATAAAAAAAATACATTTGAGCTTTTTTTAGCCAAAAATATAGTTTTTTATATCGATGATTTTAATTTAAATGCTTTTTAATCTAAATAAAGCCAATTACAAAGCATGATAGTCTAATTTGATTTAGATTAAGAAGTGTTCAAAGCGAAATGTGTAGGCAAAAAAAGGTCAACTACTCTGACAATCAACGTAGCACAATTAAAGGCGTTTTCACTCGTCGTGCTAATGAATAGCCGGGCCATTAAGCTTGGTTTTGTATTTATGCGTCAGGTGCAACTGGCCACTCAATGCTTGGCGCTTTTGATATATCAATACGACTCAGCAAGACGCGATAAGTTTTCCATACCGTAAGCTGTTCTTTCTCTACATCCGTTGCCATGCCCGTATCGACCGCATCTTGTAACAGTGTGATTTTCACTGTTGCATCATTCAATAATTGAGTTTTCTTCTGCTGCATGCGCTGCTGCGGTACCTGATGCTCGGACCACCGTCAACTATCACCACCGGTCCCCAACAACTCAGAAAGTACATTGCTGATCAATGATCCCCTCCAGAAGTGAAAAAACCCGCACAGGGCGGGTCGGTATCTTCAGCGATTACTTATAACGTTTTCATTCAAGTGGATTAATATAAAAACCATCCTGACCAGATCCCTTTGTTATTTTGAACCGGCCATTATTTGGAGTTTCTATAATGACTAAATTAGAATTAACAATCCTGAAGCTAGAAATTTCTAGCTGCCTTTGCTCATTAAGCATTCTTGATACGTTTTGATAACTAAAACATAGCGTTCCATTCTTCGCATAAAAGTTATTTACATCACTGGGATACCCTTTTAACTCTTGCATTTTATTATAAAGTATAAAGGATATTATCCCTGCACAGACCGCAATCCCTATTGCAATAAACCTCATTACAGTCCGCTTTCTGGATGGTTCTTTTTTGAATGAATAAAATAAAGCCACTAAAAAAACAAAGAAGAAAAATAACAAAGTTTGCCAAGTACTTATTTCTATCCCCTAAAATTTTATTTTTCACATACTATCAGGTTATGGATAGTTTATGGAAGTTGTTACCTTTCCACTTTGATTCTCAGTAATAACTCGACGTTCTCCAGTTCTACTATCAATAATCGTCAGTTCTACCTCTGCCTTGCTATCTCTCATAACTTGAACAATAGCGCTAACAATCTAATCAGCACCGCCAACATAGCTTATTGGGAGGCGATAGACGCTGGAGTTAACGCATTAATATCAGCGGTGTTGGCAGCTAACGTGCCAGACTGTGAATAAATGGCAGGGTAAGCCCAGCATAATCTTCTGGAGATAGTCTTGACGTTATTCTGTCCCCAATTATAGGAAGCTACAGTCTTATTCACATCATCATCAAAATCTTTGAGTAGATCTGCCAGATATTTAGCTGCTGCCGCGCTGGACTTATTGAAGTCCATGCGATCTTCTGTGGTATTTAATCCGTAGTATCTGCCCATCACTGACATAAATTGGAATGGTACCTCAGCGCTTTTTGGGGACAGTAGCTTTTATCCTCGATTAGATTCGTTCAGGTACCGCTATCCCTTTTCATCTAAGTGCTCCACGATAACCAAGTGAAATAACCAGACAACAAAAGACTACACGCACTACCTGCCAGAAGACAGGATAGTGCGACTCATACATAGTTTTAATCGATAATGACTCGGCCATTAAGTGGCTGTACAGGGCGATTATTCGTATGATGAACTACAGAGCGGAATTGATTAATTTGTTCAGCAGAAGCGCTCACAGGCTGCTCAAGCACCATCCAACTGACACCTTCAGAACAAGGTGGTGTGGTCAGTGAACCACTAAACCGATAGAAATTAAATTGTTTAGGTAACAATGAGTTAATATCAATAGGCTTATTTAATATTGCCATTTGATCAATGGCTGTTGGCATTTGCTGCCATGCCTGTGACAGTTGCGGATTGGCTTGCCCCTCTTGGAACATGAGTGCGAGCACCGCCAGTGCCCCATCTTTATCTTTATAAACAAAATGGGCTTCTAACGGGAACTGTTTGCCATCAATCTCGTTTTCACTTGGCGCATGGAAATGGAATTGTTGCAATGTGAAAGTATCACCGTCCAATTTCAAGGTATTGCCCGCACTGACATTAACTTGAATCGTATGGCCGTTATTCACGATTTGCTGTTTACCTGGTTGGAACGTCAACTCCAGTTGGTCGTGATGGGTTTTCAATGCACCATGAATATTAATTGGCGACTGATTTTTACCTGTTTCGCACAGAGAGAAATCCGGTGAGAGCTTTCCCCAATGTGCAGGATCTTCCTGACCTTCATATCCCCAATGTGCATGTTCCGACGCACAGACTGAAAAACTAGCGGCCAACAGCGCTACAACTAATAACTGCCCTTTCATTTCTAATCCTTTTTACACAAAAAAACTGAATTAACCCTGGCGAATATCCCCATGCAAAGCATGATGTTATCGCTTAGGGTAAGAGAATAACCCAGCTTTTTTTAAGGATATGTCAGCTATATCCTACAGACACGATAAATAAAAAGTAACAAATTGATTTTAAACATATTTTTCATTAATACGAAATGTAACAAACTGCGTTTATTACGCCTGAGGTGAGGGATAAAATTGGGCAAGGGGAAATTAATGGAAAGGCCAAAATTATAATCAGCCTTTCCAACATTACGGGATTATCGCGGGTTTAGAGCACTTCACCATTGCTGGCAATCACTTGCTTATACCAGTCAAAACTTAATTTGCGTGAACGCGCCATAGTGCCAGTGCCATCATCATTTTTATCCACGTAGATAAAGCCATAACGTTTGCTATATTCACCCGTAGTGAATGATACACAATCAATACAGCCCCATGGGGTATAGCCCATTAAATCAACACCATCTTCAAATACCGCTTTTTTCATTTGCTCAATGTGGGCTTTGAGATAAGCAATGCGGTAATCATCGTGGACCATACCGTCGGCAGCCACTTTGTCGATCGCGCCAAAACCATTTTCAACAATAAACAACGGCTTTTGGTAACGCTCGTACAATACACTCAGCGAATAACGTAAGCCGACAGGGTCAATCTGCCATCCCCAGTCTGACGCTTTAACGTGTGGATTTGGCACGCTGCCTTCAAAGCCGGAAAGTGAATGACCGCTGCCAGGGTTAATGGCAGAAACGGCATTACTCATGTAATAACTCAGCCCCATATAATCAGCACAGCCATCACGCAGAGTATCAAGATCACCCTCTTCCATTTTGATGGTGAATCCGCGACGTTCCCACTCATTTAGAATATAGGAAGGGTAGTAACCGCGCATATGAACGTCACCAAACAGATAACGCTCACGCATAGCTTCTACTGAATACATCATGTCATCAGGATGGCAGGAGAACGGATACAACGGCACCATCGCCACCATACAACCAATTTTGAACTCAGGATTAATGGCATGACCAAGCTTGACGACCTTGGCACTGGCAACAAACTGATGATGCAGCACTTGGTACAGCGTTTCCTCTGGATTTTCTTGCTCGGTAAACACCACGCCCGAACAGCAATAACCAAATAGCGGATACTTCCAGTTGCGCTGATTATTGATCTCGTTAAAGGTCATCCAGTATTTAACTTTGCTTTTATAACGCGCCATCACCACTTCACTGAACTTCACGAAGAAATCGACCACCTGACGGTTTTTCCAACCACCGTATTCTTTCACCAGATGCCAGGGCATTTCGAAGTGAGATAAAGTAATAACCGGCTCGATACCGTATTTCAGTAACTCATCAAACATATCATCGTAAAATTGTAACCCGGCTTCATTGGGTTGCTGCTCATCACCGTTCGGGAAGATACGCGTCCAGGCAATAGAAGTACGGAAGCATTTGAAGCCCATCTCAGCAAACAGCGCAATGTCTTGTTTGTAATGGCCATAAAAATCAACGGCTTCATGGTTAGGATAACGGTAGCCGTCCTGTACACCATCAGTCATCACCCGGTCAACGCCATGCGCGCCACCCGACAATACATCGGCGATGCTCACACCTTTGCCGCCTTTATCCCAGCCGCCTTCAACCTGATGGGCTGCAACTGCACCACCCCATAAGAAATCTTTCGGTAATTGTTTGTAGCTCATTATTTTCTCCCTTAATACTGTGGGCAACTGTGCGCCCTTAAAATGAAAATCAATAACGGACTAACCGCCTCAACGGTTAAGCGGTTAGCCCCGATTCATTTGCGCCTGAGCAAGCGGCGCGCCAGATGCTTTAGCACTGTTTTGCTGTTGCACACTTTCAGGTTCATCAGTAAACCCAACCAACCAAGTGAAAAGTGTACCCAACACGAACGCTACTGTGATCGACAGCAAGAAACCAAGGAACTGCGCCATATGGCCCTCTTTGAAAAAGACCGGTAATACCGCAATACCCGGTAAGCAGTAACTCCATGACACCGCATTAGACGCCCCTGCGATAGCACCACCGATTCCGCCCGCAGCACAACTGCATAAGAACGGTTTTTTTAGACGTAATGCCACACCATAAATTGCCGGTTCGGTAATACCGAACAACGCGGTGATACCTGCCGACAGTGAAATACCCTTCATCTCACTATTGCGGGTTTTTAAGTAAACGCCAAACATGGTGCCCGCCATGGCAAAGACGGCGGAAGCTTGCAGACCAGTAAAGGTGTCATAACCCAGCGTCGCGTAGTTACCAACGGTAACTGGCGTGATCCCCCAATGCACACCCAGTGTAACCAGCGGTTGCCAGAAAGCGCCGACCATAAACCCAGCCACTGCCGGGCTAAGGTTATAAAGCGTGTTATAAACACCACCAATCGCACCGCCGATCAGATTACCCACCGGGCCGAACACCAATAACGTGAGTGGCACCATGATGGCAATACAGAACATTGGGGTGAATAGATTGCGCACCACCATTGGCAGGATCCGCTCAAAGAAGCGCTGCACGTAAGACATGGCCCATACCATCAAAATGATCGGAATAACCGAGGCGGTATAACTCAGGTATTGCACTGGAATACCGAAGAAATCCAAGGTTGGCGATGATAAGGGAATACCCGCAATAGTGTTTAAAATATGGGCAACTTGCGGATTATTCAGTGCTTCTTGCATTAGCTGCTGAACGGCTGGATCGGCCGAATTCAGCGTAGTAATTTTATTGGCCGTCAGCATATTCATATAATCAGGGCTGATCAGTGCACAAGCGGTAATGACCGCGGTGAAAGGATTAACATTGAATTTCTTGGCCGCGGTAAAGGCCACCAGCACGGGCAGGAAGGTAAAACCAGTCCAGGAAACAAAATTCAGAATTCGGTAGGTGCCACTCGCCGCATCCATCCAGCCAATCGCGGCAAGAAATGAAATAATCCCTTGTAAAATACCGCAGGCGGCTAACGGATAAAGGAATGGAGCGAAAATACTGGAGATAATATCCATCAAACGGCTGACAATACCGACCTTGGGTGCGACAACCGGGGTACTTTCATCGATATTAATCAAGCTGATGACATGTTTATAAGCATCACCGACATGATTACCGATCACCACTTGCATTTGCCCACCCGCTTCAATAACGGTGATGACACCTTTAACACGATTTAAGCGTTCTTTATCGACAATTTTATTGTCTTTCAATATAAACCGTAAGCGGGTCGCACAATGTGTGACGTTAATCACATTACCATCACCACCAATATATTGGATAATTTCCTGAGCGGTCAGTACGTAATCTATTGCCATTATTAATCTCCTGTCGCGGGTACTGAGCCTAAGATAACCAGAACGTCATTGGCTTATTATTAATATTCGTAGCCGATTGAGATTAGATTCTAGCAAAAAGAAAAGCGAAGTCACGATATAACAAAAACCGTGAATTGGAATATGTCACACTCAAAAAACACGGTGTTTTATGGTGCTTTCTTATTAATTAGTTGCGGGAGTTTTTTGCCAATGGTTTCTATTATATATAATACAGGGATTTGAGTGGTAATATTATAATTCCCTTCCAATACAATAGGGGGCATATGATAGGAGATATTAAGGTCAGCCATTTTGGCAAGTGTTGAATTATCACTATTTGTTAGACTAATTATTTTGCAGTTATGTAAGCTGAACTGATTGGCAATTCGAATAATCTCTTCCGTCTCGCCCGATACGGAGAACATGATGGCAATGGCATCCTGATACATATCGCTGTTAATAGGATAGTAAGGATCGTCAATATAAGTACTGAACTTACCGATATTCGAGAAGAAACGCGCGCTGTATTTCCCTAATGCCCCAGATGTTCCTATACCCACAAAGATAATTCGGGGCGTGGCGGCTATTTGCGCTGCAACCGTATCCAATAAATCATCAAACTCGCTATTATTAATACTTTTAAAATAGCTAATTATCTCACTAATACCAAAACTAACCGGTGGTTTTTCGTCATGCTCTACATATAATTTAAACCGCACCCGGAATTCAGAATAGCCATCACAATTCATTTTTTTGCAGAATCGTAAAACCGTGGTAGTAGAAACACCCGCTGCATCAGCCAGTTCTCTGATGGTCATATACATCACTTTGTCAGTATTTTTTATGATGTAATTATAAACGATCAATTCCAGTTCGTTCAGCGCTGATATTTCTTTATATGTAAACATACTGATACCTAGATTCCCGTTAGCCACCTGTAACCAAGGCACTTATGCAACGCAATGGCCCAAGATAGCGAATTTAACATGAAATGGGGTCACTAACGAGCCAGTTGTGGCTGCGAACTGAACTCATAGCTGTTACTCAGTAGAGCCAATATGAATAGACCGGGCTATTAAGCCCGGCTTCGCGCACTGGCACTATTTTACGACCGGCCAATCAGGTACTCGATAACCTTGATTGACCGCTTCAATTAAAAGCCATTGTGGCAGTTCAGGTAAATCGATCAATGGCCAGTTATCCCTTGTTGGCCATGCACGATAATCGGAGCGAATTGCTGTTAGCTCGGTGCGTTGGGTTCGGACAGCTTTTGCGCAATCTGCAACACCGTGGACTGGCTAATCACGCTGTTTGTCGACTCAGCGGAGCAATCCACCAGATCCTGGCACTTACCACGCCCCGAGGCACTGACTTGGTGCGTTGTGACCGCAATGGCGCAATCCCGACGGTCAATATAGCCGTTTAACACGGCGTCATTATCCAACTTGACCACGCAGGGAGCACCAGGGTTAATCCACCGTTGCCTTCCACTGACTGACGATAACGAAGCAACATTTAAGAAATTCATTGTTGATGCTGGCGTTAAGTATTTGAAACCATTGAATCCCTCCTACCGATTAATCGAACTCAATGGTAACTGTAAGATACTGGGTGTGGTGGTTGATGCTCGTTGGCTGGAAATAAATTAGTCCCACCTTGATAAATACCGATACCCGACTGCGGTTGGAAAATATAAATCACTTGTATAAACAACCAGATAAACATCCACACAAAAAATAACCGCCAGTGATTTCCATCTTTAATCACCTGCGGTTATTTTATTTGCATTAAAAAACCAGTAAATGTTATTTTTCCGCTTCAAAGCGTGTAAAACGGCGTTGTCTGGCGCCCACCAATACTGTATATTAACACAGTATCCATTCATTCAGGAAAAAGTCATGCGTGTTGAATTGATTTATGACAAACGGAATGTCGCCGGCCTGCCCAACGCCGCTGAAATGATTAAGGCAGAGTTAACCAAGCGCGTGCATCGGGTGTTTCCTGATGCTGAAGTTAAGGTTAAACCAATGCAAGCCAATGGCATCAACACAGATGCTAATAAACAAGAAAAATCAGTACTGAACCGGTTAGTTGAAGAAATGTTTGATGAGGCCGATGAATGGCTGGTTAATGAGTTTTGAAAACGATTTAGCCGGGTAATCAGGCCCGGCTCATATTAATGCGTCATCTTGGTTCATTATTAAGTCATCGTTTAATCCTTTTAATTTTCTTTTAATCTTTAATTTAAAAATTTAATCTCCCATCAATGTTAACTTTTACCATCGATTTTTAACAAAATTAAAGGTTAATGATGGAAAAGAATAGATGGGTAAAGAGAAGTCTTTCTGTATTACCGCTGATTATCACCTGCCATACGGCAGTAGCCAGCTATAACTCGGATGTAACAGAGGATCTGGCTATTAGCACCTCATTGGGATTATTGAATGCAGAATCGCAAGAGTTTGTTTATCAGCCCGAATATAATGGCCACAAGCTAAGTCAGATAGACTGGAAAGCAGAAAATATACCTATTGTAAAAGTAGATATATCGTGGGATCTGTTATCACGGTTAACATTAACCGCACGAGGATGGTCCACATTATCCTCCGGCACTGGGGTCATGGATGATTATGATTGGACGATGCCAGGGCAATCTAAGTGGACTGATTGGTCTCATCATGAAAAAACCCATTTGAATTATGCTAATGAAATCGATCTTAATACGAAATTTTGGTTTTTAAAACAAAAAAATTACCGTATTGGTCTGATGGGCGGTTATCAGCGCAATAACAATAGTTGGACCTCTTATGGTGGAAACTATAATTACAATAATGGCAATAACCTATTTACAGCATCTGATAGTGTTACCGGCATTGGTTATAAACAAAAATTTGAAATGTCCTATCTTGGCTTAGTCAGTCGCTATCATTACCAAAAATTTGAGTTTAATACTTTGCTGAAATACAGCCGTTGGGTAAATGCCTATGGTAATGATGAACACTATTTACGCCAACTTTCATTTAAAGACAGCAGCAAAGGTTCTCGCTATTACGCGGTAGTGGTTGATGTGGGTTACTACGTGACCGATAACACCAAATTATTTGTGGAAGCGTCTTGGAACAGGCACGCCGAAGGAAAGGGAGATACACAAATAATCGATTCTGGTGCAGGTGTTTTAGCAAATGCAGCTAATAGCGCCGGTATTGCTCACCAAAATCAGACCATCGCCATAGGTTTACAGTATAAATTTTAACCTGGTAATGGTCTTGTTATTGCAATACTTCAGCATCAATGCGGCCTGTGAACTGCTGTTTTACTCGCATTGATGCTAATTTTACACTTTTAATACCACTATTTTTTTCAACTTTATTTGAATTATTGCCTCCAAATTAAGTGGCAATGAATAATCAAGTTTATGTTTTTATTGGATATAGATGCCAATAAAATCCCCTCACCTTGTCACTATTACATAAAGAAGTATTAACAATGGCGTATTAATTACAGTTTGTTACTGTGACTCAGCTCAAGTTTATCTCTGCCAAGCCGTTACTTGGATCATGCCATCCCTCTTATTTAGGACGCTCTATGCTTGATTCCATTCGTTCACGTATCTTGGCTGCCTGTATCATCATCGTGGCAGGCTCCCTGGCCATTAACACCTATTTTAACTACTCGGTTGCCAACAAATATAACAATAGTGCGATAGATAACACCCTGACCGCCGTCACCGCCAGCCATGGTGTTGGAATCGCCGATTGGGTTGCCTCTAAAACACAAATGATTGTGTCACTAAAAGACAGCGCACTGGCGGCTGACCCGATAGCGGCACTGCGACAAGTTGCGGCCGCCGGTAACTTCATTAACGTTTATATCGGTTACGCCAACAAAACCGCTATTTTCTCCAATCCAGATGGCATTCCCGCTGGCTACGACCCCACTGGCCGGCCGTGGTATCTACAAGCGGTTAAAGCGGGTAAACCCATGGTCACCCCACCCTATATTGATGCTGGAACCAATCAGCTAGTGGTAACTTTCGCATTGCCGATTATTCAGGACGGCAGCGTTAAAGGGGTATTGGCTGCTGATGTCACCATGGACAGCGTTATTGCAAACGTGAAATCCATCCATCCGACTGAAGACAGTTTTGGTATGTTAATTGATGCTGATGGCACTATTATCGCTCATCAAGATGCCAAGCTAACCCTTAAGCCACTGAGCGATATTGCACCGACACTGGACCTCAAAACACTGTTAACCTCAACTGAGCCTGTCGCGGCCAATATTGGCGACAACAGCAAATTGCTGCTGGCCCAGCCAGTACCAGGGACTCAATGGTTTACTGTTGTCGCACTGGACAAAGCTCAGGCCACTACTGGTATGCGGTCATTACTGACTACATCGCTGGTAACGCTGATAATCATTATTTTAATTGCTGTTGTTATCATTAGCCTCATTACCAAACGTGCTTTGGCACCGCTGACCCATGTACATAAAGCCATGGATGCTATCAGTTCTGGTTCGGAAGACTTAACTCAGCGGCTGCCAGTAGAAGGCAATGATGAGGTGGCAAAAATTGCCCTTTCATTCAACAATTTTGCCGACAAACTGAGTGTCGTCATGGCGCAAATCCGTGATACCAGCGAATCAGTGCGAATTGCTGCCAATGAGATAGCGGCAGGCAATCAGGATTTGTCTGGCCGAACAGAGTCCGCGGCCGCAAGTTTGCAGCAAACCTCAGCCGCATTGGAACAAATCTCGGCGACGGTAGCACATTCCGCCAGCGCGGCACGGCAGGCTAATACTGCGGTACTGTCGGCAGCTAGTGATGCCTCACGTGGTGGCGACGTAATTGCTAAAGTCATCACCACAATGGAATCGATTGAAGCTGCATCAGGCAAAATCGGCGATATCACCAGTGTGATCGACGGTATTGCCTTCCAAACCAATATCCTGGCACTTAACGCCGCAGTAGAAGCAGCACGAGCCGGTGAACAAGGCCGTGGTTTTGCGGTAGTCGCAGGGGAAGTTCGTACATTGGCACAACGCAGTGCACAAGCAGCGAAAGAGATCAAAACGCTGATCGAATCGACAGTTAGCAGTGTGGCGTCTGGCTCTGGTCAGGTACGCCAAGCCAGTAATACCATGACCGAAATTGTCAGCAGCGTATCGGATGTCACCACCATAATGTCGGAAATCACTAACGCAGCAGACGAACAAATGCGCGGCATTCACGAAATAAATAGTGCGGTTGCACAATTGGACACCATGGTGCAACAAAATGCCGCATTAGTGCAGGAATCCACCGCAGCCTCTGCAGCGTTGCAAGCTCAAGCCACTGATTTAACCAGCGCGGTGAATCAATTTAGGATCTAGTTCGATAGTTGTTACACATCTAACAAATAGCATTTAGTTTCAGCGGGTTGAAAGTAACTCGCTGAAACTCTCCTACCCCAGCAATATTCGCGCACCAATTTTAATCGGTGTAAAATTATCGTGTTCCACTCCCGCCTCAGTTAATGCCAGCTTGAGTTGCTGTGGTGGTTCATCCAGTGATTCATCGGCCAGTTCAAACACCCCCCAATGAATAGGAACCGTCTTAGGCTGTTGTAATTGTTTAAATAACTGCACCGACTGCTGTGGATCCATATGTTGCGCCTGCATAAACCAGCGTGGAGCATAAGCACCAATGGGCAAGGCGGCATAATTGAATGGCCCTAACCTAGCGCCAATGGTCAGCAATTGTTGGCAATAACCCGTATCACCGGTGAAGTAGAAGTTAATATCATTACGTTTGACCACCCAACCAGACCACAAGCTTTGATTGCGATTCCAAGGTGTACGCATACTCCAATGTCGTGCGGGGACGCAATGAAACTCAAATTCAGCCGCGAGGTGTTTATCCCACCAATCCAGTTCATGAACATGGCGAGCACCATGTTGCCGTAACCAACTTTTCAACCCTAACGGCGCCAGAAAAATCGCCTCAGGGAAGCGGCGCAATAATTGGCTGATCGTTGTCACATCCAAGTGGTCGTAATGGTTGTGAGAAATCACCACCACATCTATATGGGGTAATTCCTTTACGCTGGCAGGTACAGGTGTTTTCCGTGCTGGCCCGTAAAAATTAAGCGGAGAAGCGCGGCCAGAGAGTACCGGATCAAACAAAACAGTTTTCCCACTGACCCGCAATAACAATGACGCATGGCCTAGCCACCACAGTGCATCTTGCTGCCCGCTAAAATCAGCCGCTTGCCACCAGTCAGTGACAAACTGCGCATATCCTTGCTGTGGCGGTTTTGGGAGCGACTGCCGTTTTCGTTCTTCGCGCCAACGCTTCAAATCTTGTGGATGATGAGCCGCCGGCTCCAGGTTCTGGAATCCAAACTCAGTGTGGTGTGGCTTACTGGCATCATAATAGGGGTTTTTCTTTGCCATCTTACATCCTTCACCGCCAGCCGCCATTGCGGCCAACATTCATTCATGGGCTATACCCACAATAATTCACCCGTTCACAGAAATGATATTTCCACACTGTAAGTCATAGCGCTAATTCTAGTGATGATATTTAATTCTGCTGGTTAAAATCTTGCCACACCTATCACGGTCATTATTGCCACAAAAGGGCATTATTAGTTATTCACACTATCTTGGATAGGCTGTTTTTTTGCTGATTATCCACACTACCCACTAATTTGATTCTTATCAATTTTTACTGAAATACACGTCGTTCCTGTCCATAAAACCCTTTTTCGTGATCGAACACTCATTTTTATAAACGCCATACCTTTATAAAGAAACGCTTATCCATTATTAATGAAACATTGTTTTAATTTGAGGTGGCAGTAAAAATGAGTAAACAGATTTCAACAAGGCATACGCTGGCGTACGGGAGTGCCAACTTACTGGGAAGTGGGGCACTGGCAATCAGCGGAGCCTGGCTGATGTACTTCTATACCACCTTTTGCGGACTGTCTGTCGTAGAAGCCGCGACTATTTTTTCAATCGCCAGTATTCTTGACGCGATTAGTAATCCGGTGATGGGCTATATCACCGATAACTTCTACAACACTCGGTTGGGCCGTATCTTTGGTCGTCGGCGCTTCTTTATCTTGCTGGGTATTCCGCTGGTACTTGTCTATCCAATGTTATGGATGAGCGGTTTTGGCTTCTGGTATTACCTACTGACTTACGCCCTGTTTGAACTGATTTATACCTCCATCATGGTGCCATATGAAACATTGGCGACCGAGATGACCACTGATTTTGCCAAACGCTCTAAATTAACCGGTTCTAAAGCCATTTTTGGCAAAGTAGCCAACTTTTTGGCCGCCTTCATTCCTGGCCAGTTTATTGCCATTTACGGTAAAGACTCCGCCACGCCCTTCCTGTATACCGGTATCGCCTACGGTCTGATTATGTGCGGTGCGATGATTTGGCTATACAGCTCATCATGGGAACGCCCAGCCAGCGAAGTGGTCCGTGAAACCACCAGCAGTCTCGGTCAGGCGCTGAAAAAGCTGTGTGTTGATATGGCGTCTACTTTCCATCTGCGTATTTTCCGCAAGCATCTAGGGATGTACCTGTTTGGCTTTGGCGCGGAATGGTTATTTGCTTCTGCATTTACCTACTTTATTATTTTTGGTTTGGGTCAAGATGCTGCATTGGTTTCTCAGCTCAATAGTTTCAGTTCAATCATGCAGTTAATTTCCACTGCAATCTTTATCGGTATCTGCGTCAAAATGGGTTTTGCTCGCCCGTTTCGCATTGCTCTGCAAGTGGTTATCGTCAGTGTGATTGCTTATGCGGCGCTCTATTTCACTGGTTGGTCGCAAACAACAACGGTCATTGTGCTGTTCTGTATTACCGCTGTTTTCGGTTTAAGCACCGGGGGGATTTATTATATTCCGTGGACGGTTTATACCTTCCTGGCGGATGTGGACGAAGTATTGACCGGCCGTCGCCGTGAAGGGATCTACGCCGGTGCCATGACCTTTGCAGGTAAAATGGTACGTTCGATTATTGTTTTCGCTATGGGCTGGACATTAAGTCGCTTTGGTTTTGTCTCCGGGCAATCGAGTCAGCCAGAAGTTGCCGTACAAGCCATTGTAGGGGTATTTGCCATCGGCGTTATCGCTCTGGCACTGGTGGCTATCTACTACACCACGCAAATGAAACTGGATCGTAAGAATCACAAAATCCTGCTGGAAGAAATTGACCGTATTAAAGGTGGTGGTGCCATGGCGGATATTCCGGCCCACGCCAGGGCGGTTGCTGAAGAACTGACCGGCTGGAAGTATGAACAGTGTTGGGGCAACAATCACCTTGGCATGAAAGAATCATCCAATGTGGCCCCTAAGCCTGTGACTGAAAGCTAATTGATTCCTGGCAATAACCACAAAACGCATCGGCCAACATCGATGCGTTTTTTACCACGCTACATCCCCTTATAGTTCTATTTTACGCTAACCCTAGCGCTGTTATTGTTCAATTTCCCCGCGTTTTTACCGTAACCTCCGGTAAAGGATTCCCGGTAATGTAAATTATTCGTCTGTCTGAAAATTTCAGCATGTTTTATACAAATATCCGATTACTATAAGTGTACGACCACTTACTTTGTTTTTTGAACATGGATAAAAGATTGTTGAAACATTTCACTGCCCCGCTACTGGCCGCTGCTCTATTCACTATTCCATTGCACAGCTATGCCAAGACAGAGCTTTTGACCTCACAAGTTGTTGATCAATATGCCGAACATATTTTCTATAACAGTGGTGCCATGGGGATGGCTCTGGTGGTTATTGATAACAATCAAGTGGTCAACCGCAGTTTTGGTGAAACCAAACCCGGTAACAATCTGCGTCCACGGCCAGACTCACTGATTCGTATTGCATCGATTACCAAGCTAATGACCAGCGAAGTGATGGTAAAACTGGCCGATGACGGCACAGTAAAATTGACCGACCCCCTGCGAAAATACGCCCCTAAGGGTGCGCGTGTTCCTGCTTATAATGCAAAACAACCCATTACCTTGCTAAATCTGGCCAGTCATACCAGTGGCTTGCCGCGCGAACAACCCGGTGGCCCGCAAAAAAGACCCGTGTTTACTTGGCCGACTAAAGATAACCGCTGGCAGTGGATGAATCAGGCCAAGGTTACCGTACCGCCAGGAGTAAAAGCGGCCTATTCCAATTTGGCCTACGACTTGTTGGCCGACGCACTATCACGGGCGTCAGGCAAGCCTTATACCAGTTTACTGCGTGATAAAATCACTACGCCACTGGGGATGAAAAATACCACCCTGACACCCACGGCGGAACAATGTAATCGCCTAATGGTAGGGGTAGGCAGCAGCCGTTGTGAAAACACCCTTGCGGCTGCCGGAAGTGGTGGGATTTACTCAACGCCAGAAGATATGCAGCGCTGGATGCAGCAATTCTTAGCTTCGGATAACAGCGCGCGCAAAAGCTCTGCAAAACGCGAACAAGCGCTCTATTTCCAACGCCGTGATTTGGTGTCATTAAAAGGTATGGATGTTGCCGGTCAGGCAGATGCGTTGGGATTAGGCTGGGTCTACATGGCACCCAATGCGGAACTACCGGGGATTATGCAAAAAACCGGTGGCGGCGGTGGATTTATTACCTATATGGCGATGATTCCAGAAAAGAACATTGGGGTTTTTATCGTGGTCACCCGTACCCAACTGACTAAGTTTAGCAATATGAGTGATGGCGTGAATCGATTAGTCGCTCAATTGGCGAAGAATAGCTAACATCGGCTCAATTGCGGTAGGGGTAACCCCGCCGCAATTGAGCAAGCAGTATAAAAGCAAAAACCCGTTATCTTATTCAGATAACGGGTTTTTAATTGGTGCCGGCACCAAGAGTCGAACTCGGGACCTACTGATTACAAGTCAGTTGCTCTACCAACTGAGCTATGCCGGCGAAATTTTTTGGAACGTTAGTACGTTTCCTTGGCGCGCAATATAGTATAACTCAGAACAAACAATCAAGCGTTATCAACAAATTATTTGTATTCCGCTTCATAAAACAACAGATTGATGAATAAGTAAGCGCATGAGTCCTGATAATCAGGCTTCCATCACCAATCAATACCTTTCTGCGCCTTAATGCCATGATCAAATGCATGCTTCACTGGCCGTAACTCACTGACTGTATCTGCCAGTGCAATAATTTCCCGGTGGCAGGCTCGCCCGGTGATGACCACACTTTGATGTGCCGGCCGATTTTTTAGCGCCGCCAACACCTCGTCCAAGCTCAAATAACCGTAAGTGAGCATATAAGTGAGCTCATCCAAAACCACAAGATGGTAACCAGGGTCAGATAACATCCGCACGCCCTGCTCCCACACCAGCCTGGCTGCTTGGGTATCAGCCGCTTTATCTTGAGTATCCCAGGTAAAGCCGGTTGCCATGATATGAAACTCAACCCCATTACGTTCTAGCAAGTTACGTTCACCACACTCCCAGTCCCCCTTGATAAACTGAAGCGCACCTACTCGCATATCATGGCCAACGGCTCTGGTTGCGGTTCCAAATGCGGCGGTACTTTTCCCTTTACCATTACCGGTAAATACCATAATGATCCCGCCGCTTTTTGTCGCGGCAGCAACCCGCTCCTCTACTTGTTGTTTAAGATGCTGCTGCCGCTGCTGATACCGTTCTTCATGCATCGTGGTTTCCTCAACACAACGTTATTTCTGACAGCCAGCACAGGCCTTCATTTGAATTTGATCAAAGAATGAGTTGCCTTTGTCATCAACTAATATGAAAGCCGGAAAATTCCTGACTTCCATCTTCCACACCGCTTCCATTCCCAGTTCGGGATACTCGAGGCATTCCAGGCTTTCGATATACTCCTGCGCCAGAATGGCCGCAGAACCGCCGATACTGCCCAAATAGAAACCACCGTGTTTATGGCATGATTCGGTAACCTGCTGGCTACGATTGCCTTTTGCCAACATGATTAAGCTGCCCCCCTGGGATTGGAACAGATCGACATAAGGATCCATGCGCCCTCCAGTCGTTGGTCCCATCGAGCCGGACACCAATTCATCCGGTTTTTTTGCAGGTCCCGCATAATAGACGGGGTGATCTTTCATGTATTGAGGTAATGGCTGATTCTGTTCCAAACGCTGTTGCAGTTTGGCATGCACAATATCGCGGGCAACAATCAACGGGCCATTGAGTGATACGCGGGTGGATACTGGGTAAAGTGAAAGCTGTTGACGAATTTCATCCATCGGGCGGTTAAGATCAATGTTAACGACGGTCCCTTCATTATTAATCCGCAAATCTTCAGGTATATATCGCTCAGGGTGACGTTCTAATTTCTCCAGCCATATACCATTTTTATTAATTTTGGCTTTAATATTTCGGTCAGAAGAACATGAAATAGCCATCCCTATCGGGCAAGAGCCACCATGACGCGGCAAGCGAATAACCCGAACATCATGAGCGAAATATTTGCCACCAAACTGAGCGCCTAAGCCAAATTCGCGTGAAGCCTGTAGCAGGTCGTCCTCCAGTGCCTTATCACGGAAAGCCTGGCCGTGTGCATTACCCTCACCAGGTAAGTTATCGTAATATTTTGTCGAGGCGAGTTTGGCGGTCTTCAAGGTTAATTCAGCGGAGGTGCCTCCGACGACAAAAGCAATATGATAAGGGGGACAGGCAGCCGTTCCCAGGCTCTTCATTTTCTCAATTAAAAATGCTTTGAGCTTTGCCGGTTCCAACACCGCTTTTGTTTCCTGATAAAGCGCCGCTTTATTGGCTGAACCGCCGCCCTTATTCACAAATAAGAACGAATATTGCATACCCGAAGTAGCAAAAATATCGATTTGCCCAGGAAGATTGGTACCGGTATTCACTTCGTTATACATATCTAACGCCGCATTTTGCGAGTAGCGCAGATTATCCTGACGGAAGGTGTTATAGATGCCGCGTGATAGTGCTTGGGCATCATCGGTATCAGTCCAAACCCGTTGGCCTTTTTTCGCCACAATGGTGGATGTCCCCGTATCCTGGCAGTTCGGCAAAATACCTTTAGCTGAAATCTCAGAATTTCTCAATAATTGCAGTGCAACATATTTGTCGTTTTCGCTCGCCTGTGGATCATGCAAAATAGCGGCAACTTGCTGCTGATGTGCTGGGCGCAGGAAGAATGAAGCGTCATGGAAAGCTTGCTGGGAGACTAATGTCAGTGCTTCAGGTTCAACTTTTAATACTTCGTTGCCATCAACCTCAATAGTGGAAACATACTTATCTGTTAATAAATAATATTCTGTGCTGTCCTCAGAAAGAGGGAAGAGATCTTGGTAGAAAAAATCATTTTTATACATTATTTTCACTCGATTAGCTGAATGGGAAATAGTAAGAAAATATCGCTGACCCTTTGCATCTAAAAATCAAAGAATAAAAACAACCTCAGCAAACTGCCTATGTCACAGTGCTATTATTAATAGAGTAAAATAAAAAGCAATTGTTCTATCTGCAACACATAATGCTTATTGGTGATTAACTCCCCCTCAATTGTCACAGTAAAAAATGAGGGAAAGACCAAGATAATAATCCATTAGAAACATGCACATACCAAAATGGCTGCGCTATAATCATAATATAGTAAAATACGAAACTCAATTATTACCATAATGTTAGAACATGATACTAATTGAGTGTCATACCTAATATATAGATTATATTTTAAAAAATAGTATGGATCCGTACCCGTCAATTTAAAAAAATCAATTACCCCATGTTCTTTTTAGCTCTTCTTCCTTCGATTTATCATGGAGCCAACGACTTAATTTCTGCAAACTTATCAGCCCTCTTTTACCTTCTTTGTAGGTCAGTACAAAGTGGTTCCCAGTGCTCATGGGTAAATCACATGGAATGACCATATCGCCATTTTCCAAATCCTTGTGAATCGCAAACCGAGGTAATAAAGCCACACCAAGATTGGAACGCACAGCAGAAATCAACATTGATAAAAGATCAAAACGCGGCCCCATCCGTACTTTAGGACTATTAACGCCCGACAATGTAAACCAGTCATGCCACGAATCTAAACGAGTTGTTTGATGAAGCAACGTAAATTCATCCATCAACTGCTCCGCACGCATCACTTTTTTATCATCTCGCCATAACATCCGGCTACATACAGGAACCAGTTCTTCTTCAAACAAATGCTCATTTTCAGCCCACGGGCTACAGAAATCCTCACGCATAATTGCCGCATCATATTTCAGATTCAGAAAATCAGCAGGTGTAGTCAGCGCCACTAAATTGAGGACAATTTCAGGATGCTTCTCGTGGAAGTCACTGAGGTTTGGAATGAGCCAATGAGTGCTAAATGTTGGCGTCACCGCCAACTCCAACACTTGCTGAGTCGATTGGTAAGACATAATGCTTTGCGTATCCCTTTCCAGTTGCTCCAATGTATCTCTGACTAAGCCAAGATAATAACGACCCGCATCATTGAGGAAAATTCGTTTACGAACATGGTGGAATAATGACACATTAAGTAGCTCCTCCAGTGCTGTGATTTGACGAAAAACAGCACTTTGTGTTAATGCTAACTTTTCTGCCGCTCGCGTGTAGCTTTCATATTGAGCAACCGCTTCAAATGTCACTAATAAGTCAGTTTTAGGAATTTTACACCGCATTATGGCTCACCCGTTATTTCATAAAAAACCGATTAAATAGTTGTGCATACTTGGGTACAACTAATATTCAAATATTGATGACAACTCTTCTTTTTTTGATTTTTAAAATACACATTTCTATTTAGATAGACATGGCTCTCCATCATTTTTGTGATAGCCTTCATAATTATTAATAACAATATCATATTAAAGATAAAAAATAAGCGGATGAACCAAAACTATAACGAAGGACATTGCACATTTAAATATTGATACTTCAGCGTTAACACAAATAAAACAATAAAATAATTAAACATAAAAATCATGTAGTTAGAGTGTTAATAATCAAACACAAAATATTTGAAAGAGATCATTCCATAAAATGATTAAATATTGGGAGCAAGGTCAAATATATAATCCAATATTTATGAATAATGATGCGGAGTTTAATGATCATATTCCGTTTTTATATAACGCATTTTTGGTGATTAATTTTATATAAAATTATAAACCTTATCGTTCATAAAGGTTGCTCGAATGAGTAAAGGAAAAGTATTGTTAGTTGGCGCAGGGCCGGGGGATGCATCTCTAATCACTGTAAAAGGATTGCTAGCCATTCGTGAAGCACAAGTTATTGTGCATGACCGTCTGGTTAATCTTGAGTTAATTTCTCAAGCACCACCCCATTGCCAGATTATTAATGTCGGGAAAACCTCAAACCATCATCCAGTCCCGCAAGAGCAAATTAATCAAATCCTGGTTGAGCATGCCTTGGCGGGTAAAAATGTTGTTCGTCTTAAAGGGGGCGACCCTTATGTATTTGGCCGGGGCGGAGAAGAAGCCGAGGCACTTGCTCATGAAGAGATCCCTTTTGAAATTATTCCGGGTATCAGCTCCGCTATTGGCGGTTTAGCCTATGCCGGTATCCCCGTGACTCATCGTCACTACGCTTCCAGCTTTCATGTGGTTACCGGGCATATGTGTCAGGGAAATGAACCACAAAACTGGGATGTTTTGGCACAACTGGATGGGACGTTAATCGTATTAATGGGGATGACGCGACAAGAGGAGATCTGCCAACGCTTAATCGACGGAGGTAAATCCCCTGACACCCCCGCCGCCGCCGTGATGTATGCCAGTCAGCAACGACAAGAGATAGCGAAAGGAACACTGACCACGCTAAAAGATGAAATTGTACGCAAAAAATTACATGCCCCCGCGCTGTTAGTCATTGGTCATGTGGTCAATCTTAGTGATGTTCTGGCTTTTACTGCGCGCCAAATTGATATCAGTCATGAACCACTATTGCAGGTAATCTAAGTATGTGGTCAGCAATAGTTATTTGGTCCTGGGGGCCAGTCGTGCATAAGAACGGTATTCAACCCGTCAGTTATATCCGGTATCCAGACCACATCTGGCAACAGGCTCTTTTTCATGGCTGAAGCCCGTTGCCCTGCCTCTTGTGGTGAACTGATCCAAGGGTGGATTTTTGGCGGAGAAAAACTTATCTCTTGCCCGATTAACTGGTTTAGCACCGTTTCAGTCACTGAAGGGGAACCGGGCTGGCGTGAACGACCGCGTATGCGCCAAATGGTCAGGCAAGTGTTAGCGCATTTTGGCGAGCCTGCGCAATACAGCGAGAATATATGTATTGAATTTGAATCCACTATTCCCGTGGCTAAAGGATTAGCCAGTAGCACCGCTGATATTGCCGCAGCGGCTATCGCGACCAGCCGCTTACTGGGCAAATCACTGAGTGACGAGTCACTGGCCAAACTCTGTGTAGCACTTGAACCCACCGACAGCACGATATTTAAAGATCTCACCCTTTTTGATCACCAGACCGCGCAAAGTCATCATCCCTTTACCTGGCGACCCGGCATCGACATTCTGCTGCTTGAAAGTACACAAACGCTGTTAACCGAAGAGTTCCATAAACGAAATCGCCAACCCTTATTACTTAAACAGGCAACCAATTTAGCCTGTGCTATGCAACAATTTCAGCAGGCTAACGACACCCAGTGCCACTATCGTTTGGGCGAAGCCACCACGCTAAGTGCCACCGCCAGTCAGTCAATGCTGCCTAAGCCTAAATTTCATCAATTACTGGATATCGTTGAGCACAGCGGAATCTATGGTTTGAACGTAGCCCATAGCGGCAGCGTTATCGGTTTGTTGTTCAATCATCAACAGCACGACGTAGACCGCCTTATCAGCACACTGCATCAACAACAGATAATTAAGCACTATCCACATATTCATATCGTCAAAATGGTGGCGGGTGGTGTACGTTGATAAGAATACTATTTTCGCACAAATCATTTTTTAATATTTATCTCATGTGATAGTAACTCATCATTACTTTTAACATTATAACCCTCACATCTATAAAATATTTTATATTAGTCCATCAAATATGGGTAATTAGCAGTAAACCAAGCTAACCCCTAGAGATTCAAATATGATGAATGTCACATAAACAGAATTAAGTCATAAGTTTTAAATGGATCACACTTTCACTCTAAATAATCACATTGATTTTTAATGATAATTATAACCATATAGTAACAATTAATAAATAATAAAATCAACACCATGATTTTAAAGGATTTATTAAATTAACTTCGGGTATTTGAAATAATTAATTTTACTTTTTTATTTTTTTCAAGATGTCCTGACAATAAATCAATTGTATTCGATTTGTTAGAAAAGCACATTATAAGCCAGCCAATTCCCAGTGAATTGCCATCGATACCTGAAGAATAAAATAAATAATCTTGATTTACGCGTGGAAAGCTAAAAGCATAAATTTGGCTCTCTACTCACAAAACCAATATACGGATCGTAATCTACATAGAGGACTTAACATGCAAAATCCAACAATTGTTATTGGCGTCATTGGTGCTGATTGCCATGCTGTTGGTAATAAGGTGCTAGACCGAGTGTTTACAGTGCACAACTTCAACGTCATCAATCTCGGAGTGATGGTGAGTCAAGATGAATATATTGATGCTGCCATTGAAACCGGTGCTCAGGCCATTGTCATCTCCTCTATCTATGGACACGGTGAAGTGGATTGTATTGGTATGCGTGAGAACTGCATTGAACGCGGAATTGGCGAAATATTGCTGTATGTCGGCGGAAATTTGGTTATTGGTAAACATGCCTTTTCAGAAATTGAGTCAAAATTCAAAGAGATGGGATTCAACCGCGTCTTCGCACCCGACACTGATCTGGAATTAGTCTGTTCTTTGATGAAAGGCGATATCGAACATGCTATGCAATCAGAAGCAGCGGCTGGGGGCGTGCAATGATCACCGTTTCTATCGATATCGGCTCCACCTGGACAAAAGGAGCAGTGTTCGAGGTGGGAGATGATGACCATATTGATGTGAAGAATTATGCGTTATCTCCTACTACGCCACACCATTTGGCTGAAGGATTTTTTTCGGTATTGAACAAGATCCTAAATGTTGCCGATGCACGGCCTTTATTAGCGTCAGGGCAGGTCAATATTGATTATTCCTCATCGGCCAAAGGTGGATTAGCGGTTGCTGCTATTGGGCTGGTGCCCAATATCACCCTCGAATCGGCCAAAGTCACCGCGCATTCTGCGGGGGCTAAAGTGTCACAACACTTCGCCTATAACCTGAATAAATCAGATGTGCGGGCTTTAGAAGCATCACCGCCGGATATCCTGTTATTTACCGGTGGTACTGACGGCGGTGACTACTCTCATGGCCTGTCGAACGCAAAACTATTGGCGCAATCTAAATTGAAGTGTTCCATTATTTATGCCGGAAATCGTGACCTGCAAGATGACGTGTTGGAGATCCTCGGTGATAAAGATTTAACTATCGTTAATAACGTGCTGCCTAATCTCGACAGCCCTAATCCGTTTGATGCACGTAAAGCTATTTGTAATATTTTCCTCAAAAAGATTATTAGAGGGAAAGGTTTAGACGTCATCGTTGATCAAACGGGTGAAGACCCTCTGCCTACGCCCTATTCAGTCTTCGAACTGGTACAACAAATTCGCCAATACGTGCCCGATTGGGAAACGTTCATGTTGATAGATATGGGGGGTGCTACCACCGATGTTTATTCCTCCTATAACAGTCATATGTTGCCCGATACCGTGATACACGGGATCCCAGAACCGCTGATTAAACGAACCGTAGAAGGTGACCTGGGGATGCGCGTTTCAGCGATGAATGCTGGCGAAACCGGTATGCCGATGATTGCTCATTACTTCTCACATCAACAAAACCAAATTGATGCTTTTTATCGATATTTAACCCATGTCACTGCGCATCCGGGCTATTTACCCCGTAGCGATGAAGAAATTGTCTTCGACCAACTGTTGGCTGGGATTTGTGTCGGATATGCCACTGAACGTCATGCGGGCAAAAAAACACAGGTTTGTACCTGTGCAGGCAACATTGACCTACAGGTCGGCCGCGACTTAAGCCTGGTTAAAAAGGTCATTGGCACTGGCGGGTGGCTCTCCCGGGCAGAATCATTCGATATTCATAACTGGCTGAAATATCGCAATTTAGATGATGAGGGCAAGCAAGTACTGCTCCCCAGCAAGTTTGAGTATTACAGAGATACACAAGGTTTACTTCCCCTGTTGGCTAATGTCGCCCGTCGCTTTCCTAAAGCTGCCGCCCAAACTGGCGTTCGAATTTTGAACAAGTAAAAACTGGAGTCATGATGGAACTTCGCAACAAAAAGATTTCTTTAGATCACTTTATGTCAGAACGTTTTCACGTTTTACAAACGTGGCACACCGGCAAAGACGTTGAGAAATTTGAAGATGGCGTTAAGTATCAGCAAACAATTCCTGAGTCGAAAAATTTTGCCAGGGCGTTATTTGAAGCAGACCGCCAAGGCATTACGTTGAGCCAACCTCGTGCTGGGGTCGCATTAATCGAAGAACATATCGCACTGCTGACAGCGTTGCAAAAAGATTGCGACCTCCTGCCCACCACGATTGATGCCTATACCCGCCTTAATCGTTACGAAGATGCGGCCATCGGCATCCAAAAATCTATCGAAGCAGGGACATCAAAACTCAATGGTTTACCGGTCGTCAAC
This sequence comes from Yersinia intermedia, assembly GCF_900635455.1. NCBI lineage: Bacteria > Pseudomonadati > Pseudomonadota > Gammaproteobacteria > Enterobacterales > Yersiniaceae > Yersinia > Yersinia intermedia. The sequence goes on along the minus strand of NZ_LR134116.1, from coordinate 1,636,033 downwards.
CACGGTGTCACAGCTTGTCGCAGCATTACTGAAAGCTTGTCTAAACCATTACAGATCCGGCACGGAACACCTGATGCACGGCTGCTGGCCGAAATAGCGATGGCCAGTGGCTTTACCAGTTACGAAGGCGGCGGTATCTCCTACAACATCCCTTATGCAAAACGCGTAACGCTGGAGAAATCCATTCGTGACTGGCAATACTGCGATCGCTTGATTGGGGTGTATGAAGAACATGGCATTCGTATCAACCGCGAACCATTTGGCCCATTGACCGGCACCTTAATCCCGCCGTTTGTGTCCCATGCGGTCGCGATTATTGAAGGGTTACTCGCGCTGGAACAAGGTGTCCGGTCTATCACCGTGGGCTACGGCCAGGTGGGTAACATTGTGCAAGATATTGCGGCTATTCAATCATTACGCGAGCTAGCCCATGAATATTTCCACGCCAATGGCTACGACAATTACGAGTTGAGTACCGTGTTCCATCAATGGATGGGCGGGTTCCCGGAAGATGAATCCCGCGCATTTGCGGTTATCTCTTGGGGGGCCGCAGTGGCGGGCATGGCAGGCGCTACCAAGGTTATTACCAAAAGCCCACATGAGGCCTACGGGATCCCAACCGCTGAGGCAAATGGTCAAGGGCTAAGAGCCTCGAACCAAATGCTGAACATGGTACGCGACCAAAAATTCCCACCTTGTCTGGAGGTTGACCGCGAGGTCGATTTGATTAAGCGCGAAGTTCGCGCCGTTATGAACAAAGTGCTGGAATTGGGACAGGGCGATATTGCGATAGGTACCGTGCGTGCCTTTGAAGCGGGTGTGCTTGATGTGCCATTTGCACCCGCCACCTGTAACTCCGGCAAGATGATGCCCATCCGCGATAACCACGGTGCCATTCGTGTCTTCGATCCGGGTTCAGTTCCACTGCCTAAAGATGTGCTAGCGCTCCATCATGACTTTGTTGCTGAACGCGCTAAAGAAGAAGGTCGTGCACCTTCATTCCAAATGATCATTGATGACATTAACGCTGTATCCCACAGTAAATTAATAGGAAGACCATAATGAAAATCAAACACGCTCTGTTCACCGCCGGTTACTCATCTTTCTACTTCGATGACCAACAAGCCATCAAAAATGGCGCGAAATTGGATGGGTTTATCTATCAAGGCAAGCCTGTTACTGAGGGATTTACTGCCATTCGGCAGGCGGGTGAATGCGTCAATGTCCAATTAATTTTAGAAAATGGGGCCGTGGCAGTGGGTGACTGTGCCGCAGTGCAATACTCAGGCGCTGGTGGTCGTGATCCTTTGTTTATTGCAGCAAATTTCGTTCCTTTCTTAGAAAAACATATCAAACCCCTACTGGAAGGGCGCGATGTCAGTGAGTTTCGCCTGAATGCCCGTTTCTTTGACGACGTGACCATTGATGGCAAACAGCTACATACCGCCATTCGTTATGGGCTTTCCCAGGCATTGCTGGATGCCACTGCGTTAGCCACCGGGCGTTTAAAAGCCGAGGTAGTGTGTGACGAATGGCACCTGCCGCTGGTTGCCAAACCTATTCCGTTGTTTGGTCAAAGTGGCGATGATCGTTATATCGCCGTGGATAAAATGATCGTTAAAGGCGTCGATGTACTGCCGCACGGCCTTATCAACAACGTTGATGAAAAACTGGGCCGCAATGGCGAAAAACTGCGTGATTATGTGAGTTGGTTAGCCAAACGCGTAGCTGAACTGCGCGTTGACCCTAGCTACAAACCGAATCTGCATATCGATGTTTACGGCACCATTGGCCTGATTTTTGACATGGACCCAATGCGGTGCGCCGAGTACATCGCCAGTCTGCAAGAACAAGCCGGCGATCTGGATCTGTATATCGAAGGGCCGGTTGATGCAGGCAATAAGCCAGACCAAATCCGCCTGTTAACTGAAATTACCCGCAATCTGGCAAAACTCGGTTCGAAAGTCAAAATTGTGGCCGATGAATGGTGTAACACCTATCAAGACATCATCGATTTTACTGATGCGGGTAGTTGTCACATGGTGCAGATCAAAACCCCTGATTTAGGCAGTATTCACAACATCGTGGACGCGGTTCTTTACTGCAATAAAAAAGGGATGGAAGCGTACCAAGGTGGTACCTGTAACGAAACTGATATCAGCGCCCGCACTTGTGTGCATGTCGCTATCGCCTCCCGTCCAATGCGTATGCTAATCAAACCAGGGATGGGTTTTGATGAAGGGATGAACATTGTGTTCAACGAGATGTCTCGCACCATCGCGCAACTTAATGCAAAGGCTAACTGATATGTCTAAGACTTTTAAAATTCTCTCACCAACGGCCATCTTGGGGTACGGATTCCCGGAAGAGAGCTTTATGAAAGCGATGGAGGAGTCGCCTGATTTAATCGCCGTTGATGCGGGTTCCTCTGATCCCGGCCCTCACTATCTGGGTGCCGGTAAACCTTTTACCGACCGCGCTGGGGTAAAACGCGATCTGCGCTATATGATTACCGCAGGGGTGAAGAATGGTATTCCTGTGGTTATCGGTACTGCGGGTGGTTCAGGGGCTGCACCGCATCTGGAGTGGTGCCGCCAGATAATTTTAGAGATTGCCAAAGAGGAATCTCTCAATTTTACGCTGGCCGTTATCCCTGCCGACGTCAGTAAAGAGGTGGTCCATGCCGCCCTTGATGCTGGCAAGATTCAATCGCTGGATTTTGTCCCAGAACTGACTCATGAAGCCATTGATGCCACGACCTATATCGTTGCTCAAATGGGGATCGAGCCTTTTCAGGAAGCATTGCAAGCTGGCGCGCAAGTGGTGTTAGGTGGCCGTGCTTATGATCCCGCCTGCTTTGCAGCGTTACCGATTATGAAAGGATTCGATGAAGGTCTGGCGTTGCATTGCGGCAAGATTTTGGAATGTGCTGCTATTGCAGCAACTCCGGGATCAGGTTCTGACTGTGCAATGGGTATTCTGGACGAAACTGGCTTCACTTTAAAAACCTTCAACGAGAAACGCCAATTTACTGAAACCTCGGCCGCAGCACATACCCTGTATGAAAAGTCAGACCCTTACTTCTTGCCCGGCCCCGGCGGCGTGTTGAACCTGAAAGCCTGCCGCTTTGAAAATGTCGGCAATGGACAGGTTCGTGTCAGCGGATCAGTACATGAAAACACGCCATACACCGTGAAGTTAGAAGGCGCGCGCCCAGTAGGCTATCGTACCCTGAGTATTGCTGGCACCCGTGATTCCATCATGATTGCCGGTATCGATAATATTTTGGTCGAAGTGCGCAACAGTGTCGAAAAAAACCTGAAAATCGATCCTGACGCGGTGAAGCTCAATTTCCATCTGTACGGTAAGAACGGAGTCATGGGTAAAATGGAGCCAGAGCCGGATACCACTTCATATGAATTGGGTATTTTGCTGGATGTTGTCGCACCGACTCAAGCCATGGCCGATAGCATATGTTCACTCGCCCGCTCTACTCTGCTTCATTATGGTTATGCCGGGCGAATAGCTACTGCGGGTAATTTGGCCTTCCCATTCTCTCCGTCAGATATTCGTGCAGGACTGGTTTATGAATTCTCCATTTATCATTTGATGGAATACACGCCAGAAGTTGCATTTAAATTCCGCCTGGAAAATGTAACAACCGAAGGAGTGGTAGCATGAAAAAATCAATTTTAGATTTGGCACACGTCGTCAGATCGAAAAATGCCGGTCCTTATGAATTGGTGCTGGATATTTTATTTAAAGACAAGGAAATATATTCAAGCATTAAAGCGTCAGGGCAATTTAAAAAAGAATTGATTGCGCAGCTCTATAAAATTGAACCCAAATTTGTCCATCGTATCGTTTGGTTCGATCCCGCTAATGCTGTCAAGGTGGTCATGCCGCGCAACCTGGTATCGGGCGCGGTAGGCGATACTGATGTCTATGGTGCTCAGCAACATGCGCCATTATTGAAGCTCGAGTTTACTATTTAGCATAGTATCAGCCGTATCAGTTCCATTAGCTGTATTAATAGAAAAACACCCAAATAATCCGGTGCACTGAGCTGCGTTATTCGTCTCTCCCTGCGCCGTGATTAATATAGAGGCAAATACAACATCAGTACCGTTATTAAATGATTTTAGAACAACGATACCACTCTACTTATAAATGGAATCCTTATGAAATCAAAAAATTTGACCACAATGATCATATTGGGTCTGATAATAGGTATTATTGTCGGGTTTTTAATTAATTCCTTTAGCAGCCCTGAGTTCGCCAAGTCGTACTCATCTGAAATATCTATTTTCACCGACATTTTCCTGCGATTGATCAAAATGATCATTGCTCCGTTGATCATCTCAACATTAGTCGTTGGGATTGCAAAAATGGGTGATGCCAAAACCTTAGGGCGCGTTTTCTCAAAAACGCTGTTCCTGTTCATTTGCGCTGCATTCATTTCCATTCTACTCGGGTTGGTAATTGTTAACCTGCTGAGACCGGGTGATGGGATTAACTTCGTGGCAGCAACGGCCAGTGCTGTTGACGGTATCGCACCAGTGCCATTCTCCGCTAAGGTGTTTATCTCACACGCTATCCCAACCAGTATTGTGGATGCGATGGCACGTAATGAAATCCTGCAAATTGTTGTATTCTCAATATTTATGGGGATTAGTCTGTCCGCCATCGGTGAAAAAGCTGCCCCTATCGTTTCGGTATTAGACTCGTTAGCACACCTGATGCTGAAGCTCACAGGTTATGTCATGTTGTTTGCCCCACTGACGGTATTTGCTGCCATTTCAGCCATGATTTCTGAGCGTGGCTTAAGTGTATTAGTCAGTGCTGGCATCTTTATGGGCGAGTTCTATCTCACCCTCGGCCTGCTGTGGCTTATTTTGATTGGCTGTTCAATCCTTCTGATTGGCCGCTGCACATTGCGCTTAATTAAAGGTATCAGCGAACCCGCGCTGTTAGCCTTTACCACCTCAAGTTCTGAAGCCGCTTTCCCTGGCACGTTAGAAAAATTAGAAGAGTTTGGCGTGTCCAACAAAATTGCCAGCTTTGTGTTGCCGATTGGTTATTCCTTTAACCTTGTAGGCTCCATGGCATATTGTTCGTTCGCGGTCATATTTATTGCTCAGGCATGTAATATCCATCTGAGCATGGGTGAGCAAGTCACCATGTTGTTGATTCTGATGTTAACCTCAAAGGGCATGGCAGGTGTTCCGCGTGCGTCGTTAGTGGTTATTGCCGCAACATTGAGCCAGTTCAATATCCCGGAAGCAGGGTTGATTCTACTGATGGGCGTTGATCCCTTCCTTGATATGGGCCGTTCTGCCACTAACGTGATGAGTAACGCCGTTGGTGCAGCATTAGTTGGGCGTTGGGAAGGTGAACACTACGGTGAAGGCTGTCGTGGCGTGGCAAAAGCGCGCACAGAAACCGTCATGGTTCATGAGACGGCCGCGATACAAGAGACATTTACTCTCGAGGCGCAGGCCAAGTAATATCGGCTCTCTATGCACCATCTGAAAAAGCATACAGCCCAAGCTTGCAATAAGCTTGGGCTTTAGATTTGGCGAAGGGGTAGCCGCTCAAATTGTTATAATGCGTAACCAGCCTCAAAAAAGGACGACAGCACGTTTTCCCATCACGCACTCCAACTATAAATTATGCGCATAATTTAATGACTCTACAATATGAGAGTATTTTGTGGCATTAACACAAGAATGGAAGAGCTTCATTGTGTGATCGATAATCCAAAATACTTCCATATTGAATATCGATCGTCACAATACATAACACAATGACAGCGTATATATCTTCATGCCGCAATTTTAATTTCTGATACATAGCCTATTCTATCTATCATTTTCATAGCAGCATCTAGTGTTTTAAAAATCCGTGCACCTCCCCGCTGGAGTTCAATAATTTCAATATTATCGGTCCCATATAAGCTTATTTCAATAATCCAACCCTCACCGCAATGCCTAAGCCTTACTCCAATGACAATTCCCATTTCTACGGCCTCTTTAGCCATAAACACCTGCATTTTACACCTCATTATAATAATAACTATAAAAATGCCATAATATAGTGCCAAAAAAAATGACCCACACTAATAAGGAACTGTAATTTTTAAAAACCAGATCACGCTCTTGGCAATAGCCACACAGATTGCAGTATGAATTATACTTTCATATTCTTTTACTCTGTTAACTCCCATAGAATTTAACCCTTCGGTCATAGGGTATATCTATGACCGTCTAAATGCTCTCTAGAATATCCCATTAGCGAATAAGTCTAATCGTCGTAATAATTATTTAGATTAAACCTTTCCAATAATCGATAGTGAATCGGAAAACGAGACTATCTGATTGAACAGCGATTTTTATCCTTGTTTTCGCGAAAAGAATTAACGTGATAGCCCAAGGTTACTACGACGTTAATACTTAAATCAGTTAAACGTCACCAGCATTTCGGCTGCCGCGCTTACAGTCCCCGTCGGCAGTGAACTGCCCCCCGAACATAAGCGCCACGTCACCTGATTGGTAATTGTCTGACTCGTCTGAGCACTGGTAATACTGCCTATTTTTAGTGGTGTACTATTAAATTTCACCCCGTTGGTTGAATTGCAACTCCCACTGCCCGTCACCGCATTATTAATTTCACCGGTAATATAACCACCGCCTTCATTTAATGCCAGGCGAGCTGCTACACCGCCATATAAGCTGGTTAATGCCCTAAATTGTACATTAATGTTGGCATTAACCTGAGCCGAGGGTTGTGAGCATTGCGTTATAAACGGGTATGACAAGGAGCTCAGTTCAGCACCGCTCTGGAGATTTTTAGCAACAGTGCCAAAATCAATCATGACTGGTGTATTGACCGTACATTCCAATGTTGAAATACGTAATACCGTACCTGCAGGAATAACTTGTTTATTTGCGATTGAGTTATATGTAATGGTTTCAAACCATAAATCAAGGGCGATATTATTCTGACTGGTCTGCGTTCCATCGGCTACAATAATCACAGTTCCTGCTGCAGTCGCATTTATAGGCGTACCCGCCTTATAGAAATAATCAACAGCACTCATTCTTGGCGGCACGCACCATTGCCTGCCCGTTGACAGTGGATTGGTAATAATACTCCCATTCGAGGTCACCGCCCGTGTTTCCGGTAAACCCATCGTACCCGTGAGTGTCTCTGACGTATTGTTCGCCAACGTATAATTTGCACTGATATTCGCTCTGGGAACAATCCCAACACCTGGAGCAATTTTATATGCCTGGTAGCCCGCGATAGTCGTTAATGCCCCGATAGTACAGCCAGCACCTGACTGAGGCGTTTTAACAAAAGAAGCCACCCCATAATATAGACTGGAAGAAGTGCTCGCCGATTGTACTGTTACGATATTTGAGACACTAAATGGCAACCCCTCCCACACAATACCACTGCCTTTACCAATGGTAATGGTGTCCGCCACCGCAGACTGCCCCATCAGCGCCAGCAGGCACAGGCCAAGGGAGTAGCGAGATATTCTGTGTCGCACACATTGACGGTTATTTTTCATGGTGTTTTCTCCCCAACAAATTCATGCTTACCGGATACCCAGGCGATTAACTCGCGTCACAACGCGCTGTTAATTGGCGAACAGGGTTACTCCCCGAGCTTGCTGCACTGCCCGCCAAATCAAACACTGCGCGGCACTGCTGGTCCGCACCCTGGCCCCATTTCGTCATCAGTCGGCCCTTTTCCGGCAGCCCACTCAGGTACACCTGACCGGCGTCGCCAACAATACCGGTGTTGTTTTCACTCCCGGAACCGCCTTCCACCGTCACCAGTGCCCCAAACGGAATGTTGCTTTCCCCCCGGCGCAACGTCACCAGCGCCTGATACCCCACCCGCGTATCAAACTTCGCCATCACCACCGCCCCTTTGGTCGGGTAGACCTTCAGGCTCGATTTCGCCATGTCGACATCATCCGGCAACGTGGCCGGGTTCAGGCTGATATTGTTGTTCTGGTAGTTCGATAAATACGGCACCACCGCATAACCCCGGCTGTCGGTGCGCACATTCCCGTTCATCACCTCGACACCCTCCGCGCCTGGCGCACTCACTATCGCCACCGAACTGCCCAGCATTTGCCCCAACGTCACCCCTTCCGGGTGGACAACCAGATTGCCGTTACCGCTGAGGTTCAGCGAACGGAACTGATTGCTGTAGCTGTACCCCATGTTTGCCATCCCTTTACTGCCCTGATAGCCCGCATTCAGGGTGGAATTGTCACCACTGCTGCCATTTGACTGGCTCTGCATCGCGCTGTAAGAAAGACGGTCATCCAGCGCATTGCCGCTGACCCCAACCTGCTGCTGTACCTGCCCCTGATTATTATGCGTCATTTGATAGTTAACATAGTGGCGGCTCACCGCCGGGGATGAACTAAACAGGCTAAACGGCACCTGCATGTTCATGGATAACTGCCGATTTTCAGGCCACCCCTCGTCACCTTTTATCCGGTCAATGCTGTAAGCCACACCGAGACTGACACCCCGGTAACTGGTGTTGTAACCGGCTGAGACCGTGTTATTCACCTGGTTATTGCCCCAAAAATCATTGCGGGAGGCCGACAGATACAAAGCCCCCCAGTCCCCCAGTTGCTGGCTGACGCGCATCTGAAAATTGGAACGCTGACGCTCTAAGGCCCAGGGCACCTGACTGTCATTGAGTTCATACCCCAGATTGTTGAAATCCGAGAAACTGTAATAGTGGCGGGTCGAATACCGGTAGGCCGCCAAATCCACAGCGGTGCCGGTGCTCAACAGGCTTTTGGCATAACGCAGCCGATAAGAGCGGCCTTGTTGCTGTTCATCCTGCCCCTGCAATCGGGCTGTGGAGGTGGTGACATCGGCTGAAAGCGCGCCAAAAGTCCCCAGTGACAGGCCCGACCCCGCCACAAAAGAGAGATAGTCGTCAGCCATCAGCCCACCGCCGTACAGGGTGATGTCATAGGGCAAACCATAAATAAAGGTGCCCAGTGCAAACGTGGCCTCACGCGAGCCTTGCGTTATCCCGCCGTCGTAACGCCCGGTGGTAAACTCATATTTGAGGGCGCCGGGGCGTTGCATCACCGGTAAAGAAGAGAACGCCATTGTCTGGCTGCGCACCGTGCCGTCAGCCTCAGTGATAGTGACCGTCAAATCCCCGCCCTGACTGGTCTGATAGAGGTCATTAATGCGAAACGGCCCCGGTGCAACATAGGTTTGATACACCACATTGCCGTTCTGGCTGACCGTCACCCGCGCATTACTTTGCGCAATACCGGAAATCTCCGGGGCAAACCCCCGCAGGCTGTTAGGCAGCATTTCTTCGCTGGAATTCAGCTTAATACCGCGAAACGGAATACTGTCGAACACCTCATTGCCGGTACTGCTTTCCCCCGCCAGCACCTCAGCGCGCAAGGCATGAATATCGCGCTGTAAATAGGTATTGGAAAAGCGGGTGTTTTGCTGGCTCGACGACGCAGTGCCACTGTTCTGGCTGCGGGTATAGGTCATGTCACTGCGCAAACGCCAGGCCTGCCAGTTCAGCCCGTTACGCAAACTGGCAAACAGATTGGTCTGTTCGCTGCTGTCCATTCCAGCCCGCGCACGTTGCCAGTTTCGGCTGCCATTCAGGCTATAGTTCATCAGCAACGCGGGCACGCCGTCGTCCCACAATGCGGGGTCGACATAACCGGCGGCGTTTTGCTGCATGGCAATCTGCGGCACACTGATGTCCAGCCGCAATTGGGATAAGTCAAAGTGCACCTGTGCATCAGGAATAAGGGCGGCCAAATCATTGACCGGCTGGTCCGGTGGCAATGCGCTGAACCCCGGCAACGCCGCAGTATTGACCCCCAATTCATGGAGGAGCGCGGGCGTCAGTTCCGGTTGCACCTGACCTTGTGCATTCTTTTTAAAGTTAAGGGTGTGCTGCCCCTGATCCGACTGATTCATCCACAATGTGACCAGATAATGGCCCTCTGCGACCTGGCCGGCGGATTCAAATGCACTCAAGTCGGTGCTGGTCGACTGCGCGCCGCCCAATGACAACAGACGGGGGTCAAAATAGTCACGCGCCCAGACAGGGAATGCCCCGGCCAGCAGCCAGACTCCGGCCATAACGAACGACACGATGGGCCTGTTACGCCTGTTTTTTATTGTTATGTTGTGCATGACGTGAACCTGTCCATCAAAATCAGAAAAAATCATGGCAGAAGCTGTTTGAATACACGACGCCCGCACCCGGTAAGGCAAGTGTTACGTACGGTGACAGCACGACTACCGGCGCCTTGTGGGTAAATACGTCGGGTGGGTAAAACAGCAGCGCCATCATCATCGGAATAAACAGTGTCAGGCGCGTTATTCTTTCGTTACAGAGTAAAAAGGAAAAAGGTCACAATGGCAGGTGGCTGAAGCCACCTGCCATCAGGACAATCAGTTATAGGCAAAGGCAAACAGGATAGGCGCGCTAACCGCACCGATGCTGATACCCGTTGCGGTGGTTGACGCCAGACCGGCCTGCAGATTCAGTGTCTTGGTATTAAAGTCACCTGCGGCTGGCGTTGAGCCTGCAGTCGCTACCAACAGCTTCTCATTGTTGTTGATATAGGTGGTTGGTGTCGCAACCTGGTTCAACATGATGCCGGTGTTAGTACCGGTAGAGTTAAACATGTTCGGGTTCCCCCCCAGAACTGGCCCGCTCACCACCAAATAGGCTTTATCACCCGCAGCACCCGGCGCATCACAGTTGTTCAAGCCCACAGTGAATGACTTTTTGCTGGCAGGGATTGGGGTGGCAACACCGCTAAATGCAGATGCTGCATAGTTACCCAGGTCCAGATTATTGGTCGACAAAGAAACATCACAGGTTGACGCAACAACGTTAGCGGTAACCGTCAATTGGGCGTTAGAGGTTGCTTGTGCATTCCCGGCTACCGCCAGTAAGACCAACGCGGCGGGAGTCAGAGAGAAAATAGTTTTACGCATGGAACAATTCCTTCATGGTGATATTGATTTTCGGTTACCCGATATATAACGTGGTTGTTTTAACCACAGATAAATGCCCCCGCTATTACATAATAGGGAGCGTTAATACAGATAAATAAAATATAATTAACGATAATTAATTTATTATTAATATGTACATACTGATTTAAATCGAGCGATTAAATATTGCCCACCTAAAAACGCGGTTGTTTATCGACAGAGGATAAAATCACTGTCGGTTACCTCGGTCATACGGTCATAGAAAACTCTATTTTTACTGAATATCGGTATGCGGTGCTAATGCTGTTGCTCCCCTGAACAAAAAAGGTGATATAAACCGGTGTTGGCTACGACACCTTGGCTAAATCAGGATGACACAATCATAACAAGGTTTTAAAGAAAGTATATTTGAGCATTTATTTAGCTTAAACATAGATTTTTATATCGATAATTTAATTTATACATTTTATTATTCTTAGAAATTATCTTTAAAGTAAAGAAATTAGTATAATCAACTTGTAAAGTAAAATGTGGTAAGGAGGTGCTTTAATAGTATGAGACTGTCTGCAGTGATTAAATGTTTAATTCTGCCTGTAGTGGCCCTTAATGCCCATTGAGTGATATCGTTCTTCATGTCAGTGTTGGTTGACCCTGTTTCCTTTGCCACAAAAAAGAGCTGTCAGTCATAAAAAATATTTCAAAAAGAAAATTTATAAGAGAGGCTTAGCCGAAGACAGTATTGCCATTTTTGATTTAGCGCCGATTAAAAGGTTTTTTAGCCCATTAGAGTTATAGATGATATATATACTTAATCTTACGATTGTGTTTAATCCATCAGAAAAGATATTGATGGTGTTAAATGACGAAGATCAGGGGTGACATTTCCAACCCGGCTATTGCTGAATTTATCCAACATCTGAATGAACCAATAGAAATAGACGTGCTACTGAAGAACGTGTGGGAAGACTATGGTTTTATTGCGTCGAACAGTAACCTGAATATAGATGCGCTTGACCTGATCTTGATCGATAAAATCGTTGATATCGGCCGATCCACAAGTAAATCGAAGATGCTTTCATGGCATTTCCCCCAAGGCTTTAACTGAATAAACAGTATGGCTGAGCCCTGACCACGACCGGCATGACAACGCTTATGCATGGATCAATAACACCGCTGCCGCGTTTAAATTCGCAGCAGCCGGATAGCACTCATATCAGCTTCGCTTCTCTGAGTTCACTTTTTAAGTAGGCATAATAGATAGGGGCGGCAACTACACCCGCTAGCCCGAATGCCGCTTCGAATATCAACATTGCCAGCAGGATCTCCCAAGAATGGGCATTGATCTTAGTACCAACAATACGAGCATTGAGGAAATACTCAAACTTGTGGATCACAATCAGGTAAAGCAGCGCAATCAACGCAACACCGAGTGATACCGACAGACCAGAAATAAAAACAATAGTATTGGAGATAAGATTGCCTATCACTGGCAGCAGGCCAAAGATAAAGGTAAACACCACCAACGTTTTCGCTAATGGAATATAAATCCCACACAGAGGTAGCACACCGAGGAGAAAAATAGCGGAGAAGACGGTATTAATCGTCGATATTTTAACCTGAGCAAATACGATGTTGCGAAACGCCTGTGACAGCAGCGAGATCCTTTTCATCAACTCACTCTTTAGCAATGGTCGATCCCCAGTACTATCAATGCTGCACAGAGAAACTATCGCCCCAAGTACCATACCGATCAACATGGTGACCAAGCCATGTAGGATGCTTTTGCCCATGGTCTGCAACAGCACAAGATGTTGCTGCAAACGGCTAAGGATCTCGTTTTTCAGTTCCACCACGCTCAACGGCAGATAGCCCGGCAGATATTTTGCCACTTCCTGCTGGACATCCTGCAGTATGAACGCAATACGGGTGTTGATACCGGAGATATTCTTCATATCCTGCATCAGATAACCAACGATAGTACCGATAATTGTGGTCAGCAAGCTGACGACAAGAGTACTGATCACTGCCACAACCAACCATCGCGCCCGTTTATCGCCGATCACTTTTTGAAAATGTGGTGTGAGGATGTTCACAATCTCATAGACCAGAAAACCGGCCATAAAACAGGAGAGAAGATTCAGCGGCAACAGCAGCAGTATGCCCCCCATCACAAAGATAAAACTGGTTATTCTGGCTTGTTTTAAATTCATTATCTGCATTGTTACTCGCTTACCCTGGATAGGATAAAATGTTTAACTCTCTGTTTAGCCTTAAATTCTCTTTACAAAGAGTGACTGCGGCCCCACCAGCGAGCATAAATGGATCTTGCTCACGCGGCTATCAAAAAATTCATTACTAGTTGCTGGCGTGTTTGGCTTGGTCAACTAAAAGTTCTTGCCTTCTTACTGTTGAAGTGTTCACTGGTGCTAAGCGCTGCAGACATCATACTCCTCAAGATAAAATTGCCATTGTGCAGCAAAGTCTGGAGCAGAAAATGACGGCGGTGACTGCCGGTAAAGGTGCTATCCTCCGCCCCCAAACTGACCACAGCCATCACACAAATACACGAGCCTCAAAACCTTCATGGAAAGAAAGCAATGGGAGTCGAGATCGTGAAAGGGCCAGTGGAGTATGGCCGGGCTAAAAATGGATAACACATCGGCAATATCACTCGCTATGGAAATATCGATCCCAGCGTGGATAACTAACATAAGGATGATCTTACGTCTGGAAATATAGGATTAAATCCAACCACCTAATATGAGTGAAATACAAAAAATCAGTAGTGACAAATAATCTATTGTAAGAATGGGGTCTTTTTCATACCCATTACTTGCCAAAGTATAATTCGTAAGAGTAATTATTAAATAATTTATCGGTACATTTTAGCACTCATTTTTTCCACGAAATCGTTAGCTCCGGAGTTTCCTCGAATAATGACATAATAACGGTAATGATGCTTTTCCGCGTATTCTTTAATTTGCTGTTCAGCGAACATACCGTTGAAAGTCACCGTAGTAACAAAATGTAAACCTTTCACTTCATAAGTGCTGATTTCAGTTGGCGAACCAAGGTAAGGAGGAGGATATACCGTCTTGCGTAGCGAACTGCAACTGGTTACAAGTAAAGTCAAAAAGATAATAGAAACAATTCTCAAGGGCGGCTTCATGGTAGGTTTATCCATTATCTATTGTTGCAAATAGGAGTTTTACATTTTGTATGATCCTAGATATGGTATATCAACTTTCACTGATAACACATCATATTTTGTGGTGATTAAAGCGAAGTTGCCAGACAGTTTGGCGATCAGATCCACCGCGTCGTGAACGAGACACTCTGGGGGTTACAGCAGCGTGATCGACGTTGTTTATCAGGTCAAAGAGGGCGCATAATGACTATTATTACGCCTGCCGGAGCAGGCGTCAGTCGGGAGGATTTGCTGGCGGCAAACCGATTGGCTGACACAATTCTCACAACCGCGGATAAACGGCTAAGGATGATCAGGCAAAGGTACGTGTGAATCGGGAAATACATCCCCCCAACAGTAAAGAATAGTTTTAAATTTCAGTGTCAGGTACCTCACTTTACGCAATGAACTGCGCGAGCGTCCCCGAACGTTCCCTTATCCTGATGTTAATGACCACTCAGAAACGCGTTCAGCTCATACCAATATCACACACTCACTATGCTTTTTCTTCGTTACCCGCATTTTCTTTCGGTTGCGCATCGAGTTCTTTGGATAAAAAATAATTCAGGAAAGTACGGATAACCGCGATAACAGACAGCTTTATCAGTTCCTCCATCTCAGGATTCACCGTTGTCGCCAAAATATCTGCCGCCAGTTGGAATTCCAGGGCAATAGCCAACCCACTGCCTAAAGACAGGCGGGTTCTCGAACTGAAGAGCGTACTCCCACGGTAGACAACCATGACGTAGAACGTTCTTAGTAAGCCAATAAACACACACAATACTGACATCGCCTCCAGTGCGAACTGGAGAAAAATAACGCATTGAGTGAGAAGGTGTTTCAAAAGGATAATATCCATCCCTGTCCTCTGATTGATGGTTGAACTGATGTGAAGCATGGAGATTATGGTCATCATATCGCCTTTTGCTAACACATCAACGGCGATGACTGTATTTGCAACCACCCGATAAAGTTCGCAAACGCGTTACAAACTGGACATCAGCAACTCAGGAAAAACGCTCAGCCAGCTTTTCAAACACTCGCTCAACAGCGATTATGGGTGTAAATGCAGTTGTGCGAGCTAGGGTTGATGAAGTTCTAAAAATGAGGCTGTTGTTCTACTGCCCCCTATAGGACCTTACTGTTCATACAGATGCAAATATGCAGGGTGTCATCGTTGACGACACAGTGCTACACACTTTAAATGGAAAAAGACGCCATCAAGGCGCCTTGAGAAAAACGCATATTTCAGGATAATCACTCAACAGCGATAGGTTTATCACTGGTTTCGGTTTTCTGTGTGCCCTGAATTGTTTTAACGCGTTGTTCAAATTTACTCACTGCATCAGCATCCGGCAACAGTGAGTAGGTCAGTTCAAACACCGTACTCTGTCCCGGTTGCAACTGTTTAACTCGGCCCTGTTTCCGCTCGATGGTCACCGGATAAGCGTAGTTGGTGCCTGGTTCGATGCCGGTGACATAACCCTGTTTCAACGTATCCGTGTTTTTCCACAGAGTCAGCAGTGGCAACTGATGGGTATTAAACTCAATCGACGCACCTTTGTTACCCGCTTGATTGACTATGCCAGCCAGAGTTTTGCCCTGCGCATCGGCGTAAGGCACCATGTTAAACACCATTTCATCAAAGTTCTTGGTCGGCCCCGCGTAAGTCTGCCAGTCTTTCATGCCTTTTTGGGCGTAGTCATTGAAAGGTGAAATAGATTTCACTGGGGCGACGAAACGCGCACCCTGCTCGAGAAGCGGCTGACCAAAATTGCTGTGATAGATTATCTGGTAGTCATGCGGGTAGTCGGACTGGTTAGTCAGGGTGTCGTGTATGGTCCAGGAGTGGCTGCCTGGTACATAACGCAGTTCAGTCCAGGTTTCCAGTTTAGCTTTCTTGAACGTGTGTTCTTTAATCAGGCCGCGCACTGTAATTTCATAGGGCGCAGTGTCTGCAATGTCCACGACCACTTTCGATGCTGGCGTATTACCCGCACGGCCGTGCAGCGTGTAAATCATACCGTCAGCAACCACAGGGTGCCCAGTCCATTCAAAGCCGCAACGCACCATCATCTCGTTAAATCCTTCCAGCCAGCCTACACCGTTGCGGCTTTCGAGATTGATAAACGCCGGATTGACCACTTCATTAACTGGTGAATCCCAGCCAAGTCGAATGTTATCACCGCTGACATAGAGTAAATCCATGCCGCGTGTCGGACTGAGTGCAATAGTCAGCCCTTTACTGGTGATAGTCAGGACTTTGGAACCTTCCTGTTTACCGCCGTGCAGCACTTTCTGCTCGATGCTGAAATCCGCACCCGCCAGCTTCAGCTTTTTGCTGCTAGTTTGCCAGTCACCCTTGTCCATACCGGCTTCAGCATCGGTCAGCACGAAAGATTGTGCCGCGACCTGCCATGACATCAGCCCCATTACCATGCCCGTTACAATGATTTTTTTCATTCTTTATACCTTTTGCTGAATTGATTAAGTTAAAGCAACTTAAGCCTAGTGACGACCACGGTATAAAAATGTGACAGCTTTCAATTCACGGAACATTGGCACGTTACAATGGATTAATTTGTGGGTTAATACACATTTATATGTAAATTATTATCTTAATTGCATTTATTTAGTGATATTGCGCAGTGAAATTCAGTTAAAAGCTGATTCGATTCAGTTCGTTATTTTACGTTATGCACATAAAACCAGAGCAGAGCAGGATGTGTGCTATTACTAAAGATGAGTTTATTTTTTTAAGCCGTTATCATGTGGGCACTGTTATCAATAGCGGAAATAGTGAAGCTGGATATTCAGTCGAGTCTTTGACACTTAGTGCATGATGGTATTCCCCATCACACACTAATAGCACCATCAGCATTTTCGGCTCAACTCTTGTACCCTACATGCCGGTGAGCAACTGTACCCGATTGCTTTCGCTGTTTCCCTGATACACTTTTTTAACATTCGTCCTTTAGCATGGATTATCACCGGAGTTTATATGACATCACGCGCACTTATTGTTGGCGCCAGCGGCATCAACGGCACAGCTCTAACTGAAACCCTTATCGCACAAGGTTGGCAGGTTTATGGGCTGTCACGAGGCCGCACGCCAGTGCCAGAAAGCTGTCAGGCGATTCAAGTTGACCTCACTGACGCTAAGGCGGTCAAACAAGCGCTCAAGGATATCAGTGTGGACAACGTCTTTTTTAGCGTATGGGCTCGCCAGGAAAATGAAAAAGAGAACATCCGCGTCAATGCCGCGATGGTACGCAACGTGCTTGATGCCCTTGGCAACCGCCTGAAAGGCGGTCATGCAGCACTGATCACCGGTCTGAAACACTATCTCGGTCCGTTTGACGCGTACGGAAAAGGCGAAGTGCCAATGACGCCATTTCGCGAAGAGCAGGGCCGCCAACCGGTCGACAACTTCTATTACGCGCAGGAAGATGAGTTTTTTGCCGCTGCTGAAAAATACGGTTTCAATTGGAGCGTCCACCGTCCGCATACCATTATCGGTTTTGCGCTCGGCAACGCAATGAACATGGGCCAGACACTGGCGGTTTATGCCACGCTCTGCAAAGCCAACAATAAGCCGTTTGTCTTCCCTGGCTCACAGGCGCAGTGGGAGGGTATTACAGATATGACCGATGCACATCTGCTAGCCGATCAGCTGCTGTGGGCCGCCACCAGTGACAATGCGAAGAATGAAGATTTCAATGTGGTCAACGGCGACGTTTTCCGCTGGAAGTGGATGTGGGGTGAAGTCGCTGACTACTTTGGTATCGAAGCGGTACCGTTCAGCGGTGTGCCGCAGCCACTGGAAGATCGCATGCAGCAGGCGGACAAGCAGTGGCGCGAGGTCGCCAAGCGTTATCATCTGCAGGAGCCGGATGTCAGTCGCTTAGCCTCATGGTGGCACACCGATGCCGATCTCGGCAGGCCGATGGAAGTGTTCACCGATATAAGTAAAAGCCGCAAGGCTGGCTTTACCGGCTATCGCAGTACGCGTGACAGCTTCTTTGAACTCTTCGACCAGCTTAAGGCACATAAGTTGATTCCGTAAGGAACGGACGAAAAAATTGGGCTGGGTGCATGCCCTGCCTGAAGTTTTGATGGAACGCGTAACTGACAGAAAAGCCAACACCATCCTTTGCTTTTTTGAACAAACGTTTTTCGAGTAGGGAATATCCTCCCAATGGATTGGGGCTGGGCACCTACTGGTTACACTGCCGAGTTTCGCCATTGTCACTAAGGCGGCTGTTCAACCCTACTGTCGATTTGACGGGTAAGCACTCCCGCTCATTGAGCGAAATTCCGACAAGAGTTCAAGGAAACAGCAAGTTATGGCAACAACACTATCACTACCTCTATTCCTGCCACGAATAATAAATGTGTTCAGCATGAACATTTGCTGGGACACTGTCACCCAGCAAACGGGTTGCGATGGTAAAAGCAAAATCAAATACCAAACCAAACCCTTTTCCACTGATTAAATTACCGTCTTCCACAACATTTTGGTCAACATAAACACCATCACTGACATTTTGCCATAAATCGCCAGAGCACACGTAGCGCCGACCTTTGAGTAGGCCGTTCCCCCCCAATACTCGGGCAGAGGCTGAGCAAATTGGACAAATTAATTTGCCTGCTTCGTCATGGCGACGCACAAAACTCACCACTTCCTGGCTATTTGCAAGAAACACGCTGCCTTCCGGCCCACCGGGCAACACCACGGCATCATAATTTGTGTCGAAAGCCTTTTTCAACGTATTGTCTGCCACCATTGGGATGTTATGGTAACTCACTACCTTTTTACTTGAAGTGCAGGAGAGTGTTTCTACCTTTATCTTTAATCGGTGTAAAATATCTATAGTAACTATAGCCTCCCCTTCCTCGAACCCTGGGGCCAGTAAAACCGCAACCTTTTTCACTCTTTTTTCTCCTTTGAATACGAAAATACCACTCTCTGTCGTCCCGTAAGTTATGTGCGTAGGATTGCCTCGTTTATCCCAACCACTGATTCTCTTCTGGGCTTAATGCATATCATCTCTGAGACTCGCCTCTCGGGCCTGTTCGAGCACTGCTCAAATCGGTTTCTGACCGATTTTTTATTCCGTGACCAACAATCACCGGATTAATGGAACATTTATCAGAATATATGCCCAAGCCCTATACAAAATTGGCTTTGTCTTTCACTGCTATCACTCCTTACCGACACATTTCCTATTTCTATGAAAAGTATCCAAGCATTGACGTTATAGGCTGCTCTAAAGCTATACTCATACTGTTATTATACAGTTCGTCCCTGTTGGCAATTTTATAACCCCCTCGGCTATATACTCGAAATTATTGATTTTCTGTCCAGCCCAGAGAGATCCAATCAGTTAATCGTACAGGTCGTTCGTAAATAAAACTTATATACCGAATATCCATTACCCGTTTCAAGAATAAGACCGGGTTGAATATTGAAATGAGGCCCACCTCAATTTCAACTAAATTCACACACGCTTTCGTCAGAGGCGCTATTTGTATCCGTTATGCTTGAAATAACATTGGTAATAATTATATTGAGCGCAATTATCTGTAAAATAATAAAGCTAAAAATAAAAACTCAGCGCCCCTTCAACTAACGCCCGATTAAACTTAACGTGCATACTCGTCGTTTTCAGCCTGGGTTGGTTGGTTGGCACTAATTTGTACGTTGTCCAGCCGCAGATTGTTTACTCCGGCAATCTTGCCAAACTCCTGCGCCACTAGCGTGACGTTGCTAAAGTGCAGATTGTCGATTGGTTTTTCGCTATTGCCCTCAATAAAGAAGGCCCGGCTAAATACCTCACTGCTCGAAAGTACACTTCGCACCGTTGAAATAGTAATATTTTCCACCTGAGTAAGCCCTGCTTCTCCTTCCACGCTCTGGCTGAGCGATTGCCAGTGAGCGGGCATCGACTCATTGGCGGTTATCGGGCTGTAGCTGTAAGCTGGGAACCAGTTGAGTTGAAACATAAATGGATAGTGAACATCCGTCATTTGCAATCCACTTACGCGCACATGGCGAATAAAGCCCCCTCGATTACGGGCCGACTTGATGCGAAAACCTACCCCAGTACCGCTGAAGGTAATGTTTTCAATCAATACCTGTTCGATACCACCCGAGGTTTCGCTACCCAGCGTAATGCCAGAACCGTGCAGTAATTCGCACTCGCGGATCACAATATCCCGCGCGGTGGCACCAATACGCTCAGCCTCAGCACCTCGGCCAGCTTTCACGCAGATATTGTCGTCATTGCAGGACACCCGACAATGTTCCACTCGCACCTGCTGCGAGGAGTCGATATCGATACCATCAGTACTTGGACCGCCAGAGTTTTCTACTTGCAGATGGTGCAGGTATAGATGCTGTGAATAGCAGAGGTGAATATTCCAGAAGCCGGATTCACGTGAAGTAAAACCACTCATTTCCACCTGTTCGCTACGGTATACCACCAGATTGCGTGGTCGTTGGCAGTCATAATCCACCACCCACCGCAAGCCGCGCTGGCTGTAATCTGCCAGCATGCCGCCGTTTTCGTCTGTACCCCAGAATTTATGCCACCAGACAGCCCCTTGGCCGTCGATGGTTCCACTACCGCAAACACAGACATCATGACATTGCAGGATATTGATGATGCCTGTCGGCCAGACCATATCAATACCGGCCACCCGAGTCTGTCGCAATGGGTAGTCCTCTAGTTCGCGGCTACCGAGCAACACAGCCCCGGTTTGCAATTCGAAGATGAGGTGGTTTTTCAGAAATAGCGCACCGGTCAGATAACGGCCCGGCGGTACCACAACGGTATCCCCCGGCGCGGCGATATCGATGGCGTGTTGGATAGCCGCAGTCGCCAATTGCTGCCCACTGGCGTCGGCACCGAAAGCCAAAATATTGAGCTTTGCCATGATAGTCCTCTTATGGGGCAGCAACAGCAGCCCCATTACGGTTACAGGTAAACGTGCAGGTATTCCACCAGGCAGAGAATGGCCATCGCCTGACCATAAGGCATTGAGGTGAGCGGTATCTGACGATAGTAGTCTAGATTTTTGCCCATCGCGGTACCGAATGAGACTTGTGTCAGTTCCCCGTCGGCGTTGATCTGCTTCACCACGCCCTGTAACGCTCTTTCCGCGACCGCCAGATATTTGCCATCAATATAGCGCTTGCGCACCGCTTTCAGGATGCCGAAGGCGAAACCAGCGGTGGCGGAAGACTCCAGATACGATTGTGGATCGTCCAACAACGTATGCCACAGGCCGCTTTGGTGCTGGCAACGTGCCAGCGCTGCCACTTGGCATTCCAATACTTGCAACAGGAAACGACGGGTGGCATCGTATTCCGGCAGGTCCAGCAGTTCGAGGAATTCAGGGATCACCATAGTCAGCCAACTGTTGCCACGCGCCCAACGGGCTTTGGCAAAGTTGTGCTTGCCGTCGAAGGTCCAGCCATGGAACCACAAGCCGCTCTCGCGCTCCATTAGGTGCTGGATGTGAACCAGGAACTGATATTTAGCCTCTTCCACATACTGCGGGCGGTTCAACAGTTTGCCAATTTTTGCCAGCGGCAACACGCTCATCATCAGGGTATCGTCCCACAGTTGCTGATGGTTCTCCTCCGCCAGAGTGACGTGCTGCATGCCACCGCGCTCGGTGCGGGGCATCTCATGCATCAGCCATTCAGCCCAACGCTCCAGATACGGTAACCAGCGCGCATCGCCGGTTTCCTCATAGCGGTAGGCCAGTGTGAGAAACGGACAGGCTGTATTGACGTTCTTGGTTGGCGTACCTTCGGCAAAGCGTGCGGCGAACCAGTCGTCAACGATGCCACACAGGTTGGCGTCGCCGGTCTGGCGGTAATACTGGTGGATGCCATACAAACCGATGCCGTGCGTCCACTCCCAGCCAGCCCAGCCTTTGGTATCGATGATCCGGCCATCGTCGAGGCGTAGCAGGAACTCACCTGTTTCATCAGTGATATTAACCAAGTTGCTCACCAGGCGGTCAATCAACTGCTGCAGTTCCTGGTGGCTGATAATGCGTTCCGGTTGGCGCAGTAACGGGCTGTGTTTTACGGGATATACCGTCATAGTTAGGTCCTTTTACACTTTAAGATCAATGTGTCACGCTGCCTGCCGCTTTCTGGCCTGAAGTGGCCTTGGGGAATGGCAGTGCAGCAGGTTTATTACGGTTGAGGTAGCCAATATTGTTGTTACCCCACAGCGATTCATAGGGCATGCCCGCCAGCATTTCGACGGTAGCTCTCGCTTCTGGCATGATGTTGTCAGGTACCACACGGCCCGCGAGGCGCATCTTCTCAGTTTCCTGGCGCAGCACACCGTGTGTTTTCAGGTTGAGCTTGAAGCGCAGTGAGACAATGAAGCCCATCGCCAGCACCACTAGGGTACCAACACTCAGGATCATCAAAATGGCGTGACTCACCTCGGGTAATTGCTGACTTTGGCCGGAAACAAAACCCGACAATTGCAGGATGATACCAACCAGCATCACCGCACCAGCCTGTGAGGCCTTGCGGGTCAAAGTCATGATGCCAGCAAATATACCTTCACGGCGTTGCCCGGTGATCACTTCATCCACATCAGCAATATAGGTGTAGATATTCCACGGCACGTAGTTGATGCCCCCCCGGCCCAGACCGGCAACGCCCGAAACCAGCAGTAGCAATGAGAAAGCATCACTGAGGTTGGCGTAATACAGTACAGAGTAAGAGATTGCCGCCATACCAAACAACACGATGACTACGCGATAAGACGGTGCTGGCCCAAAGCGGATACACAGCGGGATCATGGCGATAACCGCTACAAACTGCATGATGGCCATGGTACCCATCAGGTTGGAGGCTGTGGCTGCACTTTGCATCAGCACGAATACCACGTAATAGGTGAACACGGCGTTGAAAACATCCTGCGCGATATAGCCTCCGAGGTACATCCCCAAGTGCTGACGGAAAATACGGATACGCAGTGTGGAAGACAATTCGATATTCAGACGCTTTAAGCTCTGGAGTAGCGTGAGTTTTTGTTTTTCGGCTTCTAGCGCGGCGGCAGATTTTTGTTCTGCCGGGCGCTCCCAGGTGAATAAATAGACCAATGTCAACATGCAGGCACAGATGATCGAGAACACCAGGCTGGAATAGAAAAATGAAACAGCATTATCTTTACCGAAGTAACTGAGCAGAATGCCGGGTAAAAATGCCGCCAAAATAGCAGACAACTGGGCCAGGCCGATACGCGCCCCAGAGAACTTGGTTTTTTGCTTAAAATCATCCGTCATCTCCGGCACCAAGGTTTCATACGGCACCAGGATCATGGTATAGACCACATCAAAGAACAGATAGGTCAGCAGGTAGTACCAATAATCCATATGGCCTACCCACATCAGGCTGTAGCTGAAGACTAGCGGAATACCCAGCAAGATAAAGAATTTACGGCGACCGAAGCGTCTGCCCAGCCAAGTGGAGCCAAAGTTATCAGTCAGATAGCCCATCAGCGGGCTGACGACTGCATCAAGAACCCTTGCCATCGCAAAAATGAAGGTGGCTTCGATTGGACTAAGCCCACAGAATGTGGTGTAAAAATACAGTAACCAGGCAGCAGTGAGTGCCGTGGTACCCGCACCGAGGAAATCCCCAGAGCCGTAGGCAAGATAGTTGAACAGGCCTATTTTACGTGTTTTCATTGTTGCCATCCCCATAGCTACATATATTAGGCGTTATCTTCCCGGCAATATTCCGGGAATCTTCGTAACATACGGTTACCGCTGTGGGAAAACCTTTGTGTTTTTGCCAGTTCTGGTGAGTTTATGGCAAAGAAAAAAAGGATTGGCCGATCAACTTCGCTAATTTTATAAAACACTGTTTTATTTTTTTATGTGCGTGATTGTTTTTTAGTCAACTTGCAACTTATTTGGGCTATAAATTCCTCGCTGTCATCACACTATCCGGCCTTATAACCCTCACGTTAGAAACGAGATGAGCGTATCCCACCACCCGATAGGGGGATAGGAAGAGTTATTACCGAGGTTTCCCAGAACTGTTCAGTGCACACAATAGTTCCAATCCGCCTCAGCTCTGATTTAGAAGCAATAGCGGTAGAGGGGCAAGGGGCCGAAAGATATGTTTACAACGATGCACCAAAGTACGTTTTTTTAACGACACAAGCCTGGAGGGGGGATGGCTGATAAACTTACGCCCAGTCAATTCCTTGAGCTGGATAAATCCTTATTAAAAGGTTTGATACTACGTAGTGGTGGCACCATCTCCCACACCGTGATCCTGGCTCGTTCCTTTAACATTCCGACGCTGGTGGGCATGGACATTGATACTTTATCACCTTGGTTGGGGCAAAGAGTTCAAATCGATGGTAATGCGGGCATATTGGTCGTCTAACTGGATGAAGACATTAAACGTTACTAGCACCAAGAAGAACGCTTACAGGTACAACTTCGTGAGCAGCAACATACCTGAAAAAACCACAAACAAAAAAGCCCAAGCTTGCAATAAGCTTGGGCTTTAAATTTGGCGGAAGGATAGAGATTCGAACTCTAGGACCTGTTACAGTCGACGGTTTTCAAGACCGTTGCCTTAAACCACTCGGCCATCCTTCCAATGGGCAGCATTATCATCTATAGCGTGATGATATGTCTAGTGTTTCATTCAGAAAAAATAGAAATTCGATTCGTTTGGTTAAACTTCACGCCAAAATTGGTCAAAAAAAGCCTATACGGCTAAAAATAGCACTACTTTTGATGGATCACCCGCTGTTTTCAATGCACGTAAAAACCGCCTTCGGTACATAAATATCCTGCTACCACCCTGCCCTAACAATACCCGCATGATGGCTGGCACAAAAAAACGCGGCCAAGTGACCGCGTTATGCCTCAGAACTTATCTTGTAATCAGAATTAGAACTGGTAAACCACACCAACGGCTACGATATCATCAGTGTTGATACCGGCGTTTTTGGTAAAGGTGTTTTCATCCAACAGGTTGATTTTGTAATCAACGTAGGTGGACATGTTTTTGTTGAAGGCATAAGTTGCACCAACATCAACGTATTTCAACAGATCCTGGTCACCATAGCCGTTGCCAAGGTCTTTACCTTTGGATTGCAGGTAAGCCACGGATGGGCGCAAGCCGAAATCAAATTGATACTGAGCTACTAACTCAATGTTTTGCGCTTTGTTGGCATAACCTGCATCAGCGTTGCTATTGCTGAAATCACCGAAACGGGTCAGGTTATAAGTCTGTGTATAGTTAGCCGCCAGATAGACATTGTTGGCATCATATTTCAAACCACCGGTGTATGCATCTGCACGATCACCGTGACCAAATTTCAGATTATTTTGATCAGTAGTACGTAGAGAACTGGCCATCGCCGCGGAAGCACTCACCCCCCAGCCCAGATCGTAAGATACGGACATACCGTAACCATCACCATTCTGGCCTTGTACATCACGGCCATTATTGGTTTCAGTACCGTTACCATTTTTGCCCTGATATTGCAGCGCAAAGTTCAGGCCATCCACCAGACCAAAGAAGTTGGTGTTACGGTAAGTCGCCATGCCGTTACCACGTTGAGACAGGAAGTTATCCGCACCGTATGTATCGCCACCAAACTCTGGCAGTACGTCAGTCCATGAAGTTACGTCGTATAGCACACCGTAGTTACGACCGTAATCCAGAGAACCGTAATCTGCAAATTTCAGACCCGCGAAGCCAACACGAGTGAAGTTGCCTTGATCCTGGCTTTCAGCTTTATTTAGATTTGCCTGATATTCCCACATACCATAACCGGTTAATTGGCTATTAATTTGGGTTTCGCCTTTCAGGCCAAAACGCATGTAAGACTGATCACCATCTTTGCTCTTATCGTCAGAGAAATAGTGCAGACCGTCAATTTTACCGAACAGGTCCAATTTGTTACCGTCTTTGTTGTAAATTTCGGCAGCACCTGCACTACCTGCGACTAATAAAGCCGGAACCAGCAGAGAAAGAACTCGAAGTTTCATCGTTATTATCCTCTATTATTAGATTTGATTATGCCACTGCTCTTTCGAGCAATTAATCCCAATGGGGTTTCTCTATTGTGGGAATAAGATTAGGATTAATCTATACAGAAAGTGCTACCAAGTGACGGATAATGTTTCATATGTCCAATAAAGCATTTCGAAATGTAAATACTAGCGAACTTTCACAAATATTGAAAACACCAAAAATATAGCACTCATAGTCAAGAATAAATATAATTTATATAAATAACAGTGAGTTACAAAAAAACAATAAGCAGCACAAATTGATAAGTAAAACAAAATAAACTAGGGCTATAATACACCCGCTATCATCATTATTTTTACTGTTATTCTCATTGTGGCTTATGCAGCCAGATAAATCGTTAGTGTTACGGCCGGTCCTGGACCGGCTTTTTTATTGCCTGAGATATATCAGAAAGCATATTTATAGCTACTGAGTTATTAACAAGGTGAAATAGTCATCTGGCAATATAATTTCATTGTTTTATTTAAGCACGAATAGCTTAACAGCATCAGACTTATTATTAGTCGACCATGTGGATAGTCATCTAATTATCCATCAATGGCTAAGAAATGGTTATATCGTATTTATACGCAACACCTCTGCTAATCCTTTCTGATTTTACGCCACAACCTTATTGGGAGATACCGCCATCCTGGATGTACTTCTATACCCTAAATAATTCGAGTTGTAGGAAGGCAGCAACTAAGCAAACCCCCAAGAGCTTACACAAGTAAGTGACTGGGGGGAGCGAAGGCAGCCACCAACGCACATGCAACTTGAAGTATGACGGGTATACACACAAAAGTCGCATCATGGCCCAATGGGTCAGTCATGCCATGATCAGTCATACCTTCCCATATGGGCGTAGCGTGCCAACAAATAGCCAAATATAAAAAGAAACTATTGCGCTAATCCAGACAAATCCCTTCGACCCACATTTCTCTTTGTGATAGAAACATCTGTCAATATAACTTATTTATCTCACATGCAGACCGATACCCCATGACCGCCAAAATACATCAACAAACATTGCAGCCAGGTGTTGCTCAACAAGTCTCAACTCGGCTGGCATTCTTTATCGCCGGATTGGGTATGGCCGCTTGGGCACCATTAGTGCCTTTTGCCAAAGCGCGTATTGGTCTTAATGATGCCTCGTTGGGTTTGCTGTTATTGTGTATTGGTATCGGTTCGATGTTGGCAATGCCCCTGACCGGAGTGCTAACAGCAAAATGGGGATGCCGCGCAGTGATTTTACTGGCGGGTGCCGTGTTGTGCCTCGATCTGCCCTTGTTAGTCCTGATGAATACACCACTGACGATGGCCTTCGCTCTGTTAGTATTCGGTGCAGCCATAGGCATAATGGATGTTGCGATGAACATTCAGGCCGTTATTGTTGAAAAGGCCAGTGGCCGGGCCATGATGTCCGGTTTCCACGGTCTGTTCAGTGTTGGTGGGATTGCCGGTGCTGGGGGGGTGAGTGCTTTATTATGGTTAGGGCTAAGTCCACTGGTGGCGATCACCGCTACCGTCACGCTAATGATTGTTCTACTGCTAACCGCCAATCAGCATTTGCTACGAGGCAGTGGAGAACCCCATGACGGGCCACTGTTTGTTTGGCCGCGCGGCTGGGTCATGTTTATTGGTTTCCTATGCTTTGTCATGTTTCTGGCCGAAGGCTCGATGCTGGACTGGAGTGCGCTCTTCCTAACCACACTGCACGGTATGGCTCCTTCACAAGCGGGAATGGGTTATGCGGTGTTTGCCGTCGCGATGACGCTGGGGCGTTTAAATGGGGATCGGATTGTCAACGGATTGGGCCGATACAAGGTATTATTAGGCGGGAGCCTGTGTGCCGCGCTTGGGATCATCATTGCGATTAGCATCGATAGCTCAATGGCCGCTCTTTTTGGCTTTATGCTAGTAGGGCTTGGGGCATCGAATGTTGTCCCTATCTTGTTTACTGCCGCCGGTAACCAGACCGTGATGCCGGCCAACCTGGCGGTTGCATCGATTACCACCATTGGCTATGCCGGGATCTTAGCCGGCCCTGCGGCAATTGGGTTTGTCGCACAATTAAGTAATTTATCGGTGGCTTTTGGCTGTGTGGCATTGCTATTGCTGACTGTCACTGCCAGCGCCAGAGCCGTCACGCGCTAATCAAGGAATATGCATTATCGTTATGCAAAATAACTCGTTATCTACCAGTTCTGCGAATATCACCCGCTGTTTCTGGCTGTTTATCGTACTACTGCTCATTACGATGGGCCTGTATAGCTACAACTATACCAATGCCTATCTGACAGAAAAAAAATACGCGCTAACGGCTATCGCCGCAGGTCTGCAACAACGTATCGATGATTATCGCTATCATACCTATCAGATATACGATTTAGCCAATAACCCCAACATGTCTGAGAAGAGTATTCTCTCAGCACAAGAAGTCCGCCTGCGCCCTGATATTTACTATATTGAAAAAACGCGCCGAAAAACTGACTCGGTCGTTTTTGGCAATCATGAGACAGCGACACTGCCGATGGTCCTACAGATGTCTGACTATCTTGATAGCCATTGGGGCTCACAAAATGATACCTACTCCATGTATTATCTTAACGGCCAAGATAATAGCCTGACACTTATCACCACCCAGGCCTTAAAAGAAGTTACCTCACGCTTCAAAGAAAGTTACCTAACCGTTGCCGCTGAATCTCGCCGCGCGGAGATGCTGCAACAGGCTAATACCTTAGACGAACGTGAGAGTTTCTCTCCGTTACGTAAATTGCGCTTTCAGAACGCCTACTATTTTACCCTGAGAACCACATTTAACCATCCAGGGCATTTGGCTACTGTTATCGCTTTTGACTTGCCTATCAATGATTTAATCCCGACCAACATGGCGCGCTCTAACTTTCTACTGCAACAAGATAAGACGCCCGTAAATGAAGGTATGGCCCCTGAGGACATTGTCGTCACCAGCGTGGCGTTGAATGGTTCCTGGCTGGAATTTTCAGCGCCGCTGGCAAATGCCACGCTGAAAATTGTCTACCGTGTGCCGGTGGGTGGCTTGGCAATCGACCTGCTGAGAAACAACTTTTGGCTCCTTTTGAGCAATATATTGTTGCTCGCATTAGCTGTTTTAGGCATCTATTTTGTGCGTCGCCAATATGTGCGCCCCAGCGCAGATATGCTCGAACAGTTAGAAGCGCAGAAATCGCTGAGCCAAGAGATCATTACCAGCCTGCCACAAGGGTTATTGGTCTATAACTTCAGCAACAGTACTGTTGTCGCCAGCAACCAGATTGCCGATAACCTAATGCCGCATCTTAATCTGCAAAAAATTGCCCATATGGCGGAGCAGCATCACGGTGTGATTCAGGGCACGGTGAATAATGAAGTTTATGAGATTCGGATGTTTCACAGCCAGATTTCACCAGAAACCTATCTGTTCCTACTTCATGATCAGGATAAAGAGGTACTGGTAAATAAAAAGCTGCAACAGGCACGGCGTGAATACGACAAAAACCTGCAAGCACGTAAGCTGATGTTGCACAATCTGGGAATTGAGCTGAATCAGCCTATCAATAGCCTCAATCAAATTGCCCATGAACTCCAGAACACCACCGACTTACAGCAACAGCATGCACTGAAGGCCAAGTTGGTAGAACAAACTGACACTATTGCCGAATTGATAGATAACATTACCCTACTGACGCGGCTAGAGACGCAGGACTGGCAGCCTGAACAGGAAGCCTTCTCCCTATCAGCATTAATCGATGCGCTGCTACTGGAGGTACTGCCTGCCATAAATCAGAAAGGTTTAACGCTGTTTAATCACTATCATGTCAACATTGATCAGGATTACATCGGTGATGAAAAAATATTGTGCAAGATACTGTCGCTGCTGCTGCATTATTCTGTCATTACCACCGCTTATGGGAAAATTACGCTCAATGTTGGCCACGAGCCTGAAAATCCAGAACAACTGGTTATCAAGATAACCGATACTGGCGTCGGTATTTCTGATGAAGAAATCAGCAATCTTAATTATCCGTTCCTCAGTCAAACATTGGTCGACAGATACAATCATGGGTCGGGGTTAACCTTCTTTTTATGTAACCAATTATGTAAGAAATTAAACGGCCAACTCGAGATTCGCAGTAAAGTTGATATAGGTACTCGCTATACAATTCGCTTAACCATGGCTATCCAAAATGAACAAGCGGAGGAGCAAGAAAAACTATTGGACGGTGTCACGGCGCTATTAGATATAACCTCCGAAGAAGTGCGCTCAATCATCACCACGTTATTGAATTCATTCGGTGCTAACTGTATTGTCGCCGATGATCGTTTACCAGGGCGGGATTACGACGTTACCTTAACGGACAACCCGCAACAATATGATAATTTTACCTTATTACTGGCCTCAGATGAGGTAGGTTTACAGCAGTTGCAGGATAATTATATTCGGGTAAATTATAATTTAGGCAGTGCTGTTATTGATGCAATATTATTATTAATCGAGCAGCGCATCATATCAGATGAGTCACAAGAAGAATCTGAATTCATTGATGCTGGTGATATAAGTGCCTATGAGCAGCAACTAAAATCCAGTGACTATTATTCCTTATTTGTTGAGACAGTACCGGTAGATCTGAAGAAACTGTATACTGAACTTCAGCAACGTGATTTCATATCGCTTTCGCAGACGGCACATCGATTGAAAGGCGTATTTGCTATGTTGAACCTGATACTTGGCAAACAGCTATGTGAAACATTAGAACAGCATATCGCAGATGGCGATCGGTTGAAGATCGAAAATAGCATCAGTCAAATTGATTCTTTCGTCACCAGACTGTTGCAGCAAGGTAACCCATAACCATGAACAACCTTAATGTAATTATTGCTGATGACCATCCAATTGTGTTGTTTGGCATCCGAAAGTCGCTTGAGCAAATAGAATGGGTAAACGTTGTCGGGGAGTTTGAAGACTCCACAGCGCTTATTAACAGTTTGTCTAAACTTGATGCCAATGTGCTAATTACCGACCTCTCCATGCCTGGGGATAAGTACGGTGATGGCATCACTCTGATAAAATATATAAAAAGGCATTACCCAGATTTAGCCATAATTGTTCTGACCATGAATAATAACCCCGCTATTCTCAGTTCCGTTTTGGACTTGGATATTGATGGGATAGTATTAAAGCAAGGCGCACCAGCCGACTTGCCTAAGGCATTGGCAGCACTACAGAAAGGGAAGAAGTTCACCCCAGAGAGCGTTGCTAAACTGCTAGAAAAAATCAGTGCTAACGGTTACGGTGATAAGCGTTTATCACCGAAAGAAAGTGAAGTTTTACGGTTATTTGCTGAGGGCTTCTTGGTGACTGAAATCGCCAGAAAGCTCAATCGCAGCATTAAAACCATCAGTAGCCAGAAGAAATCGGCCATGATGAAACTGGGCGTAGATAATGATATCGCGCTGTTGAACTATCTTTCATCTGTAACCATTAGTCAGGTTGATAAAGAACAATAATCTTTATCAACAGAGATACTCTCAAGCCCGGTGTTACTCAGCAGCCTTTGCTCAGCAACACCGAGCTTATTTCTATCCATTCACCCATTCACACTATTAATGTATTAACTCTCGTTATAACCAACCAAACTGCTTAAACCGCTCCCCGTAGCTTCCAGTATCAGGCCTTAAGCTAAAGTAATTGGAGTTACAGCTAACACCCCTGTGGCTTCAAGTACGAAGGCATGAGCTAAAGTAATTGGAGTTGCAGCTAACACCCCTGCGGCTTCAAGTACGAAGGCTTTAACGTGAACGGCGGACTTTGTCGCTATAGTAAACCAACATCTGGCGCAATGTATCCAGTGTCACTGGCTTGGACAAACAGTTATCCATCCCTGCTTCAATGCACCGTTGTTTGCCTTCAGCTAATGCATTAGCTGTTACACCGATGATGGGGAAGTGGTGATTTAGCTGACGCAGGCGCTGAGTCAAACGATAGCCATCCATATTTGGCATGTTCACGTCAGTCAGTACAATATCGACATTATTGGCACTCAATACTGCCAGAGCATCCAACCCATCATTCGCGGTAATGACTTGGTAGCCTAAGGTAGTGAGCTGATCAGCTAATAACCGGCGATTAATCGGATGATCGTCCACAACCAGAATTTGCAGGTCTGCATTTTCATCCTGATTTGCTTTCGGGGCTGGCAACTGTAATGGTGCATTCTCAACCAATGGCTGCTCAAGCAATATCTGGTCCAATAGCGGGACTATCTCCAGCAGGGTCGATGTACTCAGTAACCAATAGCCTGGACGTGTCTCTTGTGGCAAACCAATGTGCTCAATGGAGATTTGAATCCACGTCGATAGCGGTGCATTTATTTGCGGTAAGTAATCACAAATCAGCACTTGCTCCTGCAAAGTCTGTTCATTACTGTAACGCTGGATCGTGGCACCAAAATGGCTAAGTAGATCAAGTAAATAGCTCTCTAGCCGCGCATTACGAATATCTAACCATAACGTTTTCCCTTGCCAACGGTCACTTTGTGGCAATACCGCATTTTTGGCCTGATTGCCATTTTCGGCCAAATACAATGGAATGCGGATAGCAAAAATACTGCCCATCCCCAGTTCAGAAACCACTTCAACATCACCATCCATCAGGTTGACCAACTTCTCACAGATAGCCAGACCTAATCCGGTACCCTGAAAATGGCGCTGCACCCCGGTTCCAACCTGGAAGAAGGGATCAAATAACTGGTTAATTTCACGTGAATTAATCCCCACGCCGGTATCTCGCACCCGAAATTCCAGATAATCGCCGCGCACCCGAACCTGCAAGATAATACAGCCAGTATCTGTAAATTTTATGGCATTATTTAACAGGTTAGAAATCACCTGTTGCAAGCGCACCGAGTCACCTAGCATCTGCCGTGGGACATCAGGCTCAATAAAGCAGTAGAGGCCTAATCGTTTTTTAACCACCAGCGGTAAATAGTTAGCCGTAATATGGGTTATCACCTCCACGGTAGAAAACTCACTCGGCTCAATTTTCAGTTGTTCAGATTCTATTTTAGAAAAATCGAGGATATCACTGATAATTTTGAGTAATAAGCCTGATGAATTATTCATCGCCGTCACCAAACGATCAACACCGTGCGGTAACTCTTTGGTTTGCAATAAATCGAGGTTACCAATAATCCCATATAGTGGTGTGCGTAACTCGTGGCTGACCGTGGCTAAAAACATCGATTTTGATTGGCTGGCCTGCTCCGCTGCGGCTGCCATCTCTTGCAGTGACTCTTCCATTTTGACCCGCGAGCTAACATCTACCAGCACGCAAATAGCCACATCTTCGTTGCGATAACGGGAGTGAACAAAGCTAATTTGCAGATTATTGTTATTACTGGTCATGACATCGACAAAGTTTGCCTGCTGCTCACAAATAATGCGTGTAATACGTTCGCGATCCTCATTCGTCAGCAAATTAATATAGTTATGTGCCAATTCATTGCTGAGGATATTGGTCCCGTCACTAATGCGCAGAATAGAAATGCCGACAGGAGCCGAAGCGACAATTTTACGGTTGAACTGCTCATGTTCCTCCAGCCTCAAGGCGTTATCTTCTGCTGGGTGGAACATTTTTCGCTCAAATAGCCACGCCAAAGTAAAGATCACGACACCAGAAAGCGCGTTCAGAAGAAATGCATTAAAAATTAATAACTTGAATGCATCTATTATCGTTCTAACCGGTAAGGAATAAGCGATACTGAGTGTTGATGGCAGTAAATTCTTTTTTAGAATAAGAGAGTTGTAATCATCAACATAGCCGAAATAAAACGGAGAGTCGGGGTAATCGTCCAATATCGACGCATATCGTTCCCCTGTCGCTAACCGTAATACCGGCTCATTATCCTCATCAAGCAATGTCACGCCGATAGGCAATGACCCAGGAGAGATAAAATCTTCCAGGCGGATAGTTTGCTCAGTACCCACCATCGCTTCTAGCTTGTTCCCCACATAAAGGGGGGTCAGAACATATAAGGTGCCAATCTCAGGCCGTACACCCGGTACTATCCAATACAGCGTACTGTCTTTATCCTGATTTTTAGCATCTCGATATTTTAAAATATTCTCATTCAATGACTTAAGCAGACTCTCCTGCTCCATCGGGGTATTACGAATATCGAAATCCACCATGCACAGCGTGTCGCTACCAATAAAAAATATCCGGTTAAGGTCATAGGCAGCGGCAAAGTTCTCTTTCCAATACAGGATAAGGTTACTAAGAGAATTTAATGAAGAGTGACGCGATGAATTAAGTGCAGCACAATCTGCACCGGCACTAAGCGGATGATATTGTGGTGTCGTTTTGTTTTTGATAAAAGCGCCAGCAGCGATCTCACTGCTTGCCGAGTCCTGGTTTAATCTGTTTTCCGCCATATACTTGATATCACGGATAATATCGGCGGAGTGCCTGATGTAGCTCTGCGCCTGTTCAAAGTTAGTATTATATTCCTGACGGATATCTGATTTTTTTTCGTTGAGAATATTCAGGATATAAAAAGTGGTCAGCAGTGCGCCAAGTGACCATAACATGATGGCCAATACCCGAAACAAGTAACGGGATATTTTCAGTGTCGTGCGAAATGAAGAGAGATATTTCAATCTGATCCCATGATGAAAAGCATTGCCGGACAGGCTGCGTGAACAACAGAATACACTACCGATAAGCCATAAAAAAGCCAGCTCGTAAGCTGGCTCTTGTTTTCAACAACGCATTATACGTTGTCATCCTCGTCTTCAGCGTCGCCTTCTTCTGCTTCATCAGCAGCATCGTCATCTTCTGGTGTGTTCAGTGCAGCATTATCTTCGCCGCCCTCTTCACCGTCTAATGATTCGCCATCAAGGATTTCATCATCCTCTTCTGGCTCAGCAACACGTTGCAGACCGACGACATGTTCATCTTCTGCGGTACGGATCAGCGTCACACCTTGGGTATTACGCCCCACGACACTCACTTCAGATACGCGAGTACGTACCAACGTGCCCGCATCGGTGATCATCATGATCTGGTCGGTAGGTGCCACCTGAACAGCCCCCACAACCTTACCATTACGCTCACTGACTTTAATGGAGATAACACCCTGAGTCGCACGAGACTTGGTTGGGTACTCTTCCACTGCGGTACGCTTACCATAACCGTTTTCAGTCACAGTCAAGATTTCGCCATCACCGCGTGGGATAATCAGAGAAATAACCCGATCATCGCCATTGAGGTTGATACCACGTACACCGGTCGCAGTACGGCCCATCGAACGGACCTGTGACTCAGGGAAGCGAACCACTTTACCCAATGCGGAGAACAGCATGACTTCATTGCTGCCATCGGTCAGATCCACACCAATCAGCTCATCGCCTTCATTCAGATTGACGGCAATAATACCGGCACTGCGTGGACGACTGAACTCGGTCAAAGCGGTTTTCTTCACGGTGCCGCTGGCGGTAGCCATAAAGATGTGACGACCTTCTTCATATTCCCGCACTGGCAGAATGGCGGTAATACGCTCATTTGGCTCAAGCGGCAATAAGTTCACGATCGGACGACCACGTGCGCCACGGCTGGCTTCCGGCAACTGATAGACCTTCATCCAATAGAGACGGCCACGGCTGGAGAAGCACAAAATAGTATCATGGGTATTGGCAACCAACAGACGATCAATGAAGTCTTCTTCTTTGATACGAGCAGCTGACTTACCTTTACCACCACGGCGCTGAGCTTCGTAATCCGTCAGCGGTTGATATTTGACGTAGCCCTGATGGGACAGCGTCACAACCACATCTTCCTGATTAATCAGATCTTCGATGTTGATGTCGGAAGTATTAGCCGTTATCTCAGTACGACGTGCGTCGTTATATTGCTCTTTGATAGCCACTAATTCTTCGCGGATAACCTCCATCAGGCGATCCGGGTTTTCCAGAATAAAGATCAACTCACCAATTAAGGTCAGCAGTTCTTTATACTCATCCAGCAGTTTTTCATGCTCCAGGCCCGTCAGTTTCTGCAAACGCAGATCCAAGATTGCCTGAGCTTGTTGCTCGGTGAGGAAATATCTGCCGTCACGGATACCGTATTCAGCTTCCAGCCACTCAGGGCGGGCAGCGTCATCACCGGCACGTTCCAACATTGACGCAACGTTGCCTAATTCCCATGAGTTGGCAATCAAGCCCGCTTTTGCTTCAGCAGGGGTGGCGGCACGGCGGATCAATTCGATAATCGGATCGATGTTAGCCAGTGCAATTGCCAATGCTTCAAGGATGTGCGCGCGGTCACGTGCTTTACGCAGTTCAAAAATGGTACGACGGGTAACCACTTCACGGCGGTGGCGCACAAATGCAACCAGAATGTCTTTCAGGTTAAGCAATTTAGGCTGCCCTTGAGACAGAGCCACCATATTGATACCGAAAGTCACCTGAAGTTGCGTCAGTGAATAGAGGTTATTTAGAACCACTTCCCCGACGGCGTCACGTTTAATCTCAATCACGATACGCATGCCGTCTTTATCAGACTCATCACGTAACGCGCTGATGCCTTCTACGCGTTTCTCTTTGACCAGCTCAGCGATTTTCTCAATCAACCGCGCTTTGTTCACCTGATACGGGATCTCGTGAACGATAATGGTTTCACGGCCAGTTTTCGCGTCGGCTTCAACTTCAGCACGGGCACGGATATAGACCTTGCCACGGCCAGTACGATAAGCCTCTTCAATACCACGGCGACCATTAATAATGGCTGCTGTTGGGAAGTCTGGGCCAGGGATGAACTCCATCAACCCTTCAATGGTGATGTTTTCATCTTCGATCAGGGCCAGACAGCCATCAATAACCTCAGACAGGTTATGTGGCGGAATATTGGTTGCCATCCCAACGGCAATACCAGACGAACCGTTAACCAACAGGTTAGGGATTCGGGTTGGCATCACTGCGGGGATCTGTTCCGTACCATCATAGTTAGGCACGAAGTCAACGGTATCTTTTTCTAAATCCGCTAACAATTCGTGAGCAATTTTAGACATACGGATTTCGGTATAACGCATCGCCGCAGCGGAGTCGCCATCGACGGAACCGAAGTTGCCCTGCCCATCCACCAGCATATAGCGCAGTGAGAACGGCTGGGCCATACGCACAATTGTGTCGTAGACCGCGCTGTCACCATGCGGGTGATATTTACCGATAACGTCCCCGACTACACGGGCCGATTTTTTGTATGGTTTATTCCAGTCATTACCCAGTACATTCATCGCATACAGTACGCGACGGTGCACCGGTTTCAGTCCATCCCGGACATCTGGTAAAGCACGTCCGACAATAACGGACATCGCATAATCCAGATAGGAGCTTTTCAGCTCTTCCTCGATGTTGACCGGTGTTATTTCTCTGGCAAGGTCGCTCATTGAGCCGCTATCCCTCTACTAATTACCGGATTTAAAGGTACGAAACTATATCACAAAACCCAGATTTTGGCGAAACTACGTGATGTTTGTCGAAACGACTTTATGTCGGGCTGATCCACCCAACTTAGCGGTATTATTCTGCATCAATTGGGAGCGAACATGTATAATCAACACAAAGAAACAGAACAGTGAGAACTCTCCATGCGTGTAGATAACACAGCTAGCCATCAGAATGTCGACGAGCAAGAAATCGCTAAATTTGAGGCGGTTGCCTCTCGCTGGTGGGATTTAGAAGGTGAATTCAAACCTCTTCATCGCATTAACCCGCTGCGTCTTGATTACATTTTACAGCGCTCTGGCGGTATTTTTGATAAGAAAGTGCTGGATGTCGGTTGCGGTGGTGGAATTTTGGCCGAAAGCATGGCTCGGGAAGGAGCCCATGTCACCGGTCTGGACATGGGCTATGAGCCGTTGCAAGTGGCTCGCCTACATGCGCTGGAAACGGGTACCAAACTGGATTATGTGCAAGAAACAGTTGAAAGCCACGCGCAAGCGCACCCACAACACTACGATGTGGTGACCTGCATGGAGATGCTGGAACACGTGCCTGATCCCGCCTCTGTTATCCGTGCCTGCGCTCAATTGGTCAAACCCGGTGGTCACGTATTCTTCTCCACCATTAACCGCAATACCAAATCCTGGCTGATGGCCGTGGTCGGTGCAGAATATATATTGAAAATGGTTCCGAAAGGCACCCATGATTCGAAAAAATTTATTCGCCCATCAGAACTTATCAGCTGGGTTGATCAAACCCTGTTGCGTGAGCGCCACATTATCGGGCTACATTACAATCCGATAACAGATCATTTTAAGCTTGGCGGTAATGTTGATGTGAATTATATGGTGCATACTCAACGGGATAGCGAATAAATCCATCGCGTGGGTAGTGTAAAAATCAAACAATACCCAATAGATTTCGCGTTGTAGCAAGACGGCAACCGAACAAATTCCCAGGAGCTTAGTCCACTAAGTGACTGGGGTGAGTGAGGATAGCCAACACCGCTACGGCGCGAAAGATGAAGGGGATTTTTCTAATGTTTAATAAACCGGCAAACGATCCACTTTTTAAGATTTTCAGTAAAATCTTATCCCCCAGAGCGACAGTAGGTAAGAGCCAGTGATGGCGCAGTCTGAGAGCATTTCGTAACAATTCACCCCCAAGTTATCCACACAATTAAGCGATCTTGTTCACTTGCCAAAAGCCGCAATACTCACTATCTTGTTATCTATCCACTACCCACCCCCTACATATAGTGTTTACATACTGAACAATACACTACAGCCTCAATGATTTTCGTAATCATAGAGAGTGTAGATTTGTGCTGTTTGTGCATGAAGAACGGGGATAAAAGGTCAAGAACACATGAACCAAAGCCTACTTGTTACTAAACGCGATGGCAGCAAAGAACGCATCAATCTGGATAAAATCCACCGGGTCATCGACTGGGCCGCAGAAGGTTTACATAACGTCTCGGTATCTCAAGTAGAATTGCGTTCACATATTCAGTTTTATGATGGCATTAAGACTGCCGATATCCATGAAACCATTATTAAAGCAGCGGCCGATCTTATCTCGCGCGATGCACCTGACTATCAGTATCTGGCCGCCCGTCTGGCTATTTTCCATTTGCGCAAAAAAGCCTACGGCCAGTTTGAACCGCCGAAACTGTTCGATCATGTATCGAAAATGGTGGAGATGGGTAAATACGACAAGCATCTGCTGGAAGATTACACCGCAGAAGAATTCGAACAGATGGACACTTTCATCGACCATTGGCGCGATATGAACTTCTCCTACGCTGCCGTTAAGCAGTTGGAGGGTAAATATCTGGTGCAGAACCGCGTCAGCGGTGAGATCTATGAAAGTGCCCAATTCCTGTACATTCTGGTTTCCGCCTGCCTGTTCTCGAACTATCCGCGTGAAACTCGCCTGGATTACGTGAAACGCTTCTATGATGCCGTTTCCACCTTTAAGATCTCACTGCCAACACCGATTATGTCAGGGGTGCGTACCCCAACTCGTCAGTTCAGCTCTTGTGTGTTGATCGAGTGCGGTGACAGCCTGGACTCTATCAATGCCACCTCCAGTGCCATTGTTAAATATGTGTCACAGCGTGCCGGTATCGGTATCAATGCGGGTCGTATCCGTGCGTTAGGTAGCCCAATCCGTGGTGGTGAAGCCTTCCATACTGGTTGTATTCCGTTCTATAAGCATTTCCAGACGGCGGTAAAATCCTGTTCACAAGGTGGTGTGCGCGGTGGCGCGGCCACGTTGTTCTACCCGATGTGGCATCTGGAAGTTGAAAGCCTGCTGGTGTTGAAGAACAACCGTGGTGTTGAAGGCAACCGCGTGCGCCATATGGATTACGGCGTCCAAATCAACAAGCTGATGTATCAACGCCTGCTAAAAGGTGAAGACATCACCCTGTTTAGCCCATCGGATGTACCGGGATTGTATGACGCGTTCTTCGCCGATCAGGATGAGTTTGAACGCCTTTATACCCAATACGAGCAAGACAGCAGCATCCGTAAGCAACGGGTAAAAGCGGTTGAGTTATTCTCTCTGATGATGCAAGAGCGTGCTTCGACCGGTCGTATCTATATCCAGAACGTTGACCACTGCAACACCCACAGCCCGTTTGATCCGAAAATTGCCCCTGTGCGGCAGTCAAACCTGTGTCTGGAAATTGCATTGCCAACCAAACCGCTCAATGACATCAATGACGAGAATGGCGAAATTGCGCTCTGCACCCTGTCAGCCTTCAACTTAGGTGCCATTGATAGCCTTGACGATTTAGAAGAGTTGGCGGTACTGGCTGTACGTGCGCTGGATGCCTTGCTCGATTATCAAGATTACCCTATTGCCGCCGCACAGCGTGGCGCGATGGGCCGCCGCACCTTAGGTATTGGGGTGATTAACTTTGCTTACTATTTGGCGAAGAATGGCGTGCGTTATTCCGATGGCAGTGCCAATAACCTGACTCACCGCACCTTCGAAGCGATTCAGTACTACTTGCTGAAAGCCTCTAACGCGTTGGCTCGTGAGCAAGGTGCCTGCCAGTGGTTCAATGAAACCACCTATTCGCAGGGTATTTTGCCGATCGATACCTATAAGAAAGATTTGGATACCATCAGCAACGAGCCACTACACTACGATTGGGAAACGCTGCGTAACGATATTAAGACTCACGGCCTGCGTAACTCCACACTGTCTGCGCTGATGCCATCTGAAACGTCTTCGCAGATCTCGAATGCCACTAATGGTATCGAGCCACCACGCGGTTACGTCAGTATCAAAGCCTCGAAAGATGGTATTTTACGCCAAGTTGTGCCTGAATATGAACGTTTGAAAGATGCTTACGAACTGCTGTGGGATATGCCAAATAATGATGGTTACCTGCAACTGGTCGGCTTAATGCAGAAATTCGTCGATCAGGCGATTTCCGCTAACACCAATTATGACCCAACCCGCTTCCCATCTGGCAAAGTGCCGATGAAGCAGTTGCTGAAAGATTTGCTGACCACCTACAAATTTGGTGTGAAGACCCTTTACTATCAAAACACCCGCGACGGTGCTGATGATGTGCAGGAAGATATTCAAAGCCAGCCGGGTGATGATGACTGTGAAGGCGGCGCATGTAAGATCTGATTTTTAGTTCTGGCCCTGCGCGGTAATCGCAAATACGGTTATCGCCGGGCCATTCTTCATTTGCCCTTGCATTGTTGTCCCCTGAGGAAATCATGGCCTATACCACTTTTTCGCAAAATAAAAATAACCAGTTGCTCGAACCGATGTTCTTTGGTCAATCCGTTAACGTGGCGCGTTTCGACCAGCAAAAACACGCTATTTTCGAAAAACTGATTGAGAAGCAATTGTCATTTTTCTGGCGTCCAGAAGAGATAGATGTCTCCCGTGATCGTATCGATTACAACGCACTGCCAGATCATGAAAAACACATTTTTATCAGCAACCTGAAATACCAGACCTTGCTGGACTCAATTCAGGGCCGCAGCCCTAACGTTGCCTTACTGCCGCTTATCTCAATTCCAGAGTTGGAAACCTGGGTGGAAACCTGGTCATTCTCAGAAACTATCCACTCACGCTCGTACACCCATATCATCCGCAATATTGTGAACGACCCGTCGATAGTTTTCGATGATATCGTGACTAACGAAGAGATCCTCAAACGCGCGAAAGATATCTCAGCCTATTATGATGATTTGATCGAAATGACCAGCTATTACCACCTGTTGGGGGAAGGTACCCATCAAGTTAATGGTAAAACTGTCATCGTCAATTTGCATGAGCTGAAAAAACAGCTTTACCTGTGTCTGATGAGCGTCAATGCGCTGGAAGCCATCCGTTTTTATGTCAGTTTCGCCTGCTCCTTTGCTTTTGCAGAGCGCGAATTGATGGAAGGCAATGCCAAAATCATCAAAATGATTGCCCGCGATGAAGCCCTGCATTTAACCGGTACCCAACATATTCTTAATTTGATGCGTTCTGGCGAAGATGACCCGGAAATGGCCGAAATTGCCATAGAGTGCCAACAGCAGTGTTATGACCTGTTCGTTCTGGCTGCCCAACAAGAGAAAGAGTGGGCTGAATATCTGTTCCGTGACGGTTCCATGATTGGTCTGAACAAAGAGATTCTGTGTCAGTACGTAGAGTACATCACCAATATCCGCATGCAGGCTGTGGGGCTGGGTGTGCCGTTTGCTACTCGAACCAACCCTATTCCGTGGATCAACTCTTGGTTAGTGTCTGATAACGTGCAGGTGGCACCGCAGGAAGTTGAAGTCAGCTCTTATCTGGTCGGTCAGATCGATTCAGAAGTCAGTGCTGACGACCTGAGTGATTTCGAGCTGTAATCCATGAAATCCATTATCAAGTTGAGCACCACCGGTGTTCAACTTAACCGCCCTGCTGATAGCCGCAATCTGCTGGAAACCCTCGAACACCATCAGGTACAGATCGAATACCAATGCCGCTCTGGCTATTGCGGCTCTTGCCGCCTGCGATTACTAAAAGGCGAAGTTAGCTATCATCAGCAACCACTGGCCTTTATTCAGCGCGGTGAAATTCTGCCCTGTTGTTGCCAGGCTGTGGGTGATATTGAAATAGAGCTTTAATATACCCGTCATACTTCAAGCTGCTTGTGCGTTGGCTGCCTTCGTTCACCCCAGTCACTTACCAGTGTAAGCTCCTGGGGATTAATGAGCCTCATCCTTGAGGCTCACCCTACGGGCTAGCATAAATGCTGTTCAAATCGGTTCCCGACCAATTTGTTGCTCAGTTGCCGCCCTCCTGCAACTCGAATTATTTAGGGTATCAAATAGATAAATCAGCCAATCGGATTTCACCTATAATCAGCCTGTTGAATAGATGATATTTTTGCATCTGGAATTAAAATCATAGGGACAAAAGATGAAAAAACTGTCAATCGCAATAACCAGTCTGCTAATGGCAGTATCGGTCAGTACCATGGCGGCGACACCTCAGCCACTCGACCCGCAGCAGCCGTTAGATAAAATTGCACCGTACCCGCAGCCTGAAAAAGGCATGAGCCGTCAGGTTATTTTCCTTGAACCGCAGCAAGATGAAACCCGCTTTAAAGTGGAGTTGTTAATTGGTAAGACGCTGGAAGTTGACTGCAACCGCCATATGCTCGGCGGCACGCTGGAAACCAGAACCTTATCTGGCTGGGGCTTTGACTATCTGGTGATGGATAAAATCTCACCACCAGCTTCGACGATGATGGCATGCCCGGATAACCGCCGCCATCCACAATTTGTCGCCGCTAATTTGGGGGACGCCGCTATGCAGCGCTACAACAGCCGCCTGCCGATCGTGGTTTATGTACCCAAAGGAGTTGATGTGAAATACCGCATTTGGGAAGCAGGCAAAGATATAAGAAACGCACAAGTAAAATAAACCATAAGCAAAATCATTAAAAACCCACATTAAAAATACCCATTCAACTGAGTGGGTATCTAAATTATGTCGCTAATAACCTGCTCATGGCGCATAGCTGCTTGCAGTCAGGGTATGAACCAGGAACTGAGGCATTTTAAGCTGTGGATAAACGCTGGTTAATTCTGGGTTAGAGCCAGTAAATTCAGGCATGATAGTCATCAGTTGTGCCACATCGTTATAAACGACTGAAGCATCCGCCTGCATGGCTTCGGTGGCTGAAAAAATAAAATCATTCGCATCGAGTTGCTCAACATCCAACCCATCCAAATACATCAGGTTGATACTCTCCCCTTCAGTGTTGGGTGCTGAAGAGTCAACATTTACTCCTTGGATAAGTGCAAGCCCATTAATAATCACCGCGT
Source organism: Yersinia intermedia (assembly GCF_900635455.1). NCBI lineage: Bacteria > Pseudomonadati > Pseudomonadota > Gammaproteobacteria > Enterobacterales > Yersiniaceae > Yersinia > Yersinia intermedia. The sequence continues at coordinate 1,591,864 of NZ_LR134116.1, read as the reverse complement.
TTCTTTTCGTCACCGTTAATTCACTAAAACTCCGAATCCCCACGGCACTCAAATCAATTTTATCAATACCATGTCGGAACCCCCGCACAGTATTGCGATAATCCGACTGTTCCTCTTGGGGAACCACCACAAACACACCAGGCTCTGCATCCTTGCGCTGATAGACCGTTCCCGCGAGTGAGGCAATCATTTTACCATTTTCCCCAAGCGTTAAACTGACGCCACTGGCCCCTCCGTTGAGCATAATACCCATTTGCTCGGGTTCTGCTGGCACTGAGTCATTTATCAATACCGTGCTGTCTACATAGCCGACAGGAGCCCTAAAGGTATTCTGAAAGACAAAATTTTGTGGCCCGAACGTATTAACTTGTCGATTTTTGATAATAATACTTTGCTTATCTGGCAGTGAGATTCGGGTGTCGGTCCGCAATTGCATCAACTCTAACTCACTAAATTTTAAACCAGAAAAACCCACCAGATGGATAGTTTCTCCATTGTTGGCATCAAAATTGATTATCTCATCCCGGCCATTGGCGCGCTGACGAACCACAAAAGCGTCTTTACCTGTGCCCCCTGTTAGCACATTTTTGCCCCGCCCACCGTCGAGCAAGCTACCACCACCACCTGCTGTGAGGCTATCGTCACCATCACCACTGAACAAATTATGGATAGCCTCTGGCGAGCGAAGCGTCAGATTAGCCCTGCCTAACTTAGCGTTTCCGCTGGCTAAGTTAGCTACAACATTGCCGGAGATCGCCGCCATATTCAACGTATTACGCCCACCTACCGTGCCATTTACCGCATCATCAAGCAATGCTCGTGCTGGTTGTTCTTCTACTTGAGCGGCAAATTCGTCAGTATAAAAATAGGTATCATCTGCATTCAGCTTGTTGCCAAACAATCGTAATGACCAACTATTCAGCCTGACAGGTAACCCCTTGCTGGCATCTTTAACCGCTAATTGCCAGTTCCCGCCAGATTTCTCGCCACGATGATGTGTGGACATAAAGGTATAGTTAAAATCACCTGAAATAGCACTACCGGTATCAGTAGTATGTGGGCCATTTGCTGTATTCTTTCTGCCGACACGATCCAGTAGAATGCTTTCACTGCCACCCGGCGAGACTAATCTCACAGTCAAATCCCCCAGTCGGCCTACATTGGCACTAAAATCAACTTCGACCTGCTCAACATTGAGACTATCACCCAGAGTGAGATATGAAGAGTCTGTTTCCCCAGCGGAGAGCTGCCCCCAATGCCAATACTCATAGCTGTTCTCCAAGACCTGCTGATTAGCACCGGTTTGGTGGGGGATCCACGTTTCAGCTAAACGCAGTGCCGCCCGCGCATCCACTGCACCAAAACCGTAATCATGGCTTACATGCATACCGCCACCATTCCAATTTTTGGCATTATTGTTGCGCCATTGGGTGCCTGAGTCATCCACCCGACGGGCCGACAAGGCGAGGATCTGTTGCACATCGCGGTAACCCAGATTCGGATTAGCCTGCAACATCAATGCGGCAATCCCTGAAACAATCGGCGCGGCAAAACTGGTGCCTTGTTCGGTGCTGTATTTAGCCCCAAACACCGCACCGCGCTCGGTTTCAAGCTGGTTGCTGCTGGAAAGAACCTGACTACCAGGAGCCGAGACTAACAAGCTGGCTCCAGAGTTAGAAAAAGGCGCTGAACGCGTCTGAAGGGTTGAAAGATCAGCCAGCGCATTGACCGCCGCGACCTGAATACCAAAGCGGCTGTTATTGATAAGTGAACCCTGCGCACTGCCACCCTGTTCGCGCTGATTACCTCCCGCACTAACAATAATAGTGCCTAATCCGCCACGGCCATTTTCTGCCGCATATTGCAGCGTCGAGTTCAGGATATTCGGTAAATTGACACTGCTACCAGATAAATTGCTCAGGGCAAAATCATGTTTGAACCCCCAGCTATGATTAACCACATCATAACTGGACATCTTACCCAGGGTGGTAAAATCCGCGCCATCATTACTGAGATAGTGCCCACCTAAAGTGGCATCATAGGCCACTCCCACCCCACCGATATTATTTCTTGCCGCCACCATCACACCTGCCACCATCGTGGCATGGTTGGAAACATCGGCGGGCAATGTTCCGGCGCTCTTTTGTGTTTCCAGCCAGGAGGGGTCAACATTAGCGGCTAAATCAGGGTGTTGAATATCAAAAACCTCTGGGCCGGTGGCGAACTCCCCACCCGGTTCAAACTGACCAATGCGCACACCTTTACCGGTATAATCAGACCAGACAGGTATCACATTGATTTTATTTAAATACGTTTGTTTGGCGACCAAAGGATCTTGCGGGATATCGGGTGTTAATAGCGTTACCGTTGCCCGCATCAGCGCGGATTCTCCGCTGGATAAATCAACCACAGAAATAGCCTGATCACCGGTGGCACTCTTGACTTGATATTTAAAACTCATTACTCCAGTGAATGTTCTATCAGGTGTGAATATTACATCCTTTTGAAGATTAAGCTTGACCGTGCCGCCCACCGCATCGCCGACCGAAGATAGGTAGCCAGGCGTTCCGTCATTAAATTGTAAATCGTTGGCGAGCAAGCGGGCAGCCGGAATACGCTGCACCCAGTGCCGATGAATGGCTCTGCCTGTTTGACTAAACGACAACACATCATCGACTGGAATAATATTATTGGTATTCAGATCTACCGCAGAGATATCAGCAAAATTCAGTTTTTGAATATTTTTCAGTGTCAGAGTACCATCGCGACCAGCCACGCTATCCCTTATCTGGTAGCCACTGTCAGTGCGGGTAATGGCGTAATCTGCATAGCTGCCATGCAGGGTGACCAGATTGATACCGCCGCCACCATCAATGAGCGCATTGCCCTGACCGGCTTCAATCACATCATGGCCCTTATTGCCATAAATGCGATCTGCCCCACCGCCAGCGTGGATGATACTGCCCTGCTCAGCGGCATAGATGGTATCGCCCTGTGATCCGGCATAAATAACCGCTTTACCGCTACCGCCGACAATACGGTTCTTGCCACTGCCACCCGCCAGTACGTCATTACCGCCACCGCCGACCAGTGTGGCGTTGCCGCTACCGCCTTTAATAAACACACTGTTATTGCCGCCACTGACAATAATGTCGTCACCATCGCCGCCCTGCGCAATAGTGATACCACTGCGCGCCATATTCAGCGCTACCCCTTTATTGCCGACAATCAACACGGTATCGCGCCCGCCATTGCCACGAATTCGCGTTGGATCATCACTGGCGCTGATAACAAACACATCGTTGCCGCTCTTACCAATATAGGTATTACTGCCACCGCGCCCGACTAACCAACTGCCTTTAGGGCTGGCGGTTAAGATGTCATCCCTGCTGCCGCCATAGATATTATTTGTTTTCAGAATGTTGGCCGATAACGCAGCGCCTTTATCAGCAAGATGCACATAAGCGGTGGTGGTCGTTTCATCGGTGACAGAACGAATAATTGCCCCCTCATTACCACGCTTAGTGACGGTGTTACTCACCGGTGAACTGACAAAATTCACCGCCAGCACTTCTTGCAGTTTGCCGTTAATCACAAAAACGCCACGCGCCAACACCCTATTGCCCTGACGATTATCCTCAACCGCGTTAGCGTTAACTTTGATTTGCGTAATCCCCCAGTCATCCAGCGTTTTCAACTCACCGGGATCAACCCTGCCGTTATGGGAGCTATCCTGCCAAATACGCAATTTGTGCCAGATTGGATCATGTTTATCAATCGCGCCATTGCTATCATCATCTTCACTGGCCAGCGCGGCAAAACCATCCTGATAGCGTTTTTCCCCCGGCTGACCCTTCACACCGGCCGTGCCACCGTAATATTCCGAATACATTTGGCTGATATTGTCGATTTTCCCGCTGCCATTATCGATAACCAGCATACCGGTATCCGGCCCTGCCCAGCCGGTGCGTTTCAGCGTGCCACTGTTATCGGTATCAAACAGCACCCCATCTTCAATGCCGGTCATGGAGACCCCCTTGCCACTTAAATCCAGCAGCAGCGGGTCAACATAAGTGTTTACCGTGGTTTGTGCTGATAAGCCATTAAGCGTGGCGGCATCAAACAGCCCGGTTTCCGGCAGCATATAACTGGGTCGTTCCAGATAGTAATCAGATAAATAGCGGCTGGGCTGGATATTGGGATCAAGCTGAACCTCCCCTGGGCGAACCCCGCCCGATGCCATAGCGCCCATCTGCACCGAGGCAAAATCGGTTTTATCCAAACTGCCGTCAGTAAAGGAGAAACTGTGAGTGGGTTTATTCACCAGATAGCCGTTAGTAACATCGCGCCGGGCCTGATCTTCATCGGCAATGCGCTGAACCGCTTGTGGGGTTGGGGTGATATTGATGTCGATAGGGCACATCTCGGTTGAGACTGGTGCGACTTCTTCGTCGGAGCTAAAGAGTTGGCTGGTACTGCTTTTGGCTAAGGCCCAATAGCCTGGGAGAGAATCCATTCTGTCCAACCATTGGCGGGTGCTTTTTTGGGTATCATCAGGACCAAACGACGAACTATAAGCCATAAATTGATAGGTTTTAAACGAATGCTTTAGTTCTTCAAATGGCCTGCCGCCTGTGCTCAACGTCTGTTCCCAATAAATTGGCCGACTATCTTCAGTCATCGCGTTGAAAACCTCAGTTAACGTCCAGGCCTCAGCGGGTAATCCATGATCACCAAAAACACGGTTGTGAAACCATGCGGCTTGCTCATGGCCGATATCACCATAAATAATTCCTGTTGGGCTATCGTCCAGCCTCTTTTGCTGGGTATCAAGATAGCCGTGCGCCATATCATAACGAATATGCTTAATATCCGTTTCAGTGACGGGCTTATTATGACGGCCCCCCACACTTTCCATATTGTGAATAGCCATGGCACCAGCGATAGAATCCCCCCTGGCCACACCATTGGCTAATATGGCATAGCGATCGCCTTTGCTGGCTAAAAAATCATACATCGGGCCGGGGTCTTTACTCTCCTTATGGGCTTCTAATAATTGCCGGGCGCAGGCCAGATCGGCGGCATTAAGTTGTAACTTACCTGCATTGCTATTTTGCTGTAGCATAATTACCTTCCTTAACGTTTAATATGCGATAAAAGAAATTGTTGGGTATTACTGACAATGGCTTGCCACTGTGGTAACTTTTCTATGGTAAAAACGACGCTAACAAGTGAACCTATTTCCGGCATCACAAAACGGGCCTCACAGATATAATATCTTTTCTCTAACGGCAGCCACATACAGTCAAATACCACCGGCACTTTCCCCTCAACCTCTGACCAGTAATAACCATTAATCGTCTTATCAAACCAATAAGGACTATTCCTATCCTGTGGTTCTGCCCGGAATAATTTTCTGGTGGCTTTAACGAAAAATAGCCCTAATTCATTAATATAAACAACCGGATCAAAAGTTTTATTCTCGTATTTTCTGAGTCTAAGATAGGCATCGCGCATAAAAGCAACATCAGTATCAGATCGTCTATACGGCTCAACACGCATTCTTAGCCCTTCATACTCCAGCCCCTGTTTATACCATTTCGATTTATCCCCCGGTTGCATATCCGGCCAACTGGCGATCATGGGTAAAGAGGTAAAATTGGCATCGCAGCCTTTTTTATTTTTAGTAAAGCCAGGCGTCCAGGAACTTTTCCCTTCATATTCCGCCCAGTAAATAATATATTCTTTAGGCACTTCCATTACATGACCATTAAATTTACCACAAACAAAACCGGGGCGGTTTTCGGCAGAAGCAAATGGTGGCATCATTAGTAACAACATTATCAATAATGCTATTAAATATCTCACTCGTGTTTTATCACATAACAAACTACTCATATTTATCTTAGGGAACATAATTACCTTCCTTAACGTTTAACATGCGATAAAAGAAACTGCTGAGTACTGCTAACAATGGCTCTCCATTGCGGTAATTTTTCTACTGTAAAAATCACTTCAACCAGTGAGCCTATTTCTGGCATCACAAAAAGGGCCTCACAGATATAATATCTTTTCTCTAACGGCAACCACTGACAGTCAAATATCACGGGTATCCTCCCGTTAACTTCTGCCCAGTAATAACCATTAACATCCTCATCAAACCGATGAGGATCATTTTTCTCTACGGGTGGGAATCGGTTTAATTTCCTGGTGGCTTTAACAAAAAAAAGCCCTAATTCATTAATATAAACAACCGGATCAAAGGTTCTATCATTTTGTTTTCTTAGAAAAAAGTCACGCTTATAGGTGATGTCGATATCGGATCGTCTAAATGGTCTGACAGTTATTGCTAATCCCTCATACTCCAGCCCCTGTTTATACCACAGCTCCTGATCCCCCGGCTGCATATCCGGCCAACTGGCGATCATTGGTAACACCACAAAATTGGCATCACAACCTTTTTTATTATTAATAAAGTCCGGATCCCAGGCACTGGCCCCTTCATATTCCGCCCAGTAAATAATATAGCTATCCGGCACTTCCATTACATGACCATTAAATTTACCACAAACAAAACCGGGGCGATTTTCGGCAAATCCGAGTGGTGACATTATTAAAAGTAACAGTATTAACCTTCTCATTTGAGTTTTATTATTTAATAACCAATTGGTGTTTACATCAGGAGGCATCATTATTCTCCTTAATATTTAATATGCGATAAAAGAAACTGCTGAGTACTGCTAACAATGGCTCTCCATTGCGGTAATTTTTCTACTGTAAAAAAGATGCGAACAAGTGAACCTATTTCTGCCATCACAAAAATGGCCTCACAGATATAATATCTTTTCTCTAACGGCAACCACTGACAGTCAAATACCACCGGCATTTTCCCCTCAACCTCTGACCAGTAATAACCATTAATCGTCTTATCAAACCAATAAGGACTATTCCTATCCTGTGGTTCTGCCCGGAATAATTTTCTGGTGGATTTAACGAAAAATAACCCTAATTTATCGATATAAATAACTGGATAAAAGGTTCTATCATTTTGTTTTCTTAGAAAAAAGTCACGTTTAAAGGTGATATCAGTATCTGTGCGTTTAAATGGCTCAACACGCATTCTTAGCCCTTCATACTCCAGCCCCTGTTTATACCACAGCTCCTGATCCCCCGGCTGCATATCCGGCCAACTGGCGATCATTGGCAGCACCACAAAATTGGCATCACAACCTTTTTTATTATTAATAAAGTCAGGATCCCAGGCACTGGCCCCTTCATATTCCGCCCAGTAAATAATATAGCTATCCGGCACTTCCATTACATGACCATTAAATTTACCACAAACAAAACCGGGGCGATTTTCGGCAAATCCGAGTGGTGACATTATTAAAAGTAACAGTATTAACCTTCTCATTTGAGTTTTATTATTTAATAACCAATTGGTGTTTATATCAGGAGGCATCATTATCCTCCTTAATATTTAATATGCGATAAAATAAATTGCTGAGTATTATTCACAATAGCTTGCCACTGAGGAAGTTTATCTATGGTGAAAATAACCCTAACCAGTGAGCCTATTTCCGGCATGATAAACCAAGATTCACAAAGATAATATATTTTCTTCATCGGTAACCACTTACAGTCAAATACTACCGGTACTCGCCCATCAACCTCTGACCAGTAATAAGTAATGACATCCTTATCTAGCCAATAATTATTTTTTTGTCCCTTGTGTTTTTTCTAATTATTTTTTTGGTTACCTTGACAGAAAACAATTCTAATTCATCAAGATCAACCACAGGTTCAAATACTTTATCATTTTGTTTTTCAAGATAAACATCACGCTTATAATTCATATCGGTGTCAGGTCGTTTTAACGGGTGAATACTTACTCTTATTCCACCAAAATTTTCTTTTTTCTTATACCATAGTGATTTATCACCAGGTTGCATATCCGGCCAATTTATTATCATCGGTAATGCTACGAAATCGGTATCACACCCTTTTGTATTTTCAGTAAAACTGTAGCCCCAGGCGCTGGTACCGCTATATTCTGTCCAGTAAAAAACATAACTATTCGGCACTTCCATTACATGACCATTAAATTTACCACAAACAAAACCGGGGCTATTTTCAGCGAAAGTTAGCGGTGACATAATCAATAACATGATTTTAAATAACAAAATTAAGCATCTAACAATATATTCATTCATTAACACCATCCATATGTTATATTAATTCTATATCGAGATTAAATTTATTTATATACAATATATTTAAATAACTTGCTCGCAGTTAAATTGATAAAGTAAAAATAGCGTAAACATAAAAACAAAACAAGCGGTAAAAATAAAGTCACCAAGCAATAAGAATAGCAAGACCACCTAATTAATAATATAAAATTAATAAAAAAGACGCATATTTTAATATTGCGCCTTTATATTATCATCGGGGATTATCAATTAACTACAAAATATTAACCACATCCAACCAGCCATGCTGACCGCATACTGGGCGCCCATTCAACCAACGGCGCACCATATCCAGCGCCAGCATCGCACTGCTTTCCTGACGAATGCGCAAACCATGGCGGCTGGCCTGATAACGTACTGTTTGAGCAAATGTTCCTTCAGGGGTATACAGAGCCACGCTCAAGTGATCATTTTGCATGGCACCGACCGCCAGTACCACTTGCGCACCACACAGCATAGATAACGATTGTGCACGGCTGGCAATCTCTTCCAATGTTTCCTGACAATGCGCCGGTAGCAATTCACCGCCCGCCAATGGCACACCAGCACTCTGCAACTGCCAGTTCATCAACCCGCCAGTAAATTGTTCGCTCACCGCCAGTCGCAAGCCGCGTCCGTTCAATTGCTCGGCCAACAATGCAGGCAGCCCTTGCGTGCCTTCAAATAGCGTGCTGTCACCTGCCACTTCCCTCACCTGCTGCCATACCTGCTCCATCGCCTGATGTTGCGAGGCAGGGCCGGTCAGCTTCAATTCAATAATCGGGGCGGATGAACGGTAGCCCAGCACCACACCGTCCGGTAGCCGCAGTGGGTCCAGCTCTTGCGCCAAATCACTTTCTGAACGGCCAAAAGTGGTCATACGTAAACACAGCGGGGGTTCAGCCACATCGAAGTGTTGACGCAAACGCGGCATGATTTGTTGTTCCACCATCACTTTAAACTCTGATGGCACACCGGGGGTGAAAAACATCAGGCACTTATTTAACCGTAGCGCGAAACCGCACGCCGTACCCACTGGGTTATCCAGCATTTCAGCATTGGCCGGAATATGTGCCTGTTTGCGGTTAGTCGCCGACATCACCCTCCCACGCTCATGGAAGAAAGCCTCCATACGCGCGATCCATTCCGGGTGTTCAACCAGTTCCGTTCCGGCTGCGCGTGCGGCAGCCAGAGCGCTCAGATCATCACTGGTTGGCCCCAGACCACCGTTAACAATCAACACATCAGCAACCTGACTGCGTTCGGTCAGTACTTCTATCAGTGCCGAAAGTGAGTCACCGACCGTTTCCCTACTGTTGATCGGCAAGCCTTGATTAAATAAATAATCAGCCAGCCATGCTGCGTTGGTATCGATAATCTGCCCATGCAGCACTTCATCTCCGGTACTCAACATCTCAACTCTGATCATTTTCTTCTCCGTCAGTGCTTATATATTCACTTTATGAATCTGATTACATAAACACAACGTTTATCTATTATCAGAATAATTAATCCCGATAAAAGTCGACCTTTCAATACACCAACAAACGTAACTATAAGTTTACACATTGCGTAACGTCGATTTGACACAAACAGGACGATCCACTACTCTGCTGCACTCAATAATTCCAATAAATTGTCATGTAGTAGAGGAAAGCGTGAAGAATCGCACTCTGGGCAGTATATTTATCGTTGCCGGCACCACCATTGGTGCAGGTATGTTGGCGATGCCATTGGCAGCAGCGGGCGTGGGTTTTGGTGTTACGCTAGTATTGCTTATTTCTCTTTGGATATTAATGTGTTACACCGCATTACTGCTGGTGGAAGTTTATCAGTATGAAGCAGCCGATACCGGGCTTGGCACGCTAGCCAAGCGCTATCTCGGCAACCGGGGCCAATGGTTGACCGGTTTCAGTATGATGTTTCTAATGTATGCCCTGACGGCTGCCTATATCAGCGGCGCCGGTGAATTACTGGCAACCAGTATCAGCCAGTGGACGCAACAATCGTTTCCGACCTCACTCGGCGTATTACTGTTTACGCTAGTCGCAGGCGGTGTGGTCTGTATCGGTACCCACTCAGTTGATTTATTCAATCGCATCTTATTTAGCGCCAAAATCATTTTTCTGATTGTGATGCTGGCACTGATGATGCCGCATATTGAAAAAAACAATCTATTGACACTACCACTGGAGCAAGGGTTAGCGCTTTCCGCAATTCCGGTGATATTCACCTCATTTGGCTTCCATGGCAGCGTGCCGAGCATCGTCAATTATATGGGCGGCAATATCCGCAAGCTGCGCTGGGTATTTATTATCGGCAGCGCCATTCCGCTGATTGCCTATATTTTCTGGCAATTAACCACGCTTGGGGCGATTTCCTCTCACACTTTTATCGGTATATTGGCGCAACAGGCGGGCTTGAACGGCTTATTACAAGCAGTACGCGATGTCGTAGCCTCACCTCACGTTGAACTGGCAGTACACCTGTTTGCAGACCTGGCACTGGCGACTTCATTCCTTGGTGTGGCCTTAGGGTTGTTCGATTATCTGGCCGACTTATTTAAACGTCGTAATTCAGTGCGAGGCCGCTTGCAAACGGGCGTTATCACTTTCACACCTCCGCTATTGTTTGCGCTGTTTTATCCGCGTGGCTTTATTATGGCGTTGGGCTTTGCTGCAGTGGCGTTGTCAGTTTTGGCATTACTGCTGCCGGCGATGCTGGCATGGAAAGCCCGTAAGCTCCATCAGGGGCACTATCGGGTTTGGGGTGGGAAACCGGCACTGGCTGCGGTATTTGCCTGTGGTGTGATGGTCATTGCCATTCAGGTGGGAATAGTGACCGGCGCATTACCGGCTGTCGGTTAATACCCTCCCCAACTAAAAGGGCGCATATCCTGTCAGGAATGCGCCCTTTTTTAATCAAACATTACTCATGTATTATCCAAAGTAATTGGCGTCGCAGGTAGGCAGCAAGCGAACGCATCCCGATGAGCTTACACAAGTAAGTGATTCGGGTTCGCGAGCGAAGCTAACCCCCCTGTGGCTTCAAGAACGAAGGATAATCAGAATGCTACGCCAGCGCCAATATACACGCCATCCGCCACACGGTTATCCCGATGTCCGTCTTTACCTTTCATATTGATATAACGGTAACCGACGTCAACAGTTAATGGGCGGAATACATTCCAGCGCAAGCCGCCGTTGGCTTCGCTATAGGATTTCATGCCGCTGGTCAATTCTTCCGGGGCGAAATAGCCTTCACCGTACAGGGTGAACGATTTGTTGATCGGATAAGTTAACCCACCACCAATCGCAATTGCACCACCGCTGCTACCGTCTTCCGGTGACATATAGATACCCTTGCCGCCGACCGTTGCCATCATTGGGCCGAGAGGGAGGTTGAACCCCAGCCCCAGTCCGTAGATATCACCATCGTGATCACTACGCGCCCAGTTACCATTGATAGCCAATCCGCCAGTATTGGTACCCATACCAAAGCCTAAATTAGTGTAATCGCTGCCGACTTCACCATTAAAACTTACGGCGCTGGCCGAACCCGCCACAAACAGCAGGCTGGCTGCACACGCGATTAAATGCTTTTTCATATTTTTCTCTCGTTATTCGTGATGTCACCCGCAAGCAAATTCTGGCCGACAGGTTTTTCCTTTCCGAGTTTAACCGAAATAAACCGCATGACCACACGAAAAAACCGATTAAATACCACAGTATTTCAAATGATTGTAAATAACCGCCCTATAGCCAGGCCTTATGTTAACAATGGTAACGATAAGGCGTACCTATTTGCTGAATACACCCAATAAGACTACAACTAATGTGGAGATCAAGGAATAACCCCTTGTTGTTGTTTAAATTATTATTTTGTCAATCAGGCTTTTGGCACAATGTAATACTGTAAACACCCTAAAAAGCAATCAATTCAACAGCCATACTGGAGAAAATGATGAGCAAAAAGAAAGGATTAACTACTGCTGCGGGCGCACCCGTCGTTGATAATAATAATGTCGTCACTGCGGGCCGACGTGGCCCAATGCTATTACAAGATGTGTGGTTCTTGGAAAAACTGGCCCATTTTGATCGTGAAGTGATCCCAGAACGCCGCATGCATGCTAAAGGCTCCGGTGCCTACGGTACCTTTACTGTCACCCACGATATTACCCGATATACTCGCGCAAAAATTTTCGCCGCAATAGGCAAACAAACCGAAATGTTTGTCCGCTTCTCAACGGTGGCCGGTGAGCGTGGTGCTGCCGATGCCGAACGTGATATTCGCGGCTTCGCCATGAAATATTACACCGAGGAAGGGAACTGGGATTTAGTGGGTAACGATACGCCGGTGTTCTATCTACGTGACCCACTAAAATTCCCTGACCTGAATCACGTTGTTAAACGCGACCCTCGCACTAACCTGCGTAATCCTACTTATAAGTGGGATTTCTTCTCCCAACTCCCAGAGTCTCTGCATCAGTTAACTATCGATTTCAGTGACCGTGGTCTGCCAAAATCTTATCGCCATATGCATGGGTTCGGCAGCCATACCTTCAGTTTTATCAATGCCAATAATGAGCGTTTTTGGGTGAAATTCCATTTCCGCTGCCAGCAAGGCATTGAAAATCTTATGGATGATGAAGCTGAAAAATTGGTTGGAACTGATCGGGAAAGCTCCCAACGTGATTTGTATGACGCCATTGAGCGCAAAGACTTCCCGCGCTGGAATCTACAAATTCAGGTGATGCCGGAACATGAAGCATCACAAACGCCTTATAACCCGTTTGATCTGACCAAAGTGTGGCCACACGGTGATTACCCATTGATTGATGTTGGTTTCTTCGAGCTAAACCGTAACCCGGAAAACTACTTTGCCGAAGTTGAGCAAGCGGCATTTAATCCGGCTAACGTGGTGCCGGGGGTGAGTTTCTCACCGGACCGGATGTTACAAGGCCGGCTGTTCTCCTATGGCGACGCTGCACGCTATCGTTTAGGTGTGAACCATCATCAAATTCCAGTGAACAGTGCTAAATGCCCGTTCCATAACTACCATCGCGATGGCGCAATGCGTGTTGATGGTAACAGTGGCAATGGCGCAACTTACGAGCCAAACAGTTTTGGCCTGTTTCAGGAGCAACCTGATTTCAGCGAACCGCCATTAACACTGGAAGGCGCGGCGGATCACTGGAATCACCGTGAGGATGATGATTATTTCTCCCAGCCACGGGCGCTGTTTAACCTACTGAGTGAAGAGGAGCATCAGCGGATGTTTACCCGCATTGCGGGTGAATTATCACAAGTACCGGAAGAGATTCAGCGCCGACAGGTTGCGTTGTTTACCCAAGTTCACCCAGATTACGGTAATGGGGTTAAAAAGGCGCTGGGGTTAAATTAGTATTATTGTTGTAACCGATTAGGTGTTCGTGTTCGGGTCCGGTTGATATCAGTTCAGTGATTAACTTACCTCCGTCGCCTTAACCGCCAAGGGGGGCACAAACGCGTGTCCCCCTTGGAACCCTGCGCTTGCGCACGTATCGCTTGCCTGCTTCGCAGGTACCCCCGGCTCAAATGTGCTTTTTAAGATCAAGACCCTAAAGACTGGGTTTTGATTCTCTCTTTTGACGTTGAGCGCAATCAGGAGTATTACCGATAAAGACGATAGCTGTTTACCTGGTGCTTTAACAACCGAACCCTGTCACCAAATCAAATCAACTTAGCCACAAAATCAATAACCGCCTGTCGGGATACCTTAATCCCCCCCTGCTTAAGCGCCGCCGGTAAGCGGTAAAAAGCAATTGGTCGCTGGAAGACCGCCAATTGTGGTATCAGCCAATCCGATAAACTCGCCTCATCCACCTCATCGGCAACATCTATCACCGCTACTGGCCGGTGACCGAATTCAGCATCAACTTGCGGCACAACAAAAGCTTGCTGTATCCCCGGATACTGTAACAAAACCCGCTCAATATCCTCCGGTTGAATACCCTCACCACCACTGAAAAACAGATTATCCAGCCGCCCGATAATATGCAGCTCACCTTGCTGCCACATCCCGCGATCACGGGTATGAAACCACCCTTCACTGTCGGTTATGGGCTGCAACTTTCCCTGCTGCCAGTAACCCGCCGCCAGGCAATCTGCTTTTATCCATACTTCATCTTCAACCAGTTTCACCTCTCGCCCCGCTAGCGCTACCCCCACGCCGGGCAAGCCATCGGCTCGTTTGGCACAAACGGTTGAAGCGGCTTCGGTCAAACCATAACCACACCAGCAGCGAATGCCACGGGCTTCGGCATGTTGTGTCAGGGTGGTTGGGATGGCTGCTCCGCCCAGTAACACCTCTTTCAGTGTTAACACCGAGTCATCTGTTGCCAGTAACCGCCATAACTGAGTGGGAACTAAAGAAGCGTGGCTACATCCGGCCAGGGCATCGTGTAATGCCCCCCCCTCTTGCACCACCAAGGTGGCCCCGGCACTCAGCCAGCGCCAGACAATACCCTGCCCCGATACATGAAATAGCGGTAATGACAGCAACCAGCTATCCGCCGAGGTGAAACTCATCAGCTTTAATATGCCATCGGCACTGACCAAATGCGCCGCCAGCGAATGCACTGCGGCTTTGGGTAAACCGGAAGAACCAGACGTTAATGTCATCGTCGCCAGACGTAAACTATCCCAGACAACCGGTGTCATAACGGCACTATCTGTATCAAGTCGCAGCGGCGTGAAGCAGAGAGACGCTGCCAGCGGGGCTGCCAGGTTCAGCACAAAATCAATATCCAACTGTGGCAGGAGTTGTGCCAGCAACGCATCAGGTAGCTGTGGATTGAGCGGCAAAACGCGCGCGCCACACTGCAATGCCGCCAGATAGGCCATCAACAATGTGTGACTGTTCTTACCGCGCAGTACCACACCACTACCGGGGGCGACACCTTGCTGTTGAAACCCCGCTGCCAGGCTATCGATATCAGCCGCTAATTGTTGCCAACTGATCAGTTGTGACCCCGAGCGTATGGCGATCGCCTGAGGTCGCAGATTGGCCCAGTATTTCCAAGGAGAAGAGTAAGTCCAGGGAGAAGAATATTGCCAGGGCCAATCATTCAACTGTGCCATAGCACGTCCAACTGTTCGGTTGTCACCATAGGCAAGGTACTCTCCGGCCACGGACGGACTAACTGCGCCTGCATCAGGCTCAGCGTATCCAACCCCGGCACGGTATCCGGTGTCAGCCAATCAGCCAGCCGGGCCAGTTGGGTTAAGCCAAGACTGGATTCAATGCTGGAACTGATTACCGCTACCAACCCCGCCTGATGCGCTTGCTGCACCAGTTGCTGACAGCGGCTGATGCTGCCCACCAGCGTCGGTTTGATAACAATCGCCACCACACCGGGTTCGGCTTCAACCTTAAAATCAGCCTCGCGTACACTCTCATCCCAAGCGATAGCAATCCCCGTGTCACGGGCAAACTCACGGGATTCGGCGCGGGTTTTACACGGTTCTTCCAAAAATGCAATGCGTGTGCGCAGTTCAGGATTGACATATTTCGCAAACCCATCAGCTTTCGCCCGCGTCCAACTACGATTGGCATCCAGCCGTAGCGTTAAGTCCGGCAAAGCCTCCAGCAGCACATTAACAATCATGCCGTCACGCACCGCTTCATACAGCCCAACTTTCACCTTGGCGACCTTTTCCCCAGGGAGCGCCTGTAGCACGGCAAATAGTTCATCGGGATCACCGGTGCACAATGGTGCTTTGCGGTAATTTGCCGCTAATGGCAGCGTTTGATTCAGCTCCGCCAGCGCACAACTGAGGCCAAAAGCGACTGATGGCAAAGCATCAAGTTCAGGTTCTGCCCCATTCACCCAGTTTTGCAGCCAATGTTGCGCCACAAGCTGTGCTTCAGGCAGCGTTTCCTGACTGAACTCCGGCAAGGGGGCAATTTCCCCCCAACCAATCTGTTCGCCCTGCTGCAATTTAACCAGTAGCCCATCGCGGCTTTTCAGCCGCTGGTGGCGCAGTATCACTCCCGCTTCCATCGGAAGGCTATAGTGGTATAGCGTGGCCGCGCGCATTACGGATTACGCTTGAATTTGCTGAAGTCCGGCTGGCGTTTTTCATTAAATGCGTTACGCCCTTCCTGGCCTTCGTCGGTCATATAGAACAACATTGTGGCGTTACCCGCCAACTCTTGCAGACCCGCCTGACCGTCACAATCAGCATTCAGGGCGGCTTTCAGGCAGCGCAGCGCCATTGGGCTGTTTTGCAGCATTTCACGACACCAACGCACGGTTTCTCGTTCCAGTTCAGCGATAGGTACCACGGTATTCACCAGCCCCATATCCAAGGCTTGTTTAGCATCATATTGGCGGCACAGGAACCAGATTTCGCGCGCTTTTTTCTGACCGACAATGCGCGCCATATAGGCTGCCCCCCAACCGCCGTCGAATGAACCGACTTTTGGCCCGGTCTGACCGAAAATAGCGTTATCGGCGGCGACGGTTAAGTCACACATCATGTGTAATACATGACCACCACCAATAGAATAACCGGCAACCATTGCCACGACCGGTTTCGGGCAGGTGCGGATCTGGCGCTGGAAATCCAACACGTTCAGATGATGGACACCACTGGTATCTTTATAGCCGCCGTAGTCACCACGAACTTTCTGATCACCACCGGAGCAGAACGCTTTGTCACCTTCACCGGTCAAAATGATCACGCCGATATTGTCGTCATAGCGAGCATCAGCCAGCGCCTGAATCATCTCTTTAACCGTTAGCGGGCGGAATGCGTTACGCACATGGGGGCGGTTGATGGTTATCTTGGCGATACCATCGCTGGATTTGTGATAACGAATATCTTCAAATCCAGTAGAGCAATCCTGCCAGTCGATAGCGGCGTACAGTTGTTCTTCGCTCGGATAAAGCATAGTAAGCATTCCTTTAACGGGGGAGTGACAAAAATGAAGACTGTGATAAAAATGAAAGCACCTGCGCGGCAAAAGCACCGGGATTCGCCCGATGGGCATTGTGTCCGGCACGCGCCAGTGTGCGTAATGGCAGCGAGAATTGAGCAGCCAATTGCTGGAATTTATGGTCGCGATCGCCACACAGATAAGTGTAAGGGACAGTAAGCCGTTGCAACGCCGGTAGCAGCCAGGGTTGATGGCCGAGTGACGTTGCTTCGAGCATATCAGCAACCGCCGGGCCATGATTATCCGCCCGCAGTAACACCAGTTTCTCGCGCTGTTGTGTGTCTAAATCAGCAAATACATCCTGTTGATACCAGTCGGCCAGCACCTGAGGCAACGGCTCTTGGCGAAAACGCTGCCCCCACAGGCGGTCATGCTGCAACCGTTTTTCACGCAACTCAGCGCTTTCCAGCCCAAGGTTACCCCCTTCGACCAATAAGCCCTGCAAGCCATGATGACTACCATAGCAGGCGTGATACATCGCAATTCGCCCCCCTAAAGAGTAGCCTGCCAGCCAATATTCGCGAATACCGTTAGCCTGTAACGTTTGTACTAACTGACGGCTGATATCCGCAAAACCACGGGTAGTCTGGGCGACCGATTTACCGTGCCCAGGCAGGTCTATCAGCAGTGAGGGATAATCGCCACATAACTCAGCAACCGGCAGCCAATCCAGACCGCTGCCTAACAAACCATGTAACCATACTAACCATGGCCCACAATGATGCCGGGCGGGAGACTCCGGGTGAGGATCGAGTTTACGGCAAGCCAGCGTCATAATTGCGCCACCTGTTGCACCAGTTGTTGCAGTGTTTCTGCCCCCTGACTTGGCGGCACCACGATTTCAATCAGTGTAACGCCACCCTGTAACCAGCATTGCTCTACTTGGTGCTGAAGCTGGAGCCAGCTATCTGGCCGGGCATAATGCAGACTGAACATCGCCGCAGCATGTTCAAAACTCACATCTTGCGGCATGCAGTAAAAGCGCTGTCGATCGGCTTCTGGGGTGGGTAACAGCGAGAAAATCTGCCCGCCATTATTGTTCACCACCAGCAACACCGTAGGTGCCGAGCTTTGGCGCAACAACGCCAGAGCATTAAGATCATATAAGGCCGATAAATCACCCACGATAACCAACGTGGGTTTAGCCGTTGCGCGCTGAACACCGGCTGCCGTTGACAATAAACCATCGATGCCACTGGCCCCACGGTTACTGTAAACCGGATAACCAGCAGGCAGTTGGCCCAATGCATCAATCAAGCGCACAATTAAACTGTTACCGACAAACAACTGACCATTATCCGGTAATAATTCTGCCAGTTGATGCGCGACTGCGGCTTCGCTAAATTGCTCATTCAAGGCTTCAGCCACATGGGCTTGAGCATTCTCCGAGCAGATGGTCAGTTCCCCGGCCCACGGCGTGCGGCGCTGTGCTGGATGTTCCTCCAGCCATACATTCACCGGTGAAATGATTCTGCGGCCACGATGATTCGCCGGATCGAGGCGACCGGGCAAGTTATCGACCAACCAGTACTCTTGCGGTTGGCACCCAGCCTGCCATTGCAACAGCCGTTTACCGGTCAGGCTGCTACCAAATTGCAGCACAATCTGTGCCTGCGAGAGAATAGTTTTAGCGGTGGGATGCTCGAGCCATAAGTCAGCGCAAGGTAGCGGCTGACCGGTTTGTGACAACACATCACCTATCAGCGGCCAACCGAGCAAATCAGCCCATTCAGCCAGTAGCTGCCCCTCTTGTGCCGTCATGCGCCCGGCAATCACCACTCCACGCTTTTGTCGCCAGAAAAACCAGTCCGCTTGCTGGCCTTGTGGCACAGATAAGGATTGACGCAGCCACGGATGGCACTCCTGCCACCAGTCGCCTAAGGTGGCAGACCATTCGGCATAGGCGTGCTCATCACCACCATACAAAGGTTCGGCAAACGGGCAGTTAATGTGCAAGCCACCCTGCTGTAATTGCGCCATCGCATTATCGAGTGTGGAAACCAGCCAACTGGCAGAAATATCAGGTGTCGGACGCGGCAGATTGAGGCTTAGTGTAGGGTGGCTGGCAAACAGCCCTTGTTGGCGAATAGCCTGGTTGGCACCGCAATCAATCAATTCTGGTGGACGATCAGCGGTCAATAACACCAGCCGCTCACCGGTCAGCCCGGCTTCAATCAAAGCAGGATAGAGATTGGCGGCGGCAGTACCGGAAGTGACAATGACGGCCACTGGCTCGGTGGAGGCTTTCGCCAAGCCTAATGCCAAATGGCCCAGACCGCGTTCATCAAAATGGGTATGACAAACCAACGAGGGATGCGCCGCCGCCGCCAGTGTTAACGGAGTCGAGCGGGATCCGGGAGCAATACAGATATGACGCACACCGTGGCGGGTCAAGGCTTCCAGTAACAACGCCGCCCAGCGACGGTTAAAAACACTTGTCGACATGGTTCGCTCAATAGTCAATTAACAGACACTGCGACCGCGATAATCAACATGAGGATAGTGCTTCATCCTGTTAAAAAAGCCCGGAGTGACTGATTAATGGTTATAAGTAAGGAAAGTGATCACAGTTTACACCTGCCGCTCAGGTGTCACAATCCGCCCACATAACGAGTGCGGTTAATTACGGCATTTTATTATCCTATTACTGACTTCCCAGCAAAGTGCGTAATCCGGCCGATTTGTTGTTAATTTCTTGCCATTCCTGTTCCGGGTCAGAGCCTGCCACAATACCGGCTCCGGCATACAGATGGACCTGTTGATCTTCAACCCAAGCGGAGCGCAGGGCGACACTAAATTCAGTCTGTTTTGCCGAAAGATAACCGGCAGAACCGGCATACCAGCCTCTGGGAAAAGGTTCGTACCGTGCAATAAACTGCCGCGCCACATTGCGGGGCAGACCGGCAACAGCCGCTGTCGGTTGCAAACGCTGCAAACAATCAGTATCGCTGGCGCGGGTAAGTTGGGCATGAATGCAGCGGCGCAAGTGCTGCACTTTACGCAAGCGGATGATTTCCGGTGGCATCACATCCACTGCGGCCACCCCGCCCTGTAATCGCTGGCAGATATCATCGACCACCAATAAATTTTCACGCTGATTCTTTTCATCATGCATCAGCCAATCGGCCAGTTCCGCCGCCTGCTGGGGGCTGTCTGCACTGGATACCGTTCCGGCCAACGCCTCGGTCTCTAAATGCAATTGCTGGCGTAGATACAGGCGCTCTGGGCTGGAGCCGAGGAATGAACGTCGTGCATCAAAACGCAGCATAAAGTGGAAACAATGGTGATTAACCTGCCGGCTGGCAGCCATAAATGCCGCGCAGGAGAGAGGCTTATCCAGCGTCAGTTGGGTGGCGCGTGCCAGTACCACTTTTTCCATCTTCTGTTGCGCTATCTCATCCAACGCGTGCTGAATCAGGTGGCTCCACTGCGGATATTCCGGCATATGCTGGGCATGTTGTACCTGAGCATCAAGTGCAGGCAACGATTTGGCGGCCACCAGTTGGTCAATAAAGGTAATTGCGAGCAGAGCATCTTGCTGTAGGGAGAAGTCACTGGCCAGATTGAGTGTTAAATAGGTTTGCTCGCCCCGACGTAATATTTCAATGCGGGGCAAAAACAGGAAACTGGCCTGCGCCTGTGGCGCGCCATCAGCAGCGTGTTGGTTAACGATCACCGGTTCAAAGGCATTCAAGCCCCAAATACGTAATCCGCTCGCATCCCGATGCTGCTGAATAAAATGATCAGCCGCTTGCATATCATTGAAGAGCCGTGTTTGACCGCATGCTGCGACCTCTTCATGGCCTTCGCGATGGAGCCAGTAAAATTGAGGGAAATGACATTGGGCGGCCAGCCACTCTAATAATTGGCTACCGATACGCCCCGATACGGGCACGATAATTTGCCGGATACCTGCCTGGTCAGGGAAACCGGCACGTAATTTCTGCCGCAATTCACCCAGCAAACCAGAAAGTTGTTTCACGACCACCTCGGCAAATCAACAGAAAGAGTGGGATTATACGGGCCGTGAATAATAAGAAAAGTCAGATTCAAAAGTTATTGTTAGTTATCACACTAATATTTGATATTGATGGTTTTATGTACTCAATAAGTGTTATCTGGCACCCAGCACGGTGCAATTGAAGAGTAAAGGGGCCGCAGCCCCTGATTATGGTTTCAGTGATCAGCCGCCAATCATTCAGCGACGAGCGATCAATAACCCCACGATCAAACCCGCAGTTGCCCCTATCCCCACGCTGCACCAGGGTTTTTCACGCACATAATCATTAGTGCAACATGCCAGTGCTTTCGCCCGTTTGATGTAGCATTCACTGCGGCCATTCAAACGGTTCTGAACCTCCTTTAGTGCTTTTTCCGCCCGTGCTTTAATCTCTTGATAGCTTTCATCAGCCGCATCGCCCGAGGCGCGCAACACTTCTTCCAGCGTATCAGTCAGCATAGTCAGATCGTCATCCAGCGAGGTTTGCTGTTCTTTATCTCGGTTCATATGCGTTCTCCATGAGTGAAAAAAGGGCATCTCATAAGAATAGCCGAAAATAGCCGGTGCAATATTGATTCAAGGCGGAAATGGAGTTTTCAGGATTAATCCGTATGGTAAATAATATGAGGGGAAAAGGGTTACTGACGCCCCTTCCCCGGTTTTATGACTAAAAACGGATACAACAAGCCCCTTGCTCAGCACCGGAAAGTTGTTCGCGCAATGCACCAAACAATTCACGGCCACTGCCTACGTGGAAGGCCGCGATATCTGGCAAGTCGGTATGGCGGGCAGCCAGTTCAGCCGCATCCACCAGCAGCGAAAGCTCGCCGGTGACACCATCAACACGCACCCGATCGCCATTACGGATTTTCGCCAGCAAACCGCCACAATACGCTTCGGGTGTCACATGGATGGCTGAGGGCACTTTGCCTGACGCGCCGGACAAACGGCCATCGGTGACCAGTGCCACCTTAAAGCCACGGTCCAGTAACACACCTAATGGTGGCATCAGTTTATGCAATTCTGGCATCCCAATAGCTCGCGGCCCCTGATAACGCACCACCACTACGCAATCGCGGTCCAGTGCGCCAGATTCAAACGCGGGGCCGACATCGTGCTGGCTTTCAAACACCACGGCGGGGCCTTCAATAATCTGATGATCACTTGGCACCGCCGAGGTTTTCATCACTGCCCGCCCCAAGTTGCCACTTAAGACTTTGGTGCCACCGTGTGGTGAGAAAGGCATCGCCATACTGGCGATAACAGTATCATCCAGCGATTGCTGCGCCCCGTCACGCCAACATAATTGCCCCTGTTCCAGATAAGGCTCTTGGGTATAGCGCTGCAAGCCAAATCCGGCCACGGTATGGACATCTTCATGGAGCAAACCGCCCTGCAACAGCTCTTTTACCAACAGCGCTACGCCACCGGCCGCCTGAAAGTAATTGATATCTGCCGGGCCATTAGGATAAATGCGACATAACTGTGGTATCACTTCCGATAATTCAGAAAAATCATCCCAATCGATGATGATCCCCGCCGCACGCGCCATCGCCACTAAATGCATGGTGTGATTAGTCGAGCCGCCAGTAGCCAGTAGCGCCACAATACCGTTAACCACCACCTTTTCATCCACCAACTGACCAATGGGTAAATAGTTACCGCTGGTTTCTGTCAGGCGGGTGATCTGGCGGGCGGCGGCGGCGGTGAGCGCATCACGTAGCGGCGTATTAGGCTGGATAAAGGAGGAACCGGGCAAATGTAACCCCATCACCTCCATCACCATCTGGTTGGAGTTGGCGGTGCCATAAAAAGTACAGGTACCGGCACTGTGGTAGGAGGCAGCCTCTGCATCCAACAAAGCCTGTCTATCGACTTTGCCCTCCGCAAACAACTGGCGCACCCGCACTTTTTCTTTATTAGACAGGCCGCTCGCCATCGGCCCGGCAGGAACAAAAACCGCTGGCAAATGACCGAATGACAACGCTGCCATCAACAAACCGGGCACAATTTTGTCGCACACGCCAAGATAGAGTGCACCATCAAACATATTGTGTGACAAGCCAATTGCCGCAGACATCGCAATTACATCGCGACTCATCAGCGACAGTTCCATACCATCCTGGCCTTGCGTCACCCCGTCACACATCGCCGGAACGCCTCCCGCCACCTGCCCGACCGCCCCCACTGCATGCAAGGCATCTTTCAGTTGTTGCGGATAATATTCATACGGCTGATGTGCCGATAGCATGTCGTTATAGGAGGTAATAATCGCGATATCGCTGCGTACCATGTTCTTTAGCGCAATTTTGTCGTCCGGCTGGCAGGCCGCAAAACCGTGCGCCAAATTGCCACAGGCCAGTTGCGAACGGCGCACTGTATTTTCTTTGGCCGCGCTGATACGTTGCAAATAAGCAGTACGGGTAGCTACGGATCGCGCAGTAATACGTTGCGTGACTCGGATGAGAGTCGCGTTCATCGCCATTCCTTATTCACTCAAGGGTGCTAAAATTTCAATGCTGCCCAATGGCAGGCCGATAAAATCTGCCAATACCTGTAACAACAGATTGTGATCGTCCAGATGGGGTGCGCCGGACACATTCACACTACCAATCACACCAGCTTGTTGAACCTGTAACGGAAAGCCACCGCCCAAGGCGGCATAATCCCGCAAACTAACACCGTAGCGTGCTTCCAGTGTGGTTTGACGCTGTTGTAACATCAAACCAGCGGCATAAGAGCTGGTATTAAGTAGCTCCACCACATTGCGCTTACGCCGCAACCAGTCATGATTTTCAGCGCTAGTCCCCAGCATGGCATAACTAAACAGCGTCTGGCGATTTACCGTGATATCGATAGCCAGAGCCACGCCTTGCCGCTCAGCCTGACACTTTATTTTCTCACCCAGCCGCCAGGCCGTTTCATGATTGAAATGAGGTAATTGCAGTAGTTGTTGATGCTGCTGACAGCGGGTTAATTGCTGTTGTAGATTCATGAAATTCTCCGGTGATAAATAGCGGGGCATAATGGTTACCAACCGATACCCCGCTACAGCTTAAGCGCGTTTAGCTTTAGCCAAACCTTTGTCAGCGATACCCTTCCCCGCCGCACTAACCTCAACATCACACTCTTTCGGCAGAGTTAAGGTTATCAATCCGGCAATAATCAGGGAGCCGGCCAGCATGCAAACTGCCGCGCTCTGCCCATAGAAGAAAATCATTACGCCCACCAGATACGGGCCACAGAAACCGCCCAGATTGCCTAAGCCATTGATCACCCCGCGTGCGCCACCCGCCACTTCCGGCACCGCGATACGGCCCGGAATTGACCAAAATGGGCTGGTTGCGGCTTTAAGGAAGAAACCGCACACCACCAGTGCCAAGTAAGATACCAGTACGTTGTGGCGGAAAATCACCGACGTCACCAGGCCGGCGGCGAAGCAGAACAGGGAAACCATAATCAGCAGCCGGCGTTTACCCGTTCTGTCCGACAAGGCAGAAATGAGGTAGATACCGGCAGTGGTGGCAATAAAGGGTAAAATCGCCAGAATACCGACTGAAGCCATATTACCGCCGGTTAGGTTTTTCAAGATGGTCGGCAACCATAAGGTATAACCATAATCGCCGGTCTGATAAAAGAAGTTCAGTGCGACCAGTTTCATCAACCCTTTATTCAGGAATACCGCCTTTAATGGCGCATTGGTCACCGGAGCATCGAGCATCCGCTCTGCCCTTTCTCGCGCCAACTCAGTCACCAGATAATCACGCTCCCTTGCCGACAACCATTTAGCTTCCTCTGGTCGGTCACTGATAACAAACCACCACATCACCAGCACCACGGCTGACAGTGAACCTTCGAGGAAGAACAGCCAACGCCAGTCCAGAGCATTAATAATGAAACCCGATAGCGGCGCGGTGAACATGCCGCCAATTGGGGCAAACATCATGACAAAAGCATTGGCCCGGCCGATTTCGCGTTCCGGGAACCAGTTACTGACCATGGTCAACACCACTGGCAACATGCCGCCCTCTGACACCCCAAGCACAAAGCGCAGGAATAGCAGTTGATAATGGTTAGTGACAAAACCGGTCAGAATCGAGACGACTGCCCAAACACAAAGAGAGTAAGCAATAAATTTTCTGCCACTACCATGAACCGCAATACGGCCACCCGGTACTTGTAGAAATAAATAACCAATAAAGAAAATACCGCCCGCTAAACCAGCCATTTGACTGGTAATAGCCAGATCACTTTCCATACCACCGGGTAATGCAAAGCTAATATTTACCCGGTCCATAAAAGAAATAATACACGCAATCATTATTGGAACAATAACGCGAAACCAACGGGCATTAGGGATCTTACTGTCCATATAAACACGCCTCATGATAATAGCAGAGTATTACCCGCACCATGAATAATGGTGTAGGGAATACCGCAAGCAAATAAACAGAAGTTTATTCTCTGGTGTTAATTAGAATTCACTGACTATTTTCAATATTTAATTAAAAATAATTATCTATTATTTATAGGTGATCGCCGTAGGGGCTTTTTCACCAGAAAAATGGGCTAATATATTTGAGAAGACAATATCGCTCATTTGAATTCGGGTTTCAGTCGTTGCACTGGCAATGTGTGGCAGCAAGACCACGTTGTCCATTTCAATTAAGGCTTGTGGCACATTAGGTTCATCGGCAAAAACATCTAAACCCGCACCACCAATATTCTGCTGCTGCAATGCAAGGATTAAATCATCCTGATTCACCATACTGCCACGGGCAATATTGATCAAAATGGCATGATTAGGCATCGCAGCAAAAATGGTTTTATTAACCAAACCGGCACTGTCTTTCCCTCCCGATATTGCGACTACCAGAATATCGCTTTGGCTGGCAAGACTCATAAGATCAGGCACATATTGGTAGGGTAGCGTTTCGTTGTGCGCCTTGTCGGTATAGGCAATTTGCATATCAAAACCCGCCGCCCGGCGAGCAATAGCTTGGCCAATCTGCCCCATACCGAAAACCCCCAAACGCTTGCCGGTAACCTTAGATGATAATGGCAGAGTGCTGTGCGGCCACTGCCCGGCACGCAGGAATTTATCGGCCAAACATAGGCGGCGAGACGTGGCAATGATTAGCCCCAGCGCGGTATCAGCAACATCGTCAGTCAGTACACCGGGGGTGGTAGTAACAATAATATTGCGCTCGTGGGTGGTTGCTAAATCCACTGCATCGGTACCGACGCCAAAGATTGAGATTATCTGCACTTCAGGCAGCAGTGCCAACACCTCGTTGCTAACACCAATATCACCACGGGTCACGATGCCTTTAATATTCTGGCCCTGTTTTGCAAAGAACTCAGCATGATCAGTAACCTGGAAGAGTTTATGCACAGTAAAGGTTTGCTCCAACTTATCAGTTAAGTAGTCCATTACCGGAGCGATGATTAATACGGCTTGTTTGCTGTTTTTCATTACGGATACCTGGTCATGTCAATAAATTATAA
The DNA here is from genome assembly GCF_900635455.1 of Yersinia intermedia. Classification (NCBI taxonomy): domain Bacteria; kingdom Pseudomonadati; phylum Pseudomonadota; class Gammaproteobacteria; order Enterobacterales; family Yersiniaceae; genus Yersinia; species Yersinia intermedia. Next base: position 1,565,143 of record NZ_LR134116.1, on the reverse strand, counting down.
AAAACCAGAATGGCGACAGGTAATCATCGGATGATTTAGCCATTCAGCGAATGTCGTTATAAGACCCGTTTTCAATGTTTTATTTTGTGATTCAGGTCACTGTAAATCATGTTAAGAAAACATGTTACCGGTAACGTGATCGACCTATCATTGCCAGAGCTGAATTGTTTCAGCCAGACAAATACCGGTTAAGAACTTATAAAATTAACTACGTAAAATGTTATCGGTTGGTGTTATTTGTTATTGACGGACGGGGGATAATTTAGTGGCCATTGACCAAAGTGATTCGCAGCCATCATCCAGAGCCATGGCTGCTAGCTAGGGTAAGAAGATCAGATAGTCCCACCGAGTGAAATGCGGTAATGCAGGTCAACCTGTTCAATTGTAGGGATTTTCTTTATTTTCTTAATCAGAATTTCCGCTGCAACTTTACCCATTTCAAACCGTGGGGTGGTAACACTGGCCAGCACCGGGGTGGTGGCCTGACCGATATCTAAGCCATGGAAACCCGAAATTGCCATTTCAGCCGGTATCGCCATGCCTATTTTCAGGCATTCTTGTAACACGCCGACGGCCATATCATCATTAGTACAGAAAATAGCATCAACCTGCGGATACATTTGTCGTGCCAGCGCCAACATCCCAGCCCCGATCGAGACAGAAGAGACTTTATTAGGAGTGATATGCAATGGCGTAAAGCCTGCATCCACCATCGCCTGGCTATATCCCTGATAACGCTTGCGATCTCGCACATCAGACATCGAGCCGAAATAGACAATATTCTGCTTACCACTGGCCAGTAACGTATTGGTCATATCGTAGGCGGCCTGATAATTATTAAAACCAACGGTAATACGGTTGAACTGTGGTTCTAAATCCATCACTTGCGCAACCGGAATTTCGGCTGCATTCAAATACTTATCAGCACGTAAGGTATGTTCTGAGTCGGTGAGTATCAGACCGGAAATCTGACAGGACAACAGATTAACAATCTGCTCCTCCTCACGTTCTTTATCGTAGTTATAGTTAACCACTAGCGTTTGATAACCGCTGGCAGCGGTTACCGATTCAATACCCGCCAGTAAGTCAGAGAAAATCTGGTTATTAAAGGAAGGAATCAAGATACCAATACGCGGGATCTTTTGATTAAGACCATTTTCCCCTTCAGAATCAGGTGCGTAGTTAACCTCAGCCATCACTTGAGCAATACGCTCGGCCGTCTCTGGAGCCACTTTTTCCGGCGTGCGTAAGTAGCGGCTGACTGTCATTTTGGTCACGCCCGCAAGTAACGCGATATCCTGTAACGTAACACGCTGGTTTTTCATGGCAAATACCTGGAACAAGAGTGCGCAATGGGTAAGGTGATTATGCACTGTTAACTTGTGTAATGAAAAGCATGTTACCGCTTTAAAATACAATAACAGCCAGGTGGCATATTATTAATCTAATTTATTATCAATAGGTTAATCTGAAACCCTACAATAAAACAGCTAAAACCCCAGCTAGCGACGGTATTTTCCCTTCATCAAGGGGATATCGCTCACGTATGTGGTAACAGCTTGTTGTAACATGATTTAAAGTGATCTTCATCACAGTTTACCCAAGCGGAAAACGGTTTGATATGCACATGTTTTCACACCGCCATTATTCAATAATATTTATTTTATAATGTCGCTTAATAAGCGCCATTTCTATCAGGAATTATTATGAAGAATCTATTTTCGTTAGAAAACCGTAAAGTATTAATTACCGGTTCAGCACAAGGTATCGGATTTTTATTAGCAAAAGGTTTGGCTGAATTTGGTGCGGAAATAATTATTAATGATATTACCGCAGATCGGGCGGAAAAAGCCGTGGCGGAATTACGTGCTAGCGGTTTTATTGCACATGCCGCCGCCTTTAATGTGACCAACCACGATGCAGTTAATGAAGCCATTGAACAAATAGAAAGTAGCATCGGCGCTATCGATATTTTAATTAATAATGCTGGCATTCAACGCCGCCATGCTTTTACTGAATTTCCAGAAAAAGATTGGGATGACGTCATTGCTGTTAACCAGAAATCAGTATTTTTAGTTTCACAGGCCGTATCCCGCTATATGGTTAAACGTCAGCGTGGCAAAATTATCAATATCTGCTCGATGCAAAGTGAATTAGGCCGCGACACAATTACCCCCTATGCCGCCTCTAAAGGTGCAGTAAAAATGCTAACTCGCGGTATGTGCGTTGAACTGGCTCGCTATAATATCCAGGTCAATGGTATCGCACCTGGTTATTTCAAAACGGATATGACAAAAGCGCTGGTAGATGATAAAGCCTTTACTGATTGGTTATGTAAACGGACACCGGCTGCTCGCTGGGGAGACCCGGAAGAGTTGATTGGTGCTGCGGTTTATCTCTCCTCCAAAGCGTCAGACTTTGTTAATGGTCATCTGTTGTTTGTTGATGGTGGAATGTTAGTTGCCGTTTAACCGTCGCTTGAAACTGTTGGGGGTTAGCGACCTTCGTTATTCGCCCCATCAATGACGTTGGTTAATACTTCAATTAACCGGGAACAGAGGAACATTATGTCTGGTAAATGCATTATTGTTATGGGTGTATCCGGCACGGGTAAATCCTGTGTTGGTCAGGCACTGGCACAGGCACTTAACGCCAAGTTTATTGATGGTGACGACCTGCATCCGCGTGCCAATATCCAAAAGATGGCCTCAGGTCAGCCGCTTAATGATAGCGATCGCGCTCCGTGGCTTGAACGGTTAAGTGATGTGGCCTATAGCCTGCAACAGAAAAATGAAGTTGGTTTTTTAGTCTGTTCGGCGCTGAAAAAGCAGTATCGCGATCGTTTGCGGGCCGGTAATCAAGGGATACGTTTTCTGTGGTTGAGCGGTGATTACGATTTGGTGCTACACAGAATGCAGCAGCGCGCTGGGCATTTTATGCCCGAAAGCCTGTTGCAAAGCCAATTTGCAACCCTGGAAATACCCGATAGCAGTGAACCGGATGTTATTCAGATAGATATTTCGCCCGACGTCGCCGGTGTGGTTAAACACTGTATTGTCGCGCTGGCACATGAAAATAGCGTGAGTCATTGTGCATAAACGCGCGGGCCACATAATCATATAGGAAGAGTTATGATACTTGATGAACTGAAAAGCGCGGCGAATAACCCGATCTATCCAGATGTTATCCGCCGAGCACTAACGGCTATCTGTAAAATGGATTTGGTTAACCTGCCAGCGGGTGAGCAAGAAATTGAAGGGCGTGAGATTTACTTAAATCATATTATCGCCACGACCAAGCCACTATATGAACAAGCCCCTGAATTACACCGTTACTATATTGATATTCATATTCTGCTGGAAGGCAGCGAGGTGATTGGCGCTTCACCATCAGCTCAGCGCCAGCGCCCAACGATGGATTTTGATAGCGAGCGGGATTACGGTTTGTTTGAAGGTATTACCACAGAAACGTTGTTAACACTGGCACCGGGTGATATTGCCCTGCTGTTCCCCGGCGAGTTGCATCGCCCGATGGGGACATTAGGTGACATTGCGCCGATTCGTAAGATCGTGGTTAAAGTGGCTAATCATCTTATCTGATTCGGTATTATTTTGGTTGATAGAGGCCGGATCAGGTTTCGGGGGATATTGGCTAGTGAAACAATTCGGTTGTCATAACTTCACGGCTCACTTTACCTCCATTGGCTCAACCGCCAAAGGGGTTACAAGCGCGTAACCCCCTTGGAACCCCTGCGCTAGAGCACGTATCGCTTGCCCACTTCGCGGGTTCCCTCACTCATCATTTCGCTGGTGGGACGGCTTTACGCGGGTCCCTCCGCGTGATGCCTAAATCCGCCGTCCATGGCGGATTTCCCTTGCTACACTCTTCACTCGGCAGCTCAAATGTGCTTTTAAACTTCAAAACCTAAAAACCTAAAAACCTAAAAACAATGGTTTTGATTTTGACGTTGAGCGCAATTAGGAATATTACCGACAAAGACGATGGCCCGAGTGAGCCGCCATGGACGGCGGCGAAAAGCGCGCTTGAGCAGGAGCGAATCGCGCTGGCTCGATAAGGTCAACGACTGCCGGAGGGCACTGCGAATAGCAGTAATATTTCGCGCAAGCCGCAGGTGCAGGAGGGCCGGCTTGCCCTCCTGCTCGGTTGAGGCGACAGAGGTAAGGTGATAACTGAACGACTATCAACCGAAACCTGATCCGGTATCTATCAACCGAACCGATAATCTGAACGAATATCCCTCGAAACCTGATCCGCTCTGCGGTTCACATGCCCGAAGCTAAGTCAGCCGTAAAGTTATATCAACCGAACCGGATCACCTAATCAATATCAACCGGCGCTCCTAAGGAACGCCGCCCTTGACTCCGCCGCGCCGCCAACCACAACCCGCTGTTCTTCATAGCGTAGCCAAATACCACCCCGACTAACAATGAAGCAACCACCAACTTCCAATTACCATTACCGGCAAAAGTAGCGCAAGCGCCGATAAAAGTACCCGGAACAAATGATAACCACTGCTGGCAGGCCTGGATGCACATCAAAAACGCCACAAGCCCTGTCAAAACATACCCAAGGATCGTCCATTCAGGTTGTAAGGCACTGCCCTGGATAATCATCATCGCCCAGAACACCCCGCTCAGGCAGGTTAGCAGCGTAATCAGTAATCCTTTTAAACCACCTTGTGGGCAAGCGAAATAGGCGGTACAGCCAAGGAAACCAGCCCAACTGATTAGCCCTAGACTGACCGCAACCCAGCCCCAGACCCCCGAGAGAATGCCGGTGGTAATGGCAATCATCAGAATAATGTTCATCAGCGTTACCTGCGCGAAAGTATCAAACCAATATCGATTGAGTGAAAGCCGAGCAGTTTACCTGAATTGATGAGCAATATTCCGTATTTTTGTCACAAAAATACAAATATTGTTGTTATCATTACATTTATTATGTGATTAAAGTCACATAATAAACACTATGCATAATTTGGAAGCGCGATACACGCGCGTTTATTAAAAATTTGCTTATCACCATTTGCTGTCCATTCGCTAAAATAACCCTTTTCATTAGCATATGGTGTTATTTGTGTTTGGAAATTAAAAATATTGAAAAGCAGTGCATTAGTAAGTACCTCAGGGTCGCAATCTAAAAAAGACGCTCCGCTGTTTATAGATTGATAGTACTGAATGACTCTCTCTGAGATAACCGCATTAATATCAGGCTGCCCATGATTATCTTTAATACAAAACTTCAGCGCTTTAGTTAGCGGGTTTCTATTTACCCAATTATCAATATTGATATCATCTTTTTTTAAGTCAGATGCTGTACCAATGAAATGATTAATGATGACTTTATTGAGCAATTCGCCAGCTTTAATATGAATCTCATTACCTTTATCTATTTTTTTCTGCAAAATATTCAAAGAGTTAATTGCAATAATGTTAACTTTGTCGATTAAGTCAACATAAGGGTTTCTCATATATGTATCATTTTTATTTGTAATTAAATATGCATTTTCTATCATCGCCATATTGAATTCTTCATCTCCCTTCGCCCTATCAAGCGAGAAGTTGATTGTTTCTTTATCTTTAAAAAAGCCGGCAGATGGAACTATTTCATCTGATAGCGATAAAAAATCATCCACAGAGTCATATTTTGTATAAGAGTTATTATCATTAATTGATGGAAGCGAAGGTATACAGCACAACATAAATATCCTTAAGAATAGAGTGAAATAATCACTGATAAAGATATCTCAAAAAAATGTGTTCACCGCTCCATGTTTTACCCCACCCCCACCTTAAATAACATTAATTTCAGCACAGGGTAAAAAAACAAAACCCCCTGCGCGTTTCGGCTAACAGGGGGTTTGGGAACAGGCTTAACAATCAATTACATCAGTGGCTGAGCCATCTGAACCAGCGAGATCAACGGCTGCGGGTAAATACCCAGGAACAGCACCAAAATCGCAGAAATCAGCACGACCACACCGCCAGCAGTTAATGCCCAGTTGTTTGGCGTGTCACGCACCAACGTTTCCGGCGCGCTAAGGTACAGGCTGACAGTCACACGCAGGTAATAGTACAACCCAATGGCACTGCCTAAGACCACCGCACCCGTCAACCACCACAGGTTGGCGCTGACACCCATTGCGACCACAAAGAACTTACCAATAAAGCCCAACGTCATTGGGATACCGGCCAGTGATAGCATCATTACGGTCATCACCGCAGACAGAATCGGTTTATGCCAGAACAGACCACGGTAAGAGAACAGCGATTCGGCATCCGGGCCTTTATACGGGCTGGACATCAAACTAACCACACCGAACGCACCCAAGCTGCTGAACAGGTAACCGGCCAGATAAACACCGACGGTTTCCAGTGCCAACTGATGGGTCTGCACCGCCACCAGCGCAATCAGCAAGTAGCCAAGGTGCGCGATAGAAGAGTAACCCAGCAGACGCTTGATGTTGGTCTGGCTGATAGCCATTAAGTTCCCGAACAGTATTGATGCCACCGCAATCAAGGAAAGCACCAAACGCACCGCCTCACTGTCGGCGGCCGGCGCATACAGGAACAAGCGCATGACTACCGCAAAGATGGCAATCTTACTGGCAGTCGCCAGGAAGGTAGATACCGGAGCGGGAGCACCCTGATACACATCCGGCGTCCACAGTTGGAACGGCACCAGCGACAACTTAAAGCCGAGACCAACAATCATCATCCCGATACCAGCCAGAATCAACGGCTGGTGGATAGCGGAGTCACTTAGGCTCTTACCCAGACCGGCGAAAGACAAACTGCCAGACTCAGCATACAGCAGCGCCATCCCGAACAGCAGGAATGACGATGCCGCCGCAGACAGCAGCATGTATTTGATACTGGCTTCCAGTGAACGCTTCTGGCGATAGGCATAGCCAATCAGGCCAAACAGCGGTAAGGAAATCAGCTCAATACCCAAGAACAGCGACGCCAAATGGTTGGCACTGGCTAACAGAATACCGCCCATGGTGGCAATCAGCACCAATAGGTAGAACTCTTCGCGGTTATCTGGATAGCCATTCAACCAAGGATAAGCAAAGGTGCTGGTTGCCAGGCTGGCAACAATCACCAGCCCGGTATAGAACATCGCATAGCCGTCAATCCGCATCAGCGGCGTGACATCCATCGGCCCGACCTGCCCGACAAAATAGAGTGACAGCAGTGCAAGGTTAAGCCCGATGACCGTCAGGGTGGCGTTAATAAAGTGATCGCGTCGCCACGCAATGGAGAGCATCACAACCACCACCGTCAATCCGACGATCAACAGCGGTAGCATTGCGATCAGTTGTTGAGGAGTTATTGTCATGGCGAATTACGGCCTTGTAGTTGTAATAGATGAAGCATTGAACCACTGCTGTACATTACTCATCGCAGCATGGGATGTGTCAAGAATTGGCTGCGGGTAAACCCCCAGCAACACTAGCAACACCACTAACAGCAGGATGATGGACAGTTCCCTTGCGCTCATGCCCGGTAACGCTTCTTGTGATTTTGGCGCACCGTAATAAGCACGCTGCATCATGATAAGCGAATAAACCGAAGCAAAGACCAGACCAAAGGTAGAGATCACGGTAATCACCGGAACCACCTGGAAGCTGCCAAACAGGATCATAAACTCGCCGACGAAGTTACCGGTGCCCGGCATCCCCAGTGTGGCTACCGCGAAGAACAGCGATAGCGCAGGCAAGTATTTGATTCGGCCCCACAGGCCGCCCATCTGACGCATGTCACGGGTGTGCAGGCGCTCATACAACTGGCCACAGATGATGAACATACCGGCGGCAGACAAGCCGTGGGCAATCATCTGGATAACCGCACCTTGATAAGCCAATTGGCTGCCGGTATAGATGGCAATCAATACAAAGCCCATGTGCGACACGCTGGTATAAGCAATCAGGCGTTTGATATCAGTCTGGCAGAAGGCCATCCACGCACCGTAGAAGATACCGATAACACCCAACCACATGGCGATAGGTGCAAACTCATGGGAGGCGTTCGGGAACAGCGGCAGACTAAAGCGCAGCAAACCGTAAGCTGCGGTTTTCAGCAAAATCCCCGCCAGGTCGACAGAACCAGCAGTTGGCGCCTGACTGTGTGCATCTGGCAACCAACCGTGCAGTGGCACAACCGGCATTTTTACCGCAAAGGCGATAAAGAAGCCCAGCATCAGCAGATATTCCACATTGTGGGACATCGGCGTATTCAACAAATCTTCGTAGTTGAAGGTCCAGATACCGGTGGCTTTATAGTGCACAAACACCAGCCCCAAAATGGCAATCAGCATGATAAGGCCGCTGGCCTGGGTATAGATGAAGAACTTGGTTGCCGCCGCGATACGGGTTTTACCGTCTGATGCTTTGTGACCCCACAAGGCAATCAGGAAGTACATCGGCACCAACATCATTTCCCAGAAGAAGAAGAACAGGAACATGTCGATGGCGAGGAACACGCCGATAACCCCACCCAGAATCCACAACAGATTCAGGTAGAAGAAGCCCTGGTTGCGCTGAATTTCACGCCACGAACAGAGGATAGCCAGCACACCTAGCAGGCCGGTTAGCACCACCATCAACAGTGATAACCCATCCAGCGCCAGATGGAATTCAATACCAAACCGTGGGATCCACGGCAAGATGAACTCTGATTGCCACTGCGGTATACCCGCCGGGTTAACCAGTGAATAGTTGCCCTGCCCCCACAACAGCAGAGAGAGCACCAATGTCAGCCCCATCGCGAGTAACGCTATCCAACGCGGTACTTTAGTACCGAAGCGCTCACACTGCCAAGACAGCAGGCCGCCGATAAAGGGGAGAAGAATTAGCCAAGGTAATAGCATGGCGTTTTGTGTCCCTAATTAAACGAAAAGCAACAGAGCCAGTACGACGACTGCACCCAAACCCATAGACGCGACATACCAACGCACCTGTCCATTTTCACTGAGCGTCAAACCGCGATTACTCCAGCGCGAAAGTATCGCCGGGGTATTCATCAGTGAGTTCAGCGGATCACTCTGCAACAGCCTTGCAATCCACAAGTACGGGCGGACAAACACATTGTGATACAGCCAGTCGAAGCCCCACGCATGGAACCACCAGACCGTAAAGAAGCGGCCCGGCGCGCTTTGCGCGATGCTGTTGACCAGTTGGCGTTTGCCCAGATAGAGTGCCGCAGCCAATGCAATCCCGATAACCACTAACACGCCGGAGAAGATTTCCAGTGGCATTTTGCCCTCTTCACCGAAGTGAAGCTCTGGCAACACACCCGCCAGCGGTGGTGTTATCAGCGCGCCGACGAAAGTCGACAGCACCAGTAACACAATCAGCGGCAGACTGTGAGTGATCCCTTTAACCGGATGCGCTTTAGTTTTTGGCTCGCCGTGGAACACAATGAAAATCATACGGAAGGTATACAGCGCGGTGAGGAATGCCCCAACCAGCCCAGCGACCATCAGATTGATATGGCCACTGGCCAATGCGCCCCACAGAATTTCGTCTTTGCTGTAGAAGCCTGCGGTAACCACTGGCAATGCAGCCAATGCGGCACCACCCACCAGGAAGCAGATATAAACCAATGGGATTGTCTTGCGCAGACCGCCCATTTTGAAAATATTCTGCTCGTGGTGACAGGCCAGAATTACGGAACCCGAAGAGAGGAACAGTAACGCTTTAAAGAAGGCATGGGTCATCAGGTGGAAGATAGCCGCATCCCACGCTTGAACGCCCAGCGCCAGGAACATGTAGCCAATCTGGCTCATGGTGGAATACGCCAACACCCGCTTGATGTCGGTTTGCACCAGCGCGGCAAAACCTGCCAGCACCAGTGTTACCGCACCGATAATCCCCACCAAATGCAGCACTTCAGGTGCCATCAGGAACAGGCCGTGGGTACGCGCAATCAGGTACACACCCGCAGTCACCATGGTTGCCGCATGGATAAGCGCGGAGACCGGGGTTGGGCCTGCCATTGCATCGGCTAACCAGGTTTGTAACGGCAACTGCGCCGATTTACCCACCGCACCACCGAGCAGCATCAGCGTCGCCCAGGTAATGGCGGTAGAGCCCATTTCCAGTTTCTGCGGTGCCAATACCATCAGTTCGCGAATATTCAGCGTACCCAGTTCTTGGTAAAGGATGAACAAGGCAATAGCGAGGAATACGTCACCAACACGGGTCACGATAAAGGCTTTCATCGCCGCCGCGCCGTTGGCCGGATTAGTGTAGTAGAAACCAATCAGCAGGTAACTGCACAGACCCACACCTTCCCAACCCAGATACATCAGCATCAGGTTATCTGCCAACACCAAAACCACCATACTGGCGATAAACAGGTTGGTGTAGGCGAAGAAGCGAGAGTAGCCCTCCTCTCCACGCATATACCAAGAGGCATACATATGAATCAGGAAACCCACGCCGGTGACCACCGACAACATGGTCAGCGACAAGCCATCCAGTGTTAGGGTCAACGGAATGTTGAAGGTGCCAACCGACATCCAGTTCCACAACGTCTGGTTAAAGACTTGGACACCAGTAGCCTTTTGGCTGAGGAAGTCCACTGCAACATACAGTGTAACCAACGCCGTCAAGCCAATCGATCCGACCCCAACCGTGGCTGAGGTATTTTCAGACCAGCGCCCACGGGAGAATGCCAACAGCAAGAAGCCCAGCAGTGGCAGCAGAATTGTTAAATATAATAGGTTCATCCGCGCATCTCACTGACTGTATCGATATTCAGAGTATGACGGCGACGATAGAGCTGTAACAGCAATGCCAAGCCAATACTGGCCTCCGCTGCTGCCAGCGTGATCGCCAGGATATACATCACCTGACCGTCAGCCTGACCCCAATAACTGCCCGCCACAACAAAGGCGAGCGCCGCTGCGTTGATCATCACTTCAAGGCTTATCAGCATAAACAGCAGATTGCGACGAATCAGCAACCCCGTTAGCCCTAGCACAAACAGTATGGCCGCCAGAATCAGGCCATGTTGTAGAGGGATCATGCTTGTTCCTCCGTTTTTCTTTTCGCGCTGTCGCTCGCGCCCATCACTTCACCCGGTTTATGTTCGCGCCCGATATGGAAGGCAACCACCAAACCGGCCAGCAACAACATTGACGCCAGTTCAACTGCCAGCACATAAGGGCCAAACAGGCTGATACCGACAGCTTTGGCATCGACCATTTCACCGCTAATACCAGAATCAGTAATTGAACTGATGGCATAAATCAGTACCGACAGCAGTACCAGTGCTAACAAGCCAGGGCCAATCCACAGGCTCGGTTTCAGCCAATCGCGCTCTTGTTGTTCGACGTTGCCCAAGTTCAGCATCATCACCACGAACACGAACAGCACCATAATGGCACCGGCGTAAACGATGATTTCCAGCGCACCAGCGAAGTAAGCACCCAGCGAGAAGAACACCGCCGAGATAGCCAGCAAAGAGATAATCAAGTACAGCAGCGCATGTACCGGGTTGGTGTGAGTGATGACGCGAATAGTCGCCACCACTGCCACCAATGCTGCAATATAAAATGCAAATTCCATGGAAAGCGGCTCCTAAGGCATCAGACCTTTAACGTCAATCGGTTTGGCTTCGTTTTCGGCTTCGCCTTTCTGCTTGCCGTCTACTGCCATACCGGACATCCGGTAGAAGTTATATTCAGGATATTTACCCGGGCCGGAGATCAATAAGTCTTCTTTCTCATACACCAGATCCTGACGCTTAAATTCACCCATTTCGAAATCCGGCGTTAGCTGGATAGCGGTTGTTGGGCAAGCCTCTTCACACAAACCACAGAAAATGCAGCGAGAGAAGTTGATACGGAAGAACTCGGGATACCAGCGGCCATCTTTGTGCTCAGCTTTCTGTAATGAGATACAGCCAACCGGGCAAGCAACGGCACACAGGTTACAAGCAACGCAACGCTCTTCACCGTCAGGGTCACGCGTTAACACGATACGACCACGGTAGCGCGGCGGCAGGTAAACCGGCTCTTCGGGATACATTTGGGTTTCACGCTTGTGGAAGGCATGAAGGCCAATCATCCACAGGCTGCGCACTTGGGTGCCGAAACCAACCACTAACTCTTTCAACGTCATGGTTCATTCACCCCTTATTGAGCATTGTACAAAATGACCGCGGCAGTCGCCAGCAGATTCAGCAGGGTCAACGGCAGGCAAACTTTCCAGCCGAATGACATCACTTGGTCATAACGTGGGCGCGGCAAGGATGCACGGATCAGAATGAACATCACCATGAAGAAAGCCGTTTTCAGCGCGAACCAGATAAATGGCGGCAGGAACGGACCTTGCCAACCACCGAAGAACAGAGTGACTATCAGAGCAGAGACGGTCACGATACCGATGTATTCACCGACGAAGAACAGACCGAATTTCATACCGGAATATTCAATGTGGTAACCATCGGCCAGCTCTTGTTCAGCTTCTGGCTGGTCAAAGGGATGGCGGTGACATACTGCAACACCCGCAATGGCAAAGGTCAGAAAACCAAAGAATTGCGGAATCACATTCCAGACGTGTTCCTGAGAGTTAACAATATCCTGCATATTGAACGAACCCGCCTGTGCGACTACGCCCATCAATGATAAGCCAAGGAACACTTCGTAGCTCAGGGTTTGCGCAGATGCACGCATCGCCCCTAACAGAGAATATTTGTTATTACTCGACCAACCGGCAAACAGCACGGCATATACCGCCAGCCCGGCCATCATCAGGAAGAACAGAATACCGATATTAAGGTCCGCAACCGCCCAGGTCGGGCTGACCGGGACGATGGCGAAAGAGAGCAGCAGTGAGGTAAAGGCAATCACCGGGGCCAGCGTAAAGATAGCCTTGTCGGAAAAGCGCGGAACCCAGTCCTCTTTGAAGAACATTTTGATCATGTCAGCAACCAACTGCAATGACCCGCCCCAACCGACACGGTTTGGCCCGTAACGGTTCTGGAACAAGCCCAGCAAGCGGCGCTCACCGAAGCTCATAAATGCGCCGCAGGTCACTACCACCAACAGAATCACTACCGCTTTCAGGACAGAGATTAAAATCTCAATCAATTCAGGGGTAAACCAGCTCATAATACTGCCTCCCGCAGATTCTCAACGCGCGCACCCACCATCATCGGTGGAATGCCCGGTAAGCCAAGCGGCAAGCCGACCTGACCCCGAGCCAAGGTTTCACTCAGGCGCACTGGCAGACGCAATGTCTGACCGGCACAGTTGAATTCCACCAGCGTACCGAGGTTAACCCCAAGCGTTGCAGCATCGGCTGGATTGACCATCACATAAGGTGCTGGCATGCGCTGCTGGATGACATCTGAGCGCTGCGACATCTCTTCACTACCAAACAAGTGGTAGTAAGGGGCAATCTGCCAGCCATCAGCCTGAGCGGTAAAGGCTGCCGGTACTGAATCAAAGTAACCGAGCGTCCCCTCTCCTGCTTCAATCAGGCGCACACCCGGATCACCAAAGCGCAAGCTGCCACCCACTTCAGCCTGGAATTTGTTCCATGCCTGCGGTGAGTTCCAGCCCGGTGCCCAGGCAAATGGGATCTGCTGACGATCAGCCAGTGGGCTGTTATTCCCTTCCATTGAGAAAGCGAACGGCGTGTCGATATCCTGTGGCTGACGCGGTTCATGCACACTGATATCCGCGCGCATAGCCGTGCGGCCGCTGTAACGGATAGGTGAACGCGCCAGTTTCTGACCACGAATACGGAAGGTCGCATCCGGTGCTGCTTCAACAATACTTTCCAACTGTGGCAATGCGCGTACACAAGCCGCAATCACATGATCCAGTTGCGTCCAGTCCACATGGCGACTGGTATAAGTTGAATGCAAGGAGTGCAACCAGCGCCAGCTTTCCAGCATGATGCTGTTGTTTTCCGGTTTTTTCGGGTCGTCGTAATAGGTTGGATCGTAAACCTGGAAGAAGCGTTGAGCGCGGCCTTCCTGATTGACCAGCGTACCGTCGCTTTCAGCAAAGCTGGCGGCAGACAGAATCAGGTCTGCTTTTTCCATAATCGCGGTGCGTTGATGATCAACCACAATCACGTTGGCGGCGTTCTCCAGCGCGGCGTCAACTTTGTCTTGCGCCGCATGGCGATAGAGATCGTTCTCCATCACGATAACGCTGTCAGCATCACCACGGGTCAACAATTCCAGCGCGCTATCCAGTGAGCCACCGCCAATCATAGTCAAGCCGATGCTGTTGGCTGCACTGGCAACGAAGGTGATACCCACATCAGATCCACGGCCTTTCAGTGCGGTTGCCACGTTAGCTGCCGCAGCAATGATGGCATCGCTGCCTGCACTGCTACCGGTCACGATCAATGGTTTTTTCGCGCCCGCCAAGGCTTGCACGATGATATCCACTTTGCCTTTCAGCGCGGGGTCCAGATCCGTGACAGCCGGTGACGATGCATCTAGCGCGTTAGCGATAGCAAAACCTAAACGTGCCTGATCATCCACCGGTGCGCGGTAGTTCCACGCCGCGATATCATCCATACGGGTGTTATCAACGTTTGTGATAAACAGCGGATGTTTAGCGTGTTGGCCGATGTTCATAATCGCCGCGATTTGCCAGTCAGCCACTTTCTGTGCAGCGGCCATTTCACGGGCTTTGCCTTTCACCGCCTGACGGACAGACAGTGCGATACGTGCGCCAGTCTGGGTCAAATCTTCACCCAGGATCAACACCGCATCGTAGCTTTCAATTTCGCGCAGTGATGGCGTATAAATCCCGCCTTCTTGTAGCACTTTCAGCATCAATTGCAGGCGTTGTTGCTCACCTGCGGCAATGCCGGTATAGAAGTTTTCCGCACCAACCAGCTCGCGTAATGCAAAGTTACTTTCCAGGCTGGCACGCGGTGAACCGATACCGATAGTTTTCTTCGCCTGACGCAGAATATCCGCCGCACCTTGCATTGCCTGTTCGGCATTCAGGTGGATCCAGTCATTACCACGCAATTGCTGTGGTTGACGTGGGCGATCTTTCAGGTTGACGTAGCCATAGCCAAAACGGCCACGGTCACACAAGAAGTAGTGGTTTACGCTGCCATTGTAGCGGTTCTCGATGCGGCGCAACTCACCGTAGCGTTCGCCAGGGCTGGTGTTACAACCCACACTGCACTGCTGGCAGATACTTGGCGCAAACTGCATATCCCATTTACGGTTATATCGTTCGGAATGGGTTTTATCGGTGAATACCCCGGTCGGGCACACTTCTACCAGGTTGCCAGAGAACTCGCTTTCCAGCGTCCCGCTCTCAGTACGACCAAAGTAGACGTTGTCGTGTGCGCCATAAACACCCAGATCGGTGCCATCAGCGTAATCTTTGTAGTAACGCACACAACGATAACAGGCGATACAGCGGTTCATTTCGTGCGAGATGAACGGACCGAGATCCTGATTTTGATGAGTCCGTTTACTGAAGCGATAGCGGCGGAAACTGTGTCCGGTCATCACTGTCATATCTTGCAGATGACAGTTACCCCCTTCTTCACAGACCGGGCAATCGTGTGGATGGTTAGTCATCAACCATTCAACCACACTCTCACGGAACGCTTTGGCTTCGCCGTCATCAATGGAAATAAAGGTTCCATCAGTGGCCGGGGTCATACAGGACATGACCAAACGCCCACGGGTATCATCGGCGTTTTGGTATTGCTTTACCGCACATTGGCGGCAAGCGCCGACGCTTCCCAGCGCCGGATGCCAGCAAAAGTAAGGAATATCGAGTCCCAGGGAGAGACAAGCTTGTAACAGGTTGTCGGCCCCGTTTACGTCGTATTCTTTGCCGTCTACATGAATCGTAGCCATATCAGCATGCTTCCAAGTGACTTGTATTTGAACACGTTTATTGTCTGTTACGACGACCTTAAAACGGTTCGTTTACAAGCGTTAATCAAAAAATCTGGCTCTTGCTGAAAACAGCAAGAGCGTCAATGCTGCTACCAGCGCGCTTTTAATAGGTTCGGTTGAATACCGGCTATGGCTCGGGTGTTGCCATAGTCTTTACTTGCGATCCCGGCTTCGAATTCTTCCCGGAAATATTTGATCGCACTTTGTAGTGGTTCAACCGCGCCCGGCGCGTGAGCACAAAAGGTTTTGCCCGGCCCCAAGAAGCGGCAAAGTTGCTCCAGCGTCTCAATGTCGCCCGGCTGACCTTCGCCGCGCTCCAGTGCACGCAGGATCTTCACGCTCCACGGCAACCCATCGCGGCAAGGGGTACACCAGCCACAGGATTCACGGGCGAAAAACTCTTCCAGATTACGCACCAGCGGAACCATACCGATCTCATGGTCTACTGCCATTGCCAGTGCAGTGCCTAACCGGCTACCTGCTTTGGCAATATTTTCGAAGTCCATCGGTAAATCCAAGTGGTCGGCGGTCAGGAAATCGGTCCCTGCCCCACCCGGCTGCCAGGCTTTGAACTTCAAGCCATCACGCATGCCACCGGCGTAATCTTCCAGAATTTCACGCGCTGAAATACCAAAGGGCAGCTCCCACAGACCTGGGTTTTTCACCCGGCCAGAGAAGCCCATCAGTTTGGTACCCGCATCGTTACTCTTACCCGCCGTAATCCCCTGATACCAGTCAACGCCGTGCTCAAGAATGGCCGGAACGTTACACAGAGTTTCAACGTTATTGACGCAAGTCGGTTTGCCCCATACCCCAGACGATGCAGGGAAAGGCGGCTTGGAACGCGGATTGGCACGGCGGCCTTCCAGCGAGTTAATCAGGGCGGTTTCTTCACCGCAGATATAACGGCCAGCACCGGTATGAACAATCAGTTCAAAATCAAAACCGCTGCCCATGATATTTTTGCCCAGCAACCCAGCTTCAGTTGCCTCGCTAATCGCACGGCGCAAGTGCACGGCAGCTTCGATATATTCGCCACGCAGGAAGATGTAACCACGGTAAGCTTTCAGCGCAAACGCACTGATCAGCATCCCTTCCACCAGCAGATGAGGCAATTGCTCCATCAGCAAGCGGTCTTTATAGGTACCTGGCTCCATCTCATCGGCATTACACAGCAGATAGCGAATGTTCATGCTTTCGTCTTTTGGCATCAGGCTCCACTTCAAACCAGTGGAAAAGCCTGCACCGCCGCGCCCTTTCAGGCCAGCGTCTTTTACCAAATTGACCACATCAGGTGCTGTCATGCCTTTTAACGCTTTTTCAGCACCCAAATAACCATTTTTACTGCGATATTCATCCAGCCATACTGGCTGTTTGTCATCGCGCAAACGCCAGGTCAGCGGATGCATTTCTGGCGTGCGAATAACCTCTTTGGTAAAACCCGAATTAGTTGTCATGGATATTGCTCCAGTAACTTCTCAATATCTTCAGGTTTCAGATAGCTGTGGGTATCGTCGTCGATCATCATGGTCGGACCGCGATCACAGTTGCCCAAGCAGCAGGTTGGCAGCAGCGTAAAGCGGCCATCAAACGTGGTCTGGCCCGGCTCAATACTGAGTTTCTTCGAAATCGCGGCCTGAATCCCTTGGTAACCGGTGATGTGGCACACTACGCTGTCACAATAACGGATCACATGACGCCCAACCGGTTGACGGAAGATCTGACTGTAGAATGTGGCCACACCTTCGACATCGCTGGCCGGGATACCCAGCACTTCAGCAATGGCGTGAATCGCCCCATCCGGCACCCAACCACGTTGTTTCTGCACAATTTTCAGTGCTTCAATCGACGCGGCGCGGGCATCTTCGTAATGGTGTTTTTCATGCTCGATAGCATCACGTTCTTCAGCACTCAACTCGAAAACTTCAGTTGTGGTCGCCGGTTCAGCCGCATTGACTGCCAGATCCACCACATTTTGGCTTTCGTTATGATCCTGAGTCTCTTTTTGATCACTCATAATTAGCGGTCCACATCAGACATTACAAAATCGATACTGCCCAGATAGACGATCAGGTCAGATACCAGGCTGCCACGGATAACCGAGGGGATCTGCTGCAAATGGGCATAGCTTGGGGTACGTATCCGGGTGCGATAGCTCATGGTGCTAGCGTCACTGGTCAGATAGTAGCTGTTGATCCCTTTGGTCGCTTCAACCATTTGGAATGATTCGTTGGCTGGCATCACCGGACCCCATGAAACTTGCAGGAAGTGGGTGATCAGCGTTTCGATATGTTGAAGCGTACGTTCTTTCGGCGGCGGCGTCGTCAGTGGGTGGTCAGCCTTAAATGGCCCTTCTGGCATGTTTTTATAACATTGCTCCAGAATGCGCAGGCTTTGACGTAATTCTTCCACTTTCAGCATCACGCGGTCATAACAGTCGCCGTTGTTACCGACTGGCACTTCAAAATCAAAGTTTTCATAGCCGGAATACGGGCGCCATTTACGCACGTCAAACTCAACCCCGGTGGCACGCAGACCTGCGCCAGTCACACCCCATTCCAGTGCTTCTTTGGAATTGTAGGCAGCAACGCCGATAGAACGCCCTTTCAGGATACTGTTCTGCAACGCCGCTTTGACGTAGGAATCGAGACGTTTTGGCATCCAGTCAAGGAAGTCACGCAGCAAACGCTCCCAGCCGCGCGGCAGGTCGTGTGCAACACCACCAATACGGAACCAGGCCGGATGCATACGGAAACCGGTAATCGCTTCAACCAAGTCATAGATTTTCTGTCGATCAGTAAAGGCGAAGAACACCGGCGTCATTGCGCCGACGTCCTGGATAAAGGTACTGATATACAGTAAATGACTGTTGATGCGGAATAATTCAGACAACATCACACGGATGGTTTTAACGCGATCCGGTACCTCAATGCCTGCCAGTTTTTCAACCGCCAGCACATAAGGCATTTCGTTAACGCAACCACCCAGATATTCGATACGGTCGGTGTAGGGGATGTAGCTGTGCCAGGACTGGCGCTCGCCCATCTTCTCCGCACCACGGTGGTGGTAACCCACATCCGGTACGCAGTCGACAATCTCTTCACCATCAAGCTGCAACACGATACGGAAGGCACCATGTGAAGAAGGGTGGTTCGGGCCGAGGTTAAGGAACATAAAGTCCTCGTTTTCGGTGCCGCGCTTCATACCCCAATCTTCGGGTTTGAAGGTCAGAGATTCCATCTCCAGATCCTCTTTCTGCTTGGTCAGCACAAAGGGATCAAATTCGGTAGCTCGTGCTGGGTAATCTTTACGCAGCGGGTGCCCTTCCCAAGTCTGCGGCATCATGATGCGCGTCAGATGTGGGTGACCATCAAAGGTAATACCAAACATTTCCCAAGTTTCCCGCTCATACCAGTTGGCATTAGGAAAAATCTTGGTCGCTGTGGACACGTGCAGGTCTTTTTCAGACAGTGCCACTTTCAGCATAATGTCGCGGTTACGCTCGATGGAAAGCAGATGATAGAAAACAGAAAAATCCGCTTCAGGGAGGCCCTGGCGGTGAGTGCGAAGACGCTCATCAACGCCATGCAAGTCGAACAGCATGACATACGGCTTCGGTTGTTTTCTCAGAAACGTCATTACTTCCAGCAATTGCTCACGCTTTACCCATACCACGGGCATACCGGTACGGGTTGCTTGAACAACAAAGGCCTCAGGCCCAAAACGGTTCGACAGCTCGCTAATCACCGGATCATCGAGATGATCACGGGTTTGCCATGCAGGCTGGGCGCTATCGGACGTCGTTAAATCGGTCATTATTTATTCACCACACTGTTTTTTCACCACACTGTATGTGTCATTTTGTGGTCATTTGCCGCACACATGTTCTGGAAGAAAAACCGTTCATTCCCAAAACAAATCACTTACGCACCGCGATCCTGAGCCGTTATCTTTTGCAAAATAACAAGCTTAGATCTCGTCAGGTGTACGCAGGTTAGTTACTGCAATTCGTTCAGCATGCTTACGCTCTCTTTCTGGTTGCATATTGGCGCGGTAAACGCCTTGATCACCTACAACCCAAGAGAGAGGACGGCGCTCTTTACCGATAGATTCCTGTAGCAGCAACAGTGCTTGCATATAAGCTTCAGGGCGCGGTGGGCAGCCAGGAATATATACATCTACCGGTAGGAATTTATCCACGCCTTGAACTACGGAATAGATATCATACATGCCGCCGGAATTGGCACAGGCACCCATGGAGATAACCCACTTGGGTTCCAGCATTTGTTCATACAAGCGCTGAATTACCGGGGCCATTTTGGTAAAACAAGTCCCCGCCACGACCATGAAGTCAGCCTGACGCGGAGAAGCACGCAGCACTTCCGCACCGAAACGTGCCACATCATGTACGGCAGTGAACGAGGTCACCATCTCCACATAACAGCAGGAAAGACCGAAGTTATACGGCCAAAGAGAGTTTTTACGCCCCCAGTTCACCATGTCGTGCATGGCGTTCTCAAGTTTACCCATGTAAACACTACGGTGGACATGTTGCTCGAGAGGATCGCCGCTGACGGTTTCCTGAGTTTGCAGGGGGTAACGGTCATTCTCACCGTTAGGGTCTATGCGGGTGAGCGTATAGTCCATGTTAATGCCTCGCTGTATTTATTGACCACTATACCCTTTGTACTTAGAGCTGCAGGGCTGTTAGCTACTTTCACTCACCCGAATCACTGACTTGAGTCAGCTCATCGGGATTAATGAGCCTCATGGTGGAGGCTCACCCTACGGGCTAGCATACATGCGCTTCAAATCGTGACCGATTTGCCGTCCGCTTGCTGCTGACCTGCAACGCCAAGATCTTTAGGTATATCTTGTGGAGGACTGCTGGCGTATTTGACTATGCTCGGTTTGCTCACTCGGCGATTAGAACGCGTAGGAGTCCAGTCCAGCGCACCGATGCGCACCAGATAAACCAAACCAGCCAAGAGCACCAAAATGAAAATGGTTGCTTCGATAAAGCCTACCCAGCCACTCTCACGGATAGAGATTGACCACGCATACAGGTACAGGGCTTCAACATCGAAAATAACAAAGAACATGGCGACCAGATAGAACTTGGCAGACAAACGCATACGCGCAGAGCCTACCGAATCAATACCGGACTCATAGGGGACGTTTTTGGCGCGAGCCCGAGCTCTCCCACCCAGGAAGAACGCACCTAAGAGCATCAAGCCGCATAACCCGATAGCGCCGATCAGAAATACAGCGAACGCCCAATGATGAGCGATAACTTCAGTGGTTGTTGACATACTCATTGCTTACTCATCAAAAGTGGTGTCGGACATCCTGCTCTTATGTTGGCAGTTAGTGCACCACATCGATTCAAAGGGAAGGATAAAAACCACACGAAACACACTGTCTTTACAACTGTTTAGCCAGTGTTTTACTGTGGGCTTTTTACTCCTTTCAGTAACCTTTTGTCAACTTTGACAAAAGTAACTACACATTAATTTACAAACGCACGATCTTACTTAACATTTGGTGCGAAGTGTAAAGCTAAATCGTGTCAGTAATTTGTTAAGTCAGAACATACACATATAAACCAACGTGGAGAGTTCGTTTTAACTATACCATTGTCTCAGGAATAACCGGTTCTTCCACTCACTAGCTAGGGGTATTTTTTTGATCCAGAACACGTTTTGAGTGTTATTTCATAAATATTCGACGTGAAAAGTTGTCTTTTAAAAAAAATAAATAATGGAACGTTGTTTTAATAAAAATAAATGGAAAAATAAGAAGAAATATTAACCACTAATTCAATATGGTTTATTCTGCTTTAACCCATACTCAGACAGATCGCTAAGTGAAATAAAGCGACGTTTTAAGCATGAAATTAAACGGGAGCAGTGGAAAACTGTTTTTTATAAAAGATAAAAACAAAAAAGCCCCTAAAATAAGGGGCTTATGATATTTTAATTAACGCTAGACGTTCAACTTTTCTCGTCTATTAAATAATCAGAATCCAGCACTAAATCCGATCCAGACTGCAAGCCATGTTGGTGGCCCGTCTGCATAGCATCAAAAATGGCTAAGGCCAATTCGTTGCCACACTGACTGTCTTTACATAATGCATAATGTGTTTCAGGCAACCGAGGTAGCCCTTCTGTTTCACCCAGTACGCGTAAATCAGGACTCATCATCTCTATTGGCCTGGCGGTCACACCCAGCCCTGCCCTGACTGCCGCACGGATGGCAGAAAGTGAAGAGGCTACATAGGCGATACGCCATGCAATACCGGCTCTGGTCAGATTTTCTATTGCCATATCGCGAAATGGGCTTGGCTCATCCATCACCACTAGCGGTACCGATTCACCTGACTGATACTGATAGTCGGCGGAACAATACCAAAGCGTGGGTGATGTCCTTAAGATCACATGATGAGTGTCGACCTTGGCGGTAGTAATAGCCAGGTCCACTTCGCCATTACTCAGCATATCAGCGATAAATGGACTGCGTTTTACCCGCACATCTATCGCTAGCCGAGGATATAGCGTCGCCACTCGGTTCAGCAAGAAAGGCAACAACGTATCGGCAGTATCATCAGATGCGCCGATAATGAGTGACCCTTCTATATTGCTGTACATAAGTGACGTACAAGCTTCATCGTTGAAACGCAAAATTTTTCTGGCATAGCCAAGTAACTGGAGACCATGTTCAGTCAATAATTTGTTACGCCCATGGCGGGCAAATAACTCCTTACCGACTAACTGTTCTAACCGTTGCATTTGTTGGCTAACTGCTGATTGAGTCCGACAAACCGCTGCGGCAGCAGAGGCAAACGTATTCAAGTCAGCAACAGCTACAAAGGTTCTAAGCAGATCGAGGTCGAGATTAATTATCGGACGATTTGCATTTGTCATAGTGTATTCTTCACTTTTTTGAATTCTAATTACAAACTACCCTGGTGTTTTAAGTAACAGCGCCATCAATAAGGGACGACGCTAAGCATGACAGTACCCCACTCATTAGAGTAGGGCAAAAAATTTACTTATATTTCGTTACCGCTATCTCTTTTTATAAAAATCTATTGGATAAGTTATGTATTTATTTGTAAGAACAGTGATAGGCAGCCACTAAATCTTCGATTAATGAAGATTTTTTCTCTTTAGGAACCTGTTTTTCCTCAGGTCTTTTATCGTGCCGTAACGCCATTCTAATTAAAAAATCCGTACCAGCCTCTTTCAGAATATCAAAAAACATCAATATATCTTTGCGTATGTTTTTTATCTAATTGAGTAAATTCAACTAATAACATTGATACCCGCTAAGATTTAGCCTGTGTAACATTAATTATTCTTAATAGTTTTCCTATCTACAATTTTGTCTCTTTTCACATCTTAATAATATGTATGATGATATAAATTGTTGAATTGAGATCCCAACCATTAAAATACAGCATAATTAGGTCTCATTATCACCGGCATCAACCCGCCATTTGGGGGTGGAAAGTCAACGACATCTTATAGATACACTTTGTTGTTAACTGCTGTATATCATTCAATTAACCAGAATAAAACACCATAAAGTTACATAACAAAAGCATATAACCATAGTTTTTAGTCATAAAACATAAACTATATTCCGCAACAGCCAGGTTGGCTGCCGTTTCAAATAAAAGCAGACATTTGCACTAAAGACGTGCATAGAACTTCAAAAACCAGTGACGTCGGAGTACATTGGAGGCCTTGCAGTGTTCCACGCTGAGGACACGCTTTTACCAGCAAAAGGCTCAATTTTTATGTCCCCCATTGAGAAATCCAGCAAACTGGACAACGTCTGTTACGACATTCGTGGACCAGTGCTAAAAGAAGCTAAGCGTCTTGAAGAAGAAGGTAACAAGGTTCTGAAACTGAATATCGGCAACCCAGCCCCATTTGGTTTCGATGCACCCGATGAAATTCTGGTGGATGTGATCCGTAATTTGCCGACTGCACAGGGCTATTGCGATTCCAAAGGCCTGTTTTCGGCGCGCAAAGCCATTATGCAGCACTATCAGGCACGGGATATGCGTGACCTGACAGTGGAGGATATTTACATTGGGAACGGTGTCTCTGAGCTGATCGTGCAATCCATGCAGGCATTGCTGAACCAGGGCGATGAAATGCTGGTACCTGCACCAGATTATCCGTTATGGACGGCGGCAGTTTCGCTTTCAAGCGGTACCGCCGTACATTACATGTGTGATGAAGAATCGGGCTGGTTCCCTGATTTAGACGATATCCGCAGTAAAATCACGCCGCGTACTCGTGGTATTGTGATTATTAACCCGAATAACCCAACCGGCGCGGTATACAGCAAAGAGTTGTTGCTGGAGATTGTTGAAATCGCCCGTCAAAATGATCTGATCATTTTCGCCGATGAGATCTACGATAAGATTTTATATGACGAAGCTCAGCATCATTCTATTGCTGCTTTGGCACCTGATTTGTTAACTGTAACCTTCAATGGTTTGTCCAAGACTTACCGTGTTGCTGGTTTCCGTCAGGGCTGGATGGTGCTGAATGGCCCGAAAAAGCACGCTAAAGGTTATATTGAAGGTTTAGAAATGCTGGCATCAATGCGTCTGTGCGCCAACGTACCGATGCAGCATGCCATTCAGACGGCACTCGGTGGCTATCAGAGCATCAGCGAGTTTATTCAGCCGGGTGGGCGCTTGTACGAACAACGTGACCGTGCCTGGGAGCTAATCAACCAAATACCGGGGGTTTCTTGCGTGAAACCTCAAGGTGCGCTGTATATGTTTCCGCGCATTGATCAGAAGCGGTTTAACCTGAAAGATGATCAGAAACTGGTATTGGATCTGCTATTGCAGGAAAAAGTGCTGTTGGTTCAAGGCAGCGCCTTTAACTGGCCATACCCTGATCATGTGCGGATTGTAACATTACCGCGCGTGGATGAGCTGGAGATGGCAGTTAGGAAACTGGGGCGGTTTTTGGAGACCTACCACCAGTAATTAATCAGGGCTTGTATAGCAAGCCCTGTTTTATTTATGCAGTGATTATCTTAAACAACCGAGTTCTTCCCTTTGTTGACGATCGATTAAAACCCTCACCGAATCATTAATGCTCCAAGATATTGCAGAACCTTGTTGTTTAATCAGCTTATTGCAACGTTCTATTCTTCGTTGCTCTTGCTGCTTATCCCTCGCGGCGTTATGCGTAGCGCAAAACTCCTCACTGAACGGCCCCAAATTTCCCCCGACACAGAACTCCTCCTGAGCTTGTGTTGTCGCACTGAATAATAAAATTGACATAGGAATAAATAATAATTTCATATAACTATCCTTAGCTTTATAATTTAAATAAAATTTATATACTGAAATTTAATAATCCATAGAATGGACAAAAAAAGAATAATGAGTTCACATCACAGACTCAATAGAGCCAATGTTAAATAATTTCTTTTATAATTAATAAGATAGAATGAATGGCAAGGATGAAACACAAAGATAAAGTGAGGGTTTAATAAACAAAATTGAGACATTGTGAGAATATTTAATTAACTCATTATCTCATTGATCAAATCGATTTGATGTTATCCTCGTATGCAGATTGTTTCCATCATCTTATGGTTAATATATTGAATAGAGAGAAAACTATGAGTCATTTCTTCGCCCATCTATCCCGTTTGAAACTAATCAACCGCTGGCCTCTGATGCGCAATGTCCGCACTGAGAATGTCTCTGAACACAGTTTGCAGGTGGCATTTGTCGCTCATGCGCTAGCTATCATTAAGAACCGTAAGTTTAACGGCAATCTTAATGCTGATCGCATTGCACTGCTGGCGATGTACCACGATGCCAGCGAAGTGATTACCGGGGATTTACCGACGCCCATCAAGTATTACAACCCGCAAATCGCCCACGAATACAAAAAAATAGAAAAGGTTGCCCAACAAAAACTGATCGAAATGCTGCCGAAGGAGTTACAGCATGATTTCCGCTGTCTGCTGGACGAGCACTATTACAGCGAAGAAGAGAAAGCGCTGGTTAAACAAGCCGATGCCCTGTGTGCTTATCTAAAATGTCTGGAAGAGTTATCGGCCGGTAATAACGAGTTTATTCAAGCCAAAGCGCGGTTGGAGAAAACCCTCGCGATGCGCCAAAGCCCGGAAATGGATTACTTTATGGCGGTGTTTGTGCCCAGCTTTAGCCTGTCACTGGATGAAATCAGCCTCGACTCACTGGATTAAAGTTGAAGTTGAAGTTGAAGTTGAAGTTGAAGTTAATTTTCAAAAGCATATTTGAGCTGCCGAGCGAAGAGTATAGGCAAGGAAAACGGACAGGACGCCCGTTTTAGGGGTCACGCGCTTGTGACCCCTTTGGCGGTTGAGGCACCAAGGGGCAAGGTGAGCACCAATCTCATATCAACCAAACTAAACACAACTCTTACCCCATAGCATCCCAATCAGAATGGAAACAGCACCGGCACCACCATCACACTAACAATCATGACTAATATCGTAAATGGTACCCCCATGCGGACAAAATCACCGAATTTATAGCCACCAGGCCCTAATACCAAGGTGTTCACCGGTGACGAAACGGGGGTCATAAAAGCGGCTGAGGCTGCAATACCAATAATCATCGCAAAGGGATATGGCGAGACCGACATCTCCCGCGCAGCAGCAATGGCAATCGGTGCCATTAGAACTGCCGTTGCCGTATTAGAAATAAACAATCCGATCGTGGCACACAACACAAACAAACATAGCAGCATGACGCGCGGCCCCATCCCACCGGCCACATCCATCAAACCACGAACAATCAAATCAACCCCGCCGGTTTTCTGCAATGCTTGCGCAAAGGGCATCATCCCGATGATCAAAATCAAGCTCGGCCAATGGATTGAACGATAAGCACTTTCCATATCAATACATCGGAACTGCCCCATCAGTAAACAGGCGACCAGCGCTGCAATCACATTCGGCACCTCGTCGGTCATCATCATGGCAACCATCAACGCCAGACAGAACAATGCGTGGGGGGCTTGCGAAATGGCCGGTGCCACTTCATCCACTTCAGCCGGCAGGTTCAGTACAATGAAATCACGGGTCTTTAACTGCAACTGGCGAATCAGTTTCCAATCACCGATCACCAGTAAGATGTCGCCAAACTGTAATTTGTCATCAACCAGTTTGCCTTCCAAAGTCTTACCATTGCGGCGGATACCCACCACATTTAAACCATAGCGGGTACGGAAGGTGACCTCACGTAGACTCTTTCCCAATAGAGCGGAATCAGGAATGAGCGAAACCTCAGCCATTCCGACGTTGCGCGCCTGCTCGGAGAAGTATTCACCGCGCAGTACCATCGGTTCCAGCATCTGCTCGGTACAAAATTCACGTAAGTCTATGTCGCAATCTGACATATCAATCAGTAAGACATCGTTCTCGTGCAATTCGGATGAACCGGTGGCGCTCACCATCACACGCCGAAAACGCTTCCAGCGTTCAATCCCCACCACATTTGCCCCATAACGGGCACGCAGATGCAGCTCGTCAAGAGAACGGCCAATCAAAGGAGAATCATGGCGGATAGCCAAACGGCGCGCACGGCCATTCAGTTTATAATCGCGAATAAGGTCTCGGAAAGTACGGCGTTTCCATTGCTGCTCTTTCTCTGAGCTTTCCGGCTTCCCTCCCAACCAGCGCCGGGCCACTAGCATGTAACCAACACCCATTAGCAAAATGATGATACCAATCGGAGTCACACCAAAGAAGCCAAACCCTTTGATGCCTTCGCGCAGTAACTCACTGTTTACCACCATATTTGGCGGTGTTGCCACCAACGTCATCATGCCACTTATCAAACCAGCAAAACTCAGCGGCATCATTAAACGCCCCGGCGAAATTTTCATCCGGCTGGCAACACTCAGTACCACAGGGATAAAGATCGCCACCACGCCAGTTGAACTCATAAAAGCGCCCAATCCGGCAACCGTTACCATTAACAGCGCCAACATTTTGGTTTCACTGTGACCGGCGACTTTCACCAACCAATCGCCCACCTGATAGGCAACACCGGTTCTGACTAACCCTTCACCAATAACAAACAGCGCCGCAATCAATATCACGTTGGGATCACTGAATCCGCTGGTCGCCTCACCTAATGACAACGTACCGCTCATCACAAAGGCAATAATGACCAACAGTGCTACCACGTCCATGCGCAGTTTATTGGTAGTAAACAGCACAATAGCTATTAGAAGTAGCGTCAACACCCACAATAGTTCGCTGTTCAAAATGGCCTCGTTGGCAAAAAGTGAAAGGGAATATCCGGCTCTGGCAGTAAAACATTAAAATCAGCGATGGCCGCTGTCTGAGATCAATAATGACTGCAAATTTATGTGCTTACTATCCCGCAAAGCGTTTAATTGTATTTTTTCCCTGAAAAAAGTTTATCAATTTGTGAGGTTCCAGACAGTAAAAGAGCG
Source organism: Yersinia intermedia (assembly GCF_900635455.1). Lineage (NCBI taxonomy): Bacteria > Pseudomonadati > Pseudomonadota > Gammaproteobacteria > Enterobacterales > Yersiniaceae > Yersinia > Yersinia intermedia. The sequence goes on along the minus strand of NZ_LR134116.1, from coordinate 1,536,720 downwards.
CCATCAGGCGCTCTCAGTGAAGATGTTTAAGCATCGCGCGAAAACTTAACCTACTCGCACAACCCGTGCGCCATTAGTGGTCACTTCAACATTAATTTGTTCCAGCGAACTGAGCACCAAATCAACCTGATCAAGTTTTGGCGTATCCGCCGGAGCGTTGACTGCAATCACCTGACAGCCCGCCGCCAAGCCTGACAAAATCCCCGCAGGGGCATCTTCCACTACGATACAATCAGCAGGAGCCAACCCTAAGCGCTCGGCCCCCAACAGATAAGCATCCGGCTGAGGTTTGCCATGCTTAACCTGTTCGCAGGTGATAAACACTTCAGGTACCGGCAGATGGCCGGCAGCACGGCGCGCAGAAGCGACCGGCACCGAGCCAGAAGTGACAATAGCCCACGGAATTGACAGGCTGTTTAGTCGATCCAACAGTGCCACTGCGCCTGGCAGTGCACTCACACCATCGGTGTCATTGGCTTCAATCTGCTCCAATGCCAGAAACTCAGCCTGAATTTCCGCCTCGCTTGCACCTGACATGAAATGACGTAAAGAGGTAATTGCTTGTTTGCCATGGATAAAATCAAGAACTTCTGCTGGATTGATGCCTCGCCCTTGCGCCCAGCCAATCCAGGCCCGTTCGACAACAGGTAAAGAATCAACCAACGTCCCGTCCAAATCAAAAAGAAAACCTTTACACTCCACAAGCACATCCTCTTCAGTAAAACTATTTCTTCAACTTACTGATAGCACACAAGTTACACGTTATCAGGCATTGATGATTTGCGAAATTTCAACGGCACTCAAATGGTATTGGCGTGGACATGATTGCCAGATAGCCAGCATACGTTGGTATTTATCCCACATAGGGGTTTGAGAGTTGAAACCATGAGTTCCTGAGTCAAAATGGGTGTAACGCCCTTCAGTATTAACCATAAAGCGCACATAACTCAGATAACGGGATTCGGTAGCAGCATCAAAGCCGAGGAATGAGATACGGCGCTCATCCAAGTCTTGCTTGTCTTTCAGGTTACCGCTGGAGACTTGCAGGGCGTGATGCATCTCCATGATATTAATGATAGTACGGCAAGTATCTTCGCTCATTTCACCAAAATCACGGTCCAGTTCACGCATCTGCAAACCAAAGCCGCGCTCGACAATGGTTTGCTGGCGACGATAACGCTCAGCATTTTCCGGGTCCAGCATGGTCATCATTTTGTACTGATTCGACAGAATCAGTCGTTGGGCGTTTGTCATATCCATCACTAACTCCTAAAACATAAATAATGAGGAAATCATCGCACACAGGCTTAGGCCATACTTTGATTTGACAGGGGATTTTGCACCACTAATCCTTTGATGCATAGAAAGCTGCTGGCATAAAACGCCCCTTAGAGGTCATCAAGAAATGTTTTATCCAACTGTTTGAAGGCACGTTTCAGCACATCCGCCAGGGATTGGTAAGTTGGCGTCTGCTCGACCGGTGCAACGGCCTGCCCCGCTTCAGTCAGCTTGTTGCGTACCTCGTGGAACCACTTGAGTAACGTTGGCGGTAATGGGGTTATCGCACGCTTACCTAACCACCATAACCCTTGTAATGGTAAACCACAGGCGAACAGCGCAGTTGCGATAGCTGGCCCTAGCTGCCCACCGAGGGCTATCTGCCAAGTCAGGGTAAAAATGGCCAACGGAGGCATAAAGCGGATACCGAAACGTGTCGCCGTAACCACGCGATTTTCGGGAAACACTGTCGCCAGGCGCTTATCTGCAGGCCAGGTCTTCATATAAAGTTGGCCGCGCTGGAGTACCTGAAACCAACTTACAGAATCAGAGGGTTTTGTTGTCATGGCTCACCTCAACTTCACAAACAAAAATTAAAATTTTTTTTGCAATCCACAAACTAAAAATTAGTCTGTTAAATATATTTTGTTTTTAGGCTGCGCTATCGGTATCCTAGCTCGGCCTTTTGGCCGCTAGAAGATGGCACTAAATATGTCAACTTTTTGCAGCTTTTAAATCATTTTTGTTAAATCGCACCGATTTTTACCACCAGGTTTTAACGTTTGCACTTAGCGTTTAATCCGCGATTTTTCCATCATCATGCCTTTTTCTCTATCGCATGATGTTAATCATTAATGTCGACGCCAATATGCGCTACGCTTTTGGACTGATTGACGTTTTATTAACCACATGTTTTTCGCTGTTTTTGCACCTTCAATGCCCCACGCGCATCGTTGTGTAAAAACAAATGTTGAACACGACTATAAAATAGGTACTTCCATGTCGAGTAAGCTAGTACTGGTTCTTAACTGCGGTAGCTCTTCCCTAAAATTTGCTATCATCGACGCGACCAACGGTGAAGAACACCTCTCTGGTTTAGCCGAATGCTTCCATCTGCCTGAAGCCCGCATCAAATGGAAACTTGATGGTGGCAAACAGGAAGCAGCATTGGGTGCTGGTGCAGCACACAGCGAAGCACTGAATTTCATTGTTAATACTATTCTGGCACAAAAACCAGAGCTTTCCGCGCAACTGACCGCTATTGGTCACCGCATTGTTCATGGTGGCGAGAAGTTTACAGCATCCGCTATCGTTACCGACGAAGTTATTCAGGGTATCAAAGATTCCATCCCATTTGCACCACTGCATAACCCAGCTCACTTGATCGGTATCGCTGAAGCGTTGAAATCATTCCCGAATCTGGCTGATAAAAATGTCGCCGTCTTTGACACTGCGTTCCATCAGACCATGCCAGAAGAGTCTTATCTCTACGCCCTGCCGTACCGTTTATACAAAGAAAACGGTATCCGTCGCTATGGCGCACACGGCACCAGCCACTTCTACGTCAGCCAGGAAGCCGCTAAAACCCTGAACAAGCCACTGGAAGAGCTGAACGTCATCACTTGCCATTTGGGCAACGGTGGTTCAGTCACTGCGGTTCGTAACGGTAAATGTGTTGATACTTCTATGGGCCTGACACCACTGGAAGGTTTGGTCATGGGCACCCGTAGTGGTGATATCGACCCGGCGATCATTTTCCATTTGTATGATGCCATGGGCATGAGCATGGAACAGATCAGCAAGCTGTTGACCAAAGAATCTGGCCTGCTGGGCCTGACGGAAGTCACCAGTGACTGCCGCTATGTTGAAGACAACTATGCAACTAAAGCAGATGCACGCCGCGCAATGGATGTGTTCTGCCATCGTCTGGCAAAATACATCGGTGCATATACTGCGCTGATGGATGGCCGTCTGGACGCGGTTGTCTTCACCGGTGGTATTGGTGAGAACGCAGCAATGGTACGTGAACTGACGTTGGACAAACTGGGTCTACTGGGCTTTGAAATTGACCACGAGCGTAATATGGCCGCACGCTTTGGTAAGTCTGGCACCATCACCAAAGATGGCAGCCGTCTGGCTCTGGTTATCCCAACCAATGAAGAACTGGTTATCGCGCAAGATGCTGCTCGCCTAACCGCATAAGTATTTTTACCCAAAGACCTTGGAGCTGCAGGTAGGCGGTAAGCGAACGCATCCCGATAAGCTGACTCAGGTCAGTGATTCGGGTAAGTGAACGTAGCCAACCCCCTGAAGTTCCAAGGACGAAGGATGTCCCCAAAGTCATTGGAGTTGCAGGTAGGCGGCAAGCGAATAAATCCCGATGAGCTGACTCAGGTCAGTGATTCGGGTGCATGAGCGTAGCCAACAACCCTGTGGCTTCAAGGACGAAGGGTATAACCGTAAAGAGGTTTAGCCGTGTCCCGTACAATAATGTTGATTCCTACCGGCACCAGCGTTGGTCTAACCAGCGTCAGCTTGGGTGTCATCCGCTCCATGGAACAAAAAGGTGTACGCCTGAGCGTATTCAAGCCAATCGCCCAGCCTCGTGCCGGTGATGATGCACCTGACCAAACCACCACTATTATCCGTGCGAACTCCAGCATCACTGCTGCTGAGCCGTTGAACATGGGTTATGTGGAAACCTTGCTGAGTTCTAACCAGCAAGATGTGTTAATGGAAGAAATTGTTGCCCGTTATCACGAAAATACCAAAGACGCAGAAGTGGTTCTGGTTGAAGGCTTGGTGCCAACACGTAAACATCAGTTTGCCAATGCACTGAACTATGAAATTGCTAAAACGCTGAATGCTGAAATCGTCTTTGTTATTGCGCTGGGTAATGACTCACCGGATCAGCTGAAAGAGCGTATTGAACTGGCTCGTTCCAGCTTTGGTGGCAGCAAAAACAAAAATATCACCGGCGTTATCATTAACAAATTAAATGCACCGGTTGATGAGCAAGGCCGTACCCGCCCTGACCTGTCTGAAATCTTTGATGATTCCACCAAGGCCAGCGTTGCGAATATCGATCCGAGCCAACTGTTTGCCAACAGCCCGCTGCCCGTTCTGGGTTGTGTGCCTTGGAGCTTCGAGCTGATTGCAACTCGTGCCATTGATATGGCTAATCACCTGAAAGCGACCATTGTTAACGAAGGTGATATCAGAACTCGCCGCGTTAAATCTGTCACTTTCTGTGCTCGTAGTATCCCGCATATGCTGGAACATTTCCGTCCAGGTTCTCTGTTGGTGACCTCAGCAGACCGCCCAGACGTGTTGGTTTCAGCTTGTCTGGCGGCAATGAATGGCGTTGAAATTGGTGCCATCCTGCTGACAGGTGGTTATGCGATTGATGAACCGATTAAAAAGCTGTGTGAGCGCGCCTTCCAAACTGGCCTGCCAGTATTTATGGTTAATACCAACACTTGGCAGACCTCCCTCAGCCTGCAAAGCTTCAATCTGGAAGTGCCCGCCGACGACCATGAGCGTGTTGAGAAGCTGCAAAACTACGTTGCCAGCCATATCAGTGGTGAGTGGATTGACTCTCTGAGTGCAACTTCTGAGCGTTCACGTCGCTTGTCACCACCAGCATTCCGCTACGAGCTGACCGAACTGGCCCGTAAAGCCGGTAAACGCATCGTACTGCCAGAAGGCGATGAGCCACGTACCGTTAAGGCTGCTTCTATTTGCGCTGAACGTGGTATCGCGACTTGTGTGCTACTGGGCAACCCAGAAGAGATCCAACGTGTTGCTGCCGCGCAAGGTATTGAGCTAGGCAAAGGCGTTGAAATCATCGATCCTGTTGCCGTGCGTGAACAATATGTTCCGCGTCTGGTTGAGCTGCGTAAGAGCAAAGGCATGACCGAAGTGGTCGCACGCGAACAGTTGGAAGACAACGTCGTTCTCGGCACTCTGATGCTAGAAAAAGGTGAAGTTGACGGTTTAGTTTCCGGTGCAGTACATACCACCGCAAACACCATCCGCCCACCGTTGCAGTTGATCAAAACCGCACCAGGCAGTTCACTGGTTTCTTCTGTGTTCTTTATGCTGCTGCCTGACCAGGTTCTGGTTTACGGTGACTGTGCAATCAATCCAGATCCAACCGCTGAACAACTGTCTGAGATTGCTATTCAATCTGCGGATTCTGCTGCGGCATTCGGTATTGAACCACGTGTGGCGATGATCTCTTACTCTACCGGTAATTCTGGTGCGGGTAGCGATGTCGAAAAAGTACGTGAAGCGACCCGTCTGGCACAAGAAAAACGCCCAGATCTGATCATCGATGGTCCGTTGCAGTATGATGCGGCAATCATGGCAGATGTGGCAAAATCCAAAGCGCCTAACTCACCGGTTGCAGGTAAAGCCACTGTGTTCATCTTCCCAGATTTGAACACCGGTAACACCACCTATAAAGCGGTACAACGCTCTGCTGACCTGATCTCTATCGGGCCGATGCTGCAAGGTATGCGTAAGCCAGTTAACGATTTGTCCCGTGGTGCATTGGTTGACGATATCGTCTATACCGTAGCACTGACGGCGATTCAATCCGCTCAGGCTGACGCCAGCGCATCTTAAGTCTAAGATTACGTTGTCTACGAAACGCCAGCCTTGTGCTGGCGTTTTTGTTTGTTGGCAAAGCGATGTATAAATTGGGGTTAGAACGCTTTCACCTCGCAACCACACTCACCAAAAGAGCGTATCCCTAAAATGCGCCAACAAAAAAACCGCCATATAGGCGGTTTCTCTGTGCTGGTCCGGTAAGCGGCCATTCCAGCGGGGTTGTTAGTATCAAAATAACTGTTACCAACATATTGCAAGTGCAACCCTGTTCTCATATTTTGGGCCAGTTGCTATTCACTGTCAAGTATCGGCTGGGGGTGCATTCGTGTACAATCGCTGCGGACCTTTTCGCCGCCTTAAGCAAGCGGGCATCGGTTTAAGGGAAGGATATCCATTGGCCGTAACGCAAGTGCAACCCTGTACTTGTATTCACGGTAGTATCACCGGTGGTGCTGGCGTGAAGCGGTCTAAGCATGGACCGCACAATGAAACGGTACTTTTGTATTGTGCTCGTTGTATTTGGCGCATTGTTAACATCCGGGAATGGGGGTTGGCGTATTTTCAACAACTCAATCACGGTGATAATCAACACGTCAGGCAAGTAAGCCCGGTAAGCCGCCCTGCGGGGCGGTTTTCCTTTATTGTTTGGCGCTAGCCTCAGGTACTCTGCCGTGGTTCAAATTTATAGCTGAAACTCTGGCTAACCGGTTCACTCAACTCGCCATCGTCCTCACTCTCAAGCAGTTCGATCAACATCTTGCCGGCATCTTTACCCATTTTCCGGTAATCGATACGCATCGACGTCAGCGTCGGGTGAGTCTGATCACAGTTATCAGAGCCATCCAGGCAGGCAACCGCGATCCCACCGGGGATTTTCAGCAAGCGGCGCTGGCATTCAAACAACACTCCCAAAGCGATATCTTCGTGGCTGCAAATAACAGCATCCAGTTCCGGCTGGCGTTGTAGGATCTCCGTCAAGGCATAGCGGCCAAACTGCAAACTGGCTGTTTCTGGTGTAGTGACGGTTTGATCGGCATTTTTGTAATGTTCCAGCATCGCTTTATGCCAGCCGTTCAATTGCTGACGTTGCAAACGGTTATCCATATGAGCGCCAATAAAACCAATATTGTGATAACCGCGCTCCAGTAAATGACTGCTTAATGCATAAGCAGACTCAAAAAATGCCGCTTCAAGGGTAATTTTTGCCCCTTTAAAGTAGGAACCCACCACATTAACGCTAGGAATATTGGCTCGCTCTAGCAATTGATAAGTTTTATCTGCCAGTTGTGAGCCGAATATCACCACCGCTGCTGGATTGCTTTGCAGCAGTGTCATCAGTATTTCAGCTTCTTTCCGCTGATTATATTCATGGCAACCCAGCAATAACTGAAATTCATTTTTGTTCAGAATCTGTTGTAGCGCCTGCATAAATCGGGAACTGGCTTTATCGGTAAGCGATGGAATCAAAACCGCGACAGTATCGCTATGTCCTGAGGCCAAAGCCCCCGCTGCACGGTTGGGAATATATCCTAATGTTTCAACAGCTTGCTCTATCTTCTCACGTAACTTATCTGAAACCTGCTCCGGCGTTCTCAGCGCTCTGGAAACAGTCATCGACCCTACCCCAGCGTAATTCGCCACATCCAATAGAGTGACCCGCCCGGTATTACGGCGCTTGCGTGTTTTTTCCATGCTGAGTTCCTGCCTGATTAAAATTTCTTGCCGAATTAAAATATCCTGTTTGGATAAAACAAATCAGTCCGAACGAATCTCGGCAATACGTTGCATTGTATATGGCTTATTACGAGATAGCCAAAGACCCTGACGCAACAAATGATAGCGCTATCACAAAATTTGGTAGCGCTATCAGGTAGCGCTACCAATTGAGATATTCATCACATTAATAACTACGATAACTATCTACTCTCTGGTTAACAGTCATCGGGAGTCATCAATATCATGTTAAAAACACTGTTAACGTCAGACGTCATTCAGGTGGTTAGCCAGGCAAAAGACTGGCGTGAGGCCATCGCAATTTCATGTAAGCCACTGATTGATAATGGCTCTATTGAAGCGCGCTATGTCGACGCTATTTATCGCTCCCATGAGGCTATTGGCCCTTACTACGTGGTCGGCCCCGGCATTGCGATGCCACATGCCCGCCCGGAAGAAGGTGTTAATAAACTCTCTTTGGCATTAACCGTCATTACCGAGGGTGTCACTTTCAATGCTGAAGGTAATGACCCGGTCAAACTACTCATTGTGTTAGCCGCGACAGACAGCAATAGCCATATTGAGGCTATTTCTCAACTCGCTCAGTTGTTCGATAACGATAAAGATGTACAAACCTTACTTAATGCACAAACGCCGCAAGAGATTCAATCAGTCATTGCGCGTTATTAATCATGGCATTCAGTACGGATAATAATTTTAAGGGGAAAGAAAATGAAAATTACAGTGGTTTGCGGTAACGGCTTAGGTACCAGCCTGATGATGGAAATCAGCATCAAAAGTATTCTGAAAGAGTTGGCAGTCGCAGCCGAAGTGGATCATGTGGATCTTGGCTCTGCCAAAGGTACCCCAAGCGACATCTTCATCGGTACCAAAGATATTGCCGAACAACTCATTGCTCAGTCGGTTGGCGGCAAAATCGTTGCTCTTGATAACATGATTGATAAGAAAGCCATGAAAGAACGTTTGTCTGTGGCATTAACTGAATTAGGCGCGCTGTAAGCGGAGGCTGGCATGGATTTCTTTCGTTTCTTAATGAGTGATGTGCTTTCTGAACCGGCAGTTCTGGTCGGTTTGATCGCGTTAATCGGCCTGATTGCCCAGAAAAAACCAGTAACTGAGTGTATTAAAGGCACCGTAAAAACCATCATGGGTTTTGTCATTTTAGGTGCGGGCGCGGGCCTGGTGGTTTCATCTCTGGGTGATTTTGCCAATATCTTCCAACACGCTTTCGGTATTCAGGGCGTGGTGCCGAATAACGAAGCAATCGTTTCTGTGGCACAAAAGAGTTTTGGTAAAGAGATGGCGATGATTATGTTCTTCGCTATGGTGATCAATATTCTGATTGCCCGCTTTACGCCATGGAAATTTATCTTCCTGACCGGTCATCACACCCTGTTTATGTCGATGATGGTGGCAGTAATTCTGGCTACCGCAGGTATCAGCGGCGTGACACTGATTGTCATTGGTTCGTTGGTAGTTGGGGTTGCGATGGTGTTCTTCCCAGCGATTGCCCACCCTTACATGAAAAAAGTGACCGGTTCTGATGATGTGGCAATTGGCCACTTCTCTACCCTGTCTTACGTACTGGCAGGTTTTATCGGTAGCAAATTCGGTAATAAAGAACATTCTACTGAAGATATGAATGTGCCGAAAAGCCTGCTGTTCCTGCGTGATACACCAGTGGCTATCTCATTCACCATGTGTATCATTTTTATCGTGACTTGCCTGTTCGCCGGACCAGAAGTGGTGAAAAGCCTGAGTGGCGGTAAGAACTGGTTTATGTTCTCGTTGATGCAATCCATCACTTTTGCCGCGGGTGTGTACATCATCCTGCAAGGTGTACGTATGGTTATTGCCGAGATAGTGCCAGCATTTAAAGGGATTTCAGACAAGCTAGTTCCTAATGCAAAACCTGCATTGGATTGCCCGGTAGTATTTCCATACGCACCTAATGCGGTTCTGGTTGGCTTCCTGAGCAGCTTTGCTGCGGGTCTTATCGGTATGTTCGCACTTTACTTGATGGACATGACCGTGATTATCCCAGGCGTAGTTCCTCACTTCTTCGTTGGTGCAGCAGCCGGGGTATTTGGTAATGCAACCGGTGGCCGCCGTGGTGCTATTTTAGGTGCCTTCGCGCAGGGCTTATTGATTACCTTCCTGCCAGTCTTCCTGCTGCCAGTACTGGGTGACATCGGCTTTGCCAATACCACGTTCAGTGATGCTGACTTCGGTGCGCTGGGTATCTTACTGGGTATTATTGTAAGATAATCAGCAAGATGAAAGTAAGAAACACGAAAGCCCCTGAAGAGGGGCTTTTTTATGCTTAAGCAAGAATTAATCTTCGCGAGGGGTGATTTTACCGTAATCCTGCTCATTGTTACGCGTCAGCCACAGTGACAGCGCTTTCAGAGAGTCAGGGGTAAACTCGTCACAACGGGCAGTGATATCTTCCGGTACCATCCAACATACCTCTTCAATTTCCTCAGCCTGTAGTGCGAATGGTCCATGGGACACGCAACTGAATAATCCGCCCCAAACCCGGCAACACTCTTCTTCAAAATAAAACAGGCCATGTTCGGCAAACGGAACACCGGCGATCCCTAACTCTTCCTCTGCCTCACGCCGCGCAGATTCCAGATAGTTTTCACCACTCTGCACAACACCACCTGCGGTGGCATCCAGTTTACCAGGATAGAAATCTTTACTCTCGGTACGACGTTGTACCAGAATTTTCCCCATTCCATCGTGCACCACAATATAGGTAGCACGGTGGCGTAGTCGTTGAGCTCTCATTTGTTGACGGCTGGATTGCGCAATAACTTCATTTTGCTCATCAACAATATCAACCCACTCGATGACTGCTGCTGGATTTTGCTCCACCATCCTCTGAAACCTTCTATCTGGGCGCGGTGAGACTCGCGCAATTGTTAATTATAATTTTACCCTTCTGATTTGACGTTACTGCATCAATCAATTTGAGTAACTAACTATTTATAATAGTTTTTTTAAATCCAATTGGGTGACAAGTTCATCGTTATGTAGGGCCAGAACCTGTAAAACTCCTTGGTCTAACATGCCATAGCTCGCCGGATATCCGCCTTTGGGGATACTGACCGAGCCTGGATTAAAACAAATAATATCTGCCTGTTGCTGAGCTTCGGGCAGATGAGTATGACCATAGACTAAGACATCCCCCTTACGCAACGGAGGAAGTGCGCCGGGATGATAAAGGTGACCATGCGTCAAAAATAGGCGGGTTTCTGGCATAATAATCTGCTGCCAACCGGCCATTATCGGGAACTGTAATAGCATCTGGTCAACTTCACTGTCACAGTTACCACGAACCGCAATGATCCTTTCTTTATAGGGGTTTAGGCGCTCTGCAACCGCGGCTGGCTGATAACCTGCGGGTAACGCATTACGTGGCCCATGGTTAAGCAAATCACCCAATAACACCAACCACTGCGCACCACTGCGCTCGAAGGTAGCCAGAACCTTTTCCGTCGCGGGTAACGAACCATGCAGGTCAGAAGCAAACATTAACTTCATGATATCGTTTTCTCTTAGGTCTACTCTCAGCAAATCAGGTGGCATAAACGCCTGGGGACTTAACGAGAGATAAAGAAGTCTATTCTATCATCCAATTGGTCGGATTAATCCGATAAAAATCGGAATCTGTCATGAGAAAATTTTATCGCAAAAAACAGCGCCGACACGACAAAATAATATCAGCGCAAGGTGAACTACAATACGAGGGTAGCGTTACAACGAGGGTTGAGATACCAGTTCATCCAATGTCACCGGATTGAATAAATACCCCTGCATAGCATCAATATTGCTGCCCTTAAGTTGCGCTGACTCATCCTCATTTTCCACGCCAACCACAATGACACCGAGGCAATATTTCTTAATATTATTGATTAAGATCGGGAAGGTATGTTTATTGTGTTGCCAGAAAAAATGCTTATCGATTTTTACATATTCAAAAATATTGGCCGTGACTGCATTCAAGGTGGAACCGCCACTGCCCAAATCGTCTAACCATAACGGATAGCGCTCCGCTAGTTCCCGTAGCAACGGGTTATTCATCCCATCGGATAAATTAGAAAAGGTCTCCATGATTTCCAATCGTAGGAAAGGCATCTCATCCAACAACTGGCGTATTGCAGCATCCGTCACAATCACCCCCGCCAAATCAAAATCAATATTGATTGAAAGCAGAACATTGTGCGTGATAAACCAATCGCTATACGCTTTTACGGCCCGCAACTGGTCCTGGAATAAATCAGTCTTTCCGTCGATATCTAATTTTTTAATAAACTTGTCTACATCGATGGGCAAATCGACCGATTTCGCAGAAAATCGGCTTAATAGCTCTACTGCCAGTAAGCTACCATCTTGTCTATGTATGGGCTCGCATACATAAGAACAATTAACTTCGATATTTAGCTTCATGCGCACCTGAAAAAGTATATGGACAACAATGAGGTCACAACCAGACCTCAGCCGGAGGATTTATAAGCCACCGCGAGTTTTTATAAAGCACCCAACATTTATTTATAAAACATCCAAACTTCACAAGGTATAGGAGGCCAACAGCCTTCTCCTCCATTCAGGTTAGTTTGTTCACTCTAGCAGAAATTCACAAAATCAGTGTTTTAAAAGTAAGCAAGGTGTGGCTTATAGTCGTTCTTGTTGTTCAGAACAATAGCCATATCTGCAGTTTTCTACTGCCGAAGTGGTATTACTTGAACGTTCAATACTGTATTAATCGGATAGATTGGTGCATTTGTTTAGTTATTATTTTTTATTTTTCCAAATGATGTGACTCACCCAGACTTACCGATGAGATTAAAAAAATAATCTCAGGATGTGCTCAGCATCGTAGGAGAAGATCGCAGGTTAGCCTATGCTGAAGGAGAAACCAGACTGCCGCTATCCCCAACGGACTCGGCGTTGCAGGTAGGCATCAAGTAAGCGATTTGGGTAAGTGAACGCAGATAACCCCCTGCGGCTTCAAGTAAGAAGAGGATAAATGGAGATTGGCTATGCGTATATTAATAACCGGAGCTACAGGCCTAATTGGGCGCAGTCTAACTGCCTTCCTTTTATCGCAAGCCCATCAAGTAACCGTTCTAACCCGTGACACTCAGCGGGCTAATCATGTGCTCGGCGCACAAGTCACCTGCTGGTCAACGCTAAATGATAAACATGACCTCAATGATTTTGATGCAGTAATCAATCTGGCTGGCGAGCCTATTGCAGAAAAACGCTGGACCCCACAGCAAAAAGAGATTTTGTGCCAAAGCCGCTGGCAGATAACCGAGCGCCTGAGCACGTTAATAAGGGCCAGCAGTACACCACCAGCGGTATTTATTTCAGGATCCGCCGTTGGCTTTTATGGTGATCAGGGGCAAGCTCTGGTTACCGAAGAAGAGACGCCGCATGATGAATTTACCCATCAGTTGTGCGAGCGCTGGGAAAATCTGGCTCGGGCGGCTGAAAGTAGTCATACCCGCGTTTGCCTGTTACGCACGGGTATTGTATTAGCGCCACACGGCGGTGCACTAGCCAAAATGGTGCCGCTGTTGCGCCTTGGGCTAGGTGGCCCAATAGGGGATGGTCGTCAATATCTCCCCTGGATTCATATCGATGATATGGTGCATGGGATCTATTATTTGTTGACTACCGATGGCCTAAACGGCCCATTTAATATGGTTTCACCTTACCCGGTACATAACGAGCAATTTATTGCCACACTGGCCAGCGTGTTAGACCGGCCAGCGGTTATCCGCACACCAGCCGCCGCGATCCGCTTATTGCTGGGCGAATCCGCAGCATTAGTGTTGGGCGGACAACGGGCGGTGCCGAAACGATTGGAAGAAGCTGGTTTTGGCTTTCGCTATTTTGAACTGGAAGAAGCACTGCGCAATGTGCTGCACAAACCTGCGGCCAGATCGAATTATTAAATTCAGGTGATAATCTCAGTAGATATTCCCCCTCGGGGGAATATCTACACTACCCTACTTTTATCAGGCGGCAATCAGAGCCCAGGCTCGATTAAGATCAGCGCCGTACATTTTGTGACCTACGCCTTGTATAAGTTCCCGAGTTTTATCGGGAACATTAGACATATTATCAATCAGCAACGCAAGGTTATCACCTTCAATTTTATGATGATTTGTTTGAAAAGAAAAATGGGAAGATACCTCTTGCCCTGAATAGTAATCATCAATAATGACCTCTTTCTCGGTTCCCTTTATGGTAATCAACAGTTGGCTATTCTGTTTTTTAAACCACAGCTCTCTATAATCAATACCTTCAAAATGTACCCTATTCTTGCCGTAACCATCACAGATAGTGGTTATACCCTGACCTTTTTCAATGACAAAAGTATCATTACCTTTACCACCATCCATAAAGTCGATACCACCACCGCTGCACAACGTATCGTTGCCCTGCGCTGCATGTAAATGATCATTACCATTACCACTGAATAACTGATCATGACCTTGACCACCATTGAGGCGATTATTCCCTGATTTTGCATGGAGAATATCATTACCTATGCCACCATTGATGGTATTACCTCTGCCACTTCCATCGAATATAACGTCATCGCCATCTAAAAGATCGATGACGTTATTTAATAAGCGATAACCTTCCGGTAAATTGATATTATCATTTCCTTCTGTGGCCTTAATATCCACAGCACTCTCTTCATAAACACTATATCCCTCACCACTTTGTTCAACGAAGAATGTCGAGCCATTTTTATCAGAAAATGTAATAACTTTATTATTTTTGTATTTAAGCTTATCCAGATAAATAATATCAATACTTAAAAACTCATTAGGCTTATCACGATGACTGATTATTAAATCCCCTAACCTATTTTTAGTGACATTAAGATCATAACCGGTGACATCACCAAATGACAAATAGACAGTATTATCAGGATTATTGCTGTTTATCAAAAGACGGCAATCAATAGTTAATACACTATCCCCATCGCTCTCTGTAAGTAATAAATTAGGTATGTGAAATTCATTATCACCACCATTAGCAGTAACAGTATCTCCTGCTCCTAAATTTTCAAATTTATGATAAAGACCATCACTAAAAATGATATTTTTTGTTAATACACTACCATTAAGTGAAGATTTTATAAAATCAGGTAATTTATTAACCTCCTTATCAATAATGATAGAGTCCTGGCTATAGGACCTTTTATATATAGTAACCTCTTGTTTCCCTGATGGTTTTTCAGCTTGTTTAATCATCGGATTATAATATGCCATCATTTCAAGGGATGATGGTAATTCATTTACATTTTTATCTAACTCCTTAGGCCAATTAGGTACTAATATTAAGCTATCAGCCGTGTTAATAATAAAGTTATGAGATAATATTTTTTTATCACCAGTGTCTTTTAGCTTATAAACATCTTTTAATCTAATTTTGCTACCAAAATATTTTTCTTCATCTACAGATATAATAACATCATTCCCTTCGAGTAAAATAACGCGTATATCTTCAACATTAACAGGTAATATAATGGTACTTACTTCATCAATCCCAGAATCAATAATTGTCACATCAATCGGTATATTTTCATTAGATGATATAATATAAGTATCGATGCCACTCCCCCCTATAGCCGTTCCTCTGTTCAATGCCAATATATCATTACCCTCTCTACCGTCCAGACAGGCCAACCCATTGCCAACCTTAAGAAAGTTATCGCTAGCATTTCCTTTTATTTTATTGAAAAAACCATCATGACCATAAACATTTTCTATATTATAAACTGATAGCAATCTTAACTCATCGCCAATATATCTTACATCGTTTTTAGCCAGATCAACATCATATCCGTTACCAAAACGCAACCCCAGTAGGACGAGTGTATCACTCCCCCCTTGCCCATCCAATACTGTAGTCAAGCTATGTGTACTAGCTCTGACATCCCCCATTAGATAAAACGTATCTTCTTTATCCCCGCCAAAAAAAGTTTTTTCACCTTCCCCTATATCAAAGCTGTTCCTGTGTTCTTTATAACCAATAATAAGATCACTTCCTCGGCCCGGATTAAAGTGTGTACTTTTATCCGGATTATTTCCAAACGAAGGAGCATGTATTGACTCTGTGACATTTTCATAATAATTAAAGTTCGTATTGATACTGCCATCAATATTTTTTGAAATTTCTATAGTTGGAGTTACTTCATTATACCTCCAAAGATTTCTTATTCCATTAAAATATTCATGACTCATAAATAGCTCATGATTTTTAATAATTACATTATCCTGAGCATGACGATTATCAATATCAGATTCATGTATTTCTACAATATCAAATTTAAAATGGTCAACATTTTTATCATCAAGCCATTTCCTATAATCATTTTCAGATAATGGTTTTGTTTTATAACGCATCAGATAATATCTTTCTATATCCGACTTAGTCGGATCTTTTGATATGGAATCACTGACTTCCTTATCAGGCAGATATCCTGTTGCAGTATCATTAGTATACATTCTAAGCCATTTCTCAGTGGAGTGACTATATACTGAGTCTGCCTTATAGATGAAAATATATTTTTTAACTGGGGTAATATCAACTTCTTCATTAACGTATAAAAGAGTATTAAATCCCATAGGTTCAATTATTTTAGTATAGGTATTTTTAACTAACTCAAGCCTGAAATTATCCATTTTACGTTTTTGCTCAGCACTAAGCTTATTGAGTATCTCCTTCTCCGGCTCTGCCCCGAATGCCAAACGGAAGCCAGTTTTAAACTCCTGCCAACCAGTGAGTTCAATTTCACGTTTAATATACTCAACTTGCCGAACTGCGTTATATATCATCCCCCCTAACATAAGAGTGGCACCGACTGCGATTCCAATAGGGCCAGCAGCGCTCAGCCCCATCGCTAATGCTACCGCAGTGGCTATGCTTATTGCGGCACCCACTACGGAAAGGCTACCATTAACGATGTAGTCTCTTTTCAAATCTGGGTTCGTTTCTTGCAACGCTTTAGTAAAATTATCAATAGCTTCACGAATATCAAAACCTGCTGAGGCTACATTTAATGCCGCCCCCATGTGTTTTACTATTTTAGCGGAGGCCTTATAACCCATACGCCCGATACCTGATTTCGATCCAGATAATAGTTTACGAGTGAAAAAATTATAGGCTTTATCAAAAGCAGGCTGCATAAGGTCAGTGCCAAAATCAACAGCGAGAGAACTCAAACCAATTGCTAGTTGTTTGATTATTTCAGCACGCTCTGCCTCTGTTATATTAGGGTCTTGTAATCTTTTTGTCATTCCATAAGAGGATATGGAGAACGTGAGTATCCCAATAGCCTGTGTACCAGCCCCTAATTTTTGGCCAAATGATTGGAAACGACTTGATTTAACTGTTGCCTGGGTTAGGCTATCCCACAGTTTTGGGCGGATATTGCAGTTTAAATCAACCGATTTATTAATCGCAGCTATATACCGCGCTGCATTTTGCATCACATTAGGATCAGGGTGAGAATTCAATAAATTTTTATTATTATCTAATAATATCTTAATCACCTTAACCGACTGTTGTTGTTCAACAGATGTTTGATCAGGCAATGTATAAAATTCATTTAATTTAACAGGATCAAAGCAAACTTTTTTACTCCATTCTGGGTTAGTTGAAAGAACATCAACAGTAATCAACTTACCATCAATCATTGCACCCATATCATATAATGTACTAAGAGAAATGGGCTGCTCTTTAAGTATAATATCGTTCTGTAAACTTAGCTTGTATCTCTCAGTCTCTAATCTGGTTTTAAATAAAGAATCTAATGTAGAACCATAATTAGAATTTTTTGCACTTGAAAAGTCAAAACTGTTAATTTCAAATGATAAGTTGTTTTGATTAGTAGCCGAAACATATTTAGTTAATTGTGACGTAAGAACTTTATTGCCATCATCTATACTATTCGCACGAAAAACTAACTCTCCAGCTTCTGGATCATAAATACGATAACGATAATTCCCATCATCATTTTCGACAACCAGGTTGATGGTATTATTTTCAAAAACAACCTGATAATACCCATTAGCATTGATTTCAATACCTCTATTTAAATTTCCTCTGGCCCCCATTAGCGCAATATCATTATATGTGTTACTTTCTAAAGTGTTTATCTTTTGATTTATTTTATCTAACTGTTTAACTTCATCAATAGAAGCATACTCATTGGTTATATTGTGACAAATATCCTGATGTCGGGATAATAGATCATGAAAACCGGAAGTATTCCCTTTAGACGAAAAATATAAATAAGTAACGCCCAGATCCATAGTGCGTTTTTTTATCCTATTGAGATCTCCTGATAAAGTGATCGATTGACTTAGAGCAGAATATTTAATATCACTATTTTTGGTATGATAATCACCCGCTATCTCCATTAATCTTAAGTTATTGTCCGCCTGACTTTTATGCCATGCCACACTCAAATTTAATGCTTCTACATCTGTCAGTTGTGTCAGGTTAGAATTATTATCACTTAGCTGCTGTAACTCCAGTAAATCCAAACGTAAATCGAGATAAGAGTCAGGATCATTTATTTTTTTTAGTATTTCTCTACTTAAAAGAGGATTATCAGAATCCGCTATAAAATCTCCTAATAGTTTTTTAGAGTCTTTATGCAACTGAGTTATCGATACTCTGCTTTCAGCTAAAGCATCTAACACGGTTACAGCGCTGCGTGCACGCTGGCTAAGCGTTCGGCTCTTATGTCCAGCCGTCGACTCGACCCAATTATTGTATTGATGAGCTGCAGGATCCTGCTGTGTTTTTTCTGCATACTCAGCAAATCGTTGCCACACCAAGGGATCGTGCGCAGCTTGAGCCAACAGCTTTTTATCAATCTTATTATTTTCATCAGCAAAGTAGTATTCTAGATATTGGCTATATTTTTCTATGGCTTCATTTGGTGTTATTTTATCTGCAGCAATATCCAGTAATATATAGCTAGCCACTGGCATATCATTAATTAATAGTTGACCATTTTTAGTTGTCTGGTAATCAACTCTATGGCTACTTTCTTTGGTATATAGCTGACCTTCACTTTCATTTTGACCATAAACAATTGTTTTACGATGCCCATCATCATCAACAATAACCTCTTGTGTGTAGGCACGTAATGATAAATTTTCTCCATTTTTTTGTGCAATTTCTGCATATTTCAAAGCGAAGTGAGGCACAATTCCATCGGTATCAGGGTTTTTCCCCAACTCACATGATAGTATAACCATCCGTTCAGGTATTGTTAATTTCTTCTGTTTGGCTAAATCTTGTAGTGCACTATAAACTTTATCAGCAGAGTGACCATCTAATGTATTTTCATCGTCATCCCCATGGCCAGTTAATATCCATTTAATCTTATCACCGCTTAATGCATTGGGATTTCCATATACAAATCGTGACTCTCCACTGGTAATATCATATTGAATGATTAGCGTTTTATCTGGATGCTTGCTGGCAAGTTCTTGAGTTGAACGAACGATCACTTCATCGTCTGCTAATTGAATAATGACTTGATAGTCGTAGTCTAGCGGAGTAGGCTTAATTAATTTGTTGTCATAAATCTCTTCCGCATTAACATAGCCCCATGAACTCAGTACACTTTTATTATTACTCCTTCTGATTGACCAATCAGCAAATGATTGATCACCTGAAATATCTTTATCTAGCTTCTTATCAAGGAATTCATTAAATTTTAAATAGCTATCATCATTATCAATCACATCTAATATCATTTCACGGGATATGACGCCATCCTGAGAAAAGTCTTTTTGTAATATATCAGGGTAAATGTTGATCGCATCATCAACTGAAACTCTTTCATTTATTATATCATTTATCAATAGAGATGTTGCTATGACATCATTGACAATAATATTTCCGTGTTCGTCCTTGCTATATTTAATGCGATGATATTTATTCTTACTATGTTGCTGGTTTGCTGAATCTATTGTATTTTTCTGTCCAATAATATTAACGGTTAAATCCTGATTATAAGCCTTGACCGACGCATTAATACCTGTTGCCCATAAGCCCCTGGAAAAATCCAAACCAAAATGGCTAATACTACGTTCATTACCTAAATTACAGCCAGCAATAACAACATGTTTAGGTTTAGTTAAATTTAATTTTTCTTGTATTCTTTGTAGACCCGAAATCACCTCATTGGGTTTATAACCTGCCAGAGTGGTATTCGTCCCATCTACCACATCACTGCCATGACTGCTTAATACCCAACGAACATTATCCCCTTGTGATTTCTCTAAATCGCCGTAGACAATTTTATGTTCCCCGGCATTAATGTCATATTGAATGATTACTGTTTTATCCGGATGCTTGCTGGCAAGCCTTTCATCGCCTTCAATAATCTCACGCTCACCTGACAACTGGAAAATAATTTGATAGTCGTACTGAGTTCCCGCACCATCATCATTATCCAGGCTTTTTATGAGCTCCGGTTTTACCCGATTCCAGTCGGCTAGCTGTTTTGACGCAGATACTTTATCGGTTATATCAGAATTAAGGACATTCCTTTTTTCACCTTCTTTCAGAATTCCATCAAAATAATCGGGTTGTATAAGTATCCGGGATAGTTTGTCGCCAGTATTTAGCTCCATGATTATAGATTTCATAACCCTTTTGCCATCAACACCTGTCTCAAAGTTGAAATCGACTATTTGCGCATCATGATGTTTATTTATACTAAATTTATAATTCTTTTCTTTGAGAGACCTTAATATATATTCCTTCTCTCCATCTCTGGAGATCTTCCACATTGAGTCCTGGTTGATATGATTAGGATTAGATTGATATTTCTGATATTCAATATTAAAGTCACTCCCTCCTTCTGTTAAATTACTCTTTTCATTAAATAGATACATGTCACCATTAATTTTTAAATATTGGTCAAGAAAGTTTTCAAATAAATTTATCTTATCAAATGTGTATATTCCAATAATAGGATCGAAAAACTTATAGAGAAATATCCCATTCTCCATAAAAATAGATATGCTCATAGCATGGTTAGGTGAGTCAAAACTGAAAAATGTATTTTCTTTAGTCCGCTTTAGAATCTCCATTAATTTATTAAATTCTATTTTTTCTGTGTTTAATTTATTTACCATACCTTCTGTTTTTGTTTTACTCAGCGAGTCTTCCCCATCATACAAACCACCTTCTATTAGAATTTTTGTGTAGTCATTATCAGCGATATTTTTTTCTTTAATGGTAGTATCAGTTAATATATTCAGAAAATCATTGATTGATAAATTATCATTATTTCTTACTTTTTGCTCATAAAGTAAATTATTTACCAGACCATCAATTATATATTCACTACCTTTACCTGTTTTACGTAAATCGGCCAAAACACGTTTAAACGCACCACTTTTATCTTTGATCGTATTTCCGAGGGAATTTATTAATCTTTCATTATTAATAGTACCTTTGGAGGATTTTCTTTTTAACAATTTAATGAACTGCTCTAAATTAACATGACGTTGTGTGTTATCTTCATTTACTAAGGCTACTTTGATATCTTGAATAATATCACCGATAAACTTTGCGTTATGATATCTCCTTTCACAGTATTGGACCCATAAGAGTGATTTCAACTCGTCAGAAACAAATTGCCTGTAATATTGAGTTCTTATGTTATTTATTAAATATTTTGAATCTAGATCTGTTATCCTTGTGTCAGTTATATCATTAAGCACAATTCTCTTTAACCAAGAAAGATACGCCTGACCTCCACCTGGGCCGTATTTACTGTCCTCAATTAAAAACTTTGTAGATAACGCCCGGCATAAGCCATTATTAAATTCTTTTGCAGAAATAGTATTCCCATGAGTAACAACAGAAAATGCAATATCAAATATTTTTTTACTTTCGGGTAAAAGAAGATCATATCCTTGGCTGAATTCAAAAAAACCGTTTGCAATTAACTTTATATTTGGCATTGAAAAACCTTAAATTGTATGTTCACTTAAGAAAAAAAGACATCATCAAGCTGCATTCATTATGCAAACAACTAATCTTGATGACCAATAGTGAACATACTATCTATTAACTAATTAACAATATTAAAAAATCAAATAACATCTCAATATATCTTTAAAAGAATACTATAATTTCAAAGAATCATAATTATTATTATATCTATTTATATAATAATATAAATATCTAATCTTATATTTAAGATATCTATTAATTAACAAGCCTATGATGTGATCGGCTAAATAAGTAGAGGTCGTGAGATAGGAACCACTTATGGTCGATAAAAAAATTTCCCATAAGTGGCTTAGTGCTCAGGTTACTTCAGTGCACCAGAAAGGAACTGCTGCAAGCGGGTACTCTTTGGGTTACCAAAAAGTTCAGCCGGCGGGCCTTCCTCTTCGATTACCCCTTTGTGCAGGAAAATAACATGGCTGGAAACATGGCGTGCGAACTCCATTTCATGGGTTACCACCACCATGGTTTTCCCCTCTTCGGCCAGTTTTTGCATGATACGCAATACTTCACCGACCAGTTCTGGGTCCAGCGCAGAGGTAGGTTCATCAAATAGCAGTACATCGGGTTCCATCGCCAGTGCCCGGGCAATGGAAACACGCTGCTGCTGGCCTCCTGATAGATGTACCGGATATTTAGCCCGTGCGCGCTCATCAATTCCAACTTTATCCAGATAACGGATAGCCCGCTCTTTGGCCACTGATTTACTTAACCCCAAGACTTGAACCGGTGCCTCCATTACATTCTCCAGCACCGTCATATGGCTCCACAAATTAAAATGTTGGAATACCATCGTCAGGCGCGTGCGCAACAGTTGCAGCTCTTTTTTATCAAAAACTTTCAATTGCCCATCTTTATCCCGTACCAGGCGGATATCTCGATTATTAACGCTAATCGAGCCTTCACTGGGCTTTTCCAAAAAGTTGATACAGCGTAAAAAGGTACTTTTCCCTGAGCCGGAGGAACCAATAATGGAGATAACATCCCCTGCTTTAGCCGAAAGTGAAACACCTTTTAAGACTTCATGTTCACCGTAGTGCTTATGCAATTCCGTCACAGACAGTTTGGTTTCAGCTATTTTAGTTTCTAATGTGTCAGTCATAAGATCTCCGTACTTAATGCGATGCCTGAGGTTTTATATGAGCCAGCCAACGTTTCTCTGCCTGGCGGAACAGGCTAATTAGCGTAAAGGAGATAATCAGATAAAGTACGGCAGCAATACCAAAAGCATAAAACGGCTGATAAGTTGCAGCGTTAATATCACGCGCTATTTTCAGTATATCTGGCACCGTGGCAGTAAATGCCAGAGCGGTGGAGTGCAGCATTAAGATTACCTCATTACTGTAAGCCGGTAAGGCAATACGCAGCGCAGAAGGTAAAATAATACAGCGATACAATTTAAAACGTGAAAAACCATAGGCTCTGGCGGCTTCGATTTCACCATGTGGCACCGAACGAATGGCCCCAGCGAAAATCTCAGTGGTATAAGCACAGGTATTCAATGTTAGCGCCAAAATAGTGCAATTCAATCCGCTGCGGAAAAATGCATTCAGCAAATCATTGCCTCGGACAATCTCCAAACTGTACATGCCGGAATAGAATACCAATAGTTGTACATATAAGGGCGTACCACGGAAGATATAAGTAAAAATCCAAACCGGCAAGCGAATCCAACGCCGTTCGGCGACCCTTGCTACTGCCAAAGGAATTGCCAGCAACCCGCCCATGACGACTGAGGAAATAAGTAACCATAAGGTGACAGCCATCCCGGTGAAGCGATAACCATCACTCCAGAGCAGTGCTTGCCAATATTGTTGCAGGATCTCTATCATAGCTCAGCCCTCTTCACCCCATGGGAATAGCGCCGTTCTAGCCACAGTAATACGCCATTCGATACCGTGGTGAAGACCAGATAGACCACGCCGGCCACTAAAGCGAAGAAAAATGGCTGATAAGTCCCCTTGCCTGCCAACTGTGTGGCCTTAACCACATCATTTAACCCCAAAATAGAGACCAATGCCGTTGCCTTTAGAATGACTTGCCAGTTATTGCCGATACCGGGCAGTGCATAGCGCATCATGGCAGGAAACATGATTCTGCGGAAAATTTGGCTAGGGGTGAAACCAAATGCCGTCGCCGCCTCAATCTGGCCGCTGGGTACCGCCATATAGGCACCCCGGAAGGTTTCAGTGAAGTAAGCACCATAGATAAAGCCAAGGGTAATTATCCCAGCGGAGAGAGGATCAATATTGATTTGCTCAAAACCAATTGATTCAGTAATGCTATTTAGGGTTATCTGCAAACCGTAGAAGATAAGCAGCATTAAGACTAAATCGGGTACACCACGGATTAGTGTGGTGTAACATTCAAAAAAGCCAGATAACAGCCGATTCGATGATAACTTTCCACCGGCACCAATCAAGCCGATAATCACTGACAGCAGCACTGAACACAGTGCCAACTCCAGCGTCACCAGCGCACCTTCAAATATCAGTTTCGAATATCCATCCAGCATCTGGGTTATCCTGTTTTACTGAGTAAGGAGTCTGGTTAATTGCTATGTTTAATTGCATGTAGAGGCCCCAACCATTTTTGGCTGGGGCCTTAACGGCAAAGGTGATTAACCGCCGTAAACATCAAAATCGAAATATTTCTTCGCCAGCTTGTCGTAAGTGCCATCTTTGCGCATTTCTGCAAAGGCTTTATCCAGCGCCGCTTTCAGTTCTGCATCATCTTTACGCAAGCCCATACCGGTACCTACGCCAAAGAATTGATCATTTTTTACTGATGGACCGGCGAAAGCATAACCTTTACCCGCCTCTTGTTTCAGGAAACCTTCACTGCCTGCAACTTCATCCTGGAAAGCCGCATCAATGCGCCCCGAGGCCAAGTCAGCATAAATCAGATCCTGATTTTGATAAGCAACTACATCAATACCTTTTGGCTGCCACTCAGCATTGGCAAATGCTTCCTGAGTAGAGCCTTGCAACACCCCAACACGTTTGCCTTTCAAGGCCACTAATGTAGGCTCGATTTTACTGCCTTTGGTGGCAATTAAACGGGCATTGGCCGCGTAGAGCTTGTCGGTGAAAGCAATCTCTTTTTGGCGTTTTTCAGTAATGGAGAGTGAGGAGATAATGGCATCGATTTTTTTAGCTTTGAGCGATGGGATTAATGCATCGAAGTCACTTTCAACAAAAGTACATTTGGTATCGATACGTTTACATAACTCTTTTGCTATATCGATATCAAAACCTACCAATTCACCACTGGCATTTTTGGACTCAAAAGGAGCATAAGTTGGATCAGTACCAATTTTGACATCTTTAGGAATGGCAGCAAAAGCACTGCTGGCAGCAGCCAATGCTAATACTAGCGGAAGAACCAAGATCTTCTTATTCATACATAACCCTCAAATTGATTTTCGATGCCATAAAGTGCGTTAGTTTTCCGTACAACCCAGAGCGTTCATAAACCAATTTGCAGTAATCGTGCCAGTAATCATCTGGCGATAAAGCTAATTTCACTACTGCTTAATTAGCACGATCACCGCTAAATACCAGCATCAAGTTGTACGCAAAAATCGAATACGGAACGCATCCCCTGACACACCTTCTCAAACAGGATCATTGTGGTGCATTATCCGCCCCATTTCAGTGCGATGTTGCACAAATGTATCAATTAAGGGAAAAATGTTAATTACTACCTTGCCAACGCGTAAACAGGTCTTCAGGTAGTTCGATATCAAATTGATCGATAACCCGATTAACGGTCTGATCAATAATATCTTGAATGGTTTGTGGTCGATGATAAAACGCAGGCATCGGCGGCATAATGATCGCGCCCAGCTCAGCGGCTTGTACCATCAGGCGTAAATGCCCTAAATGCAACGGGGTTTCGCGCACACCCAACACCAAGGGGCGGCGCTCTTTTAAGATCACATCAGCAGCGCGGGTCAGCAAACCGTCGGTATAGCTATGGACAATGCCAGATAACGTTTTGATTGAACAAGGCAAAATGACCATGCCACAGGTTTTGAATGACCCAGATGAGATACAAGCAGCAATGTCACGTGAGTCATGTACAACATCGGCCAGTGCCTGCACATCCTTCACGCTGAGCTCAGTTTCCAACGCCAGCGTTTGGCGCGCCGCATTACTGAGAATAAGATGGGTTTCCACGCCCTCGACATGTTGTAGCACCTGTAATAGCCGTACACCATAAATGGCACCGCTGGCACCGCTAATGCCGATAATAAGTCGTTTCATGGGGTACCGCCTCGCGCTGACGTTATGCCTTATAGAATGAGCATAACATAAAGAAATATCGCCAGACTTTGCCGTATCAAGTGCGGATTAGCAAGTTATTGGCCCCGTTTTGCCACAATTCTCAAGGCCCTCGGGTAGATAACAAAAAAGGTGCACCGCGCCGGAACGCTGGTTGCACCTTTTTGATTCATACGCTGCCGATTACTGAATATACCGAATAAATTTCAAGATGCAGCGTGAATTGGCCGAGGCCAACACATCTGCAACGTGAAAGATGACAGGTATTACCCTTCGTTATGCATCTCCAGATTCTCGGCTTCGTTATGATTACGTAATGCCTGCGCATCATCGTTACGTAACGACTCAAGATATTCCAGATAGCTTTGATCGACATCTTTAGTCACGTAAACGCCGTTAAAGACCGAGCACTCAAACTGGATGATGTCTGGGTTATCTTCGCGTACTGCCTCGATAAGATCGCTAAGATCCTGGAAAATCAGTGCATCGGCACCAATCAACTGGCGGATTTCATCCACTTCACGACCATGGGCAATCAATTCGTTCGCACTTGGCATATCAATGCCATACACATTCGGGAAACGAATTTCCGGTGCAGCAGAGGCGAAATAGACCTTCTTCGCCCCAGCCTCACGCGCCATCTCGACAATTTGTTCCGACGTTGTGCCACGCACGATAGAGTCATCTACTAATAAGACGTTCTTATCACGGAACTCTGCGCGGTTGGCATTGAGTTTACGGCGCACTGATTTACGACGTTCCTGTTGACCAGGCATGATAAAGGTACGGCCAACATAACGGTTTTTCACAAACCCCTGACGGTACGGTTTATCCAGAATACGGGCGATTTCCAGCGCGATATCGCAAGAGGTTTCCGGGATAGGAATGACAACGTCAATATCCAGGTCTTCCCACTGTTTGGCAATTTTGGCACCCAACTTCTGCCCCATGCGCACGCGCGCACTGTAAACAGAAATTTTATCCATAAAGGAGTCTGGGCGAGCAAAATAAACATACTCAAACAAGCACGGATTATATTTCGGATTTTCAGCACACTGGCGGGTGAACAACTGGCCTTTTTCCGTGATATACACGGCCTCGCCTGGTGCAACATCACGCAGGAATTCAAAACCAAGAGTATCCAGTGCCACACTTTCAGAAGCGACCATATATTCATTGCGGCCGTCAGCCAAAGCGCGCTTACCCATAACCAACGGACGAATGCCGTTAGGGTCACGGAACGCAACCATACCATGGCCGATAATCATCGCGACGCAAGCATATGCCCCACGGATCAACTGATGCGTTGCAGCAACAGCGGCAAAAATATTGTCTGACTCCAACGGATAATGTTGAAAACGGTCTAATTCACTGGCAAAAATATTCAGCAGAATTTCTGAGTCAGAAGTGGTGTTCACATGACGGCGAGAAACTTCGAATAATTCCTTTCTCAGTTGGTGAGCGTTAGTCAGATTACCGTTATGAGCCAGAGTGATGCCAAACGGTGAGTTAACGTAGAAAGGCTGAGCCTCGGAAGCACTAGAACTGCCAGCCGTCGGGTAACGAACATGGCCAATACCCATATTCCCCTGTAAGCGCAGCATATGCCGGGTTTCAAATACATCCTTCACCAAGCCGTTTGCTTTACGCAGCCGGAACCCATTATGGGCATCAATGGTAACGATGCCCGCAGCATCCTGGCCTCGGTGCTGAAGCACCGTCAGCGCATCATAAATCGACTGGTTTACCGGTGCAAAACCGGCGATACCGACAATACCGCACATGTTGTCTTTTCCTCATAAGCCGCTCCGAATCGGTAATTGATTCGGTAAGAAACTCGACGTGCTCTGCAGGTAGTCAAAGAACCACCTGATTATATAACTGAACTGCGGGATCAATTGTGACTGTTTCCAGTCAACACTCTGTGAAAAGCCAGTAAACGTATCCAGAAAGAACAACATGGCAGAGACTATCAGAACACCTCGCAGCGCGCCAAAACAGACACCCAGCACCCGGTCAGTTCCTGATAACCCAGTACGTTCAACCAACGAACTAATCACATAGTTAACAATAGCCCCGACGATCAATGTCGCGATGAACAAAATGCCGATGGCAATTCCGTTGCGAACTACTTCATCTTCAAAACGCGTGAAGTAGACAGCAAGGTAAGTGTAAAAATGGCTGGCAACAAAAAACGCACACCCCCATGTTACAAGTGACAATGCTTCACGGACAAAACCCCGGATTAAGCTGACTAACGCAGAAAATCCGATAATCCCTATAATGACGTAATCAATCCAGACCATGGCTATTCCAATGACGAAATCGCCGCTGCATCCTGTTCGCGGCGAATTCTAACAGAAAAAGAAAACGTTTGCGTAGGGGAATTCTTACCCACGACAAATTAAAGTGCGGCGATTTTAAAAACAACAATCGCCGCACAAACTTAGCTCAAAAACCCCATACACACTGATATCTTAACGCTCGGCATAAACCTTAACGCGCCGTGCCGTAGGGCTTAACTTGCCCATTCAGACCACTTAATGAATTAAGCTCCGGCAGCGCAGATTGCAATTTTTGTTTTGACGCATCTGGCCCGACATACACGCGGGTTATCTGGCCCTGAACTGGCGTTGCAGGCACCGTAAACGCCCGATGACCTGACAAGCGCAGCGTCGCCACGATTTCATTCACTTTAGCGGCGTTTTTCAACGCGCCCAGTTGGACGACATAAGCCTGCCCTACCGGTGCTTTTTCTTCTGTGGTCGGTTTGACTTGTGGCTGAACGTCCGGCTTAACCTCAGCTTGAACCTCAGGTTTAGGTTTCACTTCCTGCGGTTTCTTCTCTACCGGTACCGGTTTGACCTCAACCGGTTTCTTCTCAACAGGTTTCACCTCAACCGGCTTACTTGGTATCACTGGCGGTGCCACGATAGTCGGTTCAGACGAAAGGTTACCGGCATCATTAGCAGCCTGAGAGGCGGAATCATCTTTAGGGACATCCACGGCTTGCGCCGCACCTTCTGGTGGAGCGATAGGCAGAGGTTGACTGACCGGAGCAACCGCATCGATCTCCTGACTATCGCCTGGTTTTGGCACTAATGGGATAGCCGCAAACTCATCCTCATAATGCTTCTTTTTACCATCCAGTAGCCCCGGCAGTACAATCACGCCTAACGCCACCAGAATTATGGTCCCGACTAAACGGTTCTGGAACTTACTTGCCACTCGCACTCCCCAATTCAATGCCTTGATAAACTCAAGTTGTCACAAATTCAAGCTGTCATAAATCCAATACAGCCATCACATGAGCGACAGTATGGAAAGAACCACAGACAATAACCACATCCTGTGGTTCCGCATCCTGCATCGCCTGACGCCAGGCCGTTTCTACATCGCTAAACTGGCGTGATAGCACCAGATGCTCGGCTAATTGCTCCGCAGTCGCCCCACGCGGCCCTTCAAGCGGCGCACAATACCATTCATCAACTTGTTCAGATAAACAGGCCAGCGTCCCGCCAATATCTTTATCTGATAGCATGCCGACCACTGCCCGTACTTTACCGTGTTTCGGTAATCGAGCCAGCCTGTCAGTGAGATAACGTGCTGCATGCGGGTTATGGGCTACATCCAAAATCAGCAGCGGCTGCTCACTGACAACCTGAAAACGCCCCGGCAAACTGGCAGCCAACAAGCCCTGGCGAATAACCTCATCGCTTAAAGGCAGGCCGGAATAGTGCAATACGGCCAAAGCTGTCGCCGCATTTGCCAAAGGTACGTTTGGTAAAGGCAAATTGGCCCACTGATGGTTACCACACTGCCAATCCCAGCTATTTCTTTGTTGATCAAATGGTGCCTGTTGGCTGAACCACCATGCGTCATCACGGCGATACAGTTGTGACCCCAATTGCGCAGCAACATCGGCAATCGACTGCGGCATATCAGGTTCGCCAACCACGGCAGGTTTCCCCGCACGGAAAACACCGGCTTTCTCGCGGCCAATGCTTTCTCGATCGAAGCCCAACCAGTCAGTATGGTCTATGGCAATACTGGTAATAGCCGCAACATCAGAATCGACTATATTGGTCGCATCCAAACGCCCACCCAACCCCACTTCCAGAATCACTACATCAAGCTTAGCCTGCTTAAATAATTGCAGCGCTGATAAGGTGCCAAATTCGAAGTAAGTCAGGGAGATACCCGCGCGCCCGGCTTCAATTTGAGCAAAAGAGTGGCTGTGTTCAGCCTCAGACAATTCCTGCCCCTGAATACGAACTCGCTCGGTATAGCGCAAAAGGTGAGGTGAGCTGTAAACCCCGACCCGCAGACCCGCCGCAAGTAAGATTGATTCCAGGGTACAACAGGTGGTGCCTTTGCCATTGGTACCAGCAACGGTAAAGACTTTTGGGGCAGGTTTAAGCAGATCCAAACGCTCAGCAACCTGTTTAACACGTTCCAGACCCAACTCGATTGGTTGAGAGTGCAAACGTTCAAGATAGTAAAGCCACGCGGCCAAAGGCGACGTGGCTTTGGGGATTTGATGGTTTTTCATGAGTCCCGTCACTGGCCTTTATACCCATCAGACTTCAAGCTGCATGTGCATTGACTGCTTTCGTTGCTCGGCCCATCCATGGGCCTCGCCTCTGCGAGGCCGCTGCAAGCAGCGATGTTCAACATGGTTTACAACCAAGTTGTCACTCAATTGCCGCCTTCCTGCAACTCGAATTATTTTGGGTAAATATTTTCTTTTTTAAAGCTATAAAGCTTAAGTTGCGACCATGCACAACAACCGGGCATCACCTTATCAGGGTGATGCCCGCGTGAGTAATCAGGCTTCGGCCTGATTATCCGCCTGTGCAGTATCGGCTTTGCTCTCAATCACACTAGGTTGTGGCTGATGCGTTAATTTAGACAAGATACTGGCAATTGTCTGGCGCATCACCGGGCGACGAACGATCATGTCGATAGCGCCTTTTTCAATCAAGAACTCACTGCGCTGGAAGCCCGGCGGCAGTTTTTCCCGAACAGTTTGCTCAATAACCCGTGGACCAGCAAAACCGATCAAGGCTTTAGGTTCTGCGATATTGATATCACCCAACATTGCCAGACTGGCGGAGACGCCACCCATGGTAGGGTCTGTCAGCACAGAAATGTACGGCAAGCCACGCTCTTGCATTTTAGCCAAAGCAGCACTGGTTTTTGCCATCTGCATCAGTGACATCAATGCTTCCTGCATACGAGCACCACCACTGGAAGAGAAGCACACCAACGGGCAATTATCTTCCAGCGCCTGCTCAACCGCACGCACAAAACGAGCACCTACCACTGACGCCATTGACCCACCCATAAAGGCAAATTCAAATGAAGCGGCAACAATAGGCATGCCCTGCAAGGTTCCTTTCATGGCAACCAAGGCATCTTTCTCACCCGTGTCTTTTTGTGCAGCAGAAATGCGATCTTTATACTTCTTGGAATCCTTAAATTTCAGGATATCCTTCGGCTCCAGTTCGCTACCCAATTCAACTTCACTGCCTGCATCCAGTAGCATATGTAACCGTGAACGGGCTGTCATACGCATGTGGTGATCACACTTAGGACAAACTTCCAGATTACGCTCTAACTCGGCACGGTAAAGCACCTGACCGCAACTGTCACATTTAGTCCACACCCCTTCAGGAATACTCGCTTTACGGGTTTGTGTAATATTGCTTTTGTTAAGAATTCGTTCAATCCAGCTCATCGATGACCTTTCTGTTTGAACCTGGCTGTTGCCAGTCCGCTGTTCATGCTTTAACCATCTCCCTGAAAACATCCCAATAAAAAATGCCTGAGATACACGCCATGACAACGTGGCTAAGGCACTGGAACTCGGGTTGTCCGCAGGAACAGACCATAAATGTTACTCATTAAACCATATTGGCTCGACAGTGTAGATAAAAAACTGGTCGAACCCACGGCTTAGGTAACGTTTTTACTGATTTTTTTGGCGTGATTGCGCGCGCCGATGCCGCCAAACCTCAAATACACCCGGCAAAATTGACACCACAATAATGGCAACAATTAGCAATTTCAGATTGTTCTGCACGATAGGTACGTTACCAAACAGATAACCAGCATAGGTGAATAACAGCACCCATACCAACGCCCCAATCACGTTATAAGCCGCAAAGTGGCGATAAGACATTTTCCCCATTCCGGCGACGAACGGCGCGAAAGTGCGGATAATCGGGACAAAACGTGCCAAAACAATCGCTTTACCGCCATGCTTTTCGTAGAACTGATGGGTTTTTTCCAGATAACTGCGGCGGAAAATTTTTGAATCTGGGTTACTGAATAGTTTCTCGCCGAACACCCGACCAATGGTGTAGTTAACGGCATCGCCCAAAATAGCGGCGGTAACCATCAATGCCACCATAACGTGTACGTTAATATCATTGGAAGGTAATGATGCCAGCGCCCCGGCCACAAACAACAAAGAATCCCCCGGCAGGAGCGGCGTCACCACCAGACCGGTTTCACAGAATAAGATCAGGAATAAAATGGCGTAAACCCAAATCCCATACTGCGCTACCAGCTCCGCCAGATGAACATCAATATGCAAAATAAAATCAATAACGAAACGTATAAATTCCATAAATACTCTCGAGTGGTAAACATACCTATGCTTTGATTGAGTGAGGTTAACTGAACTTCCTTAGGTATTCCTTAGCCCGAGGCGAGCTCACTCATCAATGTAGAGAAATCAGTCATCTGCCAAAAAGAGTGGCCCCATTGGCGCCATTGGTAGAGCAAAGCGTTCAGGATAATCAACAGAGACTAAATACAACCCCTCGGCTTTCGCCGTTGCCGCAGCACGTGATCGGTCTTTCAGTGCCAGCAACTCGGCCATCCAGTTGACATCCTGATTACCACACCCAATCTCAATCAGGCTACCAACAATATTACGCACCATATGATGGACAAAAGCGTTGGCCTTGATATCTACCACGATATACGCGGCATGTCGGGTAACTTTGACATGTTTTACATTTCGCCATGGCGTACGAGACTGGCACTGTATCGCGCGAAATGAGGTAAAATCATTCTCGCCGAGTAAACATTGCGCAGCGTGTTCCATTTTTTCCGCATCCAGCGGCAGGTAGCAATGGGTTACCCCTTGCGCCAAAACCGCCGGGCGATAGCGATGGTTAAAAATAATATAGCGATAACGGCGGGCGGTTGCGCTGAAACGGGCATGAAAATCATCATCCACTGTTTTTATCCAACGCACGGCGATATCTGAAGGTAAATGACTATTAACCCCCATAGTCCAGGCGGCATCTTTACGCACCGCCGTGGTGACAAAATGCACCACCTGCCCGGTGGCATGTACGCCAGCATCAGTGCGCCCAGCACAAAATACACCGATGGGTTCATTGGCTACTTTCGATAAAGCGGCCTCCAGGCAAGCCTGCACACTGGCAACCTCTAACTGGCGTTGCCAACCAAAATAGCGGCTGCCGTTATATTCAATACCCAGCGCAATTTTTATACTGGCCGTTTCAGCCACGACGTCTTGTTGCTGAGCCAACTCAAGTTCGGACATCAGTATAGTTGCTCCTGCAACAGGCGCTCCGCCGTTTCAATCGCCATCAATGCGCCACCAAAACGGATGTTGTCGGCCACTGACCAGAACTGCAACACTTCAGGAATGCCGTAGTCGTTACGCACACAACCAATACTCAGCACCTCACTGCCCGAGGCATCGCTAACCTGTGTTGGATAATCATCCTCTTCAGATAATTGGATATCTTCACAATTTTCCAGTTCGCCGCGCGCCTCATCTGCGGAGATCGGGCGCAAAGCTTCCAGATGAACCACTTGTGCCTGACCGTAAAATACCGGTGATTGAATGCAACTCACCGAGATAGGCAGACCCTCGTCTTGTAATACTTTACGCACCTGATCAACCAAACGGCGTTCTTCACGCACACTGCCCTCTTCATCAGCCAGCAGCGGTAATACGTTAAATGCCAGTTGCTTGGCGAAGATACTTGGCTCAGCAGGAATGCCATTTAACAGCTTGGCGCTTTGACCGGCCAGATCGTCCACAGCAGCCTTGCCGTGAGCGGAGGCTGAAATCAGCGCAGTGACATGCAAGCGGGACAACCCAGCCTGTTCCGTCAGTGGTTTAATCGCAGTCAGCAACTGGCTGGTCAGGCTATCGGCCACGGCCACAATATTGCGATTGCGATATTCTGCCAGCACCTGAGGATTTACACTTGGCACCACCAGCGGTACGTCCGGTTCCATCGCGAACAGGCCACTGCTGTCAATAACCAGACAACCTGCATTCGCCGCCTCTTCAGCGTATTGCTGTGAGGCTTCGCGCCCGGCAACAAAGAAAGCTAACTGCACCTGAGACCAGTCAAATTCAGCAACATTTTCCACCAGCAAACTTTTACCATTAAAGCGCACAGACGCACCGGCGCTGCGTTCGCTGGCCAGAGGATACAATTCACCAACCGGGAACTGGCGCTCATTTAACAGCTCCAGCAAAGCTTCACCTACTGCGCCCGTTGCTCCTAACAGAGCAATATTCCAGCCGTCAGACATGTTGGTTTTCTCCACTAACGTTCATTAAATTACAAGGGTTCATTCAGATACTAAGATCGATTGAAATAGAAAGGTGGTAAAAAAACCGCCTGACAATCAATAAATTAAAGTTTATACCGGGCTTATAATAACTGTGTACTAAAGCCTAATTTCTGCAACAGTTCGGCACTGGCCACATTATCGCATTGCACGCAGAGCGATGACCACTCGCGCCGCTCCTGATAGTGCTTGCGCAGCCGATCAAACTCACCGAGGATGCCGGCAACATGGCGCAGCGGTGCATCATCGCGGCGCACATCATACACTAAGTGCATCAATCGTTTTAATTTGCCTTCATCCAACTCACCGTTCAGCCTCAAGTGGCTAAACTCCGGTTGAGGCAACAAGGAGGCTAGCTCTACCGACTGCGGCTGCCCCAGATGTTGACTAAAAGCTTCAAATACTTGTGTGGTACCGCGCGCTTTGCCCTCCAGCGTATAGCCGGCAATATGCGGTGTCCCGATATCAATCCGCCCTAACAGCGGCAAAGATAACTCTGGCTCCGGTTCCCACACATCCAATACCACACTGAGTTTCTTGCCTTTCTCCAACGCATGAAGCAGCGCAGCGTTATCCACCACCGCTCCGCGACAGGCATTAATCAGAATGCGGCCATCCGGCAGGGCTGCCAGTAATTCATCGTCCGCCATGTGCAGACTTTGATAAGGGCCGGTTTTATTCAACGGTGTATGGAAAGTGAGGACATCTGCCTCTCGCACCAGTTTTTCCAGCGGCCAGAAGGTGTCATTATCACCCCTGTCTGCCCGTGGCGGATCACACAACAGAGTACGCACCCCCAAGGCTTGTAGCCGGGCATTCAATCTGGCCCCGACATTCCCCACCCCAACAATGCCGACGGTTTTGTCACGCAATTGGAAACCATCGCGTTCAGCCATCATCATCAGTGCAGAAAAAACATATTCCACAACCGCAATGGCGTTACAGCCGGGGGCCGCAGAGAAACCAATTCCTTGTTGCTGTAGCCAGTTATCATCGACATGGTCGGTACCGGCAGTTGCTGTACCCACAAAGCCAATTGACGTGCCTTGCAGCAAGGCCTCATTCACTTTGGTGACCGATCGCACCATCAGCGCATCTGCACCAATCAGTGCTTCACGAGGAATTGGTCGCCCCGGCACTGCCTGTACCTCACCTAAACGCCGGAATAGCACATCCGCGTACGGCATATTCTCATCAACCAGGATTTTCACTTTGTTCTCCGGCAGCTTACTGCCCTATAGATGAAAAGCAGGGACTTAGTATATACCCAAAGAAGTTGGAGTTGCAGCCAACCCCCTGCGGCGTCAAGCATAAAGACGATCCCCAAAATCATTGGCGTTGCAGGTAGGCGGCAAGCGAATAAATCCCGATGAGCTGACTCACGTCAGTGATTCGGGTGCGTGAGCATAGCCAACACCCCTGCGGCGTCAAGCATAAAGACGATCCCCAAAATCATTGGTGTTGCAGGTAGGCGGCAAGCGAATAAATCCCGATGAGCTGACTCCCGTCAGTGATTCGGGTGCGTGAGCATAGCCAACACCCCTGCGGCGTCAAGGATGAAGGGGATTGTTGCGACGAAAACGCTCCGGCGTAGTCCCTGCAATTTGCTGGAACATGGCGATAAAAGCCGATGCTGAACTATACCCGACATCCAGTGCGATGCTTTGCACGGTTTTCCCTTGCTCTAACAACGAGATAGCGTGCAAAAAACGCAACCGCTGACGCCATTCACTGAAGGCCATGCCCAGTTCTTGCTGGCAGCGGCGCGATAACGTCCGCTCGGTGGTATAGACCCGCTTGGCCCACTGCGCCAGTGAGGTATTATCCGCCGGGCAACGTTCTAGCGCCGTCAGAATAGGTGACAGTAATTTATCCTGCGAGGTAGGCAAGTAGGTGCGCTGTACCGGTGACATTCTGAGTTGATCGATCAATACGTGGGCTAAGCGCATATCTTGCTCACTTTCCGGCATCAATACACCACGGGAGAAACAGTCTTCCACAATGGCATTAAAGATCGGGCTGACATTAATCAGGCAAGCTGATACCGGTAATTCCTTACAAAGTGCAGGTGCAATATCAATAGCACGAAATTGCGTCGGCTTGCGGTTATAGCTGGAGTGCTCCATGCCGGCTGGTATCCAGACACTGAATTCAGCAGGTGCCAGAAAGCGCTGCCCCCCAATACTCATTGCTACTACGCCTGACTTTACGCAGATCAACTGCCCATAAGGATGGGTATGCGGCAAAAACTCAGTATTGGCATTAAAGGCCTCGCAACGAAAGGAAAGGCTCAGTGGCACGGTCGTTGCTACCACCGGGAAAGAAGGCTCAGCCATGGTGAACTATCTCCTGTGAAAAAGAATTCCTGCCGAGATTGTCTTAATCACAGCAATAATTGTCTGGTTTTCAGTATATAGAATAAATCAGACAACTGTAGACTACGTCACATATTATTTAGATGAGAATTATTATCATGAATATGCTATTCCCCCTGTTCGCGGTGATCATCTGGTCAATCAATGCCGTGGTCAGTAAGGTCTCTGCCACCGCAATTGATCCCGCCGCCATCTCGTTTTATCGCTGGGTACTGGCGTTGCTAACGTTAACGCCATTTTTACTGCTGGGTGTTATCCGCAACTGGCAGGCAATCCGCATTTATTGGTGGAAATTGATGATATTAGGGATGCTGGGCATGGTGCTGTACCAAAGCCTGGCGTACTACGCAGCTCACAGTGTTAGCGCCCTATTTATGGGGATTCTCAGTTCGTTAATTCCCTTGCTGACCGTGCTTATTAGCATTGTGGTGTTACGTGTCGCCCCCACGGTCGGTATTGCATTAGGTAGCGTGCTGTCATTAGGTGGGCTGGTGTGGTTGGTAAGTGCAGGTAACCCAGCACAACTGTTGCAACATGGTATTGGCAAAGGCGAATTGATGATGTTCGGCGCATCGGCATCCTATGCGCTGTATGGTGTATTGACCAAACGCTGGGCGATTCAATTACCGAACTGGCAGTCCCTTTATATGCAGATCGTTTTCGGCGTGGTGCTGTTGTTACCTAATTTCCTGATGGCCTCAGATGTGCAACTGACGGCGCAGAATATCCCATTGGTGCTATTTGCTGGTATCCCGGCCTCAATTATTGCGCCTTATTTATGGATCCACGGTGTGATGCGTTTAGGTGCAAATACCGCATCAATATTTATGAATCTGACACCGGTATTTACCGCCATTATTGCCGTGGCCTTCCTTCATGAGCAATTACACAGCTATCACCTGATTGGCGGGGGTATCACACTGGCGGGAGTGATCTTAGCTCAACGCCTGCGCACTCCATTGCGGCGCTCGGCGGCGCAGTAAAAATAAGGTAGCGGCGTATAGGCTGCGCTGCTACCCCATACATTTCTTTTATTCCGCGCTAACCGCCATCATTTCTGTTTGGACCTTATCTTTACGATGCAACATCAGCACGCCCAGTAATACCAGTGCGCTGCCCAGCAATTGGGAGGGAGAGAGCGTTTCCCCCAACAAGAAATATGCAATCACCGCAGTGAAGACCAGTTCCAGCGTTAATAGTAGGCTGGCCACCGCCAAAGGCAGTGTTTTCAAACTGAGATTAAACAGGCCAAACCCCAGTAATGTTGGTCCGGCGGCTAAAATTAACAATAGCCCCCAACCAGACCATTGAATACCATCAGCCCTATGAGATAAGAAGAATAGATCACCCACCATTTGCTGTAACCCTGGCAGCGGGAACCACAGCAATAACTGATTAAATATCAGTTGGTAGATAGCGGAGAAACCAAAAACATACAGGATAGTGTTCCAGACCGGATAACGGCGTTCGGTCGCAATGCGCCCCGCCAGAGTATAAAAGCTGTAACCAATACCAGAGGCTAATCCGATAAAGAGGCCAACAAAATTAAAGTCTGAACCAGTAATATTCAGGCCATCGCTGACTAAGAAACAGCCCAACAGGCTGATCACCATAACCAATAATTCACGCCAGCCCATATATTCGTTATAGAAAATCCAGCCGAGAAACACGGTAAAACCGATTGAACAATAGACCAGAATGGTGGAGATCGACGCACCGTTTAAAGCAACAGATTCAGTCCACAGCCCATTAAAGACCGCCAGCAATAAGCCATATGCAGTATAGAACTTTAGCTGGCACCCACGTAATTTGGCCCATTCCGGTTTGGTCAGAAGTAAAATAGGCAATAACACCACGGCGACCAGTGCAGCCCGCCAGAAAGCTAATACCGAAGTGGGTAGATGATAATGCGCCGTGAGGATACGAATTATGATGCCGGTAAAACCCAACAACATGGCACTAATGATCGCCAGCAGATAGCCTTGTCGTTTGCCACTAAACCCGCCTCTGCCCGCCCCGATAGAGCCAAATGCTGATGGGAATAAATTTGCCGGAATCGCCATAACAACCTCATAACTACTTTCACGATAGTGATCAGATAGCGATTGTACCCCCCATGTTCTCTGCTACCAGAGCCACTTTCCTGCTGATTGATACAGGCCACTTTTTTCCTCTTGAAGCCTTGTTAAGCTTGAGTATAGTGACAATACATTATCCACAGTGAGCCACTTCTGGCCGGTGAGACATGCATATTCCGTTAGATCGTCAGCAAGACATTCCACTGTATCTACAAATCGAAGAGGCATTGCGCCGTGCTATCCTCAGTGGGGTGTTTGCCGATGGCGACAAACTGCCTTCAACCCGCACCTTGGCAGCAGAATTATCAGTGAGCCGCCTCACCGTGGATAATGCCTATGCCGAACTGGCGGCTAAGGGGTTATTACAACAACGTCGTGGTAGCGGTGCCTATGTCTGTCACCTCTCACCACCGCCAAGCCATCCGCATCCACGGCTACATGGTGAGTTCCCGCTGGACCGTTTTACCACTGTCACCTCACGGCTGGACGGGTATGCCGATATCCCCTTACCGCCAGATACCATCAATTTTGCCGCTGGCATCGGTAGCCCCAAAATTTTCCCATTGGATGAATTCCGCCAGATCTTGCATTCAATTCTGCGCCGCCATGCTGAAGAAGCATTCAGTTACGGCGATTACTGCGGCTATTATCCATTGCGCGATACACTCAGCCGCATTCTATCCGCACAAGGTATTCCTACCCGGCCAGAGCAACTGTTGATAACCAATGGTTCGCAACATGCCATCAGTTTGATCAGCCAATCACTGTTGGCCCCAGGCGATAGCGTGCTGGTAGAAGAACCCACTTATGCCGAAGCATTAGCCCTGTTCCGCCTGCATAAAGTGAATATTATTACCCTGCCAAGCGACCAACAAGGTATGAATCTGGCTACCCTGCCTGCGCTATTAGCCAGACATCAACCGAAGCTTATCTATTGCATTCCCAACTTTAATAACCCCACCGGACGCTGTATGAGTGAAGAGCGCCGCCATCAGTTAGTGCAAATAGCCAGAACCGCTGGGGTGCCAATACTGGAAGATGATTATGTGGGCGACTTGCGTTACAGCGGCAAAAAGCTGCCTTCGCTGCGTTCACTGGCAGCAACAGGTGAAGTTATCTATGTCAGTACTTTTTCCAAAATGTTACTACCCAGCATGCGCATTGGTTATCTGGTGGCAGACGCGCCCCATTACATTCAACTGGCGCGCTTAAAGCATGTTGACAGTTTTACCAGTTCGAACCTGATCCAACGGGCGTTGGATGCCTTTGTCACTGTTGGGCGTTATGACAAACAGCTCCGTCGGGCTTGCCGTTTGTACCGCCAGCACCGTGATGCCATGGTCGATGCCCTCCAGCAGACGCTGCCGCTCGGCTGCCAATTTGAGGTTCCTGACGGGGGATTATTTATCTGGCTACAATTGCCAGCAAACGTACCAATGACTCAATTGATGCCGCTGGCGTGGCAGGCGGGGGTCACTTTTGCTAAAGGCGGCGGGTTTTACCCCCAAGAATCACAAGGCGAATTTACCTTGCGCTTGAATTTTGCCGCTAATTCACCCGAGCTGATTAGCCAAGGAATAGCCAGATTAAGTGCGGCGATTCGTCAGTGCCAGGCATAAAATCAATCAAAAAACGCACGACCAACAGTCAGACTGAGTCAAACTGTTGGTGTGCGGTTCCCTGTAGACTTTACTAGACAGTTACCTTAGAACGAGGCCAGCCATAAACGCAGTTTCATACCCCAATAGCTGGTCCATCCGCTGGTGTTTTGTACCATCTGGCCTTGATAGAGGATCACTAACGTCGGTGTAACACCGACTTGCCACTGCGCAGACAACTCACCGCGTGGGTCATTTATCACCGGCAACCGGTAATCCTTCTTCGCCAACCAGCGCTCAAGCTGTG
Source organism: Yersinia intermedia (assembly GCF_900635455.1). Classification (NCBI taxonomy): domain Bacteria; kingdom Pseudomonadati; phylum Pseudomonadota; class Gammaproteobacteria; order Enterobacterales; family Yersiniaceae; genus Yersinia; species Yersinia intermedia. The sequence goes on along the minus strand of NZ_LR134116.1, from coordinate 1,495,734 downwards.
GTGCTTCACCGGAACGCAGCGCCACTGTCATCACATTCTCACCCTCCTGCACCATTTGATTGACACTGGGGCTGGTGAATTTACACACACCGCACCATGTTGCCCAAAAATAGATAAGCAACGGTTTTTCCTGGCTCATCGCCTTTAACGAGACAGTTTGGCCCGCCAGAGTTTGCAACGACATATCGCTCCAATTAGCCGGTACCTGCGGGCTACGCAACCAATCCATCGCCAAAGAGACCACCGTGACCAGCGCCAGTAAAATAACCAGCTCTTTACCCCACCGCTTCAAGCGACTCATTTACCCGCCTTAGCCAGTTGCTGCTTCACTATCTCCTCCAGTTGCTCATAGGAAATAGCACCTGGAATTATCTGATTACCAATCAAGGTGGCTGGTGTGCCCTCGATACCCAGTTGATCCGCTAACTTCAGGTTGGTACGTAGCACATTCAAGCTCTGCTCGCTTAGCGCTACTGGCGTAACACCGGTCTTTTTCTGCGCCGCGGCAATACTGTCAGCATCGTGGAAACCTTTTTTCGCCATCAAGCGCTGATGGAATGGCAGAAATTGGTTCGGATGTTGTTGCCACAGCGTCAGTGCCAACCGCGCACTGGTCATTGAGCTTTCCCCTTTAAACGGCAGCGGTTTTATCACCACCGCCACCTGCGGGTACGCTTTCACGATTTTTTCCAGCAAGGGATCAAAGGTTTTACAAAATGGGCAGTTGTAATCGGTAAATGAAACCAATGTCAGGGCTGGCATTGTAGCCCCGAAACGGGGGCTGCCGGGGTCTTGGAATAGCACTTGTTTATTGGCTTCGATAAATTGATCCATTTGCTGCCCTTGCGCTTCATTAGCTTGCTGTTGCAAGGCATTGATGGATTGCTCAAGAATATCTGGGTTGGCGACCAGCGTTTCACGGATTAAGGCTTTAATCCGCACTTCCTGCTCCGGTGTAAAAGGCGCAGCCGCCCAGAGTGGCGTCGAGATCAGCGTTAACAACACAACCATGATAATTTTCATTCTTTATTTCCTTTAGCATCGGCCAAAATTTTTAATAACACGTCACTGTCCAACAGTGGTGAGAGCACCACACCCTGCGGTTGTTGTGGCCCATAAATTTGATTAAATGGGATTGCGACACTGCCGCGCTGGCGCAAAAACTCAGTAATATCAGCAGAAGGCCGTGTCCAGTCACCGCGTAACGCCACCACGTCAGGCGCTTGCAATGCCTGCTGCACATCGTCACGCATCAGGACGTGTATTTTGTTAACTTTACAGGTCACGCACCAATCGGCAGTGACATCGACAAACACCCGCTTATGCTCCACCAGCGCTTCCTTAATGGCAGATTCAGTTAATGGCTGCCACGGGATGTTGTCATGTAGCGGTTTGCGCCACAGATTAGCCGTCAACGAACCTGCCAACAGTAATCCGCCGATAATCAACACCCCGATTAAGCTGACGATTGCTGCAACACGCACGCCATAACGCCAGCCAATAGCCAGCAATAGCGTTAACAGCAACACTCCGGTAATCACTATCACCAGTTGTAGGCCAACATGGCTCACCATCAGGCTCAGTAACCACAGACTTGATGCCAGCATCAGCCCCCCCATCCCGATGCGCAGGCGATTCATCCAACGACCGGGGCGGGGCAAAAACAGCACTAATTTAGGCCATAGCGCCACCGCCAACCACGGCAGGCTCATGCCAACCCCCAGGGCGGTAAATATGCCCCATAGCGCCGGTAAAGGGGCGGCCAGCGCAAAGGCTACCGCCGTCCCCAGGAATGGCGCGGAACACGGGGTTGCCAGTAGCGTCGCCAATGCGCCCTGTCCAAAGTGGCCGGCCAAACCGCGAGCCCCCGCGTTCTCTACACGAGGCGCAGCAATACGACTATTGAGCGATGAGGAGAGATTGATCTCGAACAAGCCGAACAGATTGGCCGTAAAGAGTGCGGTAACCAGCACCATAAAGCCGATAAACCAAGGGCTTTGGAACTGAATTCCCCAGCCAAGGGCATGATTACCTAAGCGCAAGGCGGTCATCAGTAGTGCCAACAACCAAAACGAAGTCACAATTCCAGCAGACGATGCCAGAAACTGCCAACGAATCTGACGGCGGGTTTGCTGCCCGGTCTGCAAAATCGACCCCAGTTTCATTGCAAGAACCGGAAGCACACAAGGCATCAGATTAAGAATAAATCCGCCCGCCAGCGCCATCACTATCCAAGACCAAAAACGGGGGGAGGATTGCGGTAAAGTGAGCGCTTGCCCAATGGTCACCGTGGCCTCTTGCGCCAGACCTGCGTCAGTAATCACCATTGTCAGGGGTTTACCACGGAGATCCCCCACGCCCTCCCCCCAACCATCGGTCGCAGGAACCCGCACCGAGAGCTGATTACCCTGTACGCTGACCCGCGGTTTGCCGAAATCCACGTCCGCCAAGGTATCGAAGAACAATTCGGGCTGTTGCCAACCTTCGTCACGTACCGCCAGAATTTGCACCTCACCATGACCAAAACCAGCTTGGATCTGTTGGGTCAAGGCATTGGCAATGGGTACCTGCCCCATCGCTTGGGCAAAATCGTGTTGGAATTGTTGTTGGTTTTCGTCGCTTAACGGTGAGGAAAGATCGAGGCTAAACGGGTAGTCCGTCAAAATGCAGACATTGCTACAGGTCGATAGGGTCAAGATGCCATTTAGCGTTTGAGGTGCCTTAGCGGAAATGACGATCGGCAGCATGACCTGCTCGTGATAGCCCTGGGTAGAAATACCAGAAACATCAAATCGTTGTGGTACAGGCCAGTACCATTTTACCGCGTCAAGAGGTGTGCTCCAGGCAATGGTTGGTGCAATGCCCCCTTCACCCGGTGAGCGCCAGTAAGTTTTCCAGCCTTTATCCAGTTGAACGGAAAGTAACAGGCGGGTTGCACCGCTCGTTGAGGGGTCGGCATAAATCCGCACCTTAGCATGTGAGTTTTGTGGGCTGACCAACCAGCCGCTGTCTGCCGCCCAAAGGGTGGGCATCCATAGCAGTAACAGACAGAACAACGCTGTCTTGCTTAAATTAAACATGATTCTTCTCCAGAAATAGATTAATCACAGCAACGCAAAAGGTTGCCGTAGTTATGCCAACAGCATCTCTATTCCCGGAAAATGCAGAGTTGCAGGTGCACCCTCAGACGGCTGGGTGATATCACTCTGGGTGGCGGAAACCTCATGCGGGCCGGAATCACTGGCCCCAATAGCAAGAGTAATAAACCCAGAGAAAAAATCGCTAATTCGAACAGAACAGGCGGGGATGCTAACAGGGATTTGGCACTTAGCTCACAAGGCGTGGGAGCTTCATTTGCATCGGCAGCAACCTGTGATGGCGATGTCTGAAGGAGGTTTTTTTCCAACGCGTGCAGGCTGGCGATGCGTTGTGTCATACAAACTAATATGACCAGGCAAGCCAGACAGAGGAACCACTTTGCCGCACGCTGTTGTTTAACCATTTACCGTGTTTAATCCTGATCCGTATAATTCATCAGTAAAATTGATAAATTAGTCTCATTCAAGACTGAGCGCTCATCTTAACGGCATAATTAAGATTATCAATGTCTGAACTTAAACAATCACTCAAAGTGACATTTAATTACAAACGTATTTAACCAAAAAAACATAATCTGACGGTATGGGTCGCCCACATTTACGCGTATCATATTGGTAGCCTGCGTCTATCGCCGGGTACTTTATGAACGTCCACAGTATCTCCTCCACAGCGAAGGACCGGTTATATGCAACCTTTGAACGGCCCGGGTGTACCGATTGCCAGTGATCGCAATATTGCACCGACCAAAGTACCTCATCAGGGCCAAGTGGAAGATCAGGCACTTACCCCTGCGCAACGCACTACGCTGGAGAAGCTAATTGTGCGGATTATGGCCCTCAGCCCAATTAAATCAGCCGAGATCTGGGCCGGTCTGCGCCATGATTTATCCTTGGGTAGCACCAGCGACTTACTGGCACGCCACTTCCAGCCCGCAGAGCAATTGCTGCAAACCCGCCTTGCACAGGCACAGGAAAATCACGCCAATCATCAATTGCGCCAGCAACTGACCGAACTGCTGCCACAAGGTAACAACCGGCAGGCGGTCAGTGATTTTATCCGCCAGCACTTTGGTCATACCGTATTAAGTCAGCTAAGTCATGCTGAGTTACAACAGGTTTTGGTACTACTGCAATCCGGCACCCTGAATATTCCACAGCCACAACTGGCAACAATAACTGATCGGCCGTTACTGCCCGCAGAGCATCAGAATATTCAATCGCTAGTAGCAAAACTTAGTGCTGCAACCGGCGAGCAACCGGCCAAAATATGGCAGGCGTTGTTTGATATGGTGGGGGTGAAAAGTAATGATCCATTACCTGCGCGCCATTTCCAGCTACTCAGCCAGTTTTTACAGACCAAAGTGGCACTCAGCCAACAAACGGCACCGACATTGGTTAACCTGCAAACCGCGTTGAAGCAGCCCGCTGATGCGCAGGAACAACAATTATTAATTGATTACAGCCAGAATCGCTTTCAGGCCAGCCCTACCACGCCGCTGACACAAGCGCAGTTGAATGACATTATCAATGTCCTGTTTACCGCCAGATTAGATCGGGCTAATGCAGCCCAACGTTTAGCAGAAGACCAAAAAACTCTGCAACCAGTGATTAACCCGCTGATCGCCGCATTACCCCAATCATTACAGCCATTGTTGCAAAAACCATCACTGGCATTTGTGGCGCTAATTATAGTGATGGCCTTTTTGTTGGCTATCTTCCTCTAACCAGATGTGGCTCAGGTTATCTCCCGCCGAGCCATCCATCTGATTACAATAATAGCCACCAGCCAACCAGAGCACTCCACAACAAAAATGGCAGTGAATAAGCGTGGAATTTTAACCAGATGGCAGGTTCTGCTGCCATTCTCAGCGCAATTAAATTAGCCATAGAACCCAACACAAAACCAAAACCACCAATATTGACCGCATAAGCCACCAGCGCGCTGGAAGGCAGATAATTAAGCAGCAATATTGTGGCGGGGACATTACTGATCAATTGCGATAGACCCATCCCCAATATATAGGCAGCAGCCGCAGACAGCGTTTTGATTTCACCGAACAGCGATTGTAACGCAGGTAACTCCGTCAGTAGGCGCACGTCAATGAACATCGCCATAAAGACCACAATCAAGCTCCAGTCAATTGCCAATAACACCCGCCGCGCCAGTAACAATAAACCAGCGAAAACGACAAGCAGCCCATAGCCAGCCCTGCCCAAATCTACGCAGATAATAAAAATAACATACAACGCCAAACAACTTAGCAACAGGCGGGAATGGTAGGGATAAAGCGGGCTTGAGGCCTGTTTCTTTATCTTACGCGCCGGAAAACGCCACCATGTTACCGCTAATAATGTCAGCAGAATAATGGCTGCTAAAGGTGCCATTTGGCGGGTAAAACCAATAAAAGAGAGTTCGGAACGGCTCCATAACAGAATATTTTGTGGATTGCCGATCGGGGTTAATAGCGACCCGGCATTGACTGCCAGCGCCGAGAAAATAATTAGGCGGGCAACCGGCAGAGACGATATTTTTTTCAACGTCAAAATCAGTGGAACAATGATAAATAGCGCCACATCATTGGTCAGAAAGGATGACAACACTGCCGCAGCTAAGACTAAAAACAGCGCCAGATGCCGCTCAGTGTGGAGTGTGTTAATAATTTTCCGGCCAATAAAATCGAAGTAACCGCTGACCTCAACCCCTTTAGTCAGTAGCATTAATCCCAATAAAGTAACAATGGTGGTCCAGTCAATAAACTGCGGGAAGACGGCAATTTGGGCTGGCATTAAGGCCGTTAACCCTATCCCCAAAATCAATAAAATATGTAATAGACGATCTTTGAGAAAAGGTCTGAATACCGTTTTTACTGCTTGCTGAGTAGTCGCAAATAATGTCATCAGGAAATCTACAAATGGCCAGGGGCTGACAAAGAGAGATTACGTTAGCGTAGCCTGTCATTTTATGCCAGCCCCTATTGTCTACCGGCTGCCGCAACCGGCGGCAGGGCAGTGTTAACTTAACTTTGTGTGTTGTGTTTTATCGCTTTTCTGAAATCATCCATTGAACAGAACCCGTTGGCATCAACCGGGCAGCCCTTAATTTCCAGCGTGACACGTTTTGGTGGTGCCTGAAGGGTCAGCGGCGTCTTATTACGAATTTGCTCAGTCGACAGATAGATATATTCGATCTTCATCATATCTTTATTTTGTTTCGTATCTTTCCAGCGCTCAAATACTACTTTGCCGCTGATTGGTGTTTTCTCATATTGGTCTGGCAGTTGGTATTCTTTAGTTTTCAGTGCTGCCAACAATGAAGCAATGTTAGAGTCATGCCCAACCAATACCGCCAATTTAGCTTTCTGCGCCGCTAATTCATTAGGCGTTTTCTCACCGACGGGATCAAGGGTGGCACTGATAAAACCGACTAACTTCTCAGCCGCATTATCCGCAATTGCAGGAGAACCGAATAACGTCTCATGGTAGAGGTTTTTGATATCGATTAATTTACGCCACTCTTCCGATGACTGAATCCGTCCCCAGGCCACATCTTTAATCGGGAAACCTTCGTAATATTGCAACATAAATGCATCTGATGCGCCGGTACCTAACTTCAGCGGGCCGGTGATGCCTGGCTCTTTATTTTGTACCAATACAATATTAGTTGGCTGGGTACTCCAGTCACATTTCTTATCCGTTAAACAGGCCGGTGATTTTTTATAATCCAACACGCGGGAAAGTAAATCGTAATTAGGCTGTAAGCGCTTATTTAGCCCTTCTACCCCGCCCGGCCCGGCGTGTTGATTAATCGATGCCAAGGCTTTTTCTTTAAATTCTGGTGTGACATCTAGCGTGATGATCGGATTAAAAACTGGATCCATTTTGCCGATGTCTTTTTGGTGCGCCACTGGCACATTACAACCAGGGAAAGCACCGAATAAGAAATGCTGCGCGGTACCAATAGTCCTTGGCAAGCTGTTAGCATAAGTAAATACCGTGGTATCTGCCGGGCATCCTGTCGCTTTCAGTAATTTGGCATTAACCAACCACTCGCGGAAGTACCCCCCCATCATCGCCTCAAGCTCAGCCCCTTTCGGTGTCAGATAACCGCCAGGGGTGGTCCATTGTGGCCATTTATCGGGTGTCGCACTGGAAAGCATATCGCCATAATTTACCAAAGGTGCTCGTATACCATGCCGGCTCATCACCAGCACTTGTTCAAGTTTATAGTTGTCACTTTTATCCTGTGCTACAACATGGGTTGACGCTGGCAAGAGTAGCGCTAATAGTGTCAGGGTGTATGCCGTCTTTATTTTTATCATCCTAATCTCCGTCATCCTGTTGATGGTAATAGTGTAAAAATGGATAGAGGAATAAATAGATGTTCCGATTGCTACAGATTTGTTACAACCAACATGATAGACAGAGATAATAGGTATAGTCGGAGTCTTGTCACAGTTCCGCTAATTGCTTTGTCGCGGTGCATCAGCAGCGTGTTTCTACATAGTTAAATTTCTATCCATACTCAGACAAGCGTTTGTACAGGAATAAATGAATGAAAATTTTGGGTCTTATTGGCGGTATGAGTTGGGAATCAACCATCCCTTATTACCGGATGATTAACCAGCAGGTTAAAGAACAACTTGGCGGGTTACACAGTGCCAAAATCATTCTCTATAGTGTGGATTTCCATGAGATTGAACAGCTTCAGGCCAAGGGTGACTGGGAAACTGCAGCACAGTTGCTGTCTGATGCCGCCGTTTCATTAAAAAATGCCGGAGCTGACGTCATCGTGGTATGCACCAATACTATGCACAAAGTGGCTGATGACATTGAAGCGGCCAGCGGATTACCGTTATTGCATATTGCAGATGCTACTGCCGCACAAATTAAGCAGCAAGGGATCAATAAAATTGGCTTATTGGGCACCCGCTACACCATGGAACAAGATTTTTATCGGGGCCGATTGACGGAAAAACACGGTCTTGAAGTAATTACCCCTGATAGTATCGATCGCGAAAGTGTTAACCGCATTATTTATGAAGAGCTGTGTTTGGGCGTTATCAGTGAAACCTCCCGCCAGGAATATCGCCGCATTATGGGCAAATTAGAACAGCAAGGCGTGCAAGGGATTATCTTTGGTTGCACCGAGATTACATTGTTGGTTAACGCGCAAGACGCGAGCGTACCGGTATTTGATACCACCGCAATACATGCCTGTGCGGCCGCTGAATATGCGCTGACATGCTAATTGTGATGATTCCCCAGCCATCACACATTTGCCAAGGCAGCAAACAATAACAGATCGGTGGGCAGCAGAGGTTGATACCGCTTGCTGCGACCTCCCCTGCATGACTTAGCAATAGGCCGAGTGACAAAGGTTACCACATCACTACGGCGTTAAGTTGGAAGAATATCAGCCGCTAATAATATTCCTACCCGCTGCTTTTGAGTTATAGAGCATTTTATCTGCACGGATTAATAGCTGTTCCTGCGCTTCATTTTGCCCCAATTCCACCACACCCAGGCTCATCGTTACATTGATATTCCCTTCCACAGGCATGGTTTCGATGCATTGCCTGATTTTCTCAGCAATACATTTAGCCTCATTTAATTGTGTGTTAGGTAACACAATCATAAACTCATCGCCACCCCAACGGCCTAACACATCAATTTCCCTAATATTATTCCTGATCACATCAACAATATGCGTCAATGTTAAGTCCCCAACAGAATGACCATGCTTATCATTAATAGATTTGAAATTGTCTAAATCCAACGCAAGCAATGATAACGGCTGGCAAAATCGCTTTGCGCGGTTATATTCGTGTTTCAGTACTTTTTCCAGCAAATAACGGTTAGCCGCAGAGGTTAATACATCTGTTTCAGAAAGACTTTTTTTGATATCGAGTTGCTGCTGTAACCGGAAATTGGTTTCGCGTAATTCAACAGTTCGCTCCTCGACTAACGCTTCCAAAGATTTATTCTTTAACTCTAACTTTTCAAGGCGCTGTTTTCTGTCATGGATATTGCGGTGAGCGCCGATCATCCTCGATACGGAACCATCACTATTACGCTCAATCACCTTGCCGCGATCTTCAATCCATATATAGTCGCCATCATGAGTCCGGCAACGGTATTCAATCTGGTATCGTTCTGCCTGGTTATTAATATAGGCATCAAACTGAAACATTACTCTTTCAAAGTCGTCTGGATGGATGATTTTTTCCCAAGTATGGACTGTATTTTCAAAAACATGGGCAGGGTAACCCAGCATTTCATACCAACCAGTATTACGATAAACAAATCCACTGTTGGCATTCCAATCCCAGATACCATCACTTATCACTTCCAGAATTTCATGAACAACGCGCTCGTTTAAATCGGCAATCTTAATCTTCTGATCACTTTGATTATGGCTCATTGAACTATCCTGCTGTGTTGGTAAATTAAAAGACAAAAATAGAATTGTTTAATTATTGTTCTAATAGTGTGAATTAACGTTTTTGAGCAGGCAAGGATTTTTTAACTTCAAATTTGACTTTAACAGAATAAAAAAATATTAAGAAACGATGTAATTAGGTTAACGTATTAAGATTCAATCACCTACAGTCTATAATGTTATTCATCTCGATTATTGAGTACAAGATATTTTTATGAATAGTCAGTGATCAACTGATGATTATTGTATTCTTCCTTAGACGTATTTATTCATAGCGCATAAAAAGGCCCGCGATTACTCGCAGGCCTTAGTAACTCAATATCAATGAGCAGAAATATCTGCAATTGACCTTATTTCTGGTATTTACGCATGACCAGCGTGGCGTTAGTACCACCAAAACCGAAGCTGTTAGACATAACAGTAGTCAATTCGCGTTGAGTTGGCTCAGTAATGATATTCATCCCCGCCGCCTTCTCATCCAGGTTTTCGATATTGATACTTGGTGCGATAAAGCCGTGTTCAACCATCAGCAGGCTAAAGATAGCTTCATGCACACCCGCAGCACCCAGTGAGTGGCCGGTCATGGCTTTTGTTGAGGAGATAGCCGGTGTGTTATCACCAAATACCTCACGAATCGCACCCAGCTCTTTCACATCACCAACCGGTGTAGAAGTACCATGTACGTTCATGTAGTCAATTGGTGTATCAACACCTGCCATTGCCATCTGCATGCAACGAACAGCACCTTCACCTGATGGTGCAACCATATCAGCACCATCAGAGGTTGCGCCGTAGCCAACAATCTCAGCATAGATATGTGCGCCACGCGCCAGAGCATGCTCAAGCTCTTCTACCACCACCATACCGCCGCCACCTGCAATGACGAAACCATCACGGTCTTGATCATAAGTACGGGAAGCTTTAGCCGGAGTTTCATTGTATTTGGTCGACAACGCGCCCATGGCATCGAATTCACAGGCCATTTCCCAACACAGTTCTTCACCACCACCCGCAAACACCACATCCTGCTTGCCCAGTTGGATTAACTCCAAAGCATGACCAATACAGTGTGCGGATGTCGCACAGGCAGAACTGATTGAGTAGTTAACACCTTTGATTTTGAACGGTGTTGCCAGGCACGCGGACACACCGGATGCCATGGCTTTGGTCACCATATAAGGACCAACACCCTTCAAGCCGCGTGGGGTACGCATTGCATCAGAACCGGCAACCTGGTTACGGGGTGAACCACCACCGGAACCCACTACCAGCCCGCTACGGAAATTGGATACCTGATCGTCTGACAGACCAGAGTCTGCTATCGCTTCTTGCATCGCAAGAAAAGCATAAATTGAGGCGTCGCTCATAAAACGCAGCACTTTGCGATCAATGAGGTCTTTAGGCTCAGATGCCAGCTTTACATCGCCCCATACATGGCTGCGCATACCTGCGTCTTTAAATTCCTGAGCGAAAGTAATGCCAGAGCGGCCTTCCTGCAAAGATGCCAGAACTTCCTGCTGGTTATTACCAATGCTGGAGACAATACCCAAGCCAGTAATTACTGCACGCTTCATTCAATACCTCTTCCACTTATTTTACATTCGGGATTTTGCAACGCACTTTAGCGTACAGTTGTACGCCGAACAAGTCCGATCAGCGTAATATACCCAGATAATTTTACGATTTGCACGCGGCCGGTCACATAGTTAGAATCGCCCTACCCCTTGAGATACGAGTCTTTCAACGTGAGCCAACCCCCAATCCAAACCGCGACATTAAGCTGGAATGAACAGGGTACACCTGTATCGGAACAGTTTGGTGACATCTATTTTTCCAATGAAGATGGGCTGGAAGAGACTCACTACGTTTTTCTTAAGGGGAATGGTTTTCCTGAACGTTTTGTTCAACACCCGCGAGATAATTGCATTTTTGCCGAAACGGGCTTCGGAACCGGATTAAATTTCTTAACGTTATGGCGTGATTTCGCTCAGTTCAAACAGCAACACGCCAGTGCTAAGCTCCAACGTTTACACTATATCAGTTTCGAAAAATACCCGCTTCAGGTGGCTGATTTGGCCGCCGCCCATGGCCGCTGGCCAGAACTGGCGTTTTTTGCCGAACAACTGCGCGCCCACTGGCCATTACCCCTTGCGGGGTGCCACCGTATCCTGTTGGCACAGGGGAGTATTACTCTGGATCTGTGGTTTGGTGATGTCAATACCTTGCTGCCCCAGTTAGATGCCAGCCTGAATAATCAAGTGGATGCCTGGTTTCTTGATGGTTTTGCCCCGGCTAAAAACCCCGATATGTGGAATGACATGCTATTCAATGCCATGGCGCGTATGGCGAGGCCGGGAGGGACTTTTGCCACATTTACCGCTGCCGGATTTGTTCGCCGTGGTTTGCAACAAGCAGGGTTCGACGTGGCTAAAGTGACAGGTTTTGGGCAAAAACGTGAAATGCTCACGGGCAGATTGCCGCAAAGCATCGAGTCACCCGCCACGCCCTGGTACCACCGGCCAGCAGCAGCCCATTGTGATGATATCGCGATCATTGGCGGGGGCATCGTCAGTGCATTGACAGCATTAGCCTTATTGCGCCGTGGGGCTAAGGTCACGCTCTATTGCGCCGATACACAACCAGCGCAAGGTGCATCAGGTAACCGCCAAGGTGCACTCTATCCCCTGCTAAACGGTAAAGATGATGCACTGGAAACCTTTTTCACCAGCGCATTTACCTTTGCTCGCCGCCAATATGACCAATTTCTAGCGCAAGGCGTGAGTTTTGACCATCAATGGTGTGGTGTCAGCCAATTGGCATTTGATGAAAAAAGCCGTGGCAAAATTGATAAAATGCTGCAAATAAGCTGGCCGGTGCAATTCGCCGAAGCCATGAGCCGTGAACAGCTCAGTGCGCTCGCTGGGCTAGATTGCGCCCACGATGGTATACATTATCCAGTCGGAGGCTGGTTATGCCCATCAGACCTCACCACAGCGCTGGTAATGCTGGCTCAGCAAAAAGGGATGACTTGCCACTATCAACATGAACTGCGCCAGTTAGAGTATGTTGACGGGCAATGGCAGCTCAGCTTCCAGCAACTCAGTACCCAACCCATCGATACCCAACAACCACGGGTGGCGAAACAACATGCTACAATGGTGCTGGCCACTGGCCACCGCTTAGCTGAGTGGCAACAAACCCAGTATCTGCCGCTGTCGGCCGTGCGCGGGCAGGTTTCCCACATTCCCACCACCTCAGTACTCAGTCAGTTGCAGCAAGTGCTATGCTATGACGGCTACCTGACGCCAGTGAATCCGGCTAATCAGCATCATTGTATTGGGGCCAGTTATCAGCGCGGCGATATTGCCACTGATTTTCGTGCCGATGAACAACAAGAGAATCGGGATCGCCTGTTACGTTGCCTGCCGCACGTTAAGTGGCCGCACCAGGTTGATATCAGTGATAATCAAGCGCGCTGCGGGGTGCGTTGCGCTATTCGTGATCACTTGCCGATGGTGGGCGCAGTCCCAGATTATGCTGCAACACTGGCACAATATCAGGATCTGCCGCGCAAAATTCAGCGTGGTGATGAGATAGCGCCAGCACCGGTATGGCCGGAATTATTCATGGTGGGGGCTTTGGGGTCACGGGGCTTGTGCAGTGCGCCATTGGTGGCAGAAATTCTGGCGGCACAAATGTTCGGGGAACCGCAGCCATTAGATGCACCAACGCTGGCGGCACTCAATCCTAATCGATTTTGGATTCGAAAATTGCTGAAAGGCAGGCCGGTACAACAGCGCGTTGCGACGTTATCTTAAGCGCGGCGGGGTGACTTGCAGCGGCGTCAAAATCACTAGAATCGCAGAGGTGAAGCCAAGTAACGGATCTGGCTAAACCCCTGCGACTTCAGCAATGGAAGCTATTTGATAGCTTGCTCAAGTAAACGATCCCACAAGCCCAAGACCAAAACCTGATCCGGTGGGGAAAGCTCACCGGCTTTGATCGCCTTTTCCAGGCTGGTCTGCACGCGGGCATGTAGCTGCTCAGCCGTATGTTCACCAAACTCTTCAGATTCAGCTACGGCCAGAGTCAGATGGCCGCGCAGATAGCCTCCGGCAAATAAATCATCATCACTGGCGTGCTCTACCATGTCATCAATCTGCGCTAATATGTGCGTTTCGAACTCTGCGATCATCAATTTTCCTCAATAACCCGCCATATTTCAAACCGCAGGTGTGTTGGCAGCCCCGTTAACCCGAATCACTTACCGTCGGGATTATGAACCTCATCAGAGGCTCACCTTGTGGGCCAGCACAAGCATTGTTCAAAATACAATCAATTTGTATCTTGCTTGCCGCCTTCCTACACCTTGAAATCTATTGGGTTATATTCTATATCCAAAAATAATGGCGTTGCAGCCAGGCGGTAAGCTACACGAGATCTTCCGGGTAAGGGAAAAGCTCGGCTACCAACGGCGGCGTATTGTAAAACGATTGTAGTGCCTGAATAAAGCCCGCAGGTCGTGTGGGTATACCGTTTTCTAAATTCCACAATACTTGTTCGCGCACTTTGCGCTGGAATGTGATGCGATCCGGCTCACAATCCCCCTCCAGGTTGTCGCAACTGACGTTAAAAGGGAACCCCGCCGCTACACAGAACATCCATTCCAGTGCCTGTGGTTTGATCTCAACCACTTCAAACTGGCTCTGAGTTAATGCATCTCGCCCGTCCGGGCAGTACCAATAACCAAAATCGACCAACTTGCGCCGCTCTTCACCGGCAATACACCAATGCGAGATCTCATGCATTCCGCTGGCATAATATCCATGGGCAAAAATCACCCGATGATAGGGAAATTCGTCATCGGCGGGCAGATAAATAGGTTCATCGTCACCTTTTACCAGCCGGGTATTATATTGGTCGCTAAAACAGGCATTAAAAACATCGATTAATTGCTGATAATCATGAGTCATACTTGGGTCCGTAAGAGCGGTATCGGCAACGGCATTCAGGCTCACTGCCCTATTGGATACCTTAAGTTATGCGAAAACGTGTAATCCCAGCCAGGAGGAGATCTCGGTACCATGACTGTCATACAGCAGCTTGCAGCTCATTACGAATGACACCACGACAATCATTGGGCGGATTAATTTTTGGCCTTTAGTCAACACCATATGTGCACCAAGGCGCGCGCCCAGCACTTGCCCGACCAGCATCACCAACCCGATACTCCACACCACTTTGCCGCCGATGATGAAAAAGATAAGGCCACCCAAATTAGAGGTGAAATTAAGCACTTTGGCATGGGCGGTGGATTTTGCCAGATTAAATCCGCACAGGGTCACAAAGGCCAACGCATAGAAAGAACCCGCTCCAGGGCCAAAGAAACCATCATAAAAACCGACACCACCGCCAGCAATCAAGGCAAAAGGTAGTGGAGATAGACGGCGTTGTTGATCAACCTCACCCAGCTTGGGGGTGAGTAGAAAATAGACACCAATACCTATTACCAGTAATGGCAGAATTTGCCGCAAAATATCGGCCCGCATATGCTGAACCAAAATAGCACCCAGCATTGAACCGACCAGCGTTAGAGCAATAATCAACTTTTGCTCTTTTAAATTCACCGCCCCACGGCGGATGAAATAAAGGCTGGCGGAGAATGATCCACCGACGGATTGTAATTTATTGGTCGCCAACACTTGCGCTGGGGGTAATCCAACCGCCAGCAATGCTGGCACAGTGAGTAAGCCCCCGCCGCCAGCAATGGAATCAATAAAACCCGCCAATAAGGCAACGACAAACAAAATCCCTAAAACTGCAGGGCCCAGCGTAAACCAATCCATGATTTATTCCGTAGCAAAATGGTTATCCAACAAAGCCTGACATGAAGGCGGCAATGGTGGGGGTAAGGTTTTACCCGGTTTAGCACTCGGTTGATGTGGCTGGAACCAGCTTTCCAGTTCGGCACCACAACCATCCCCCGCAGGAGGCGTGTCTTGATCCAAACACTCCAGACTGTCTGCCGGGCAGCGCAATCTTACATGCATATGTGCACGATGACCGAACCACGGGCGCACTTTATGCAACCAATTACGATCCGTTCCGGCATCCAGACACAGTTGTTTTTTAATTGCCGGATTGACAAAAATACGGGTCACTTCGTTATCGTTAGCCGCTAATTTGATAAGACTCTCGACCTGCGGTTGCCAGAGTGCTGGCACTACCCGTTTACCGTCAGCAGCCACCAAATCAATGGGTTGCGGTTTCAACAATTGCTGTTGGCTCCAGCGCTGTTGTGGCAGTTGTAACCAGATATCCACATCCAGACCAGACTGATGGCTGGCATGCCCGCTGCTAAAGCGCCCACCGGCAGGCATTGCCATGTCGCCAATCAACACTGTACCCAAGCGATGTTGCTCAGCCTGCGCACTCAGACGGTGGATAAAGTTCAGCAAATCAGGGTGACCAAAATAACGGCGCTGATCCGGGCGCATCACCTGATACTCTGCCGATTGGAGCGGCAAGGGCATCGCACCAATAACGCAGCCGTTGGCAAAACCACCAATCGACTGCGGAGAACCCGCCACCGGGTTGGCTATCTGTTGCCATGGCGTTGCCGCCATGACTGGGGCCATAGCAGCCAGCGCTACTGTTGTGGCAAGTGCTATTGCACCCACAATCCATTTGTTCATTGTGCCTACCAGCGCGGAACGTCTGAAACCACATCACCGCACTGTGCACGCTGGCGCAGCAAGTGATCCATTAACACAATAGCCATCATGGCCTCCGCAATCGGGACGGCACGAATACCGACACAAGGGTCATGGCGGCCACGGGTAACCATCTCAACCGCCTCACCCTGCCGGTTAATGGTTTGCCCTGGAACCATAATGCTGGATGTCGGTTTCAAAGCGATATGGGCCACAACTGGTTGCCCGCTGCTGATGCCGCCTAAAATGCCACCGGCATGATTGCTCTGGAAACCTTGTGGGGTAATTTCATCACGGTTTTCACTGCCGCGCTTAGTCACAACAGCAAAGCCATCACCGATCTCTACCCCTTTCACCGCATTGATACTCATCAATGCATGAGCCAAATCAGCATCTAAACGGTCAAATACCGGTTCACCCAACCCCACTGGTACGTGTTCAGCTACCACGGTAATTTTGGCCCCAATGGAGTCACCGGCTTTTTTCAGTTCGCGCATCAGCGCATCTAACGGCTCCAACTTACTGGCGTCTGGGCAGAAGAACGGATTCTGTTCAACCAAATCCCAATCAATCAAATCACAACTGATATCGCCAATTTGGGCCAGATAGCCACGCACCTGTACCCCGAATTTTTGCGCCAAATATTTTTTAGCAATGGCACCGGCGGCAACACGCATTGCGGTTTCACGGGCTGAAGAGCGGCCCCCTCCCCGATAGTCGCGCACACCGTATTTTTGTTCGTAGGTATAGTCCGCATGGCCTGGGCGGAAGACATCTTTAATCGTGCTGTAATCTTGTGACCGCTGGTCAGTATTCTCAATCATCAACCCGATACTGGTACCGGTGGTGACCCCCTCAAACACGCCGGATAAAATACGCACCTGATCCGGTTCGCGGCGTTGAGTGGTGTAGCGTGAGGTACCTGGGCGACGCCGGTCGAGATCCAACTGAATGTCAGCTTCAGTGATTGGAATGCCCGGAGGGACGCCATCAATAATACACCCCAAGGCGATGCCGTGAGATTCACCAAAAGTGGTGACGCGGAAAAACTGCCCAATACTGTTGCCAGCCATCACGGCTCCTTACCATGTAGTCATAAACAATCTGTCAGTATGATATTTATCACACTGACAGACTTTATAAGCAGAGATCGATTAATCGCGGTACATACTAAAATGCGGAGCGCAGTCAATCAGTTGCTGTTTGGTCAGCATAAATACGCCATCACCGCCGTTGTCGAACTCCAGCCAGGTGAAAGGCACATCTGGATAGAGGTCCATCAAATGCACCATGCTGTTGCCCACTTCGCAAATCAACACGCCATCATCTTGCAAGAAGTCCGGTGCGCAAGCCAGAATACGGCGAGCCAGTTTCAAGCCATCGCTGCCAGCAGCCAACCCAAGTTCAGGCTCGAAGCGGAACTCCTGCGGTAAGTCGGCCATATCTTCGGCATCAACATACGGTGGATTAGTGACAATCAAGTCATACTTGATTGGCGGTAAATCACGGAACAGGTCAGAGCGAATCGGTGTCACCTGATGTTCCATCTCATGTTGCTGAATATTATGCTCAGTTACTGCCAGGACATCATTAGAGATATCGACGGCATCCACTTCAGCGTCTGGGAAGGCATAGGCACAAGCAATAGCAATACAGCCACTGCCGGTACACATATCCAGAATATGCTTAGGCTGGTGTCTAATCAGCCCGTCAAAGCTGTTATTAATCAACTCAGCTATCGGTGAACGTGGCACCAACACCCGCTCATCAACATAATATTCCATGCCGCAGAACCAGGCTTTATTGGTCAAATAAGCAACCGGAATTCGCTCATTAACCCGGCGGATTACTCGCTCGACAATCCGGTGCCGCTCGCTCGACGTCAGGCGCGCACTGCGCATATCTTCAGGAATATCGATCGGTAAAAACAGGCTTGGGAAAACCAGTTGTACTGCTTCGTCCCACGGATTATCAGTACCGTGACCATAAAAAATATTCGCCGCATTAAACCGGCTAACTGCCCAGCGCAGCATATCCTGAATGGTGTGCAGCTCATTTACTGCTTCATCGACGAAAATCTTGTCCAAGGTATTCTCCAACAACGGTGCGAAAAATCATTATCTATCCCCTAGTTTGCCATGAAGCCCGCGACAAATCAGCAGCAATACATCAGTTGAATGATAACCGAATAATGAAAAGTGCATTAATGACAAAAATTGCATGGATAACCGATTGATTGCGAGGGCAGCCAACGCACCTACACCTTGAAATATGACGACATACCTATACCCAATAGATTTCGAGGCGTAGGAAGGCGGCAACAGAGATAATCCCGATGAGCTTACACAAGTAAGTGATTCGGGTAAGCGAGGGCAGCCAACGCACCTACACCTTGAAATATGACGGGTATAGACATTTATTTAGACAGATGACGCTCAACAGGTAAACTGGAGGTAATCAAATAAGTAAACGAACTGATAATGAAAAATAAATATCACCTCACGACTGATGATTTACAGCTATTTAAGGAGTCTATAGTCGGGGCGAAGAAACTGAAACAAGATACGATTGTTTTGCATACACCGCCCAAGTTGGGTAAAAAAATCGCGCCGGAAAAATTACTGCAAGAACAGGTTGATGCCAGTTATTATTTTTCTGATGAATTCCAACCACAGTTGGATAGCGAAGGCCCGACACGCTATGTGCGGCCTGGCGTTGATCATTTTGAAGTTAAAAAGCTGCGGCGCGGTGATTACTCGCCCGATATGTTTTTGGATTTACACGGATTAACCCAAAAACAGGCTAAACAAGAATTGGGCGCACTGATTGCTGCCTGTAAGCGGGAGCATGTGCATTGTGCCTGCGTGATGCATGGCCACGGCAAGCATGTTCTGAAACAACAAACCCCTTTGTGGCTGGCACAGCATCCCCATGTGCTGGCATTCCATCAAGCCCCTAAAGACTGGGGTGGAACTGCGGCATTACTGGTATTAATTGAGTTAGAAGAATAGACGTGAAATGCGGTTTGAGAGAAAAACAACGGCGCGACAGAGATGCCGCGCCGATTGGGTATTCACTAACACTGTTTTAACCGTGGCAAGCCTTTGCCAGCAGTTGTGACGGGCTGACTTGCCAGTCAAACGTCCCCTTTCCTGTCTCACCATTAAGGTCAACACAGGCGATTGCCGAAGTGGCAAACATCGGTGGACATTGCCCTGGACAAAGCTCAGACACCAGATACCCGACCAGCGGCAAATGCGAAATAACCAGCACTGCGGCACAATCTTCTTTTGCCAATGCCTGCAAATAACAACAGACAAAAGCGGCATCCCCACCCGGTGTTAATTCTGGCATCACTTCCTGCTCCGCCGGTAGCGTTATCACCTCACGCGCGACGTCTAATGTTTGCGCGGCGCGTAGATAAGGGCTAACCAAAATCTGATCGATATCAACAGACTGCTCGCTTAGCCAGCTTGCTATCTGACGTGACTCATCCTGACCACACAGAGTAAGAGGCCGCTGCGCATCACTTGCTGCATCAAGGGCCGCGTCACCGTGACGCATAATGAAAACTTGCATATTGCACCGTTTTTGTTAACAAAATAACGCTATACAGAAACGCTTTGCGTGCTGTACCGCCGAAACCTTTACCCATAGGCAAAGAAACTTCATAACGATAACGCGCCGTCTCTCTATGGCGGCCGGGCATTTTGCCTGAAACTTAAGGTAAAGAAAATGGCTGTTTTTTACACCGAGTATACCGACAGCCAACCTTGAGTGGTTACATAATAACCATATCAACAGCTTAATCTAAACTTTATCACCTGCGCAATGAGTGCCGATGAATTCATTTTGGCACAAATAGTCACTTAACGTGATTCTGGCTAAGGTAGCGCGGGTTGTCCCCGGTGTACAGCCACCTAATCCCTTAGAATCGCAGGTGGTGATCCTGCTCACACTCTTCATCATAGCTGTTAGTCGGCACAATATTGTGCGGGAAAAACACCACTAATCCCCGCAACAAACGCCTGATTGCTAACTCAGCGCTCTTCACCTGGCACTGCATCGGGGTTACTTTCCTGCGGGTAAAACGTCTGCTGTTGTTCAGCCATGCTAACCAGCAATTGGCAAGGTTCAAAACGCTCACCATACTGTTGCGCCAGCAATCTGAGCGCTTTCACAACCTTTTCTGCCCCCAGACTATCCAGATAGCGGAAAGGCCCCCCCAAAAACGGCGGGAAGCCAATACCGAACACCGCACCAATATCACCGTCGCGCGGGTTACGAATAATCGACTCATCCAGACAACGCACCGCTTCATTCAACATCATCATGGTACAACGCTGTACTATCACCGAGGACTCAAGATGGGCTTTCGGCGTCACGCCCAACAAAACATAAACGCTGGTATCGACTTGTTTTTCCTGTTTTCTTTTCCAAAAAGCACCTTTATTTTCCGCTGGATAAAGGTAAAAACCACGGCCATTTTTACGCCCTTTACGCCCATCCTTTAAGATGACATCAAATGACGGCGGAGCGGCAAAACGTGGCCCTAATTGCGCAACCAAAATCGGCATAATTTTGGTGCCGACATCAATACCGACTTCATCCAACAGCGTGATCGGCCCAACCGGGAAGCCGAAATTCACCAACGCTTTATCAACCGAATCGATAGGTTCACCGTCAAGGACACAGCGGGCAGCTTCGTTGATATACGGAGCCAGAATACGGTTTACATAAAATCCAGCGCGATCAGCGACAACAATCGCTGTTTTACCTTGTTTACGCGCCAAAGCTACTGTGGTTGCGATAGTTTCTTCGCTGGTTTTTGCATGGGGAATCACTTCCACCAACGGCATTTTATCGACCGGGCTAAAGTAGTGCAGGCCAATTACCTGCTCTGGTCGCTGTGCCTGCGCGGCAATTTGGCTTATCGGCAATGAGGAGGTATTGGAGGCAAAAATAGTATGTGCTGCGCCGAAACGTTCGATATCAGCAACCATCTGCTGCTTCAATGATAAATCTTCAAACACAGCTTCAACTACGATATCAAGCGTGTCGAAACCGCAATAATCTGTACTGCCGGAAATCAGCATCATCTGGCGCTGCCGCTCAGCCGGGCGCATGCGCTTGCTGCGTACCCGCTTACCTAAGGCATCCCACGTATATTTCAGCGCCTGATTAATCCCTTGCGGATTAATATCTTTGATCCGTACCGGCAAGCCTGCGCGGGTGGCAGTGACATTGGCAATCCCACCGCCCATAAGGCCGCCACCCAAGACCCCAACACGATGAATAACATGAGGCTGTGCAGCACCACCGGTCTCTTTTTTCAGTGATGTTGTAGCAAAGAACAAGCTACGCAAAGCAGCCGATTGAGGGGACATGGCCAGATCACCAAAGGCTCTGGCTTCCGCTTCATAACCACTGGGGCCACCGTGATCCAACCCTTTACGCACCACATCAATAATGCGTTCAGCAGCCGGGTAATGGCCTTGGGTCTTTGCCAACGTTTTTTTACGCACAATTTTAAACAATAATGCTTTACCCAACGGGCCGCTAAGCAAGCGTTCCTGCCAAGGCAAAACCGGCCTGTCAAGCCAACCCGCTTTGGCGCGTTTGACCGCCACATCTAACAAGATATCGTGAGGCACTGCATCGTCAACCAGCCCCATTTTAAGCGCCTGGCGCGCACGGATCTGCCTGCCGGTGAGGATCATATCCAGTGCTTTGCTGACACCGATCAGGCGCGGCAAGCGCTGTGTGCCACCCGAACCGGGCAACAGACCCAGTTGCACCTCAGGTAAACCGAGTACCGTTTTATCATCCAGAGAACAGATGCGACTATGGCACGCCAATGCCAGTTCCAGCCCGCCGCCCAGACAAGCACCATGAATAGCGGCAACTACCGGTATGGGGAATGCCGCGATTTGTGCCAATGTCGATTGACCTTTTTGTGCCAATACACGGGCATCGTGGGCAGTGCGGCAAGCAGCAATCATGGTGATATCAGCCCCGGCAATAAAGGAGTCTGGTTTACCAGAAATAATGACTAGCCCCTGCAATTGTGATAAAGCCTGTGCTTGTTGCAGTACTTCGGCAATTTGCTCTGCAAATTCAGCCTTTAAGGTATTCACTTTGTCACCAACAACATCAATGGTGATAACACCGATATTGTCTGGCCGCACACTGAGGGTAAAGACCGAATCGGCCGGAATATGGCTATCCCCACCTACCGTTTCATCACTGCCGTTAAGTAACTTTTCCTGGTTCATTACTCTACCTCCAGAATCATCGCGGCACCCAAACCACCTGCGGCACATGCGGTCGTTAGCCCTAATCCTCCGCCACGGCGACGCAATTCATTTAATGTTTGGGTGATCATGCGAGCACCGGTGGCTGCGAAGGGGTGGCCGTAGGCAATCGAACCGCCCAATACGTTGAATTTGCTCATATCAACTTCGCCAATAGCCTGGCTACGCCCCAATTTTTCACGCGCAAAAGTATCACTGGCAAACATTTTCAGGTTAGCCAGTGTTTGTGCCGCAAATGCTTCATGCATATCGATAAGGGTCAAATCTGCCAGCGTGATACCGGCACGATCCAGCGCCAGTGGCGTAGCATAAGAGGGGCCTAGCAGCATATCTTGCCAAACATCGATGGCGGAAAAGGCGAAACTGCGCAGATAACCTAACGGTTGTAAACCCAGTTCTTTTGCTTTCGCTTCACTCATCATCATCACGGCTGCGGCACCATCCGTCAGCGGGGTGCTGTTGGCCGCAGTGACACTGCCATGTTTGCGATCGAATGCCGGGCGTAACTTGGCATATTGCGCCATCGTGGAATCTTTGCGGATATTGTTATCTTCAGTAATAGCATCACGGTAAGGCGGGATATAAGCCGTCATCACCTCGTCGTGTAATAGCCCTTGCTGCCAGGCAATCGCGGCCATTTGGTGCGAGCGTAGCGCCAAAGCATCTTGATCTTCACGGCTGATACCATAGGTTTTTGCCATCTGCTCTGCGGTATCCCCCATGCGCAAGCCGGTAGAGTATTCAGCCACCGCCGGAGCAACAGGAAGCAGGTCGCGTAACTTTAATCGGCTGAACAACTTCAGCCGCTGGGAGAGGGTGCGTGCTTTATTAACATCCACCAAGGTGCGCGCCAATGCTTTACTGACACCGATTGGCAGCACGGAAGAGGAATCGGCACCACCAGCTATCGCTACCGTGACTGAGCCAGCAATAATACTTTCTGCCACATTGGCTACCGCCTGAAAACTGGTAGCGCACGCGCGTGACACACTGTAAGCATCGGTATGCGCACTCATACCGGTTCCCAACACGATTTCGCGGGCAATATTTGGCGCTTCAGGCATTTGCACCACCTGACCGAAAACTAATTGATCAATTAACTCAGGAGCAACGCCACTTCTGGCCAGCAGCTCACTGACCACAATTTTACCTAAGTCGACAGCGGGTACACCGTGATAAGCAGTTGCCTGCTTGGCAAAAGGGGTCCGCAGGCCGCTGACTATTGCAATGCGATCGCCCTGGCGCGTCACTAGCGGTAATGGCTTACTCATAAACGCTCCTGATAAATAGAATGGCTTTTAGTTAAGCATAACAAATAACAGGTCTGACCTGATCCAATTATTGTTAACCAAACATTTACATTTGGTAAACCTACAGAGCAGGAAAGTGGGAGCAGGAGCAACTTTTAGCGACAAAAATCGATGGAAGGACGAATTGGAAATGGGGATAACAGCAGTAAATGTGATGAATCTAATGCAATAAATTCACAAGGGGAATAATACAAAAATAAACGCGAAGCAAAAAGCTTCGCGTTGGGGAGAGATTCACTAACCTAAGTTTCAGTGAAAACCGGTATTAATTAACGCAGACCAAGCTGGAAAATCATGGTTTCTGCCTGGCAAGCAAAGGTAAAGTCGATGGTTAAACAAACACCGCCGTCTTTCTCTTCAAATTTATGCTCAATCAGACAAGGCTCTGATTCAACAGCTCGCGCTTTTTCAGTCAGCGATTTCAACATGGCTTCAGCGTCAGCACGGTTACCAAACACACAACTGTAAGACGCCGTGCAATCAGTATTATCCATGATAGTGCCGACATCTATACAGCAGCAGGCAGCAGTTTCTTCCGCACTACAGCGATTAATTGCATCTGACATCTTCAATTCTCCTCAACGGACATTTCAAAATAGGTGCAAATTGCCAATTCGTTAGCGCAAATAGCGCAAAAAGAGATGGCGCAAAAAAAAATATATTCTCTGTCACTATTTTACTACCGTCGGTCACTTGGCACTAGGACTTACTGTTTATAGGCTTATTAAGTGATAAAGATCACACTCAAATCGCATGCTCATTCATTGGTAATGTAATAATTGATACTAAATTGTGATTTTTTTGTTAACTGTGTCTATTTTTTGCAATCAAAACTGAACAAATCCTAAAACATACTTGCAACACTGACACAGGTCGGACCTATACTTCAGCCACTGGTCTGCTTTGTCTGACCGATAACGGACCCTACAATCCCGCATTCTCTTGTTACGATGAGTAACATTAATTAAAACAATGAGGTTTTGGTCATGAACCAGAAAAACCTGTTTACCCGATCAGCTCTGGCGGCTGCAGTTGCACTCATATCGTCGAACGTTTCTGCGGCTGGCTTCCAGTTGAATGAATATTCAGCCGCTGCATTGGGGCGTTCTTTCTCTGGTGAAGGCGCCGTTGCCGACAACGCATCTGTTGGTAGCCGCAACCCCGCTGCAATGACTTTGTTCGACCGCCCTTCTTTCTCTGGCGGCTTTGTTTATGTTGATCCTGATGTCAATATCAGTGGCACATCACGAAGCGGTCAAAGTACCAATGCCAATAACATCGCACCATCGGAGTGGATCCCGAATATCCACTTTATTATGCCACTGAATGAGCAATGGGCAATTGGTGCCTCTGGTACCTCAAACTACGGTTTGGCTACTGAATTCAATGACAATTATACTGCCGGTTCTCTCGGCGGTCAGACTGATCTGAAAACAGCCAACCTGAACTTGAGCACCGCTTATCGCCTGAATGAGAATTTCAGTTTCGGTCTGGGCTTTAATGCCGTGTACGCCGATGCGACCATAGTACGCCACGCTGGCGAAGCTGGCCCTCGCTTACCTATTCCACAAGCACCAAGTACCGAGGTTTCCCGCCTTGAGGGGAAAAAATGGGGTTACGGTTGGAATGCGGGTGTCTTGTATGAAGTAGATAAAGAAAACCGCTACAGCTTTACCTACCGATCAAAAGTTAAGATTGATTTTGATGGCGATTACAGTAACCAATTACCTACTCGACTAGGTGGGCTGGCAGGTCAAACAGTCCCTGGCTCTCTGACGCTTAATCTACCAGAAGTTTGGGAAGTCTCTGGCTACAACCGTGTGGCACCGCAGTGGGCCATTCACTACAGCATGGCGTATACCAGTTGGAGCCAGTTCAAAGAGTTGAGAGCGACGGGCACAAATGGGCAAACCCTGTTTGAGAAGCAAGAAGGCTTCCATGACGCTTACCGTATCGCGCTGGGTACCACTTATTATTACGATGATAATTGGACCTTCCGTACCGGTATTGCCTTCGATGACAGCCCGGTTCCGGCAGATAACCGCACTATCTCGATTCCAGACCAAGACCGTTTCTGGATCAGTGCCGGTACTACTTACGCTTTCAACAAAGATGCCTCAGTAGATGTCGGTGTTTCCTATATGCATGGCCAGAGCGTGCACATCAAGGAAAAAACGCCTGCCGCATTGGGTGGCACTACCTATGAGTTCGACTCCAAAGGTACCGCACTGCTGTACGGCGTGAACTTTAACTACGCGTTCTAATCAGCCGATACTGGCAAACAAAAAAGCGCCTTTCGGCGCTTTTTTATTATTCTTATTAAGCATCAAAATCAGTTGGCTGAATCGATACTTTCCAAATCACCCTGAATCGCTTGTGCGTTCGAATTAACTTCCGGTTTCAACTGCCCGCCATTCGCCAGGAAATCATGACGTTGGAAGTAGGCATCGCGCACCATCAGATAAGGATCTGACGAGTTACGCAGCAAACCATCGGAGTCCAATAACTGAGCGCGGGTTTCAATCCCTTCAACCATCCATTTACCTGCTGACATCCAGAACGTCAGATAACTCAATACCGGGTAAACATAATCAGCCGCATTACCACCATCCTCACGAATAGTGAAACTACCATAGCCCGGTAGTACCACATACGGGCCGTAACCGACGTTATAATGGCCCAGGGTACTGCCAAAACGGTGAGGGGTTTGTTTAGCCAGTTTAGGGTTAGCCATACTCGCCACATCTATCAAGCCACCCATACCCAAAATAGTATTCAGGAAAAAGCGGTTAAAGTGTTTCATGCCATTATACGGGTCACCCACCAGGAAGCTGTTGACCATACTGGCTGGCTCTTCAAGGTTACTCAGGAAATTACTCGTACCATTACGTGCAGGTTGTGGCACATAATCACGCCAAACTACGGCAACCGGACGCACCACGTAAGGATCAAGAACCTCATAGTTAAAATTGAACATTGCCCGGTTAAAACCTTCCAGCGGATCTGAGCGGCCCTGCTCGATGTGATCCGGCGAGCTACTGGCACACCCTACTAATAGCACGGTGGCAAAAGCCAGCCCAGTCAGGCGGTAGTTCATAATTTTCTCCATGAAATTCTGTCCAGCCCCTTACACTTAAGGGATCTGTTTGTTTATCTGTACATTAATCGTTTGCGGCTGCGCTTTCTCACCGAAACCCTGTACACCACTCTCGCCAAACCAGTCCCCTGCTTGCGGATTGGCCGTACCATCCAGCGAGATACGCGCCCGCACGTTCACCTGAGACAAAGAAGAGAGCAAGCGCTCTGGCATCATTGCATTGCTGTCATCCAGCGCTACAGATAGCGGGAATCGGCTCAAAGGCAGTTGTTTTACTGCAACCGGTACCGGATTTGCCCCATCGGTTACCGAGATAATCAGGGTTCCCTGCTGGGGTAATTTCTGTGCGGCGTCGGAGGATAATGAAACCTCTATTCCCAGTGTAGCTGTTTCCTGCCCTGCCTGTGATTTGGCTTGCTGGATACTGCGTTTTATCACTTCTATGCGGGAATCGCCAGCAGGCAGCAATTTTAGCATAACTTCCCATGCACCAATCGCTTGTTTAAAATCCCCCTGCTCAAAAGCATTAAAAGCTAATAAACTCATGGCGCGCAGATTGGTGTGATCCTGCCCAACCATCGTTCGCAACATCTGGGTTGCGAGCTGATTATCTTGTTGATCGTTGGAGCGTGTCAGCACTTCGGCATAACCGAGTCTGACATCTTCATTATCCGGGGCAAGTTGATAAGCTTTTGCAAAAGCTTGGGTTGCGGTAGTGGCATTATTCAGTGCCATCCCCACCCTGCCGAGCATCATCCAGTCATTGACGTTACCGGCATCTTGTTGCAAAGAAGTACGCAAGCCCAGTCCTAAACGTGCGATCTCTTCCGTGCTTAGCGGTTGCGCCCGTTCATTGGCAACTCTGGCGCGTAATTCAGGCATTTGCGCCTCAACCTGATGCCACGCCTGCACCTGAGCCAAACCACCGGTTTTCAGGTATAACCCTACCGCTACCACCACCAGAATCACCACCCCAGGCAATAACATCCAGCGGTTAATCGGGCTTATCTCTTCATCCGGTTGTTGCGGGATATCTGTCAGCAGGTTTTGTTGCAGTTCCTGAATCAGTTCTGGCCGCTGCTCTACCACGCCCTGTGCTTCATCTTCTGCCAATTCAGATAACCGATCCTGATAAATAGCCTTGTTCAATTCATCCCGAGTGGTCGCCGGTGCATGCTGGTTTTGTCGCATGGCAGGTATAACCAACAAGGCACCCGCGACCACCAGCAAAATGATCACTATCAGCCAAAAAGCCATTATGGTTGTTCCCTGTTAGTCTTTACGTGTTCAGTTGGCATGCTGTGTTGCACGGCAGCCGGTTTTTCCACACCGCGAGAATGTTCAGCTAGCAGATGATGTAACCGTTGCTGTTCCTGCGCCGACAGTGGAGTTTCTTTCACCACCCGCCGCCGTGCACGTAATACCACCACTGCGGCACCTATCAACACAAACAGTGCTGGCCCCACCCACAGAATCAGCGTCGCGGCAGTAACCGGTGGTTCATAAGTAACGAAGTTACCGTAACGGGCCACCATATAATCAATGATTTGCTGTTTGGAATTACCCTGCTGCATCAGTTCATACACTTTGGCACGCATATCAGCAGCAATAATGGCGTTGGAGTCGGCAATGCTGTTGTTCTGACATTTAGGGCAACGCAGTTGCTCCGTCAGCTCACGATACTGCTGCTCTTGTGCCTCAGATTTAAAGGTATAGGTATCGATAGCGGCAAACAGACTCCAACTCAGCATGAGGCCAAAGATCAGGCTCAGTAATCTCATGCGCCCCCCTGATACTTCTTATACAACGGCAGAATTTCTTGCAACCAGATGCGATCATTGAGATCACCGGCATGGCGATAACGGATAATACCCTGGCCGTCGATCAGAAAAGTTTCCGGAGCACCATAAACCCCCAGATCCAGCCCTAACATGCCATCGCCATCATACAAACTCAGCGCATAAGGATTACCCAGCGCATTGAGCCACTGTACCGCTTTGACACGATCATCTTTATAGTTCAACCCCACCACACGGATGCCCTGTGCTGCCAGCTTATTCAGGTATTGATGCTCAGCGCGGCACGTCGGGCACCAGGTCGCCCAGACATTGAGTAGCATGGGCTTACCATCATGTAATACTGCCTGATCAAAGGTTTTCCCCGGCTGGTCAAGAGATTCAAGTTTGAACGTTGGCACCGGTTTGCCAATCAACGCCGACTCCAACATCGTCGGATCATCACCATTAGCATTGCGGGTCAATTGCACTAAAAAGGCTACAACCAACAGTAAAAACAGTACCAACGGAATAAACATCAGCTTATTGAATGAAAAATGAGATTTCATTATTCAGCCTCCGATGCAGCACTGTGCTTTAATTTTTTACTCATCCGATAACGCGGATCAAGCATGCAGAAGATACCGCCGATAGCCATAAATACCCCGCCGAACCAGATCCAGCGGACAAAGGGTTTGTAGTACAAGCGCACCGCCCATGACCCGTCATCCAGTTCTTCACCCAGTGCAGCGTAAAGATCACGGCTGAAACCACCATCAATAGCAGCTTCAGTCATCATCGAACGGGCCACACTGTAATAGCGTTTCTCCGCATGTAACGTGGCTTCAGGTTTACCATTACGGGTGACATCAATAATACCAACACCGCCGGTATAGTTCGGCCCTTTGATATCGTGAACATCGCGGAACACGAAGTGATAATCGTGAATATTGATACTATCACCGGCCTTCATGCGCACATCACGCTCAACACTGTAATTTTGGCTAAAAGCAATACCGATCACCGTCACCGCAACACCCAAATGCCCCAATACCATGCCCCAATGACTGCGAGATAAGTGTGTTAAACCACGCCAAAAACCATGGCGGTGAGTCGCTCGCTCATGCAACTCCATCAATGTCAGGATAATGACCCAGATAGACATCATCAGACCGACAACAGTCATACCGGCAATAGTGTCTTGCAGCAGCCAGGGTACCAATATCGACAGCAGCAAAG
This sequence comes from Yersinia intermedia, assembly GCF_900635455.1. Classification (NCBI taxonomy): domain Bacteria; kingdom Pseudomonadati; phylum Pseudomonadota; class Gammaproteobacteria; order Enterobacterales; family Yersiniaceae; genus Yersinia; species Yersinia intermedia. Next base: position 1,465,749 of record NZ_LR134116.1, on the reverse strand, counting down.
TGATGACCAGAGCCACACTGAGGCGTTTCCATAGTTTGCTCGGCTCATCTCTGCGCCAGCGCACTAACGGCCCGATCCCCATCAGCAGCGCCATCGGTGCCATCAACCAGGTAAACATGGTATTAAAGAACGGTTCGCCGATTGAAATACTGCCCAGCCCCAATTGCTTGTGAACCAATGGCAGCAAGGTACCCAGAAGCACCACCAGCATCGCGGCGATCAGCAGCACATTATTACCGAGCAGGAAAGTCTCGCGTGAGAACACCTCGTGCTGAGTGCGGCTGCGCACTTGTGCGCCTTTAACCGCATACAATAGCAATGAGCCACCGATAACAATCACCAGATAAGCCAGAATAAACATGCCACGGGCCGGATCAGAGGCAAAAGAGTGCACCGAAACCAGTACGCCGGAACGCACCAGGAAGGTGCCCATTAGGCATAGAGAGAATGCCGTAATCGCCAGCAATACCGTCCACGCTTTGAATGTTCCACGTTTTTCAGTCACCGCTAATGAGTGAATCAACGCCGTACCTGCCAGCCAAGGCATAAACGAGGCATTCTCAACCGGATCCCAGAACCACCAGCCGCCCCAGCCTAATTCATAATAAGCCCACGCCGAACCGAGCACGATCCCCATGGTCAGGAACACCCATGCAGCTTGAGTCCACGGCCGTGACCAGCGCGCCCAGGCACTGTCAAGCCGGCCAGCCATTAAGGAAGCGATGGCGAAAGCAAAAGCTACGGAGAACCCCACATACCCCATATAAAGCAGTGGCGGATGGAAAATCAGCCCGACATCCTGCAACAACGGATTTAAATCGTTACCGTCAATTGGGAAGTCCGGCAAGCTGCGGGTAAACGGATTTGACGTCAGAATAATAAATAACAGGAAACCACTGGTAATCATCCCCAGCACCGACAGCACTCGGGCTACCGCATCATCCGGCATTGAACGGCTAAAGAGCGCCACAGCCAGCGACCAGCAACTTAGCAGCAGTACCCACAGCAGCAGCGATCCCTCATGTGCGCCCCAGGTCGCCGCAATACGATAATAAACCGGCAGATGTGAATTTGAGTTCGCCGCCACATAGGAGACAGTGAAATCATTCACCACAAACGCATACACCAGACATATAAATGACAGCGCGATGGTAGCAAACATACCGTAAGTCAAGGGTCTGCCAACCGCCATCATGCGGGCATCTTGACGCGCAGCACCCCATTGCGGATACAAACTCAGCAATAGTGAGATGGCCAGTGCCAGGCATAACAGGAAACTCCCCATTTCAGGCATCATGAGGCGTTGCCCTCACGCTTAGTGCTACTGTAAGCCTCTGCGGGGCGCGTGTGGTTTTCCTTCATCGCCTCTTTCACTTCTGGTGGCGTGTATTTTTCATCATGCTTTGCCAGCACCTCTTTCGCATTTACCGTATTGCCCTCAGCAAATACGCCTTGCGCTACCACCCCCTGCCCCTCGCGGAACAGATCCGGTAGAATGCCGGTATAAGTGACGGTGATTGCGCCACGCGCATCATAAACCTTGAAACTCATTTCCAACGTCTTATCATCACGTTTCACCGAACCCGGCATGACCATGCCGCCGATACGCAAACGCTGGCCTATTTCCGGCTTCTCGTGGCGCTCACCTTTACCCTGCAAAATTTCGCCAGGGGTATAGAACAGATCGATATTGGCACGCAGTGCGTACAACACCAGAGTGGTCGTCAGGCCGATGCCGATCAAAACCACCATCGCCAAATAGAGCCGACTTTTTCTACGTGGGTTCACTGCTGTTTCTCCTGCGAACGGGCGGAATGCTGAGTCTGATTTGCCTGCCGAATGCGCAGCTCCCGCGCCTGACGACGCTGAATATCCGCGAATAGCTGCTTGTGCTGCCACCACGTATATCCCCACAAACTAAACAGAGACAACAAAGTAACCGCCGCCGCCAGCCAGACATAAAAGGCATAGCCGCCCATGGCAAAAAATGCCGCCCAGGAGTGAAAGGCCGGATTCATAGACGTGGTTCCTTACGCAATAGGGCGCTAACCCAAGGTCGATGGCGTTCTTGCTGCAAAATCAAGTTGCGCAGGCGCATTAATGTCAGCGTAATAAAACATAATAAGTAGCCAATAATCGCCCAACGCAACGGCGAACGCATACTCGGATCAATGCTTTGCTGCATGTTGGTGGAACCTTGATGCAAGGTGTTCCACCACACCACGGAGAAATGAATGATTGGAATATTAACCACCCCGACCAGCACCAGAATACCGGCAGCCCGCCCGGCCAACTTGCGATCGTCAAATGCGTTATACAGCGCAATCACGCCAAGATAGAGGAACAGCAGCACTAATTCAGAGGTCAGTCGCGCATCCCAAATCCACCAGGTTCCCCACATCGGTTTACCCCAGGCAGAACCGGTGACCAATGCAATAAAGGTAAAGACCGCGCCGACCGGTGCCATGGCGGCCACCACGTTATCGGACATTTTCATTTGCCAGACCAGACCGACAAATGCCGCAATTGCCATCGACATGTAGATACCCATCGACCAGATAGCCGCCGGGACATGTAAGTATATGATACGGAAACTGTCGCCTTGCTGGTAATCCGAGGGGGCGAAACCAAATCCCCACACCCAGCCCACCATCAGACAGACCACGCTAGCAATACCCAGCCATGGAACAAACCGGCCGCACAGCGTATAGAGCCGTTCGGGTTTAGCGAATTGATGAAACCATTTCCACATTTTTCATTGCTCACAGTAAAATTTGACAGGCATCACCCATTGGAATGCCGGTGCAGGGTACGGCGCACAATCTGCTCTGACTGCGTTGGCTACCGCGCTTAAGCTTATGAAAACGCTCACACACTTAACTGCACGCTTCTTTTTCGAAATTGTTACCTTCTGAGTGGCATTAAACTGCTAGTGCACACTCACTCTCAATGCGGCAGCGGTAGCAAAAGGCGCCAGTGTTGCACTCCCCGCTAACATTGCCCCCAAAATAGCCAGATACCCATCAATTGGCAGCGACATTGACGCCGCATCAATGGCCGCAGTAGCAAATATCAGCACCGGGATATACAGCGGCAGCACCAATAAACTCAGCAGCACCCCTCCCTTGCGTAACCCAACGGTCAGTGCCACACCAATAGCCCCGATAAAACTTAAGGTCGGTGTCCCCAGCAGCAGTGTCAGCGCCATGGCAATCGCGGTATTGCTGTCGAGGGAAAGCAACAAAGCGACCAGCGGAGATAAAATCAGTAACGGTAATCCGGTCACGACCCAGTGAGCACACACTTTGCCTAACACCGTGAGTGCCAGTGGCGCGGGTAATAACAGCAACTGTTCAAGGGAGCCATCGTAGAAATCATCGCGGAATAGCCGCTCCAAAGAGAGTAACGATGCAAGCAATGCTGCCACCCAGACAATTCCCGGCGCAATACGCGCCAATAATTGCGGTTCCGGGCCGATCCCCAACGGAAACAAAGTGATGACAATCAGAAAAAACCAGAGCGGGTTAACTATCTCTGCACCTTTTCTAAAGGCTATCTTTAATTCACGGCGCAACACGCTGATAAACATTAATTCTCCTGCGTGTTGGTTAAACGGATTTTACGTACACGTTGACCAACACCGTTCAGGTCCTGATGTGTGGTAAGCAGTACCATGCCACCGTTGGCTGCATGCTCGACAAACAGAGCTAACAGAGTAGCAACCCCCTGTTTATCAATCGCGGTCAACGGTTCATCCAAAATCCAGAGTGGAGCCTTGCTCAACCACAAACGGGCCAATGCCACGCGCCGTTGCTGCCCGGCAGATAATTGAGATACCGGTAAATCTTCATAACCCACTAACCCGACCTGAGATAAAGCCTGCCAGATTGCGGCGCTATCGACCTTTTGCCACACCGATTGGTAAAACGCCAGATTCTCAAAAGGCGTCAGTACCGACTTAATTCCCGGCTGATGGCCTAAAAACAATAAATCCTGATGATACTTAGCGCGATCTCGGCGAATATTCGCCCCCAACCAGCTTACCTGCCCTTCATCTGCATCGGCCAGTCCGGCTAAAATCCGCAATAGACTGGTTTTACCTGCACCATTTTGCCCCTCGACTTGGACAATTTCCCCCGCAGCCACACAGAAGCTCAACTGTTGGAACAAGCTTCGCTCATCTCGGATACAGGTCAGGTTTTTAGCTTCCAACATGAAGGTGTGGTTTCCACCGTAGGATTGTTGTTTCAGGAAAACTGAATGATAACATAAGGCTTAATCCTTACGTAGCGTGGGCCTGACCCTGGCCCTACTCTTATAGAGGTATTATTCGGTATAAGATCAAATTTCTGTAGAAAAAACCAACAACATTAGCGTTTGGTTACTTTACCCTCCCGTTCTGATGGGCTATTTCACGCCCTTAATAACTGCGCCCCCCTCCTCTGAATAGCACAAACTTAACCGCTGTGCTAACGTGGTAATTCCGTACTAGTAAGGAAGTACAACTCATGCATTTCTCTTCGATAGAGGACATCAGAACGGCCATTGATGGCATAGATTCGCAAATTGTCGCGTTAATCGCGCAACGGGGCCAATGTGTCAAAGCGGCCGCCGCATTTAAGCAGGATCAGAACGCAGTACGTGCGCCAGATAGGGTTCAGATAGTGATAGATCGCGTCACCGCAGAAGCCAATAAAGCAGGGCTAGCAGAAGAGATTATCGAGAAAGTCTACCGGACGATGATCAATGCCTTTATTGACTATGAACTTGAACAACATCAGCGCTTAGCACAGAAGTAAACGGGATTCAGTTATCACCGTTCCACTCGCAGTGGGTAACCATGATATAGCGGAAATTTTTAATAAAATCCCCTTAGTTAAGTCAATTATCTTTATATCATCTAAACCATGGAAAATACCGTGGCGCAGCAGGATTCAAAGATGATTGAGTAGATAGACCAACAATTATTTACCGGCCCTACTGACCACTTGGCTATTCTTTAATACAATAAAAAGTGTAAAATATGCGAACATCAATATAGCAGTCTGCTATTTATCACTTTTTTATATTTATTCAATTTAATTTCAAGAGGTTAACGTGCAGGATTTACCAAACTGTCCAAAATGTAGTTCTAAATTTACATGGCAAGAAGGTGAACAACTGAATTGCCCGGAGTGTGGTCATGAATGGTCTGAAAGCAGTGCTTCAGCCACGGCCCAAGACGACCTGGTGGTGCGTGATGCCAACGGCAATTTATTGGCTGACGGTGATTCGGTCACTGTGGTTAAGGATCTGAAAGTAAAAGGCAGTTCTTCAACGCTGAAAATTGGTACCAAAGTGAAAGGTATTCGTCTGGTTGAAGGTGATCACAATATCGATTGTAAAATTGATGGGTTTGGTCCAATGAAGTTGAAATCAGAGTTCGTTAAGAAAAGTTAAATTCTTAATCAATGAATTACCCCCAAATAGAAATGTAGCCTCTGGGGGGATTGCCGTTGGTTGCTGAGTTTACTGGACACGAGTGGCGACAGCCTCGTGTCCTTAATTAACCTATTCAAATTAACTTATTCACTTCTCACGTCAGCCTGATACTCGATGTTGTTAATGGCTTACGGCAAAAAAACAGTTATAAGGCTAGATAGCTACAACTGTGCCGATAAACATCGTTTTTCGGTTATTACTATCACTTAATCACTCTCAGTTGGTGACAGAGTAACCAAACAGCCAGCTAACCGCTTATTATCTGGATAAAAATGCGTATAATGCTCGGCAGTACACTTCAGCGGCAATCACCCTGCCGATGACCGGGTCCCCGTAGTTAAACGGATATAACAAGCCCCTCCTAAGGGCTAGTTACTGGTTCGATTCCAGTCGGGGACACCATTTTAATGTCTACAAACGTCCACTCAAGTCTATTTTATTCTCTAAATTCAGCAAGTTAACCCCATCACTTCGTCTACCAAATTCCAATAACTTTTATCAACATCCTGCACATTTTGTTGGTATAACAGTTGGTATGGTAAGTTCGATAATGCAGATACCATCAGTATGGGAGGTTTTCTATGGCACTCACTGAGGTAAAAGTAAGAAATGCTAAACCTGCTGAGAAGCCGGTAAAGCTGACTGATGGTGGTGGTATGCACCTTCTGATTCAGCCCAGCGGTTCGAAATATTGGCGTCTGCAATACCGTTTTGCCGGTAAACAAAAAATGTTGGCGTTAGGTGTTTATCCTGAAATCTCTCTTGCCACTGCACGTCTTAGAAGAGACGAAGCAAGAAAGCTAATCGCAAACAACATAGATCCTAGTGAGAAGCGAAAATCTGAAAAGGTTGAAGAAAAAGGTTTGCTCACATTCGAAACGGTTGCCAGAGATTGGCATTCGAGCAACAGGACATGGTCTGATAGTCACAGAACAACAGTGTTAAACAGCTTAATCACTCATCTGTTTCCAGTCATTGGTAAACGGAACATCACTGAACTCAAAACCCGTGATTTACTGCTTCCGCTAAAAAACGCTGAGAAAAGCGGGCATCTTGAAGTGGCTTCTCGTTTACAACAACGCATAACAGCTATAATGCGATATGCTGTCCATAACGCTTTGATTGACCAAAATCCCGCCTATGACCTTTCAGGTGCCGTAACAACACCTAAAAGCACTCATCGCCCTGCTCTCCCCTTCGAACAGCTACCTGAGCTTCTAAGACGAATTGAAGCTTATAAAGGTAAAGGCATAACGCAAATTGCAGTCCAGTTAACCCTGCTGACTTTCATCCGTTCAAGTGAACTTAGGTTCGCACGTTGGTCCGAAGTGAATTTCGAAAATTCCTTATGGACGATCCCAGGAGAACGTCAAGAGTTGGATGGAGTTAAGTATTCTGGCAGAGGCTCGAAAATGAAAAACCCTCACCTTGTGCCATTGAGCAAACAAGCCAAAACCCTGCTCGAAAAACTTCATTCTATCAGTGGCGATAAAGAACTTATGTTCATAGGTTTTAGTCGTGATGACAAACCAATCAGCGAAAACACTGTCAACAAGGCCCTGCGCACTATTGGCTACGATACAAAGAAGGAAGTGTGTGGACATGGTTTTCGAACCATGGCATGTAGTGCTCTAATTGAGTCTGGATTGTGGTCAAGAGATGCTGTTGAACGTCAAATGAGCCATCAAGAACGAAACTCCGTTCGAGCAGCATACATACACAAAGCAGAACATCTCGAAGAAAGGAAACTGATGCTCCAATGGTGGGCTGACTACCTTGAAGCATGTGAAGAGAAAGAACTGACTCCTTTTTCGTTTTGTAACAAAGCTGGATTTTAGCGAGCTAAAGGGCACTCATATCCACCGTTGAAAATGGCTCTTGTCAAAGAGAGCCAAAACTCATGCATTTGTCTAAGAGCGCTATGAATGCAGAGCTTTCCTAGTTTTTGGATAAATTATCATTAATTTTATCAATTACTTAGATTGCTAATACAGGATAAGGTTTGGGCATTCTTTTACACAAATAAATGCCCACATCTTGCGACTCAAGCAATGTCCAAATTTAAATTCACCTAAAAGCTACGCAAAACCCACCCAGTCGCCTTTTCATTTCAAACCATCATTAGATAACAATCCCTATTTCTATTGTTCGAGAGCAAAATTTTAAAAAACAGATGTCAAAAAAGGTTGCAACAACATCAAAATTGATCAATTTTTAACCACAATGACTTATTAAAGTTGCATCAAGGCACTGTAATGAACAATCAAATCAAGGAAAAACAAAGGGTTAGGGTTGCACAGTATTTACGGATGTCTACTAATCTTCAGGAGTTTTCGTTAGATAACCAGGCCCAATTCATCAAAAAATATGCTGATGAGCATAATATGGAAATCTTACATACTTATGACGATGCAGGCAAAAGTGGTGTATCCACAACTGGAAGGCATGATTTTAATCAGCTTGTAAACGATGTCCTTACGAAAGAAATAAATATCGATGCTGTCCTTGTATACGATGTTAGTCGTTTCGGCCGTTTCAAAGATCCTCAAGAGGGTATTTATTATAAATATCTGTTAAAAATGAACAATGTGGATGTCATTTATTGTGCCGAAAATCTCCCAGAAAACAGTGAAACTGAAACATTCATACTTTCTTCACTTATGTATGCTGCGGGAGCCTTTAGTAAAAACCTTTCAATAAAGGTATTTGCAGGACATGTGAATCTTGTGAAAAGAGGATATTATCAGGGAGGAAAAGCCGGATATGGGCTTAAAAGAAAGTTGCTTGATAACAATAACAAACACAAAATGATACTTGCTCATGGTGAGAGAAAGAGTCTTCAAACAGATAGAATAGTTCTTGTCCCCGGAACAAAGAAAGAAGTTGAGTTAGTAAAAAAGATTTTCAATATGTTTATTTTTGAAGGGCTGAATGAATATCTTATCGCCTCGCGACTCAATCGAGAGGGGTATAGATTCAGCGATAAAACAGAATGGACACGAGGTCGAATTCACTCTGTTCTTATTAATAGCCGATATACCGGAAAATACACATATAACCGTACATCACAAAAGTTAAAGACAAAGAAAATTAAAAACCCTGAAAACGAATGGATTGAATATAATTATTTTTTTAAACCTATTATTTCAGAAGAAAAATTTAAATTAGCTAAAGAAATTATTGATAATCGCTCTGTAAAAATTAGCAATGAAAAGATTCTTGATTGCCTAAGAAAAATCCTTTCTAAACATGGAAAGATTTCAGGGTTTATTATAGATGAAGAGGATAGTAGTCCATCAAGCAGTGTAATTGCAAACCGTTTTGGTGGTCTTCTTAATGCCTATAAATTAATCGACTATACCCCTGAGCGAGATTATCAATACTTAGAGATAAACTCTTATCTGCGGAAAAAACACTGTGACATTGTAAAAAAAATAAAAAATGAAATTCTAAGCAGTGAAGTAAAGATATTAGAAAACAAACTGGTTGCAATTAATAAAGCTTTAAATTTCTCCATAGTGCTTTCACGATGTAAAAAAATAGGTTCGAACAGACATAGATGGATAGTGCGATTGGATAGGAGTCTAAATCCAGAAATTAGTATCATTGCAAGAATGAATAGTCTTAATACTGAGCCTGTTGATTATTATATATTACCGTCAATAGATTTTTTTGAAAATGAATTAAAACTTAAAGACAACAATAACCTTTTGTTCGAAATGTATCGTTTTGATGATATCAAGCCATTCTTTAATATGCTATCAACTGATGATAAGGATGTAATTTAAATGCAAGAGCAAAATGTTCATATGGTTAAAATATCTTCTATTAAGGTAGTAATCCCTCGGGCAAGGAACAAATTTCGACATGCAGAAATAACAGAAAGCATTGATGCAAGCGGGCTAAGGAAACCAATAACGATTCGAAAAATCGTTGATAAGAAATACGATTTTGCTCTAATTTGTGGTCAAGGCAGACTTGAGTCATTGACTGCCCTGGGAGAGGAATTGATTCCCGCATTTATATTGGACATAGACGAAAACCAAGCTTACATAATGAGTTTAGTCGAAAACATGGCCCGAGTGATCCCAAGAGCGGGTGAGCAATTTCAACGAATAAAAGAAATGACTGATCAAGGATTAACTAACAAGGAGATATCCAACTCCACCGGCTTATCTTTGCACTGGATTACAAGTTTAACCATGCTTATTAACAAAGGAGAAAACAAGCTATTATCGGCTGTCGAATCAGGAAGTATACCCATATCATTTGCTGTTGAAATTGCAAGAGTGGACTTTGAAGGTGGTCAGGAATTATTGATCAAAGCGTTTGACGAAGGCCTAATAAAACATAAGGATGTTGGTAAAGTTCGTGAAATACTCGACTCGCGGGATGAAGGACTCAAAGGATTTATCAATAATAATTTCGGAGTCACCAAGAAAAAGAAAAAAATGACTACAGATGAGTTACAACAACTTTATCAGGACAATATTTCACAACATAAAAAAATAAAAAATAAAGCTGACTATGTCGAAATCAAACTATTGGTTGCAAGTCAGATATTCAAAGAACTTACCAGCAATGAGAGTTTTTATAAAATAGTAAATGAAGAGAGTTTACAAGATATTGTCAAAGTCATAGTTAAAAACACTGCCAATTGAGGTGTAAAATGATAAAGTATTGCTTTAATGACAAATCAGTAAGCTTCAAACTTGCTGATCTGACTTACACAAAAAAGCTTCCTACAAATTTTCAAATCAGTAAAAAATACACACAAATAAAAAGCACTATATTAGCCATTGGGTTAGTAGAACCAATACTTGTTTTCATTGATCGAACAGATAACTCTGTGAAAATCCTTGATGGTCACCTTAGGGTTGAGGCCCTTAAAGACTTAGGCGAAGATAAAGTAAACTGCCTTATTTCGACTACATACGACACCTACACACCCAATAAAAAAGTTAACCGGATAACAATTATACAGATCCAACGAATGCTAAAAGAAGCTGTAAGGGTAGGAGTTCCTGTTGAAATGCTTTGCACCGCATTGAATGTAAGTGTTGAGTCTCTGAAATCTAACCTATCAGTTTTAAAAGGGATCTGCCCAGAAGTGATCGAATTGTTCAGTGATAAAGATATCCCAATTAATACTTTTAGAACTTTGAAGAAAATGATACCTTTGAGACAAATAGAATGTGCGAACCTGATGGTAAAATTTGAAAACTATTCAATATTATTTTCGGAGTCTTTATATCATAGCTCCTCGCCAGAGTTTCTCATCGAGCAACCAAAAAAGAAATCAGACTCTAAACTTGCAAATAGAAAAGCTGTAGAAAGACTTGAGAAGGAAATGGCACAAGTTCATTTTGACACTAAAAAAATTAAAGAAACCTACGGCTCAAATAGTTTGAAACTCACAATCATTATTTCTCATATTAAGAAACTGCTTGAGAACCCAAAAGTGTTTCATTGACTCCTGAGGAATAAAAGCGATTACCTCAATGAATTGACAGACATTTCTGACATTAACAAATTAACTTAAAGTTTGTTTTTTTGCGGCTTACATAACTTTTTTTTGTAAATGTTAGGATCTACAGCTATTTTGCAGATCCTGACTTCGTATCCAAAATTGCTAATACTCTTATAAAAGTTCTTTAAATTAATTTTTGAAAACAAAGGTAAGTCTTCAGGCAGTTTTTTATTCGTAGCTATAGCGAAAACTAATTTATAATTTTTTGCATCAGGTCGTATTATATGATCAGCCAATTTTATGTGGGCAGGAAGTTTTTCATTAAGCTTTCCTCTGAATTCAGCATCGCTTATGAAAAGCTCAGAACCGACAAATCCTTGAGAGAAAAGATGGCTCATACTTTGTGAACCACTATAATATTTCACATGAATAAAATCTGATGCACCTTTTATAAGATCGCAAAATTCAACTTTGCTTTTGCTCCCACCATGATGAATAAATTTCTGATCCATATGTGTAAATGATTTATCACCAAGGCAAACATTTTTATTGTAATCTTCTTCTCTTTTATAGGAGTATACCGGAAACTTATCTGATTCCTCATAATGTAGGATTTTTTTCATTTCATCATCAATAGTCGTTACGAACTTTCTATCGGCCACATACCATATCGAGTCTCGTAAAATATAGTTTTGGTCGCCCTCTTTTATCTCCGCATAAAAGCATCTATATAAAGACCATTTTTTTATGGATTCAAAATCGGCATTTAAAACATGTAGGTAACTTTTTTTAAGTTCATCAATAGTTACTTCAGTATTTTTACTATCAAAAAAATCACAAACTTGTTCTACTGATAAGTTTTCATGTATAAATCGTTGTCTCTTCTCAAAGCAGTAACCTATTTGACTTTCCCAATCTACTATTTCAGGCTCACCAATCCACACATCATTAAAATCTCTTGATTTTATTTTTTCAATTAAAAGAAGATCCAATATTTCAACTTCTATCTCGTCAGCCTCTTTAATATTATTTACCCATTCGAATTCTTCAGGAAGAGGTAAAAGATAAATGGAGTCTATTTTAGTTAACAATTCTGGAATAGCTTTTAATTCAATATCAGGCATAATTACAAAGGCATCTTTCCCTGTTATTTTACTTCCTAAAAGATCTTCAGTAGAAGTGCCTGTGAGGGTTGTAAGAATATCCATTTCAGAATCAATTTTAAGATTATAAATATCAACTTCTTTACTACTCTGATTACGAGTTAAAAGGTTGGTTTCATTATGACTACCTTTATCTAAACTGCGGATTTTATTATGCTCAATACAGTTAAGGGTTACTCTAAGTCCAAAACCCTTGACGATACGATCATCATTAATTAAGTGATGGCCAGTTCCGAAAGGAATAAGATACCTTGTGTTATCAACCTCAACAACAAGAACTGCTCCAGTGCTACTATTCATACCGAAGAAATCGGGTTCTATGTCCGTCTTTTGGCTCGTGAATAGAGTTGTCCATTCAGGTGGCATTGGGTCCAAAACTTGCTTTGCATAAAGGTATACTCGTGCATTCTCCACCTCGAATTCGACAGGCTCTTGGACTCTTTCCAGATTTAAAACTTGGTCAATGTCATCAGTAATTCTCTTTGTTTTATAAATTGAAAGTTTTATCTTCATTCTATTTACCCCCAATAATTTATCGGGCCAGTATACTTAAAGAGTTCAATAACTGAGTGTCTAATGTTTCTCTTACCGGAGTAGGTAATCCATTTGCAACTCTATAATTTTTGATTGCTGTTCTTGTAGCAGGCCCCATGCTTCCGTCGATATTGCCGTTGTAGAAACCTTTATCGAGTAAAGCGAACTGCACTCTCATAATCAACCGCTTACGTTTTTCTGTATCCGAAGTCAGCCCACTACTTGCACGGTTGGCACCTGTGGTCCCTGCTGGGTTTGTTATGGTTGAGCTATCCGTGTCATTAGAGCGAAGTGAACGGACAGATGAGGAGGAAGAGGACGATGACGAACGAGTCCCTGAACTTGATGATTCTGAGGTGCTTGGTGTGCTGTAAGTTTTCGGATAGTAGGGAGTAGAAGTTCCCCCATAGTATCCACCGCCAGAAGATGATCTATGAGAGCTATGACTTCGATGTGAACTGTGACTGCGATGACCCGCTATATAAAATGGCACATCTGTGTTTAGAGGGGCTATCACCATATCATGCTCGTTAAGAGACATTGCAGGCATATCACTTGCGCCTATAGCTGAGTCACTTGCCCATACAGAGTTATTCAAAGCAAGAAATCCAGGAAGTAATGCTGCGAAATTAAATTTTTTCATTTGATAGGTCTCGGAGGTTGATGAAAACGGCCTTTTGATGAACTGAAATATCCAGCACAGAAAGACTTCTGAGTGCATTCATCACATTCTTTTGGATAATAATTTTTCCAGTCAGAGATGGACTGCGTAGCAAATCCCCAAGCTCTTTCCGGCAGGTGACACAATGGATAATTGAAGATGGTAAGGGGTATGCCCGCCCTATGAGCGGTTTCTACAGCAGAAAGGATCTTCTCGCTATAGCTGTCGTGCTCAACGAAGATTGATGACCAGTTCTTGCGAGCCCATCCAATCGATTCCAGCCCCATCAGTGAAATTTGGTTTATATTGGAGAACACACGGCCAGTGAACTCAACGATGTCATCAAGTTCTGTATAGTTAGCCTGTGTAGGGATGATTCTCAGTTCAATGTTGATCCCTGAGTTACCTGCATTGATTAACCCTCTGACTGTCTCATCGAATGCCCCGTCACTGCCAACCAGATAGTCATGAACTGATGACCTTGAAGAATAAAGTGGGATACCAAAAGTAATTTTGATCTTATCGCTTCGTTCTTTCATCTGACGAGTAAAACTGACATCTGAAAATTTCCGCCCATTTGTTAAAACATGCAACGAAGTGCCTGGCGAGTTTTCGATGATGAAATCGATAAAGTGCAGGAAATCGTCACCATACAGTAGAGGCTCTCCCCCGCTCACTCCTACTACACCATTCAAAGAGAAAGAGGCAATGGCAAGTGCTGACTGACTGAGTAGCCAATCATCGTTTCCAGTCTTAGGAGGCTGCGAACAAAACAGGCAACTGTTGTTGCACCTTTCAGTTACCAGAACCGTATTATGATTTGCTCTTCGGGACAAAATCACCCTGAGCATGTTGCCGTTATTGACGATCCCGATGTCACCATCTTCTATCGAATCGAAAAGCTCTTGGCTTAAAATAGTGTCAGTAAAATATGCAGGTAGCTGTGAATCGCTCTTTGCCTTAGTGACAAGCAAATTTGGGAGGAAGAACTGGGGGTTTTCTGGCTTAAACTTGCACAAGCGATAGAATCCCTGCTGAACTGGCAATTCAGACGAAAACCGGAAAATATCGTTTCTCAACACCTCAGACATAAGCCCATCCTTTAAGCATCTCGGCCATAGGCCCATCCTGAGATATCTCGTTCATAAGGTAACGGAACATACCTTTGTGGTATTGGCAGAATGTAGACCGGCTCTTGTCACCCACTGGTTCGCCGTGAACACTGATATTTTGGCAAGGATCTGCACCACAGAAAGGCTGATAGGCACATGTGTCACAACCAGGCATAGCGAAGTTAAATGATGATGTTAATGACGACCGGTAGAACTCACTATTACTGAACGATAGAGAAGAAAAGTTACCAGCACTAAAATCTGCTTCGGGATTCACTTTCTGTAGCATACGGCTTTCGTCGCTACCGTAAACCTTACCGTCATAATTGAAGAGGATACAGTTCAGAACCACTCCGCTTGGCGATTTCAGGTCTGCATAGCCACTGAAGCCAGGATTAAAGATCCTCTTAATATGGATAGCAGCCGAATGCTCAACGACAGGTATGCCCTTCTGATTCTGAAGTAACACTTCTTCCATCAACTCTTTGTAAAATTCGAAATACTCCGGCATCGAAAAGGTAAAGCTTTGCTTTTGGGCAAATCCGTATGGGCTGACAGGTCTAATAAACATATCCGTAAGACCTAAGCCCAAATGAGCCTCCACTATCGAAACAGGATCTTTGGTAAGTTCTTTTGTTACGGTGGTTACTGTAGCAACACGATTAGAACCCAATTCATCACGTATGAGTTGCATACCAGCGATAGCTCTCGAGTGAGCTTTTGCTCCAGGGAGGATTCGATTCGTATTGTGGATATGTTCATTGCCGTCAAGAGATACAGAGAAAGTAATGTTCCTACTTCTCACCCACTCGATGACAGAAGCATCTAACAGCGACAGGCTTGTAGCAATCACCATTTCAAAAGCTTCGGAGCCGAGTGAAACCTCACATTCGTTATAAATCATTTGCACAAGATCGAATCTGAGGAGTGGTTCTCCCCCCTGAACTTCGATTTTGTATGGCGGTGTTCCCAATTTCTTTATAGCGCTGACAATTTTAGGTATGAGTTTCGGGTCAAGATCGTAGCCACTTGCTCCGACTGCTGCTCTGCTAACCTGACAATACTTGCAGGTATGATCACATCTCAGTGTAGGAACTATCATGAAGATTGGCCTGATGGCTAAATCATTCATGAGTCTTTTAGCTAAACCAGAACTTAACGCAGAATAAGCCAATGAAACCGCGTCATCATTAGCAATAAAAAGCTTACTTTCAAGGCTACCCGATACATTCCGCTCTATCTGAAAGTGGTTGCGTGATAGCTGGAAAAGCTCTGCATCCTCAATGAAGTGGTGGAAACCAGCCAAATTACTGATGAAAACCTTGCCATCATTTAATCTATCGAAGTTAAACGGCATGAGCTTCATCCAGCCAGTCTCTCATCAATACTCTTCAGGACATTGCTGATAATCGCTGCTCTAACTCTTCCCGTATGGCTATCAAGAGATTCCCTTAGCTGGAAATCGTTTCTCAACCGTTCAAATTGGAACTGTATTTCCTCACTACACGTATCAAAAGTTACATGCCAATTTACATCGTCATCTTCCAATCGCCACCGTGTATAGGCAGTCATCCAGTAAAGACTGTTTCTTAAAACCCATTCAGAACATGCTGTTTTGCTTATCGTTTTATTCCACATATATGTCTCAAAGAGTTAATAAAACATAACCATTAGAATGGCTTATGTTTTTGTAAGCATCTTCTAAACCTTCCAGATAGATGACGTAAGATTCAGTAACTGTAATAAAATTTAACCTATTTAAATTCAGTTAGTTACACAAATGACAATCAAGACTTATCCCATATACAATAACATTACCTCTTGAAAGGGTAATTTGTAAATTTTTTTTACATTTTGTGATTGGCTGATAGAACAGGTGGGTAGCAGAAGTTTAGGCGCACATGTGAGACGTAATTGTAAGTAGGCCTTTAAAAACCTGATGTGAGCTTCAAACGCTAAAATTCTTCAGAAGTGTCATTGTGTTACATGTTGCCATTGCCGACACACTTTTCGTATGTCATAACAGTAAGACAGAGATGATGCAGCAGTACCTTTTTCCAATGGTTAACTCATTGAAGTAAAGGAATAAAGTAATTGCAATATCGGTTCTGGTTTACTGATGGGATACATTTCTGGGGAAAATCGAACTTCGAGGTCTGTGTAGAAGACGTAGAAAGCCTAATCTGAGAAGAAGCTAAAAAAACCACACATTGGTCATTTACTCACCTCCGCCCAATAGATACACTATTTACAGGGATTTACAACAACATAAGGAAAAAAGAACATGGCTATTCCAGGCAATATGTGGATTTACGATGATGGTGGCGCACTCATTAAAGGTGGCTGTGACGTAGCAGGAAGGGAATTCAGCATTGAGTTCAAAGGATTTCACCATAACCTTTCAATCCCTACTGATAACGCCATAGGTAAACCCACAGGACCCCGTCAACACTCACCTATGCTCATTGCTACAGAGTTCGACTATTCCAGTCCATACCTATACAAAGCCGTTGCCACGGGTCAGAACCTGAAATCCGCTGAGATAAAACTGCGAATAAATTAACATGGATACATTATTTAAAATATTCGATAAATTTAGTTCCAGACCAATTTTCTTTATTTTTTGCGGATTAACGTTATGTGAATTTTTCCAAGATAAATCTGCATTACAAAATCCCACGGCAGAAAATATTACAACGTTACTGGCAGCAATGCTAATAGTAGTATTCATAACTTGGGGATATGAATGGCTAATCTTTAGGTTCAATGTAAATCTTGAACCTCATGATCAAGGTGACATTGGACCAACTATCGGAACGGCTGCATTAGCTATATACTTAGTTTATGCTTTCCATTTTCTCAGTGTGAATCCTGAAGCATTAAATTTAAAATTATTAACGAGTTCTGGTTTTATATACAGCACAACTTTATTGTTATTTTCGCTTGAATCTATGAAGCTAAGAAGGCTAAAGCAAAAATAAAAAAATCTGTCAGACGTATAGTAGTATCCAAACATCACCCAAAAGATTATGAATCTTTAGATAATTGAAAGCATAGAAGACATTCGGAAATATCTTCTATGCTTATTTTTAAAGCTTAACTGCACAGGGTGCAGGACACATACATTTACTTCTTAACTGCACAAAGTGCAGGATACATACTTTTATTTCTTAACTACACAGAGTGCAGGATACATACTTTTATTTCTTAACTGCACAGAGTGCAGGATACTTACATTTACTGCTGAGCTGCACAGAGTGCAGGATACTTATACTTACTGCTAAACTACACAGAGTGTAGGATACTTATATTTACTGTTGAACTACATATTGTGCAGCATTTAATTTACAGCAAACAATTGAAATAAATTTAGCAGACGTCACATTATTAATATACAAAATTCATTATGCCAAATATTTATCTTAAAATTTAATTTAGTAATATAAGTTTATTATTCAAAATATTAAATTCTATCAGATTCTTTTTTTGTTCACTTCATCATTAATTTCAATACCATCTGAGAGTAATGATGAAATCACTTCCTTTTCTTTACTTGCGATCAAAGCAGGAATACTGAAGGAACCGGATTCTAAACAGTCTCCCCACCACCACATAAATTTATTTACAGCAGGACTCATATCCTTTTCAACCTCTAAAAACTCGTCATTAGAATAAATATATGATAGCATTTTTATATTTTCAACATCCATGACCTTGATCATTATCCTAAACATATCATCTGTTGAATATAAATTAGTTTCATCTAATGATATATTCAATTGCTCAAGCATCTCACTCATCAATTCTTCAACTTCCTCAAATGCTTTATCGTATTTCCCCATTGCGCATCACCTCATATATTATTGTAATATTAATCATCATTCTGATTTTTTGTAGTGCAGTAAATTAATTTATGTCAGCTAACTATTTTGAAATCAGTCAAGAAATTGTCACATGAAATAATTAACCCAATAATTTGCTTATGTCAAATATAATTTCATTATAAATTTATTGCATACATGCAGAGAAAATTTAAAAATTAAAATGTGAAATTAGAATGACTAATTTCTAATAAGTTATATTCTTATCAACACTTGAATTCTACAACCTCAGTCACGAAGAATATCTCCAGTAGTCGCATAAAGGCGTAAGCACTTCGAGCATCTCTCTGACCAAGTCCTTACGCTCCTGCAAGTAATGAAACTTATCAATAAACGCGGGGGGGGTGTTTTTATGGAATATAGAAATTAGCAAGAGGTTATGATCAATCAGACTGTAAACATGGCGTTGAAGTATATTGGGTTCAAAGATATTCTTGTGGCTCATGGTGTGAGATCGATTGCATCAACGATCTTAAATATGAAAGGGTTCATTCTTGACGTGATTGAAGCAGTATTAACACGGGTTAGGAGTGTCTATAACAACCTAAATATCAATGCCGGACTCGAACATAACAACTATCCTTGTGATCTTAAGGGAGTAAAGTAAACCACAATAGGAACGATACCATCATTGATACCATCAGTCCCGTTCTATAATTATCGAACAGCTTATATATTAAGCTTGTTTGCTTACTGTCACTACAACTTTATCAATATCATAAATGCTAATGTTGCCCCCAGTAGCATTGGCCGGATCGAAAAGAGCCAGATTGATCCCATCACTAACAGAACTATTATAAAGCACACCATGAAAACCAGTTTTTTTGATAAACTCACAAATATATTGGCTTGGAATATAATCAAGCGCTGCACTTTTAGGTAACACTGGTCTGGTTAGCTCATAACCAAGTCGTTCAAGAAAAGGAATGTCTGCGAGCATTTTTCCCATTTCACTGGGGTCAGTCAATAAAAATGGAGAAACAGTTGTACGAGGATTACGCAGGTCGATAAGAGTTAAATTATCGCTTAAAGTAAACTCGGCGACACAAGCCTTGTCTCCAGTATGAGGACGAATTTCAGATAAAGCTGTCTCGGGTTTAGAACCAAGGTATAAATATGGTATGCCGGTAGGATTAGCTCTTCCATGACTGACTAATCTCTTTGGAGGAGCACCCATTTTATCAACACCAAAGATAACTTCGTCTGCATAAATTCGAGCACGAAACCAAGTTTGACTAATATCATCTAAGGCAAGAAAACTTAATAATTCCCCAAGTCTATCAGTATCAAGTGATTTATTAAGAAAATATCTATTTTCATACATTAGCTCTTGACAGAGATGATCCCAAAGAGCAAGTGACTCACTCTTATAACTATCTGATAGCACATATGATTTTCGTACAACGTTTCCATCGTCAAGTATATCCCCTAATAACTCTTTGGCGTGAGCCTCATCTAAAAGTGGATGAGAGAATAGCGCCCAATCCTCTTTTAGATGCGCAACTAAACTCTTACCCTCGGGATGTTGTTCGTATATATTAATTAATGAACTAAAATGATCAAATAAAGTATAAGGTTCTATAACCTCAATGTCTTTTGTACCACAATACGAACAATCGCCAAGCTTTGGAGAAAGAGAAGGTATTATACTTCTTTTTAAGCCATTATCTCCAAAGCAATTCGCACAGCAGTATTTTATCATTATTATTTATCATCCATGAAATCGGCCAAGGTTTCTATATGATGAATCATAGACAATTTCTTTACTATTCCTAAACCAGGAAAGTGGCTCGGATTATGTAAGCGTCTAAATTCTTTAATTGCCGAGGTTTCAAGCAACATAGATTTCCCTGAGTTTAAGGCATCCATCAATTTTTCAAGTGATTGAGCAAATTTTCCCGCTGGGTCTGTCGGTGTGTCACGAGTTGTTGAAACAAAATGATAAATATACATTTCGTTTTCACGTTTTGAATTAATGCAAGTAAGATGAATCGCAACCGCATAAGCTGGTCCACCTGATTCACTATATTCATCACCAACAATCAAAAAATCACCAAAACCATCCATTCCTTCATCTTCAAAATTTAGATGGAGATCAGAAAAGAATTCGAAATCAGGATGATCAGCATTGCGTCTCTTAACAAACCCATCTTTAATTAGGACTCTTTCTGAACCTGCAAAATGTTTTCGATAGGTCTTTGAACAATGGTTAGAAAGGAATATATGTTTATAATCATCTCCGAATTCTTCGTGTAAAGCGTTTGGTTCATCGAAGCCTGCGTGAATGAAGGTAACATCATGAGCAAGCCCAGAACGAAGAAGGCTGTGAATATCTGCAATAGTCATCCCTTCTTCAAGGAGTATTCCTACAGATATCTTTTGATATTTACTGAATTCTTTTTTCAATAACTGGGCTATGCTTTGACCATCAGTAGAATGATCGCCACATGAAGGATTGATTATAACTATCGCATTTCCATCATTATCTTCAATTGATTTCAACGTTCGTTCTAGGCCATTCAGAGCTTCTCGCACAGGCTCAATAATTGGAGTAAAACCAGCCTCAGCCATCACATTAGCCGTTTCTCTAATAGCTAACAGTTCAAATTGCTTCCCGCGAAAATAAGGGTAATACATAGTTCGTTACTCCCATAACAAAGCCTCACAAAGAGGAACTTGCATCGTATTGATTAATCGCTCGTGATCCTTAAAGCGAAGCTGAATAGAAAGTGCTGCTGGTTGTAAAGATTTTGGCAAATTGAGAATTAACTCTCTTAAAGAAAGTAAACTTCTACTGTTCTTTAATGTCTTGATCATTAAACTATAAACTGAGAGAGCCGGTAGACTACCAAAAGTATCTTTCAAAAAACCATGCATTTGAGTATTAGGCAACTCTGGAATATTGACACCCAGTTCTGATGCGATAATTTTTGCCTCATTTAATCTTAAAGACTCAAAAATCGTTACGGGGCAAATAAAATCTAAAACCTCTATTGCTTCTCGTATAGTTGAAATGCTATTCCGATTAGTTAAACTTAGCACACCAATTGTCGATTCAGTAGTGTCTAGAACATCATCTATATGTTCAGAACCTGCGATCACATAAATCTTCCCGAATGCTTTTCTATAATTCGAAATTTGGTTTTTCAAGCGGCTAAGCGAATCTCTTTCAGATTTTATTTCATAAACCGTCCCTGTGCCATTCAATATGATAAGGTCAGCCTTACAGGAGCCGATTCTAAACTCATTTAGCATACAGGCAGTTCTTAACGAATGCTTTCCAAGCAAAAGATTGTGTGTGAGTGCAGAACGATAAACATACTCATTCCGCAAGCCAGTTTGTCTAAGTAAGGCAAATGCCTCATTGAAGGCTTCACCGACGGTAATCCCAAGTGTATCTGCATGGTCAAAAAGCTCGGTCTCTCGGAGAGAACGAGCAAACATAGGAGACTGCCCTCTTTTCGCTATCTCGTTGAAGACGGAAGCGGAAAAAAGTCTACTTAAAGCAGTCAATTGAAAAGAGTTAAGTTCGTTACTTCTCATCATGGTGAATCACATAGTCCATCGTTTTGAATCTTGTCGGATTGTCCACAAGACTCTTAGCACAACCCACTAACCAAGCGGCTTATCAAACGTGGGAGGCTATGAAAAATCTTCACCTTAGGTTACCAAACCAGCGGTATCCTGCATAGAAAAGTCTATTACCATCCTGTATGCATTCTAATGTAGTTTCTCGGAAAAGTTTTGATTGTGAGGCATGACACAATCTATTGATAATGTACGATAAAAATCACCTAGCGACTTGAACTCTAAGCGGTTCCTAGAGTAGTATTTGTAAGATAAGTAGACTTGCCTAATACTGGTAAATTCCAACTAAATGAATTAGTCATAATTATAGCCAAACTGAATAATAAAACGCTTTAAATCATTTTTTCTTATAAACAAGAGTCACAACATCGAAATGCTATCTAAATCCTTGTTCATGTTGGTGGTTTATCATATCATCGTAGAATAAATGACCTCCGGATACTATTATGGAAGATAAAATTAATTTTTTATACCAATCTCTGAACGATACTCAAGCTACTATTAAAGCCATTGATGTAAAAATTGGCTTCCTTTTTGTAATTGCATTTATGCCGATCACTGTGTTACAGACATTAAACAGCACTGTAATGGAAATTTGGTCTTCAAGTTCAATTTATAAATTATGCCTAATTTCGATATGTGGAACTTGGTTATTATCTGTAATATATCTATTTTTAGCTTTAACCAGTATATCAGATCCTAATAAGCATATGCATGGAGATAAACCAAGTGGATTGTTTTATGGAAAAGGTATTTTCAAGATTGAAACTGATAATTTTGGACTAAAAATAAAAGTAACTTCTAATCTCACAGTAGATGAGGTAGTTAGCAGTCTGCCTGACCAGAATGGAATTCTTAAAGAGTTAACATATGAGAAAATGAAGATCACATATATTAGAGAGATTAAACTAGGGTATTATTCTAGATCCACTAAATTAATGTTTTTTTGGTTATTTTTAAGCACAGCAATTTATTTAATAAATAATTTTATTAAGATATAAATATGAATAACGAACAAAAACCAGCATAGAATTTATAATTAATAGTTCACTTGATCAAGCTCAAGCACATTGGCAAAATGGTGGTTACAAAATAGCCACAGAAATGAGAAAAAGCCATGCTCAAGATAGCAGAATATTTGCAGGAAATGAGTCATTAATGCCTGGTCTCCCTCCTATTTATGAAGGACAAACAGTAATTGGTGAGTTCATAGCATTAGTAGCAGACATGCGAGACTCAACCAATCATTTATTACAAGCAATTTCGCCAAAGAATGCGAAAATATCAGATCTACAACGAGTATTTTACGAAACTTCAGCATTACTACCTTCTTTAGCCAAAGTCGTAGCCTTTCATGATGGAAAAACTACAGAATATTTAGGTGATGGAATATTGGCATTTTTCTTGGTTGATGAAAGTGACAAAACTGAAGCTATGTATAGGGCAAGAAGGGCTGCAATTGATATAATTGAAGAATTAAGGCCAATACTTAATCGTATTATTTATGAAAGATACAGCTTGCCAGAAATTGATCTTGGTGTAGGCATGGGGATTAGTAAAGCAATTGTTTCTTTAGTTGGATTGCCAAAAGAAAGACAAGTGAAAGCATTTGGTGAATGTGTATTTAGAGCGACAAAATTATCCTCTGGAAGAAATGAAATTTGTGTGGATAATAATTTACATGCTCAGTGGCCTTCGTCTAAAAATGGAACTTTACGTTTTAGGCAAAAAACATTCGGCACAGGTAGTAAAACTGTATCGGGATATCTGATTGAACTTTCAAAAAGCAGGTAATCAAAACATGAAAACATACAACCTTTTTATCAGTCATTCATGGAAGTATACTGATAGCTACGAGAAACTATTGAGCATTCTTAGCAATCGGGGGTATTTTAATTTTAAAAACTATTCAGTGCCAAGAATAGATCCTATAATAGGTGCTCAAGGCGATATAGCCCTTTACTCTGCAATAAAAAGTCAAATGTCACCAAGCAGCTCAGTTCTTATTTTGGCTGGAGTCTATGCATCATATAGTAAATGGATAGATGCAGAAATAAGAATAGCCAAAGAATATGGAAAACCTATTATTGCTATAGAGCCTTGGGGTTCAGAAAGAACATCAACGGTTGTAAAAAATGCATCAGATAGAATAGTAAAATGGAATGCCGATAGCATCGTTGCAGCTATAAGAGAACTATCCTGAGGTTTGTATGAGAAAAGCCCTATTTATTGGAATAAATGAATATGAAAGCATCCAAGACCTCAAAGGATGTGAAAATGATGCAATATCTATGTCAGAAGTGTTAAGCCGACATGCTGATGGAAGGCCAAATTTTGGTGCTAAAAAGTTAATAAACTCCCCAGCGAAGCCTGTAACACGCGAAGTCCTTGAAAAGGAAATTCAGACGTTATTTAGCGGTGATGCGGACATCGCTCTATTATTTTTTGCAGGACATGGATACTTTGATCAAAATATTGATGAAGGGGTCATCCTACCGTTTGATTATAATCAAAGTAAAAATAATGGCGTGAGGATAAGTGATATATTAAATTGGGCAAACAATGCAGATAAGATACGCAATAAAATTATAATACTTGACTGCTGCCAATCAGGTGCTGCTGGACAAATAAGGAATTTAAGAGGAGGTGAATCTCTAATATCAGATGGAAGCACTATTTTAACCGCCTGTCAAAGAGATGAGTTTGCCATGGAAGAAAATGGTCATGGTATCTTTACTACCTTAATGCTGGAAGCCTTGTATAGTGCGGGAGCTAATATATTAGGATATGTTACTCCGGGGAGTTTATATAGCTTTGTTGATCAAGCTTTGGGTGAGTGGGAGCAACGACCCGTATTTAAAACTAATGTTTCCAGGTTTGTTATCTTGAGAGAAACAGGTCCACGGATTTCCTTAGACACTCTCAGGATGTTACCAGTCTGGTTCAAAGAAGACTCATCCGTTTTCAATTTGAATCCTAGTTTTGAACCTGAATCCAACATGCCGGATGAAAATAATATAAACATATTTAAGCAATTACAGGCTTGTAATAGACACGGTTTAGTTATACCTGTAGATGCGGAACATATGTATTTCGCAGCTATGAACTCTACCGGATGTAGATTAACAGCTCTTGGTGTTTATTATAAAAAGCTTGCCGAGAAACAAAGAATTTAAAAATCAACATATCAAAGAGGGTAAATATATGTCTTCATTAGTTATAGCTGAAGTTTATATATATAAAGACAAAAACACATCGGGCGCAAAAAAAGTTGATTCGCTATTTATTACTTTTATTCCCAATAGTCCTACGTCCTTCCGATCACATGTGTCTCTTAGCTGTGCTCAAAAGTATGTGTTTAATGAAACTTTTGCAAATACCATTGAGGGGGAAACAGTGAAAAGTAATGAGTCTGCTGAAAATTTAAAATTCAATTACGATATTACTGCGAATAAATTAACCTGTGAAGATGATAGAACATCAAAATTCTCAGAGGAGTATTATAATACTCATAGTGAACATTCCCTCGCTGAAACACTCTTGGTTATTATTGAAAAAAATTCACTACAAGATACAATTTTAAATAATGAAAGAAATATTTCAGCAACTAATAAAAAACCATGATATCTTATTAATATATATGTATGATGTACTTTTTATCATTGCTTATAAAGCAGTCAAATACGATCCAGACATTCAAAAAATCTTTTATTTTTTTGTCAGGATAGTATATATGGCTGCTTTTATCTCCATTAGGATACTCCACCTGAGCTTCATAAAAACTGATCAAAACTCCTTTTTCAGTTATGACTCTCTTTTTTTCGACACTTATTACCCTCCCTGGTTGGCAAAAAACGTCCTCATATATATTGATTAAATTACTCATGATGCCTCCTTATTTATGTATTAGAATTAAATATTCCATATACTTCAATTTGTCAAGAGCTCTACCTTCAAGAAAAAGGAAGAAAAGAGATGCTCAGAACTTCTTTGATAATATTTTGGTGGCCATGTCGCCTAAAAAAGATAGATAAATTTCATAAAAACCAATAGAGTTGGATGAGTTTTTAAAAGAGGAAAATGGACTCTCTATGCAAATATCTAATAAAAAGAAAATCACTCTAACTCCCTGGAGTTCTAAATGGAGGAACATCTTCAAGAATGAATCTGATAATCTTAGAACCAATATATCTGGTGCAAGTTATAATATTCACATCGAGCATGTTGGTTCAACTTCAATAGAACATATTATAGCCAAGCCTAACATAGATATTTTGCTGACCGTAGATGAATGGAGTCATATTGCCGATATACTTCAGCATCTTGACACGTTAGGTTATAAAATTATTGAGCAATGCGATAAAACTCCGAGATATTTTTTAACTAAATCGGTTCAGTGTGACAGCATTGAGTCAATTAATTTGCATATAACCATCCCTACTTCAAGGTGGGGGACTGATATGTCTCTTTTTCGTGACATTCTAAATGAAGATGAAAGTCTCAAAAAAAAATATAGCGAACTCAAATCAGAATTAATAAAGAAACATCATAATGATCTGGAGTCCTACACTTCCGGGAAGTCTGATTTCATATCAAGTATATTAAGAAAAGAATACTCTCTATATGATGCTACCAATCTTTTGTCACATCAAAGAGCAGAGCTAGACATGGCTGGGAAGTATCAGATTAAAATGATGCTAGCACAATTTTTCTTGGCTATTTTATCTGCCACCTCAGTTTACATTGATGATAATTTTTTTCTTCTTTTAGTTGCTTTTTTCGGTGTAATTACAACTATACTTTGGCTTAGGTTTGAACATTTACAACAACGCCATCGACAAGCTGGTGATCAAGCCCGGCGTGCTCTGTTAATAAAAAATGGCCTTAAAGGAGTATTTTCAAATAAGCAAAATGTATCTATCTATAAAAATTTCACAGCATCGATTGATGATAAAAATCTTTCTATTGATACATATTTTTCAACTAAAAAAACGCCAGGGTATCAACGCCTAACTGAAATGATAGAAGAGTCATCATATTGGACATGTGCGTTGCAAAAAACCAGCGCGAAAATAATGTTATTGTTCTTAAGTTTATTATTATTATTGTTTATTATCATTGGATGGGTTTCCTCCGTGACTATTCAGTCCCCAACCATTTTTTCAATAGCGCGAACTTTAATTGCATTCTTGATATTATTATTATCCTCTGATTATTTAGGTGTAATGCTTTCATACTTTAATGCAACTAAAACCATTACTGATATTTTTGAAAGAATCGAAGGTATTGAAGGTCGAAATTATTTAGAGGCAGATGTTTTACTATTGATGTCGGATTATAATGCGGCTATAGAAAAAGCACCTAATACCCTACCATGTTTATATAAGATAAATAACAAATCTCTCACTAAAGAATGGCGGAGATATATACATCATAAAAATAATAGAAAAACCCTATAAGCAATCCTAATTCACATAAAACTCGAGGTAACTTCAGCTTTATGTGAATTGCATAATGAGATTTCATGTATTGACAATAAAATAAAGTAATCTATAAGTATATCAATTGAAGTCATATAAAAAGGAGTTTATATGGAAAAAAATCGGTGCCTAATATTGTCACAAACCCAACACATCTAAAAGCACAATCCCCGTTCCCCTCAGAATTTCTCCGCACCCATTGTGTTAGTGTTAGACTGAACAATATAGAATTACAATACCTTAATACCAAACGTGGTCCTAGAAGCAAAGGCGAATGGCTTCGTATGGCATCCCTACACAAATTACCCCCCATTATACCCGCTATTAATACCGAAGCGTGGAAAGCACTTTCTGAAATATCACAAAAGCTAAATCGTATTGCGACTCATATTGATGGTAAGAGCAAAGAAAGCCAGCTTACCCATACTGAACTATTTGCAGTCAGAAGACAGATCAGTGAACTTCGTCAACATCTTCTTAATGCGGATATTTGGAGTGTCTCTCGTGAAGGGTATGCAGAAGATCAAGAGAGGTAAGAACTTCTCAGGTGTGGTCCAGTATACATTGAAGCCTGGTTCACATCATAAAAGTGATCCAGTCGTTATCGGGGGCAATATGCTGAGTGACTTAGCCCTTGAACTGATTGCTGAATTTGATGACACCAAACAGCTTCGCCCGGAAGTAGAAAAAGCGGTGTGGCACAATTCGCTTCGGTTGCCCTGCGGTGAAAGCCTAACCAATGAACAGTGGGTATCATTTGCCAACGACTACATGCAACGCATGGGCTTCTCAGAAACGCATCTTAGGTGTTATGTGTTGCACGATGACGAAGCCGGCCAGCACATACATATCATCGCAAGCCGCATAAATCTCAGTGCCGGTAAACTTTACCTTGGCAGGAACGAAAACCTCATCAGCACCCGGATTATTAGTGAACTTGAGATTACTCATGGCCTTACTATTACCAAAGCCGCATCTTCAACCAAACCGGCACAACCGAAGCGGAAGAGAGTGTCCCGTAATGAGAAAATGCTATCTGAACGGACTGGGGAGCCCTCACCAAAAGAAGCTCTTCAACAGATCATTGATAAAAGTTTAGCTGATACGCCTGAACTGCTAACTTTTATCAAGCGACTCGCAGATAGCCAAGTGACCTGTAAAGCCAATATCGCTTCGACGGGAAAAATGAATGGCTTCTCATTTGAATACCAGGGTATTGCATTCAAAGCATCTCAACTCGGCAAAATGTATTCATGGGCGAATCTTCAAAAGCTTCTCAACTACGAGCCTGAACGCGAAAACTCACTACTACTGAATACCAGGCAAGTTGTTCCTGCTCCTGCTCCTGCTCCTGCTCCTGCTCCTGCTCCTGCTCCTGCTCCTGCTCCTGCTCCTGCTCCTGCTCCTGCTCCTGCTCCTGCTCCTGCTCCTGCTCCTGCTCCTGCTCCTGCTCCTGCTCCTGCTCCTGCTCCTGCTCCTGCAAGGATTTTGTCGTATAGACAGAAAGAAACACTAAGTATTTCTGAAAAAATTGCTTCTCTCGATTCAAAAATTGATGTTAAGGAGGATAAACGCAAACGCATAATCAAGGCCGTTTTCGATTTACAAAATTCTCAAAGAAGTAAATCTGCAAACGTTACTCGTTTTAACTCATGGCTCTTATTGATTAACTTATTGAAAAAAATAGGTTTCTCTTTATTGTATCCAGTCAGAAACTTTAAGAACATCTTCACTGTTCACCGCTTTCCCCCTCCTGTTCGTTCTCAGTTTACTGCAAATCTTAAACAACAAAGATAACAACCAATTTCATCGGCCTGAAAGCAACCACATCGAAAGTAGGGATTAATCCATTGATTTCACGAGATTGATTGATCGGTTTAACAGATCGATAATTTATCGTTGATAGGTTATATCTATCACAAGTAAGCCATCGATCGGTACAAACGTTTTTACTTCAGATTGGTAAACATCGAAGATTCATCGAGATAAGTTTAAACGTGGTTAAAAAATATCTATGTGGAAAATAAAATGAAAAAATATACTTTTGTTGCAGCAGTCATAATTTCTTCTTTCCTGCTTGCAGGGTGCGATAGCGAGCCCTCAGAAAATGATATTTCAAATGCATTAAACAAGTCTATAGAGAGTGGGAATTCTGCAGTTCGAGCCATTAACCCAAATGCTCCGGAAGCAATGCTTAGAACGCTAAACTCTGTTAAGAAAATTGATTGTGCAAAAGAATCTGATAAAAGTTACAAATGCAATGCTGAAATAAGTATTAATAATGAAAACAGAACTACACCAGTTAGATTACTCAAAACTGACGATGGCTGGAAAGTGATCGGCAATTAATGATTAATTACCTTACAAAAGCTCCCTTCTGGGAGCTTTTTTTTGATAGACGTATCACAACCTTACTCTCTTCCTCGAACTTCCCTTATTTATAACCCCCTTGCTTATCTCACGCTTCTCATACTGAGCTTTCAATTCAACGTAGACTTGCTCTAATCTGATTTGATTCCCTTCGATATAGTCAACAAGTGCATTTAATTGGATAAAAATGACATCTTTATTCCGTAATTTTTTAATGAAGTTACTTTTCATACATTTGAATACGCTGCAAAACATTTGCATAACATTATCAATATTACTAACAGAATCACTGTAAATAGCATGGGGTTGAAAATATTTCAGATGATATCCAACAAAGATCAAATATAACTTATATGTATATATTTCATCTTCTGGGTTATACGTGTCATTGATATATTTATCGATGAGCATGATTAGCTGCTCTTCTCTTGTTAGAGAATCTATTTTATTATCCATAAATTGCATCCTTGCAATAGGTTTGTCTTCCTGACTTAACTAAATAATTATCAGCTTTAGAGCAATTGTCAATAGGTAAAACCTATCAATCTAAAAATAAATAATAAAAATATCATTATACTAACTCAATCATTATTATTTACTTTTGATTAAATGGTCGATTCAAGTTCTCTGGTGAAACACCATGCCTGTAAGCATTATACTGCCAACGGGTAAACTGTTCCTTATACCTTTTATTTTGGCTTTTTAATGCGTCATTCTCTGCTTTAAGGTTCAAAATCTGCTGTGCAGCAATAGCTAAATTTGCAGGTTTCTTTAAATCAGATGCTTTCAAATTTAATACGTTCTTTTTAACTCTATACGCCTCGACAACCTCCTCATGTGAATTAAGTGATTGCCTAGTTATGGTTCTATTTAATTTTTTGTGTATTGACTCACACAAATTAACCCATGTGATTTTCCCATTCCACATTTTTATAATATATGTTATCTCCTTTATCTCACTACTACTCAAATGTTTTGCCATAGATTTTTCCTATTTTAGTTACCTAACAGATTGTTTATTCTATTTAAATTCAACTCATGATGCTTGATCCATTTTTCAGCACCATAGTCACCATTTTCAAATGCTACGTGAGTTAGTCTCTTGAACTCTATTATTCTATCTCTGATGATTAGAAGCCTATTCTTATCAGTTGGTTTTAGTTCTTTTAAGTGATTGTATGACTCAATATATTGATTTATTTTTTCACAAGGTAGAATTGCATAATCATGAATACAATAACCGCGTTCTGTTAAGTGTATTGCTCCATGCTGAAGATCATTTAAGTTCACAGCTAATCCTGCAGATGAGTTCGGCTCCTTATGGCAATAAGAATTTACATGGAAATCAATAGTTCCAACTTTTTCCACCATCTCTTCTTCTGAAATATGGTTATAAACACGGTTCTGATTTACATTGACTCTACCAGACCATTTTGAGATATCTAATTCCGACATTTCACCGTAATGAGCAATTGTGTTTAAAAGATGTCTTGGCTGGTGTGAACGAATGAGTAGTGGCTTTCCTTCCTCATCAAAGAAACCATATCGAGCAAAGATATTTTTATAACCATACTCATGACTTTCTTTCCATTGCATATCAACGGAAAAGAATCCTTTAGTAGGTTTATACAGAGAATAGATATTCGTCATTCGTGACAAAACAAGCTGATTATCATTAAGTAAACATAATGCATTACTATATTTTATAGATTTTTCTTTATCAAACCATGGGAAATTTTGGCTAAATCCTGAACGAATCATTTTCCATAGTTCAGTCAATGTGTATGCGTAATCACTTGCATTAAGGAAGGTCTTATTGCCATCAAGACTCGTCCTTTTAACTTTCAATATACATGCTTTTTTGTCATGCAAAGGATATCCCAATGCATGGCAGACCTGCTCAACTGTTAATTTCTCTTTTTCATCGACCAATGGACACAGTTCATGTCGATAAAACTCGTCAGGGTGATCTTCGCACCATATAGCCAGTGACCTTGCATTTCGAGAGAGATGACGTAGCCTTCTGACAGCTTTCTTTGCAACTGGCACCATAACTTGTGGAATCCACTTTATATTAGGCCCATATCCCTTAACTGAATAAAATCTCAAAGCATATCTTTCAATTCCCTTGCTATCTTGCTGGATAATTTCACAATCAGCAGGTAAAGCTAAAATCTCAGAAATTCGGCTTGGACAACAGAGGAGAAGCGCAAATACTGAACTTGTAAACATATCTCTTTGGCTCATTACATCATCATCTTTTGAAAAGATATCTGCAATAGCTAATAACGCAGACTCATTGGGCAATTTATCTTTTCTTTGATAGTCATCTATGACTGGAATATAATTATTTTTAACTTTTTGTTTTACCGAATTTTTCCAAGCTATATAGCCAGCTTTTACAAGATTATGTTCGTAAAGGAAATTGGATAATCTTTCAAGCTGTGTTCCACATTGTGCCAAAACATTACCCTTGAAATGTTTTCTTCCGATTTGCATTGCTTCATCAAAAATTATGGTTGTAACATTATAAATGAAACCATTACTACAAATCTGCAAAAGTGCTTGTTCAAGACACCTCAATGCCATCATCACAGATCCATAGCTCTTTAGCGGTTTTAGTGAGTGTTGATACTTAATGTATGCTTTAGCAAAATTAGCAAACTCGTCATGCATTGCATCTGCAGAACTGAATTTTTTGCACCCCACGCCGATCTTCCGAAATGTCGTAACTCCTTTCCACACACAGTTATCCCAATCTTTAATTTGAGTAAATCCAATCAATTTATAATGGCAAAACTTTATGAAGTTGTTATAATTATCCTCCACATTTATTGAATATTTAGATTTAAACAAAACGATATTATTCATTAACTGTTATCCTTAATATCTTCAAATGGGATAAAAAAAGCACATTGTTCACAAGGGTAATCTGAATTTTGCGATTGACATATTTTTGTCGAGAAAAACTTAAAAGCCAGGTCTTTTTTCGATTTCATCCCATACATAAAAATATCTGCTAAAAATGAAAGTTGCTTTGTAACAGCATTATCTATCCTTTCTGCACTATCGGCTAAGTTCTTAATATAAATCCCAA
This sequence comes from Yersinia intermedia, assembly GCF_900635455.1. Taxonomy (NCBI): domain Bacteria; kingdom Pseudomonadati; phylum Pseudomonadota; class Gammaproteobacteria; order Enterobacterales; family Yersiniaceae; genus Yersinia; species Yersinia intermedia. Next base: position 1,432,912 of record NZ_LR134116.1, on the reverse strand, counting down.
CACTTGAAGTCGAAGAGTGGTCAAGCAATTCGGCAATGACGCTGGCATCATGACCATCCTGAGCCAGCAGTGTCGCTATCGTATGACGAAGTCTTCTTGGATTAATTTTTAGTAACAAACCTGTCCGGCTTGAAATTAAATTTTCAAATTTAACTATTCTAGTTAATGCAGCATGGGCTATTGAAGGCTTTGCATTTAATACATCATTATTTGTTAGCTCAAATATATTTTTTGTTTTCTCTAACTTGCACAGGCTTTGCTTGTTTAGAAATATAGGAATTTCTCCTTTAACCTTATCATCAAGAGACATGCCAAGAACTTTCTCAACAAGATCAACTGAATCATTGGCTTGCTTAACTATAATCGAAGCCAGGTGCGGGATTATAGCAATATCCCGATATTGTTGTTGTACATCTCGTTGTTTAACTCTTGGCATACTAATTAAGAATTCAGTTAAATCGCCACTTATATTCTTTTTTTTAATATCTTTATATTTTAACAGAACTAACTGCTGCGGCCTTCTTCCTGTCATGCTAATTAATAACGATATCGCATAATCTGATAATGATAATTCCCCTTTGCCATACGCATTAGTTATAGCTTTGATCAATGAATCAAGCTCATGTTTAGTTAGTGGTCCTTCATTCGGGTCGTCTTGCAAAACTGCCTGCCCAAATTTCTTTATTTTAAGATCGAAGTGTTTCAATAACTCAACTGCATTTTCATCAACTCCAGGATATCCAAACTCGAACCATTTAATAATAAATGGTCTTAAAACCCGTAAATTTGTAGGGTGGATATTTTTATATTGCATTACTGCCTTATCATTAATGCTTTCTGGCTGTATGTTCTTAATGAAATGCACCATATGATTAATTATGGTTTTTACGTAAGAACGACTATTACTACAAGCATATTGCTGCAATGTATTTATGAATCCATTAAGCAAGTTTACATTCATAATCTCGATTAAATTGCTAATACTTATTTTACTGTTCTCATCTAAACCTAATACCCTCTGGACGATAATGGTTTTACCTTCATTAGATTCTATTTTTTTATTGTTTTGCATAATATTATTCATTACACATTCCTTTAAATAGTGTCTTTTGAAGATCAATTGATGTCTTTTTCGAAATTTCGACAATATGCCTGCGATTATAGATTAATGAAGTGTCTGAACCCGGTCTCCATCCCATTAGGTAAGAACGGATTTGCTGTTCCTTTTCATCTGAGATGCCCCCTATTTCATCTATTGCTTTCGAAAACTCATAGTTCCAAGTATGTCTAAGTTTATGACCTGTCAATCCATCTAAAAGTGAAGATGATTGTCGAACAACGCTGACTATTTTATGATAGGAGGAAAATGATAGAGGTTGTCCCTGGGTTCGGCCTTCCTTGTAAGTAACAAAAAGAAAATCGTTCTTTTTCGCGTTTTTAATTTTGCGTCTATCATTTAAAATATAGTCTGAAATTTCCAGCATTAGTGTTGTATCAACACTCAGCTTTCTCTCACAAGTTTTAACCAATGGCTGGTATACTCGTGGATCTGATCTATCATTAGGTCTTCTTCTTATAGAGATTGTTGATTCTGAAAAATTGATATCGCTAATCCTTAAATTCAAAAGCTCACCAACTCTAATGCCAAATGAGTGAAGCAACAGAAATATCAGATTATTCCTTTTTTGTACATTCATTGAAAATGGGTTTGAATTACTACCGGGTGCAAGCACGTTAAATAAGGAATCAAGTTGATTTTCATCTAAACTTTTTTCAATATTCATATTATATTTACTGTTGTTCCTTGGCTGTTTTCTTTTGATGTTTTTAATGAAAATCTGTATCTCTTTAATCTTATCTTTCTGGCTTGAAAGAGAAAGATGAATTTTGCATAACCATTCTAGATAGTTAGCAATTGTTGTCACCCTGAAATATCTAGTTGGAATTTTAACAGCAATATCTTTAAAACTGTTAGGTTTTGCTTTCTTGAAATTGATCGATGTATACTCTATCAAGTCATCGATTTCATTAGGAGTCAGAAATATCATCTTCTGAATTCTTTCGTCAATCTCAATGTTCTTATTGTAAAAAAAGCGATATAGCAATGAAATGTTGCCTGCTATCACTTTCATTGTTGATATTGATTCAGAACGATTCCTGACTTGTGTTGTTATATACAGATTAGGATAAAAAAGTGGTTCCCCTGTTTCTTTATCAACAACATGACAATATCTTTCACCATTTTCAAACATAAATGAATCCACGCAAATACTACACATATATTCCTCCTAAAGTTTACAAAAAGTATAGTTCTAATATATTAGTAATAGACGGTTTTTAAATTTACAAAAAAAATTAAAGAGAATATTCTTAAAATTATATGTAAATCAATATATAACGATTTGAAAAATTACAATTTATCATCTGGTAGATCTAGTAACTATTATGTACACCTAATACTTAGAAACGAGTGTCAAACCTAACTAGAATAAGACACTCAATGTTTTCGTTAAGTATTTTGTAAAGTTTAACCCTGTATTTATCATTCAAACTTTACATTTTTGTAAATATTTCCATTTTCTCTATCCTTTAATAGAATTAGTTTTAAGCAGCGTTTTTTCTTGTTTCATCTATTGTTGCTTGAATCCAATCATCAATTTCACTTTCAATAAAAGCTATAGACCGTGAGCCGATTTTAATTTGAGTTGGGAAACGCCCTTCGCTGATGAGCCGATAGATCCAGGCTTTTCCGTAACCAGTTCTCAAGAGGACTTCAGGAAGACGTATTAGACGAGTGCTTTTGTTGTTCATTTCATATTTCTTCTTGTTCGTTTCAATGAAATGACTATACGAACTGTCGGAATAAGAAAGGAGCGAGCTTCCGAACTACAGGGCAATGAGTAGCCCTGTAGATCTAGGTGTCGTGGAGTTACGATTAGTTGGAATCAGAGAGTTTCATCACATCTGAAACTCTCATGTTTTTTAGATGTGGATTTCGATTCATGAAAAAATTGAACTGCTTGGCGAAGTCCATTGTTGCAGCTTTCATAGCAAGTGGTCGATCTGCATCTTTGATGTGATAGTGAAGCCGGATTGAAGCCTCATCGTCTTCGTCCGTGTATAGAAGACGAGAAAGGCGATCATCTGATACTCGAACATCCTTCCTTTTCGCCCATAGCAATATGTCCAACATCGCTGGCAAACGATAGTTTATGATTTTTTTGATAGTTCCATAGCCAAAACGAACCGCCCCAGCCTCATCAACCTCAACCCCTTTAATCCGTCTCCATTGAGGCAGTGCTGCTTTTATGGACTCTGTAATTTCATCGTCTGTTCCACTACCCAGATCGATTTCGAGCAGAACAGTTTTCTCACATATAGGAGACATTAGCGCTGATACATAAGCTTCGTGATGGGGAGCGTTAACACTGTATATATCGTTTCCTCTTTCCCAAGTGAAAAGATTCACATTGAGAGCAGATACACTCAGTTGAGCAAGCCTGCTGATATCAGTTATAAAAATGTGGGGAGGATTGTAAAGGCTATCGTTGGTCGTTGGGTAGTCGAGTTGTGTGTCATTGAAAAGATGGGGGTTGCCACTGAAAATTTTCGTCATGTAGTTCCACAGCCCTTTTTTCTCTTCCTCCGTGGGCCATGGCTTAAACAAATGCGATCTTGCCCAAAGTTCATGATACAGGCCGTTTAAGGTGATTTCTTCGAACTTACGGTAGTTATCTATGTCGAGCCAAGCTTTGATTTCTTTTGTATGCTCTGGGGACCAATTTTTCATCGAAACACACTCCAGCAATAGACCATAATCTGTTAGTGTTGAACTTCCCAGACTTACTCGATTTATGCAAGTTTCAAAGACTTAACCGATGACAGCGACATAAAAATTCTTTGTTGGTATTAATGTTGGAACAATTATGACTACCTATAAAAATTCTCTTTTAAATCATGAAAATATTTATACGTTCGATTTCTGTAGGGGACACCATTAGCACCTCTCAGCACGTCCCACTAAGTCCATAAAATCCTGTTAAAACATTACCAGCCAACCCATCCCCCTCACTATATGTGACTTGTTCCTCACTCCATTTCTCGTTGGCACATAATAAATATTTATGATAAATATCAATAAATAACGTAAAAACCCCCTCTATTTTCACCCAGAAAATCCACTATTTTTTACTCTCGGCTTGCGGATTTAGATATATCGATCTAAATTAGATATATCTAAGTTGTTTAGATATATCTAAAGGAGAGTCATTATGTTTGGTTTTTCAAAATGTGGTCATCACCAAGGTGGTGAACACCATGAAGGGCAGCGCTGTTGTGGCAAAAGAATGCATCGCGGGGGCCGTCATCATATGGCCGCTGAAGGCGCTGAGGCAGTAAGGGGTGGCAGGCGTGGTCGTGGTGATAAAATGCACCGTTTGTTCGAACACGGAGATTTGCGCATCGTACTCTTGGCGCTGGTTGATAAAAAGCCGAGCCACGGCTACGAGCTGATTAAAGCAATTGAAGAAGCGTCTTCTGGGCTCTATGTCCCAAGCCCTGGGGTTATCTACCCAACGCTAACGCTGCTAGAAGAGCAAGATTTTGTCACGCCAGTGGCAACCGGTAATGGCCGTAAAAGCTACCAAATCACTGATGCGGGTAAAGTGGAATTACAACAAAATCAACAAATAGTGGATGTGATTTTCTCCCGCTTGGCGCAGGTAAATCGACGGCCAGAAGGGAATCTGGCAGAAGGTATTTCTGATGCTATGCATCGCTTACGCCATATTCTGCGCAGCAGTATGATGCGTTCTGATGTCGCACCAGAGCAGGTGGCGCGCATTAACGCCGCATTACTGACAGCAGTAGAAGTGATTGAAAAAGAATTAGCCCCCCCATCGGTTACAACTGATGAAAAAGATCAGGAGAAAAGCTGATGCCGGGATATCGTTATCGCATCACCATTGAGCCGCTAACCGACCGCAAAGGTGACGCTATTGATAAAGCCCCGCTAACGTTCGAAGCCGAGAATCACGACGAGATCCTCGGCATCATCGAACGGTTACAAGCGCGGGAAGATATAGACTTCGGCAAAGAGAAAACCGCAGCATTTGCCCTCGGGCTGAAACTGTTTTCAGAAACAATGCTGGAAAACCGTAAACACCCGCTGTTTGCACCGCTGCGCACCGCATTTACCGATTTCATGATTCATCTGAAGAAAGGCCCGCACGATCGTAATGATAGCGCCGAGTAATACATCATAAGGAGAAAATGGACCCGCTCCCGACTATATTTATCCACTGGGGATATCGGCTATAGACGATATCCCGGTAGATGACTTAATCCAAATCGGCACCGTTACTGGCAATAACTTTTTTGTACCAATAAAAGGATTTCTTTCTCTTACGGGCTAAAGACCCGTTGCCCTGATCATCACGGTCAACATAAACAAAACCATAGCGCTTGCTCATTTCACCGGTAGAAGCAGAAACCAGATCAATACAACCCCATGAGGTATAGCCCATTACCGGAATGCCATCAGCAATGGCCTCCCCCATCGCGTTGATATGCTCGCGCAAATAACTGATGCGATAATCATCGTCAATCTCGCCTTGCGGGTTGATTTCATCCTTGGCACCCAGCCCATTCTCAACCAAAAATAGCGGTTTCTGATAGCGGTCGTACATCATGTTCATGGTGATGCGCAAACCTAAAGGATCAATACCCCAACCCCATTCACTGGCCTTAATGTGAGGATTTTTCAGCGATTTTACGATATTCGCCGCACTGCTATTATGGTCGTTCATATCTGCCGACGCACAGCGGGAGGCATAATAACTAAAGGAGACAAAATCCACTGTGTGTTTGAGTATCTCGTCGTCACCCGTTTCAGTCACAATTGAAATCCCTTTCTCCCTGAAAAGCCGTTTGGTATAAGCCGGATAAGCACCTCGGGCCTGTACATCAATAAAAAACAGATTTTCACGGTCTTTCTCCAGCGCGGCCCACACATCCTCGGGTTTGCAAGTGCGCGGATAGAAGTTCCCCCCCGCCAACATGCAACCCACCTGATTAGCAGGATTGACCTCATGGGCAATTTTTGTCGCCAAGGCGCTGGCAAGCAACTCATGATGAGCCGCCTGATACTTTACTTGCTCCTGATTTTCCTGTTGCTCAAACACCAACCCAGCGCCAGAGAACGGACTATGCAACAGGATATTAATCTCGTTAAACGTGAGCCAGTATTTAACTAATCCATCAAACGCCGTAAAACATGTGCGCGCATAACGGGCAAAGAAATCAACCATTTTCCGGTTACGCCACGAGCCATATTTTGTGACCAGATGCATGGGAACATCAAAGTGGCACAGCGTCACTAGTGGCTCAATATTGTACTTTTTACACTCGGCAAAAAGGTCGCGATAAAATGCGATGCCCTCCGCATTTGGGGTTAGCTCATCACCGTTAGGGTAAATTCGGCTCCATGCGATTGAGGTACGAAATACGGTGAACCCCATTTCGGCCATTAATGCGATATCATCTTTATAACGATGATAGAAATCGATCGCCTGATGACTGGGATAAAACTCATCATCTCTTAAGGTAAAACGCTTCTCCTGCCCCAACTTCACTGCCAAACGGTGTGGTCCATGAGGGATCATATCAACCGTCGTCAGCCCTTTTCCACCTTCAAAGCAAGCACCTTCGGCCTGGTTTGCGGCTAATGCGCCGCCCCATAAGAAACCGTCGGGAAATGTTGATGCTGGCATTACATACCTCGTATTTAGTTAATTTTTACTGCACTCGGCGCAACAGCAGAATGGGCGGTATCGCTTTCGCTATTTTCAACCGGAATATCTTCAAAGCCCAGCAACAGCGTGGTAATAAACGAAATCACGATGGCCAGAATCATCACACCAAACACCCATACAATACTCATTGGATTGGCCGGGTCGAAGAACTGGACACTGGTAAATAATCCAGGAGATGCCATCGAATGGCTTGCCAGCCCACCGATTCCAGCGACCGCACCACAGATAAAACCACTGATAAGACTGGCGATCAGCGGGCGTTTAAGACGCAATGCCACCCCATAAAGTGCCGGTTCAGAAATACCCGCGACAATCGCTGATGCGGCTGCAGCCAGTGCCGTTTGGCGCAATTCTGGGTTTTTGGTTCGCCAAGCGACAGCCAGCGAAGAGCCGCCTAGTGAAAGATTAGCGCCAATCTCTGATGGCATAACCATGCCTTCTTTGCCCGTCTCCGCAATGGTCTGAATAATGGTTGGAGTAAAGACACGGTGCATGCCGGTCATAACTAATAATGGCCAAAGTGCCCCCATAATCGCCACCGAGAGCCAGCCCAGATAGTCATGAACCGTGTACACTAACGAAGAAATACCGCTGCCGATCCAGATCCCCAGAGGGCCAATAAACATGATGGCAATAGGCGCGGAAATCAGCACGATTAGCATCGGCTTAAGGAAGTTTTTGGTCACCGCGGGTGTAATGCGATCCACCCATCTTTCAATATAAGACAGCAGCCAGGTCATACATAATGCCGGAATAACGGTATAGGTATACTTCACTGCCGTGACCGAAACGCCCATAAACTCAACTTGTTGGCCTTGTGCAGCTTTCGCCATTAAATCAATAAAGGCTGGATGAACCAACACCCCGGCAATGGCGATAGCCAGCGACATATTGGTTTTAAATTTGAGTGCAGCAGAAGCCGCAACCATAACCGGAAGGAAGAAGAACGCCCCATCACCAATGACATTGAGAATAATCAGTGTCGATGAGCCTTTGCCAAAAACACCGGTCATATCCAGAATCATGGCTAACAGTTTTACCATCGACCCACCGATAATGGCCGGTATCAGAGGTGACATGGTGCCAATCAGCGCATCAAGTATCCCTGCGCCAATACGTTTCAAGGTTATTTTATTTTTTTGCGGCAGTGTATTTTCAGCTACCAGCCCTTCTGGCAGCAGTTTTAGCACTTCAGCATATGCATATGAAACGTTATTACCAATAATGACCTGACACTGGTTTTCATTGCGCACCACACCCAGCACACCGGTGATGGACTTCAACTTCGCCAGATCAACCGCACTATCATCGTTAAGCACAAAGCGTAAACGCGTCATACAGTGGGTCACTGCTGCGATGTTATTCACCCCACCAATGGCATCGACTATCGATGCGGATACTGCGGCATAATTCTTTGACATGAGTAGCAACTCCCCGTAATGACGCACGCCGAGCTAAGCAAACCATTTGCGGTCTAAGGGGACTGCCCTCACCGGTATAAGTGGTAATTAGCTATTATATTCATATAGTTATTTAAATATCACCTGCCGGTATACCCTTGCTTTTAGTTATTATCAGGCAATTAGGTAACCGGTTCCACACGAGAATCTTAAATTACCAATTACAATTCAATAGATGTCGGCATTAAATTTTCATTATGTGATAAAGATCGGCATTAATCCGGGACGATTGTGTAAGACAGTAGCTGTAGGCCTAAAGAACTGAGTATTGCAGTCAGCCACCAGTCTATGGCCCATTGACCAGAACCCAATGGGAACAGCCTGTATACCCGCTCAGAGGGTCAGTGAATATTGCTAACAGCCGTGCAGTTTCAAGGATGAAAGGTATAGAATGACAATAATTTTCAACGGGTAGGAAAGACCTATGTCTACAATGCAAGAAGTGGCAAAAAAAGCAGGTGTCTCGAAAGCCACTGTTTCGCGTGTTCTGTCAGGCAAAGGCTATGTCAGTGAAGTGACTAAAGCGCAGGTATATAAAGCGATTGAAGAGAGCGGATATCGGCCAAACTTACTGGCCAGAAATCTGGCGACCAATAAATCACAATGCATTGGTTTAGTGGTGACCAATACTCTTTATAATGGTAACTACTTTAATGAAATACTGTCTCAAGCGGCAAAAAAATTAGAGAATAATGGCCGTCAATTGGTGCTGGTTGACGGGAAACACAGCGCGGAAGAAGAACAAGAAGCAATCCAATTCCTGCTCGATTTACGTTGCGATGCAATAATAATTTACCCCCGGTTTTTAACTGTGGATGATATGGATGTTATTATTGATAAATATAAGCAGCCTATTATGGTGGTCAACAGAAAATTAAGAAAAAACCACAGCCACTGTATTTTCTGCGATCATAAAGGGTCCAGTTATAATGCAACAAAATATCTTATTGAACGAGGCCATCAGGATATTGCATTTATCACCGGCTCACTGGATTCACCGACAGCGATTGAGCGCCTTTCTGGATACAAAGAAGCATTAAGAGCATGTTCGCTTCCGCTGCGGGATAGCCTGATTATTCAAGGGAAATGGACCCCGCTCAGTGGTGCAACTGCAGTCGAATCGTTATTAGCCAGCCAACAACCATTTAGTGCCATTATCGCCAGCAATGATGATATGGCCATTGGTGCCATGAAAAGATTAAATGAGATGGGGATCAACATACCTGAAGCCGTATCTCTTATTGGGTTCGACAATATTCCCATTGCGCCTTTTTTAAGCCCATCGTTATCCAGTATTAAAGACCCGGTCAGCGGTATGATAAATGATGTCATTAACCGGCTAATTTCAATGTTAGACGGGGGGTATTTATCAACTGAAAATATATTTCAGTCCGAACTGATTGTCAGGGACTCAGTCGGTGACGGGCCCTATTTAGGCCAATCAGCGCTCAACCATCAATAAAGCGCCCAGTTCACTGGGCGCGTATTGGGTATAGCAAGGGCTAGCTTGTGTTTATAGCCCATCGCCCCGGCGATCACTGGGTATTGGTGGCACAGATGAAGCTCTCTCAACCACAATTCGGCGAACCTTATAGCCGGTAACACCCAGTATTAACGTGACTATCGGCGCAGCAATATTAAATACCGCAAATGGCAGGTAGCCCATGGTGGATACGCCTAATACAGCCGCCATATAGGCGCCGCAAGAATTCCAGGGAATCAACGGAGACGTGACGATACCGGCATCCCCCACCAAGCGAGAAAGATTCTCTGGCGCTAACCCGCGTTTGGCAAATTCACCGTGGAATAACCGTGTGGGTAGCAATAAAGCAATATATTGATCACCCGCGACGATATTCAGCCCAATGGCCGTAGCAACCGCAGAAGCAAAAAGTTGCCCAACGGTTTTGGCTCGCAACAAAATAGGGGTTACCAGCTTATTAAGCAGCCCAAAGTCATCCACCATAATACCGAACGTCACCGCACCGATGATTAACCAAATAGTTAACAGCATGCTGTCCATTCCCCCGCGCGACAACAATGCATCCATCTGTGGAATACCAGAGTTCTCCTGAAAACCATTAGCCATCGCCAGCCAGACGCCCTTCACAGCGGCAATGGGTAACGCGGTATCAGGCTCAGCAATAAAGCGCGCAATGGCCTGCGGCTGAATAAATGCCGCCATCACACCAGCAAGCAACGCAGCGCTAATAATGGCCAAAGGTGCCGGGACTTTACCGACGGATAATCCAAGCAAGAATATCAGTGGCAGTAAATTCCAAGGTGTAATGTTGAATAACTCATCAAATCGGGCTAATTCGGCGTGCGTAATTGTGGCATCAAAGCTGGCTTGTTGATTGATACCTAATATGATGAAGGCCACCAAAGCAATCAATGCGGCAGGAATAGTGGTCCAAAGTTGTGCCTGTATATGGCGATACAGCTCAACACCATTCAACTGTGCGGCCAACACAGTACTTTCTGATAATGGCGAGATTTTGTCCCCCACATAGGCACCCGAAATCACCGCACCTGCGGTTATCTCTGGTGAGACACCAATCATATTTGACAGCCCGACTAACCCGACGCCAATAGTCCCCGCGGTTGTCCATGAACTGCCAATGCTCATAGAAACCCCGACGCAAACAAGAAAAGTAATGGGGAAAAACCAATTCGGGGTAATCAGAATAATGCCGTAATAAACCAAGGTCGGGATTGTCCCCGACATGTTCCAGGTACCAATTAATGCACCAACAGCAAGCAGGATAAATATCGCACCGACCACCGTCGATATCCCCTTACGCGTCGACTGGGCAATATCCTCCCACGAATGACCATTTTTCATGATGATTACCGAAGTAATCATGGTGCAAAGGATAAGGGCAACCTGTAAGGGGCCATTGACGGCCTGAAGCCCAAACAGCGCGACAGATGCACCGACGAGTATCACCAACGACAGCATCGGCGTAATGGCATCTAAATAAGAGGGTGGTTTGATAGTGCGCGTTTTTTTGGGAACATTGGCCATATATACCCCACGAACAATTAAATACGATTAGTGAGTCAAATTAATCTTTTAATGATGGTTGCACGCTATGGTCCGATTTTTTAAGTATAGCTATTGGAAGGATATCCGATTAATTAGTTTAACTTTTAACTCAAGCACCCACGCTGGGTACCGACCAAAGAAAAGGAGCACAAGGCTCCTTTAGGTCAAGCAACTGCGGTATTCGTGTCACCCAAACTATTTAGCGCGAACACCTTCGACTGACAAAATCAGCTCGACTTCTTGTGAAGCCGGACCCAAGTCAGTGGTGATATTAAAATCTTTCAGTTTGATCGTGCCATTGGCTTCAAAACCAGCACGATAACCGCCCCAAGGATCATTACCTTGCCCCGTCAACTTGCTTTCCAGTGTCACCGGCTTAGTGACACCGTTTAATGTCAGATTACCCACGACGGAATAACCCTCTGCATTTTTCTTAACGTCGGTCGACTCAAACGTCGCCTGTGGGTATTTACTGACATTCAGGAACTCTTTACTACGCAGATGTTTATCACGCTCGGCATGGTTGGTATCAACACTATTGGTATTGATCACCACATTGACTTTATCAGCGGCCGGATTTTTCTCATCAAAAGTGAAAGAACCGTCAAAATCATTAAAACTGCCGTATAACCAGCTATATCCTAAATGTTTAATTCTGAATTCGATAAAGGCATGTTGCCCTTCTTTATCGATTTTATATTCGGCGGCTACAGCACTGCCTGCAGTAAACATCAGTGCCCCTACAGCCAGGCCCAACAGGGTCTTATTAAACATATTTAATTCTCCATAATACAGTTGGTTAATCGGTGCTACGTCCCAGCATCCGCTTAAGGGTTACATCACCATCAATGAAATGGTGTTTAATTGCGGCCAGTCCATGCAAGAGTGAAAGCACGACGACTGCCCAAGCCAAATAGAGGTGCACAGTTCCGGCAGTATCTGCCTGATCAGGTAGGTTAGTCAGTGTTGCAGGGACAGTGAACCAACCAAATACATTGATAGGTTGCCCATCGGCCGTTGAGATTAAATAACCGCTGAACATAATACAAAATAACACTAGATATAATATCAAATGTACCAATATCGCACTGAGCCGAGTGAAACGGCTATAACTCGATAATGGTTTTGGTGGCGGCGAAATAAAGCGCCAAATCACCCGAAATAACATCACTGCAAACAGTATGCATCCGATGCTTTTATGTATTTCAGGTGCCTGATGATACCAACCATCGTAGTAGCCTAAGGTTACCATCCATAAACCCAGAGCAAACAATGCATATACTGTAAATGCCACTAACCAGTGGATACCAATAGTTATACGCCCGAACTGCTCCTTGGTATTTTCCCAAAGCATGATTATTCCCTTTTGCTTAATTTACAGAATGCTTAATTCACATGACAATAGTCAAACACTTTGAAACATAAAATCAACACTTATTTTATATAAGATATATCTTTCCAAACGCTGTCAGTTATTTTGTAGGAGTCGATAATTACTCGGTCAGATTAATTGTTGGACTTTACTTAACCTGACATAAGCAGAGTAAACAAGCAGATAAGTACTGGAGAAATAAAAACAGTGGATTGGTTAAACAAGCATTCCCAGCGAAAAAATAGCTGGAATTTAAAGCAGAAAATAATGCCATTATAAATATTTATAATGGCATTATTTGTAGGGGTATCCGTAGAACCTTCTATCTAACAGATAGGTAGAAAGCCATCAGGTTATACCGTAAACCCGAGATAGAGATAGATTGCCAAAACAATACTTGCTGTGGCGATAGCATAAGGCATTTGTGTTCGAATATGCTCAATATGGTCGCAATCCGTTGCCATAGAGGCCACGATAGCATCACCAGAGATAGGGGATGTCATGTCGCCAAAAATAGAACCCGCAATGGCCGCACCAATCATATATTCCACTGGCATCCCCAGAGAGACCCCAAGCTGAACACCAATGGGGATCATAATGGCAAATGTGCCCCATGACGTCCCCGTTGCTAGTGACATAATGGCACTGATAATAAAAATAAAGCCAATTGAGAATCCAGGAGAAATAACACCGGACGTTATAGTGGCAATATATTGCCCGGTATTCAGATCAGCAGAGACATTCCCCATCAAAAATGCCAATACCATAATTGAGCTGATTTTCACCATGCTGGCGTAACCGATATACAACTCTTTAAAGAAGGATTCTATATTCAGGATCCGCCGCCCACAGAACCAAACAAAAGAAACTGTTGTCCCAAACATCACGGCGCTATATACCGACATAGAGCCGCTGCCTTTAGTGAAATCACCGTCCCCTGTAACATAAAGGGCAACCGGAACCGCAATAACTGTCGATAAGATAGGGATGAGGAAGTTAAGCAATGAATTACACGCCGGATGATCAATGACTTCATCGGGTTCTTTCTCAACGTGCAGATCCTGCTTGCTGGTGAAATTCACCTCAGCTTTTCTCATCGGCCCCCAAGATGCCCCAGAGAAAATATAGAACAGCACTGACGCCAACGAGAACCATGCCATCAGATTCCATACCATCGATCTGGCCAGAATCTCAAAAGGCTGTCCATCGATGTACCCTTTGGCGATCTGGACACCGATAACCCCCATCATTGCCGCCCCCCAACCATTAATCATTGCTGAAGAACAGACTGATACGCACGAGGTTTGGACAATATAAGACATTTTCTCTGGTGATAGACCGTATCTTTTTGCCAGATCTTTGGTCGATGCGCCGGCAATAAGCTGGTTGATCGAACTTTCAATAAAAATAATTGACGTAATCACCATCGCCAACAACTGCACTGCTTTTTTATTGGTAACAAACTGGGTTTTTTCTGTTAAGGCGCGAACTAAACTTCGGACGCCCCCGGTCACGACAATTAAGCGCATGATCCCGCCAATCATCACCATAAAAATAACGGTACGAGTATTCCCAGGAGAAGAGAACGTATCAATAATTCCATTTAAAGTGCCACTGACCCCCTGAAGTAGATTGTGATCATTAATAACCGTAAATCCAACAACTATCCCCATTAATAACGATAATATTACCTGCCGAGTAAAAATTGCCAAACAAATAGTTACCAGTGGAGTTATAATTGTCCACACGCCATAATCATGCATATGACTACCCTATTAATTATTGTATAAAGGAAAGGGCTTGCTCTGCGTCTGCTATTAAATCATTAATATCTTCGATACCGATTGAGAGCCGTAGTGTTGTATCGTATATGCCTATATTTTCCCTCTCTTCTTGAGACATTGAGCCATGCGACATTGAAGCAGAATGGTTAACCATACTTTCAACGCCCCCCAGTGATTCGGCTAAAACAAAATAACTTAATTTGGCAATAAAGGTTTTCACCGCTGTTATATCGCCTTTTAACCGGATACTGACTACCGCTCCGCCAGAACGCATCTGTTTTTTACATAATTGATATTGAGGATGAGATTCCAGACCTGGGTAATGCGCATCCAGCACCTTAGGATGTTGCTCTAAAAACTGAGCAATTTTTAAAGCGTTACTGCATTGACGTTCCATACGGACATCGAGTGTTTTCATACCGCGTAATGCCAAATAGGCATCAAACGGCGAGGCAATAGCCCCAACGGTGGTTTTACAGAAATCCAATTGATCTGCAATATCCTGTACATTGGTAATAACTGCACCGCCAATTAAATCTGAATGCCCACCAATATATTTACTGGTAGAGAGCATAACGATATCAGCACCTAAGGTGAGTGGCCTTTGGTTCCAGGCACTGGCAAAGGTATTATCTACGCAGCTCATTATGCCCCTGCTTTTGGCAACCTGGCATACTGCTTCAATATCAACTAATTCCAACAGTGGGTTAGTGGGCGTTTCGATCCAGATTAAACCTGTATTCTCTTGAATATGGTGCTCTACTGACGCCAAATCATTAAGATCGACATAACTGAATGTCGTACCTGAAGTTTGTTTACGCAGACGTTCAAACAACCGATAAGTACCGCCATAGACCCCTTTCATTACTAATACATGGGAATCCTTAGGTAGCAACTCCAATATAAGTGCAGTTGCTGCCATACCGGAAGCGGTTGCCGTAGCATAGATACCACCTTCCAACTCAGCCAAGGCGGTTTCATATGCATATCTTGTCGGGTTACTGCAACGGGAATAACAAAACTCCCCTTCTTCGCCTAAATTTGGCTGAATGAAGGAACTGGCGGTAGTAATCGGTGGAAAAATAGCATTATTGCCTCGGTCAACTTGATCTCCGGCATGGATAACCAGAGTCGCGATCGATTTTGACTTGCTCATTATTTGTCCCTTTAAATTTTAACGATAGCCCGCCGATCATTATTAATAATGATGTTAGGCCACGCGGTTAAACCGTAATATTTATTTACGTGTCATTATACTGATAATTTCTTTATCTGTTTGCCTCATTGGCGATAACACTAATTTACATAAATTATTGATAGAACCTTCAACATCGCAGGAAACAATGCCATCGCGCTCCCCTGCAACACTATTTTGTTGCGCCATCAACACCGACTTAAATGCACAGGCGGTAGCGGTAGACACTTTCATGGCACAACTATTTGATGCACCATCGCAAATAATGCCACTAATATCACTGATCATATTACTGACCGCGTAGGAGATAGTTTGAAAATCTTGGGTCAATAACCAACTCATACCTGCCGCCGCCCCCATTGCTGCCGTTGACGCCGCACACAATGCAGACAATCGGGTATAACGCATATGAATTGAGATTGCGGCTAGATGGGCCAACGCTAATGCCCGGGCCAGTGTTTCATCATTGGTATTAAGATGTCGGGCAAGTGTCACTACCGGCATTGTCACGGTAATCCCCTGATTACCAGAGCCATAATTTGACATCGCGGGTAAGGGTGCGCCGCCCATACGGGCATCTGATGCCGCAGTGGTGTTGATCAACATTTGACTCAGTAAGTCAGTGCTAATAAAGCCATTTTTTCTGGCTTGCGACAACGCGCCACTCACGTTCAAACCATAGTTCTTCCTTTGCCCCTCGTCAGAAAGCGCGGTATTAATCTCAGCACTTTTCAGCATAAACATGATGTCTTTAGCGGCGACATCGGTTACAAATTTAAATGCATCGTTAAGGGAAAATTCGGGTAGTACACCACTGTCATTGGTGGTAATTAAGTCTCGGACTAATATTTGCTTTATATTATTAATATAAACTTCAGTGACATTAGTATGGCTGCCTTGAATCACAACCCGGCACTGATCACTAAGACTATATAGCGTAATATCGATAAAAATAAAGTCCGTAGCATCTACTGCGTTTAGACACACGTTACCTGATTGATTGAATATATAGGCTTCGGTAATTTGTGTCGCAGTAATACCTTTTAATACCTCTAAATCGGCATCCGCGTTACCACCAATAGCCCCTATTGCCGCTGCAAGAGTGACTCCGCAATAGCTTGTTCCCGGAATAGTGACGCCCATCGCATTTTTATACAGATTCTCCGATATATTCCCCGTTATTTTTAATATCGGTGCGTTGAGATATTTAGCAGCCACTGCGGCAGCATACGCAATAGCAATAGGTTCAGTACAACCTAATGAAAGTTTCACTTCCTTTTTCAACCAATCGAGTAATTGTTGATGTGTTATTTTTTGCATTTGAAGTAATTAATCAGTGATTTGGATTATTTTTATCTTATGGTTTTACGGGGAGAAATACTTTTCCTATTTTCTTGTTGTTTTTAATACCTGGAGAATATTTTTCTCTTTAACAAAAAAGATAAACACAGAACAATTTAAATAAAAAACCATTAAAAACAATGCAATAGATAACTCAAACACCATTTACCACCCACTCAATGAGATACTAATCACAAAACAATAAAGAGAATATTTTCCCCTTGGACGCAATTATTCGCCTTGAATCATTAAACTAGACGATAAAAAAGGCGAGTTAGCTACTGCCAACTCGCCTCAGATAAAATCAGCCGGTGCTGGTTTAGATATCAACCCTGCGCAGGGGACTGCTGCATCGTCCAGTTGAGCACTTGAGTGGCTAACTGGTCACTGGCCAGGCCAAAGGCCTGAACCACCTCGTTCATCTCGTTACCTTTTATCGGTTGGCGAATTTCAAACTGGCGAGTTGCAATAATCCTACGGTCTGAAATTCTTACCAGCCGAGCATCAAAGCGGATCAGCACTTCGCTGCTACCAACATGGTATACCCCTTGGAACGCTGACAAATCACCACTCAACTCCACATCAGCCTGCAAGCTATCATCGTCGCTACTGACTGCACGGATCCGTCCATCGCTACGGAACGCCTGAATAAGACGATTGCGCACCAAAATCGGCGCTGAATCACTCCAACGGGAGTTTTTATAAACCGCAATCTCCTGGCCTTGAGGCTGCACCGCTATGCGTGAGCTATTAAGAAACTGGTTCGTCGCCGGTTGTGAAACCCGTAATGACCAGTTTACTGTCTGCGCGTGTGGCGCACTCACTGCTGGTGGCACCGGCAGAAGATAAACTTGTGATACGGGGGCCGAGGGTAAAATGGTGCAGGCAGAGAGCAGTATCGCCCCCCCGGATATCATCAATAGCCACACGCGGCGGCCTGCATAGCGCATTAGATTAAAAGAGAGCATTAAGGCGTAAACTCCTGTGTTCTTTCACGGCCGCGCAACAAGGCCGCTGGGTTTTCTTCCAAACGAGAAACGGCGGCACGTAATGTCGCTAATGTTCTGCGCAGCTCATCTACTGCCGGCCCCAGCTCATTCATCCCCCGCATCCCGTTATTGAGTGAGGTTTTATTTTCACTCACTAATTTATCGAGGATGGCACTGGTATTTTGCAACGATGCCATGGTCTTGGCGGCATCACTGACCAGTTGTTTCCCCTGCCCATCCATTAAGCCGTTAGCATTACGCAGCAGGCGATTAGTTTGAGTCAGTGTCTCATTAGCCTGTTTACTGGCCTGCGCCAACTGCTGCAACAAGGTACGGAGATCACCACGTTGATCAGCCACGGTTTGGGTGACTAGCGCGAGATTATCCAGTGTCGTTACCAGGCGCTGCTGGTTATCCGGTGCCAGCAACTGGTTCAAGCGCACCAACACTTCATTCGCATTGGTCATGAAATTCTCACCGTTAGCCAGTAACTGGCTCATCGGCGAAGGGGTAGCAATAATAATAGGAACCTCGTCATCTTTGCCCTCCAGCAACGGGCTGGTCTGGCTGCCACTGCTGAATTGAATATTTGAGGTGCCGGTAATACCCGCGACGGTGAGACGAGCTTGGGTATCTTCGCGTATCGGAGTAGATGCAGAAACGCGGATACGTGCCCAAACCTTACTCGGATTGTCTCGGTCCAGGCGTAATTGCGTCACCTCACCGACTCGAATCCCGCTGTACTGAACGGTGCTACCCTGTGACAGGCCACTCACAGGCTCATTGAAAACGATATCGTACAATCTGAACTGGCGATCAGAACCGGAATTTGTCAGCCATAGGCAAAACAGCAGCGCGGCACTCACCACAATAAGAGTGAATAACCCAATAACGACATGATGAGCACGGGTTTCCATATTACAACCTCTCTCCACTGTTAATTGCCGCTGCTTGATAAGCAGCCCGGCCACGCGGGCCATGAAAATACGCCTGAATCCAGCCATCATCAGTCGCTGCAACTTTATCCAGAGTATCAACCACCAGCACTTTTTTCTGCGAAAGCACCGCTACACGATCACACAGTGTATACAGCGTATCCAGATCATGGGTCACCAAGAATACCGTTAGATTGAGGGCATCCCGCAGGGTGCGGATCAAACTATCAAACGCCGCCGCACCAATGGGATCAAGACCCGCAGTCGGTTCATCAAGAAACAGAATATCCGGGTCCAGCGCTAAGGCACGGGCTAGCGCAACACGCTTGACCATACCACCCGACAGAGATGCCGGATACTTACTGCCAGTGCCCGGCGGTAGCCCAGCCAGTGCCAGTTTAACCTGAGCCAATCGCTCAGCCTCAGCCCGGGGTAATCCGGCGTTTTCTATTAATGGTAATGCCACGTTCTCGGTCACGGTTAGAGAACTGAACAGTGCGCCTCGTTGAAATAATACGCCGAATCGGCGCTCGACCATGGAGCGGGATTGACCTGACAGTGCCATTAAATCCTTGCCAAAAACATGAATTTTCCCGTCAGTCGGACGACGTAGCCCAACAATACTGCGTAACAGAACAGATTTACCGGTACCCGAGCCACCAACCACGCCAAGAACTTCGCCGCGCTTAACATCAAGATTCAACCCTTGATGCACGCACTGTACGCCAAAGCAGTTAACCAGATCGCGAATTTGAATGATTGCATCTTGCGTCATTTGGCTCACCACCCCATTTCCATGAAAAATAGCGCTGCCACGGCATCAAGCAAAATCACCACAAAGATCGAATGCACCACACTGGTGGTGGTATGAACCCCGACTGATTCAGCACTACCGGTTACTTTGAACCCCTCCAGACAGCCAATAATAGCAATCAGGAAAGCAAAAATAGGGGCTTTACTTATTCCCACCAGAAAATGCTGCAACCCATTACTGTTTTGCATAATCGACAAAAACATAGTGGGAGAGATATCCAGTGTTAAGGCACACACCACCATGCCACCGAAAATACCGCAAACCATGCCAATAAAGGTTAGCATCGGCAGAGAGATCAATAGTGCCAAGACGCGCGGTAGCACCAACAGTTCGACCGGATTCAAGCCCAGTGTTTGGATAGCATCAATCTCTTCATTGGCTTTCATCAAGCCAATTTCAGCGGTAAAAGCACTGGCTGTTCGCCCGGCCATCAGGATCGCGGTAAGCAGTACCGCAAATTCACGTAGAAAAGAAAATACCACCAAATCGACGGTAAAAATGCCCGCGCCGAAAGTAGTGAGTACGGTTGCACCGAGAAAGGCGATAACTGCCCCCACCAAAAAGGTGAGCAACATAATGATCGGCACAGCATTGAGGCCAATCTGTTGAATATTGGCAATTAATGAGGTAATGCGCCAGCGGGAGGGGCGAAAAAGTGTTCCCAGCAAGGTTTCCAGCGCCAGACCAATAAAGCCCAATAGTGACTTAATATCTTGCCATAAGTTATCTACCGAACGGCCGGTATTAGCCAGCATCTCAAGCCAAAACCGTGCGGGTTTTTCAGACAACTCAGGGGTTAAGTCAGGCAATACATGGCTTACCGTTTCAAGTAATATCCTCCGTTCTTCTGGCAATTTAGGCGCAAGTTCGCGTAAATTTGCCACACGATCCTCACCCAGAAGCAGAGCTAACAACGTTGCACCGGCGGTATCTAACGCCCCCAGTTGGTTGAGATCAAATACCCCCCCACTGGGCATATTAGCGCGCAATTGCGCAACGCGCGGCTCCAAAACGCAGTAATGCGCCAACACCCAGTCCCCCCGAATATAAACTCTGGGGGGCTGAGCCGCGCTATCAAGATCAAGTTGTGCGGGGGACGTTTGCTCAGTCATTGCTCAGATCTTACCTCTTCCAAACTCTAATGTTTCAAACCCTAAATAGGTATATCACACAGTTAAGTAAGAGTAATGACTGTTTAATTAATGAAGTGTTAACCACACCCTAATCAGTGAGGTGTGGCACGCTGTTTGCCCAATTGCCGTATTTTCCTCTCTGGCAGGGTAAACCAAACGACTACCGCCAGCAGAATTAACAGTACGCTGGCAGTACCTAATACCAGACTATGTGAGGCAGAAAAGGCCAGTTTGGCGCTGCTCAGTAGACGCTCGTCTCCACCAAGGCTATTGACCACCTGAATGGTTTCACTGATAGAAGCACTGGCCTGTGTAACCAGATCAGCGGGTAAATCTGCCGGTAACTCAATAGACGCGGTATAAGCCCGCGATAACATCAAACCAAATATTGCCACCCCAAATCCAGCCCCCAACTCATAAGCCATGCCCTCAACCGCCCCTGCCGCACCGGCTTTCTCTGGGGGGGCCGCACTCATAATCGCCGCGGTAGAAGCTAATAACGAGGCTTCAATACTGAACCCCAGCACTATCATCCATCCCCATGCCAGATAAACTTGCGAGGCAAAATCGGTCAAGGCCAGGCCGAGAAAACTCAATGAGCTAAATGCAATGCCTGCGCTTGCCACGGTACGCAACCCCAGTTTAGCCACCAGCCAACCGGATATCGGCCCGCTAACACCACTGGCAATCATCAATGGCATCAGAAATATACCCGCTTCGAGTGGGCTTTTACCTAACACAAACTGCAATTCCTGTGTCAGCAAGAGTTCAAAACCAACCAGCGTTATCATTGCCGTCATGGCCATTGCCATACCAACAGCGATCACCCGCTGGCTTATCAGGCGAAAATCGATCATTGGAGCCGTCGTTGATAACTGGTGACGAACAAAAGCAAACAGCATCGTCCCCCCAGTAAACGCAGCCAGGAAGGTTACCCTCATATCTCCCCCACCGCGTAGCCCGGTTTTGGCCGCATAGACCAACAATAGGATCGCAGTAATCAATACCAGTGCCGGTGCCAATTTCCATGATTGCTCCACCCGTACAGGCAGGCTCGGTATGACCAGCAGCGTGGCAATAACCACGGCAATAATAATCGGGATATTGATCAGGAAGACTGACCCCCAGTAGAAATATTCCATCAATAATCCACCGACCAGTGGCCCCATCGCGGCCCCCGTCGTTCCAATGGCAACCCATATCCCCAGCGCCAATGCTCTTTCTCGTTCATCGGTAAAGATATGGCGCACGGCCGACAAAGTTGCCGGCAGGATCATTGCAGCACCGATCGCCAAAAAAGCGCGCGCCGCAATAAGCGCGGCAACCGATGGCGCAAGAGCCGCTGCCAGTGAGGCGAATCCGAACAGTACCGACCCCAATAGCGCCAGCCGTTTGAAACCGATGCGATCCCCCAGCGCCCCCATGGGCAGCAGCAAACAAGCCATGACCAGTGAGTAAATATCAATAATCCACAGCAATTCACTGCCCGTGGCTGACAGCGCAATACCCAGCCGAGGGGCGGCCACATGCAGTACCGTTGCATCAATAGAAACAGGAAGATACATCAGAATAATAACGTAGAAAATCATCCACTTTTTAGACATACAAAACGCTCAAATAAGGCATAGATTAATGTTGAACACTTGTTCAATATATCAATGATAGCGGAAAGTTGAACTGGCGTCCAATTCATCACATAATGGCTGAAACACTAATGCGTCAGATAAGGAGTCACTTTGGCCTATTTGAACCGTGAAGAACGCCACGACACCCTTTTGCAGGCGGCGATGCGTATCGCGATAAGTGAAGGGATGGCGGCAACCACTGTACGCCGAGTTGCCAGCGAAGCGGGGGTGGCTGTTGGGCAAGTTCATCACCATTTCACCTCAGTTTCACGACTACGAGCAGACGCATTTCTACTCTTAGTTAAACAGTCGTTATCTGCTTTTGCGCTAAACAGTCAGCACTTACCTGCCGTTGAACGGATACAGCAAGTTTTGGGCTATCCACAAGATGAAGCCTGCCAAAGAGAAACCCGGCTGTGGAATGAAATTTCAATACTGGCCGAGCGGGATGAACTCATTAAGGAAGCCTATGCGGCTTCGATGTCAGACTGGCACTCGGCGACCGTGGCGGTGATCCATACCGGCATCACCAGCGATGAATTCCGCTCAGATATCAATGCCAGTGATGTTGCCTGGCGGCTGATCGGGCTGGTGTGCGGTCTGGATGGCCTGACTCAGTTTACAGAGTTAGGTTTTTCAGAAGCGGAAATCTTGCGCCATCTGGCCGCGATGATGAAAAGCGAGTTACTGAAAAAACCTTAATAGATTTTCACCTTGGCGGGTACTTAACTCGGAGAGTTTTCCCTGATAGGACAAGCTATAATGATTATCTGATTCCTCAAATCCCCAACGTCATTGGCGTGGCAGCAAAGCAGCGCAGGAATGATCCCCGATGAACTGATATAGGTTATTGATTCGGGTGATAAATCTGTTAGAAGCAGCTAACAGCGCGTCAAGGAACAAGGGGCATATTATAAAGTACATAACATGACTAAACAGACTCCTGTCGCCGACAGTATTTATTACAACGGCACAATTTATACGGCAGATGCTGATAACACGGTTTGCAGTGCCATCGCCATAGGCCAGGGCTATATTCTGGCCACGGGCGGTGAGGAGATCAAACAGCAATTCGCTAGCGCGCATACTCAACTTATCGATCTGGCGGGTAAGTTTATGATGCCTGGCCTGATTGACAGCCATATGCACCCGTTTTGGGGCGGGAAACAACTGATTGGTTGTAACCTCAATTATGCTGCACTAAGTGTTGAACAGACACTGGATATTATCCAGCAGCACCTCGATAGCGATCCTTTTAACGGTGAAAATGACTGGCTGACCGTGCGCGCCTGGCAGCGTCAGGCGATGACACCAACCGGCGCTGATATGAGCCGAAAAGCCTTGGATTCGCTCAATACCCGCCGCCCCATTGCATTATTCTCCAATGATTGCCACACGCTGGCAGCCAACAGCCGCGCGCTGGAATTGCTGGGCATCGATGAACACACACCAGTACCGCCAGATGGCAAAATTGCTCGCGATAACAACGGTAAATTGACCGGTATTCTGGAAGATGCGCCCGCCATGCGCGCCTTTGACAGTATCCCCTCCGCCACTGCGGAAAAAAATGTGCAAATTGCAGCCCATGTGCAGCAAGTACTTAATGCGCAAGGTGTCACTACCGTGATGGATACTCGTGTTTTTGCCGAACAGTTGCTGGCTTTCCGCCGCTTGCATGAACGTGACGCATTAACCTTACGGGTACTGGGTGCTAAAGAAGTGACCCCTGAAAGCCTGCAAGGCCCGCAGGACGCCGCGCGCGTGGTAGAAGAAGTGGTAGAGTTCGCCCGCCAATGGGGAAGCCACGCATGGACGCCCGCACCGGGTTTCGCCATCGATCACTTGAAATTGTTTATCGACGGGGTATTGCAACCCCCGACTATGACCGCCGCATTACTGGAGCCGTATCGTGCCAACCAAGGTTCAGCACACCAACCTGACTGGCAAAATACCGAGCGCTATGGCGACCTCTATTTTAGCGCGCCAGTAGTCAATGCCGTGATTTTGGAATGTGCTCGCGCCGGTCTTCACCCACACACTCATACCGTAGGTGATGGGGCCATCGAGATGGTGCTGGATGCCGTGGAACAGATGCGCGCTGCTTTGCCGGGCAAAGATATCCGCCCAGGATTAGCACATAACGAACTGGTTGCCGCCCATCAATATGATCGCTTTGCCAAACTGGGGGCAACAGCGGTGCTCTCCTTCCAGTGGGCCGGCCTGCCTGGCGTGCTAATTGATGAAGAGCGTGAGATGTTGGGCGAGGCCCGTTTCCAGCATATGGAGCCGGCAGCGCGCTTCCTTGATGCTGGCGCACGTATTGCGTATGGCAGTGACTGGCCCATTGACCGACTGGATGAATGGTACAACCTGCAAGTGGGTATGACCCGTCGTGCATGGGATCTCGATGGTCATCCGGCTGGCCCACGGTTGGATAATGATCGTGACCTGACGCTGATTGAAACATTACGTTCTGCCACTATTGATGCCGCTTATATGATTGCCAAAGAGCAATATATCGGCTCACTGGAAGCAGGGAAGTTCGCCGATATCATCATTCTGAAAAATAACCTGTTTGAGCAGTCGCCAAACGCGATTTACCAGACGCAGGTGGAATCTACGCTGATCGGCGGTAATGTGGTTTATCAAGCCTAGTCAATTCCCCCGCGTCGGTGATGCGGGGGACACATTTGTTTGGCGCAAATTTCAGCATGGCAACATCAGGTTAAGACGGAAGTCATTGGCGTTACAGCGACCCTTATGTCAAAATCCGCTCCTTTATGTTCTATAGCTGCATAAAAATGCAGCGTAACGGTGCTTTTTATCACCAGGAGATGATACGGTAATGCCACAAAATATTCAGTTGCGCAGAGTGCTTAAAACCCCCGCGCTGGTCGCTTTCGGGCTTGCCTATATGGTGCCTTTAGGCGTATTCACTACCTATGGACAGGTGACTGTATTAAGTCAGGGGCATTTGCCCGTTGCCTATCTGGTGACTGTTGCCACCATTCTGTTTACCGCCCTCAGTTATTGCCGGATGACCAGCGCCATGCCGCTGTCTGGCTCCGCCTATTCCTATGTTCAGCGCAGTTTTGGCGGTAAAACCGGTTTTCTGGTGGGTTGGGCGCAAATTTTGGATTATCTGTTCCTGCCAATCCTTAATTATTTAGTTTTAGGCATTTTCTTGCATGAGGCATTTCCGGCTATTCCCGCTCCGGTATTTATCATTGCGTCTATCATCAGTGTCAGTCTGCTTAATATTCTGGGTGTGCGTTTACTCACCTCAGTTAATTTCTCGCTGATCGCAGCACAGATGGTCTTTATCGTATTATTTATTGCGCTTTCTTTCAGTCAGGCCGATTTAAGCCCGGAAGCGTTAATGAAGCCACTGCTGGTGAACGCTGGTGACCTGTCGGGGTTACTCTCTGGTGCGGCAGTGCTCTGTTTAGCCTTCCTTGGTTTTGATGCCATCGCGACCATGGCCGAAGAGGCGCACGACGCCAAACGCACCCTGCCACGAGCCATACTCTTTACGGTGATCAGCGCTGGTGCTATTTTTATCGCCGTTTCCTATGCTGCCCATTTGGCCTATCCCGACTGGCAATCGTTGATCCCGCATCAGGATACCGCCAGCCTGATTATCTCCGAGCATGTCGGTGGGAAGTGGATGTATAACTTCTTTATGGCCACTTATTTGACCGGCGTTTATGCCTCCGCAATGACCGCGCAGACCAGTGTGTCACGTATTTTCTATGCCATGGGGCGAGAAGGCGTACTACCACGCAAAGTGTTCTTCCATCTGCATCGCAAATTCCACACACCGTGGCGGGCCATTTTGTTCGTTGCCACCATCTCGCTGCTGGCCCTGTTCCTTGACCTGAACTTAGTGGTATCGATGATAAGCTTTGGTGCCCTCGGTGCCTTCACCTTTGTTAATTTGAGTGTGATAAAGCATTTTATTATCAATGAGAAACGCCGCGGTACTGCGGCTATGTTTAAGTACGGGCTATTACCCATGATGGGATTCGTCATGTCGGTGTGGCTGTGGGTTCACCTTGAGCAACGGGCGCTTGAAGTCGGCTTATTGTGGCTATTGGCAGGCTTTATCTACTTGTTGTGGCTGACTCGCGGCTGGCGTAAATCGCCGCCATCCGTTAATCCAGATGATATTTCACACCTGTTGTAATAAGCACCAACCACTAATAGAAATAGAAAGGGCCGCATCGTAACATGTGGCCCTTTTACTGCTTGCCATAACAGCGCTAACCGCCGGCAACGCCTTTCACTCACCATTTACTGTATTGAACGTGCCCTGCCTACTGCCTCACCTAGCTGCCATACCGCCATCGCGTAATGGGTGCTGTGGTTGTAGCGGGTAATCGTGTAGAAATTGGGTAACCCGTACCAATACTGATAACCGGTGCCGACATCCAGGCGCAGTAAACTGGCTTCCTGATAGCCCCCTAACGAACCGGACGGGCTTAGCCCTGCGGCAGATAATGTCGAGGTAGGGTATTTCGTCTTAAAGCCATTATCAAGGTATGGCGCTTGCCCATTAGCGGGCACCGCGACCATCGCATCTTTGGTCCAGCCATGGGATTTGAAGTAGTTGGCAACACTGCCGATGGCATCTTCCGGGTCCCATAAATTGATGTGGCCGTTACCATTAAAATCAACAGCATAGCTTTTAAATGACGATGGCATAAATTGGCCGTACCCCATCGCTCCAGCATAAGACCCCCGCAAGCTGAGCGGATCATTACCCTCCGCACGAGCCATCAACAGGAAGGTTTCCAGCTCGCCAGAAAAGTACTCAGCACGGCGTGGATAGGCAAAGGAGAGTGTTGCCAGGGCATCAATGATGCGCGTTTTACCCATCACCCGGCCCCAGCGAGTCTCAACCCCAATGATTCCGACGATAATCTCCGGTGGCACGCCGTAAACCTCATAGGCGCGTTGCAACGCCTCTTGATGCTGATTCCAGAAGTTCACACCGTTTTGCACATTATCAGGGGTAATAAACTGTTTGCGATAGCGGTTCCACGCACCATTAGGGCCGGAAGGGCGGCCTGCCGATGGCGCTTGTTTATCCATCAGGCGGATAACAAAATCCAGTTTTTTAGTTTGGGCCAATACATCATGCAGTTGTTGAGGCTCAAAACCGTGTTCACGCACCATTTTGTCAACAAATCGGGCAGTGTCGGCGTTATAAGCAAAATCACCGTTTTGCAAATGCCCCACATGTTGCGGCTCAAGCAAGAAACCGCTCTGTATCAGGCCCGCCGATGGCTCGGCAGCAACAGGAGGTGTCGGTTTGCTACTACAGGCAGAGAGCAACGTAAGTAAGGGAAGAATAATAGCCAGGTAGCGCATCGAATACCCATAAACCATACAAAAAAGTGATAGCTATGTTAAGTCATTGTCTGCCACGAACAAACAGGAAAATACAGTATTCCCCTTGGTTCTTCATAAGGAAATGATGAGAACAGTAAATCTATTGACTGGCCACGATCATATTAAGACTCTTTATTAATTAGGAATAATAGTGCTGAAAATGAAACATTTCGTAGCAAATAACGCGAATGATTTTTACTATCATTGTTAATTTCTTTCTATACAATTGCTCTGTTTTGCGGTTGCCTGACAATATCGTCTTCTTCTTTGCGCTTTTAAAAGGATCTCAGTTTATGACGTTACGCTTCCCCTCTTTCGGCCCTGTCGCTTTACTGGCTTCCTCAATGATGCTGGCGTTCTCCGTCAATGCCGCATCAAATGATGAAGGTATCGTGATTTATAATGCTCAACACGAAAATCTGGTGAAATCCTGGGTGGACGGTTTTACCAAAGATACCGGCATCAAAGTGACTCTGCGCAATGGCGGCGACAGCGAATTAGGTAATCAACTGGTTCAGGAGGGCAACTCATCCCCCGCCGACGTTTTCCTGACTGAAAACTCTCCGGCAATGGTACTGGTCGATAACGCTAAACTGTTCTCACCACTGGATACCGCCACACAGGCACAGGTTGCGAAAGAATATCGCCCTGAACATGGTCGCTGGACCGGTATTGCAGCTCGTAGCACCGTGTTTGTCTATAACCCGGAAAAAATTAGCGAAGCCGAATTACCTAAATCCATTATGGATTTGGCAAAACCTGAATGGAAAGGCCGTTGGGCTGCCTCGCCCTCCGGTGCCGACTTCCAGGCCATTGTCAGTGCCATGCTGGAACTGAAAGGCGAAAAAGCGACGTTGGAATGGCTAAAAGCCATGAAAACCAACTTCACTGCCTACAAAGGTAATAGCACCGTGATGAAAGCGGTGAATGCGGGCCAAATCGATGGTGGGGTTATCTATCACTATTATCGTTTTGTCGATCAGGCAAAAACAGGTGAGAACAGCGGTAAAACCAAGCTGCATTACTTCAAACACCAAGATCCTGGCGCATTTGTGAGTATCTCTGGTGGCGGTGTTCTGGCATCCAGTAAACACCCGAAACAAGCGCAAGAATTCGTCAAATGGATCACCAGCAAATCAGGCCAGGATATCTTGCGAACCAACACAGCATTTGAGTATGCCGTTAGTGTTGATGCCGCTTCAAACCCTAAATTGGTGCCACTAAAAGACCTGCAAGCGCCAACTGTTGAGCCATCTAAACTCAACAGTAAAAAAGTGGTTGAGTTAATGACCGAAGCCGGCCTGCTGTAATAAGGGCAACCTGCTGATAGAATACATTTTTAGCCCGTCACATCGCTATGGTGGCGGGCATTTAACAAGCCGAGTGCCTTGACTATTATGGCCAATATAAGCACCGATATTGTATCGGTTTCACTGAGTAAGGCAGCCCAACGGCAGTATAACCACCGCCCAGGGTTCGGGATTGTGGCTATCGCGATTTTGCTGTCACTGCTATCCCTGCTGCCATTAGGGTTTGTTATTGGTATCGCTATTGATACCGGTTGGCCGACAGTCAAAGCATTGGTTTTTCGCCCACGCGTGGGCGAGTTGCTAATTAACACCGCGCTACTGGTGGTTTTTACCTTACCTCTTTGCGCCATTATTGGCGTTGCATTGGCGTGGTTGACCGAGCGCACAGCCCTGCCCGGCAGGCGGATTTGGTCGCTATTGGCTATTGCACCGCTAGCCGTACCTGCTTTTGTGCAAAGTTATGCATGGATTAGCCTGGTGCCATCAATGCATGGTCTTGCCGCTGGTGTGTTTATCTCAGTGATTGCCTATTTTCCCTTTATTTATCTGCCCGCATCCGCAGTATTACGCCGCCTTGACCCCGGCCTTGAAGACGCGGCAGCATCATTGGGTAGCCCCCCAACAGTCGTCTTCTTTCGCGTGGTCCTGCCACAACTAAAATTAGCAGTATGGGGCGGGTCGATACTGATCGCGCTGCATCTATTAGCGGAGTATGGCTTGTATGCCATGATCCGTTTCGATACTTTTACCACCGCTATTTTCGACCAATTCCAATCCACGTTTAATGGCCCGGCGGCCAATATGTTAGCAGGGGTTCTGGCGTTATGTTGCCTGGGGCTACTGTTAATCGAAGCCACCAGCCGTGGCTACAACCGCTATGCACGCGTCGGCTCCGGCAGTGCCAGGCGTCAGACTGCGTATTCAATGAGTACAGCCATCACACTGCTGTGTCTGCTATTGCCATTGGTACTCACCACCCTCTCGCTGGGCGTGCCCTTTATCACGCTGGCCCGTTGGCTCTATATTGGTGGGATTGATGTCTGGCTGAACCCTGAACTGCTGCCTGCCCTGAAACAAACACTGGCATTAGCACTGAGCGGTGCGGTTATTATCACATTGTGTGTCGTCCCCATGGCATGGCTATCGGTGCGTTATCCAGGGCGTTTGCACCGTGCGATGGAAGGCTGTAATTATGTCACCAGTTCGCTGCCCGGTATTGTGGTCGCGCTGGCGCTGGTCACCATCACTATCCGTGTTGCTCGCCCGCTGTATCAAACAGAATTCACTATTTTGCTAGCTTATTTATTGATGTTTACCCCACGCGCCTTAATCAGTTTACGGGCAGGCATTGCGACCGCCCCCGTCGAATTGGAAAACGTGGCCCGCAGCTTGGGCAAAACACCGACTCAGGCTGTATGGAGCACCACTATGCGCCTTGCTGCTCCGGGTGCCGCTGCCGGAGCGGCGCTGGTGTTCCTCGCCATCTCCAATGAGTTGACCGCCACATTATTACTGGCCCCGAACGGTACCCGGACACTGGCGACTGGTTTCTGGGCCTTGACCAGTGAAATTGATTATGTCGCGGCGTCACCCTATGCACTGTTGATGGTGGCACTGTCTCTACCACTAACCTGGCTTCTTTATTCTCAATCGCAACGTACGGCAGGATTATGAGCACGCTTGAACTTCAGCAAATCGGTAAGTCTTTCCAGTCGGTTACCGTATTAGATCGAATTAACTTGCAGGTTACCGCCGGCAGTCGCACCGCGATTGTTGGGCCATCCGGTTCAGGCAAGACCACGTTGCTGCGAATTATTGCCGGGTTCGAAACCCCCGATCACGGTAAAGTTATCCTGCAAGGCCATCCGGTATTCGACCATTCAACCCATGTGCCAGCGCACAAAAGAGGGATTGGTTTTGTGCCGCAAGATGGGGCGCTGTTCCCCCACTTTACCGTTGCGGGCAATATTGGTTATGGGCTAAAAGGGACCAAGCAGGAAAAAGCCCGCCGAGTTGATGAGCTGATGGAAATGGTCGCATTGGATCGGCGGTTATCACAACTTTGGCCTCATGAGATTTCGGGTGGGCAACAACAGCGAGTCGCTCTCGCCAGAGCGCTAGCACAGCGGCCGGTATTGATGCTGTTGGACGAACCTTTTTCAGCGCTGGATACCGCGTTGCGCGCCTCAACGCGTAAAGCGGTGGCTGAACTGTTGGCACAGGCGAATATTGCCTCTATTTTAGTGACGCATGATCAAACCGAAGCATTATCATTTGCCTCGCAAGTCGCGGTAATGCGGGCGGGTAAACTGGCGCATGTTGGCCCGCCACAAGAACTTTATCTGCGGCCGGTTGATGAACCAACGGCAACGTTCCTTGGCGAAACATTGATTCTTTCCGCCAATATTGATACCGGATGGGCTGATTGCGCACTAGGCAAAGTCAGGGTTGATGATGAACAACGCCATGGTTTGAGCCGGATTATGTTACGGCCAGAACAAATTACTATTACCCCACTGCCAGCTGATCATCACTACACCACTCATTGTATGGCCAAGGTTATCAATATTGATTTTGCGGGTTTCATCTCAACACTTACCTTATATCTTGTTGAAAGTAATGAAACGGTAGACGTCAAAACCATCAGCCGCGAAGGTATAAGTATCGGTTTAATGGTTGATCTGACAATTATTGGTCAAGCGCATATTTTTGCTAACTGAGTAACCTAACTGGGCATTGCACCTCGGTTTTTTGGTTCATTGCTCAGTATGGCTTGCTCGGGGCTTTATGCTGATGCCGTAATCTTCGATACTCCAGCAAAGTCAGTGCGATAACCACTGCATCCAGTGCAGTTATCAGGATCAATAGCACCGAGTGAGTAAAGGTATAACGATAGAGTTGATAGATAATGAATAAGCTGAATATGGTTATTGCCGCCGGATAATAACCCAGTTTTTTGCGCCATAAGCCAATAATGACCCACAACTTAACCACGCCGTGGATGAGCAGATAAAATGCGGCGAAATGCAGACTGCTGATAGAGAGATTTTGCGCCGCATGCAGTAAATAATTGGCTACCATATCGCCACGGTCTTCAATAAATTCAACTTGCGTGATGCGATGCAGAATATCCAGTAAAAATTTCGGTGTCACGAAATAGGTTAAAATACCTGCGATAATTTCCATCATAGCCAATATTGCTTTCAGCAATAAGCTCAGCTCAAAAACTGCATGAATATTCTTCTCACCGAAAATGTGATTATCATCGAATCTGTTTCTCATATTCAACATCGCGCTGATTCCCTGCAAGATAATACCCGATGGAGAATAGAGTAACAGCTTACGTGGTGCCAGTTAAAGCACCACGTTATAGCCGTATTATCGGCAATGCAGCCGCGATTTAGAATGTAATAACTGTTTTTAATCCGGTTACCCACGCATCTTGCGTTTGGTTTACCCCTGCTGGTGAGTGCCAATATTGTAGGTCGGGTTGTAATTCCAGCCATGAAGTGACACGGAAACGATAATACAGTTCAGCGGTAATCGAATGCCCAGGAATTGGAGAGTAACGTGGATTAGCATAATCGGAAACATTATTGATTTGATTCAGATAACGTTGATTATCTTTATAATAATCACTCAGTTTGACCATTGATACGCCGAATCCCAACCAATCTTGTGGGCGGCTATCAAATAAGCCGCGATAACGGATACCTGCGGAAGTAGCGTAATGCATGTAATTGGTCCGTTGATCCGCCAACGACATGCTGTAAAACACACTTAGACCACGACTGGCATCATCCTGATGTTTTGTTACCTGCTGATTGAACCCACTGTAAAAGAACCAGGTATTATCATGATAACGATAACCACCTGGGTCGGTTGCTCCGGGAGCGCCAGAGACACCGTTATAAAGATCCCGTTGCTCAGCATTGGTATAAAGAACACCGAGGTTATAAATACCGGGTAGATCCTGAAACGCATTGGTTTTTAATTCCAATTCAAGCGGCAGTAATATGCCTTTGCTGCCCTTGGTTGACCAACTCCATGCTCTACCACGGCTCGGCGCATCAGGATTTTGCTCCATCACCCCAGCTTTTAATGTTAAACCATCAGTAAGCTTATATTGCAGTGTGGTTCCCCAATAATGGACGTTCCAGTTAAACCAGGTCAGCGAGTTTGCTGATTTACCACCACATAATCCAAGAGTTTGAAAATCGCAGGGAATAATTTGGTCAAAATCCTGCACTTTATTCATCAAACCAATTCGCCAATGCAGTTTCTGATCTGCAAAACTGCGGGCAAAGGTTAACCAGCCCAAGCGAGTAATCGACTGTCCACCAAAACTTTCTTGCGACAAATCGGTTATATTCGCCCGAGGATCTTGTAACCGATCCCGCGTTAGGTTGTTATCATGATTACGGTTAACAATATTCCCTTCGATTACCGCATCGGGAATACCCGTATATAACTCAAGGTCCTGCTGAAAAGTCAGTGAAAACTGATCAATATAAGAAGCTTGTTTATCATGATTATAGCCGCCCCCCGCGTTATATGATAATTGACTCAAGTAAGCGAGTGAATAATTAAAACCGTGCTCCGATAAAATAGGGCGAATGCCTAACATATCGCCTAGCAGCCCCGTTTGCTGCGGTTCAAAACCTAATGCGATCCCCTGCCACTCCGGCGTTGATTGCTCGACATATTCGCCACTTCCCGTTAAATCTTCGCTTAGTGCCGATGATGAAAATAAAATGGTAGAGGCCAGCAAATAAAATGCAGCAGAATTCATCTGACGAGTCAGATATAAAGTTGGTTTCATTATTTTCCCTTTTTAGAATAATTCGCACATCTAATAATAAATACTCGGTGCTTCTCTCCAAATAAGTCGTGTTGCAGTGAGGAAAAACAGTTGAGTACTGTTCATCTCACTGCAAAATATAAGCGTCTCTATTAGCGTTTCAATATCTCGCCATTACTCTGAATGACATCGCGATACCAATAGAAGCTCTTCTTACGGCGACGCGCCAACGTACCCTTGCCATTGTCATCGCGGTCGACATAAATAAAACCATAACGTTTGGATAATTCAGCTTTCGAGGCGCTGACCAGATCAATCGGTCCCCAACTGGTATATCCCATCACCTCAACACCATCTTCGATCGCCTCACTAACCTGAACCAGATGATCATTGAGATATTCGATGCGGTAATCATCTTCAATATGGCCATTAACATCCGGTTTATCTTTCGCTCCCAACCCATTTTCAACAATAAACAGGGGTTTTTGATAGCGATCCCATAATTCATTGAGCAGAATACGCAACCCTTCAGGATCGATCTGCCATCCCCATTCAGAGCTGGCCAAATGCGGGTTTTGCACCATGCTAAGAATATTGCCTCGGGCTTTACGATTTAACTCTTCATCGGCGGTCACGCAGCCGCTCATGTAATAACTGAAGGAGATAAAATCGACAGTCTGTTTTAATGCCAATTTATCTTCAGCCGTAATTTCAACACTAATGCCGTGCTGTTTAAAATAACGAGCCATATAAGAGGGGTAATAACCGCGCACCTGCACATCGCCAAAGAATAGCCATTCACGATTCTGCTGTAATGTTTCCAACACATCGGCAGGCTTGCAAGTGAGTGAATACATCAGCCCACCCAACAGCATATTTCCGATTCGACCATCAGGGATAATTTCATGCAATGCAGCAACCGCTTTGGCACTGGCAACCAACTGGTGATGGATCGCCTGATATACGGCACTTTTACTGCTTTCTTGCTCTAATCCTACGCCGGTGAACGGCGCATGCAGTGACATATTGATCTCATTAAATGTCAGCCACAATTTAACCTTATGCTGATAGCGCTGAAACACGGTACGGGCATAGTGTTCAAAGAAACCGATTGTTTTACGATTACCCCAGCCACCATAATTCTTAACCAGCCCGTAAGGCATCTCATAGTGGGATAATGTCACCAATGGCGTAATGTTATATTTCGCCATTTCATCAAATACACGGTCATAGAATGCCAGACCGGCCTCATTGGGCTGCTGCTCATCGCCCTGTGGGAAAATACGTGTCCAGGCAATGGATATCCGCAAACATTTAAACCCCATCTCAGCAAATAGCGCAATATCCTCTGGGTAGCGATGATAAAAATCGATAGCAACATCTTTGACATAACTGTCACCACTCACCCTGGGAATGATATCGCCAAAAATACCATGGGGTTGTAAATCAGAGGTAGATAGCCCTTTACCCTCAGTAAGATAAGCCCCCTCTACCTGATTAGCGGCAATCGCACCGCCCCAAAGGAAATTATCTGGAAATGCATGTTTCATCGGTTTTCTCCTGAATCAGTATTAACGAATTACGGTTAATAACGGGGCTTGCTCAGTAATAGCGGTGCCTTTGGTACACAGGACATCCTGATAATTTTCACTGTTGCTGATAATTATCGGTGTCGTCAGGTCATAACCGGCACCTGTAATCGCCGTACAATCGAACTCCAGCAGTAAATCACCCGCGTTGACCCGATCACCGGCTTTAACATGAGCGGTAAAATATTTGCCATCGAGTTTGACGGTATCAATACCAACGTGGATAAGGATCTCAGCACCAGAATCAGACTCAATGCCAATCGCATGGTGGGTTTTAAACAGTGACGCAACAACGCCGTTAACGGGTGACACTACTCGCCCTTGTTGTGGAATAATCGCGATTCCCGCCCCCAGTAAACCACTGGCAAAAATATTGTCACTGACATCCGCTAGAGCTAACAATTCGCCACTGATCGGGCTAAATATCACTTCGCCCAGACCACTGTGGTTATCGGTGATGGATGAGCTGTGAGACAAATCTTCTGTTTCTGCGGTGACAACAGGCGCTGGCAGGCCAAAAAAGAAGGTGCTGATGGCAGCAAAGATCAACGCAATCAGGGTGCCAATAATAGCGCCCCATACACTGGCATCGACACCTGTAGCGGGAATTATCTGGGCAAAAGAGAAGATACTGGCAAGGCCGAATGAATAAACATGGGTCTGGCAGAAACCAACGATGACACCCCCTATCGCCCCGCCTACGCAGCCAAAAACAAACGGTTTTTTCGACGGTAATGTCACCCCATAAACAGCGGGCTCAGTGATACCGAATATCCCCGCAGTAAATGCCGAACCAGCCAGTACCTTCATTTTTGCATCGCGAGTACGCAAAAAGACACCGAGCGTGGCCCCCACTTGCCCCATAACTGCGGGTAACAACAGTGGCAACATGGCGTCATAGCCTAGTACACTCAGGTTGTTGATCATCAACGGGACTAACCCCCAATGCAACCCAAAGATAACGCAAATCTGCCATAGCCCTGCCAATACACCACCGGCAACAGGCGGAGCAGCCGAATAGATAATTTGGAATCCCGACGCCAATAAATGGCTGAGCCAGGTTGCCAGCGGGCCAATCAATAAAAAGGTTGCCGGAACGGTTATTACCAGACACAGCAACGGGGTGAAAAAGTTCTTAATATTGCTGTGTAACACCCGGTTGAACCCTTTTTCTAACCGACTACTAACCCAAGCCGCTAATATGATAGGGATAACCGACGAGCTATAATTAATAAATGTAATCGGGATACCAAGGAAATAGACCTCAGAAGCACCAGGTTGCCCGGCTGCGTTAAATGCGGCAAGCATCAAGGGGTGCACCAATGCACCACCAATCGCCATGGTAATGAAGGGATTGCCGCCGAATTTCTTACCTGCGGTATAACCCAAGACCAACGGGAAGAAATAAAACAGCGAATCACTGGCAGCAAATAAAATTGTATAACTGCCGCTATTGGGTTGTAACCAGCCGCAAACAATACTCAGTGCCAGAAAACCTTTAAGGATACCCGAAGCCGCCAGTACACCGAGCAAGGGGGTGAAAATACCCGAAATGATATCAATACAGTGGCTAAACACACTCTCTTTTGAGTTACCTGACTTGCTGTCATGTTCTTCAGCATCAGCCAGCCCCGCCTGGTTTACTAGCGCCTGATAGACCTCACTAACATGGTTTCCGATAACCACCTGAAACTGGCCACCACTTTCCACAACCATAATAACGCCGGGATTGTCTTTTAGCGCTTGGGCATCAGCCCGCGCCGTATCCTTGAGTTTGAAGCGCAAACGGGTAGCACAATGTACTACGCTATTAATATTACTCTGACCCCCTACTCCGGCGAGGATCTCGCTGGCGACCGTTGTGTATTGCATCGTGTATTCCTTCGGTAACACTCTTGTTTATACAGGTAAAAATTCGGGCAAAAAAAAACCTAAACGCACTCCGCATCGCGACTTAGCGATACAAGTACATTCAGGTTTTGCCTGCCGAAGCAGTAACAATCCAGTTTGGCGAAATTCTGTTACTACTTAGAACCCCGCCCTTTTAAGTCATTTAATCTGGCAGATTAAAACTTTCCCGGCGAACGCGTTCAATATGGATAGTCAAAAACATCCGCTCTTCTTTGCTCAAATCCTGCTGATACTGCAATTTCATATGCTGCTGGATCTTACCCGCACAGCGATAGGCCTCAGCATAATTATCTTTCACCGCATCGTGTAAGGAATCATCATCACTGGTGACCCCATTTCGGCCCAACATCCGCTGCGAGAAAAATTTCAAATGGGTAACAAAACGGTGATAACTCAGCCCGTCCTCATCATATTCCAGCTTAAATTGGTACTTCACGATATGCAGAATTTCCTGCATTACCTTCGTCACTTGCATCACTTCAGGCATTTCACCCTTCAACTGCGCATTCACCAGATGCAGCGCGATAAACCCGGCTTCATCCTCACGCAATTGCACCCCAAGCCGTTGTTTAATGATCTGCAATGCTTCACGGCCCAAGGCAAACTCTTTGGGATACAACCGACGAATCTCCCACTGCAATCCATTCGTTATATCCAAACCTTGTTTATGCCGTTCAATTGCATAGAAACAGTGGTCAGTCAGCGAAATATAGAGGTTATCCTGCAACTTACCCAGTTTTGCCTTTGCCTGCGTGATAATACAGTCACAAGTAATCATTACTTCCAATGGAATACAGCTAAGTAGCTCACTCAGTCGCGAAACCAACTCATTATCTTTCAGAGCAAACACTTTTTCTATCAATGAGTTATCTAGTGCTTCACCTGGGTGTTTTTGAAAGCCAAGGCCACGACCCATAATGACTTGTTCCTGACCATGTTGATCGAGAACAATCACCACGTTGTTGTTAAGTATTTTCGCAATTCGCATGCTTTGGCCCTGAAAACAAAAAAACCCGACTCAGCAGCATTCATCAAGCTACTCAATCAGGTTTTGCCCGCCATTGACGGTAACAATCCAACTACCCCTAAATTAACATGTTAATACCCTACTGCAAGCCGCAAGTGATAAAAATCGTGATGTAGATCTCCTCTTGTCATAAAAAATAGATCACCACCTCGTTTAAGCCATTATTTAGCTTGTGTTAATACCACCTAAAATTCGCGTTATCGTGATAAAAAACAATAGAAAAAACAGCAGCGATTTTATTGAGACTTTTCTTAAGATTATAAAGATAAATTAAATTAACATCACAAAAAATGAGAATAATAACAACATACTTTCATTTGAGATTGATTCTTTATTACGACAGCCAAATTTATATAAGTATATTACGTATATGTATAGTAAATGGTTAATACCTTTCATTAAATCATTAATAACCTTTGGCAAACTCACAAAAAACAGCGCTATATTTCCGTTATATCGCCTTAATTGATTTGCATCATATAAAAGTAACAAATTATTTCCTAAGGTGAAGCAATACCATTTACGCCTGATTTTCTTATTTTTCATTAAAAAAGTGTCCTCCGCAAAGGTAATGTCGATGAATAACAATAAAAGACCTATCACCGGTTCACTGAGCCGCCGTGAATTTATTCAAACATCCGCCGCAGTGACTGGGGCTGCGGCTATTGCCGGTTCTATCACCCTTCCTTTTTCAGTACATGCCGCGCCAGAACAGCGCGCAGCAGCAACAGAGGAAACCATTAAATACAGTGCATGCCTGGTTAACTGCGGTAGCCGCTGCCCACTAAAAGTACATGTGCGAAATGGCGAAATTATTAAGATTGCTAATGAAGCAATTTATGATGACTCCACCTTCGGTGAGCATCAAATTCGCCCCTGTTTGCGTGGTAGATCGGTAAGATGGAAAACATATAATCCAGATCGAGTAAAATACCCCATGCTGCGTGTTGGCAAACGTGGCGAAGGTAAATTCAAACGTATCAGTTGGGATGAAGCTACCACTATTGTGGCCGATAATCTAAAAAGAACCATTGCACAATACGGTAACGAAGCAATTTATTATCAATATGGTTCTGGCTCGACCGGCGCTAATTTACAAGGCCGCAATGCCTGTAAAAGAATGCTGAGCTTGCTCGGTGGTTTTCTCGACCAACACGGTACCTATTCTACTGCTCAAATAAATACGGTGATGCCGTATATCTATGGTAGCGCAGACGAAACCTTACTGGATGAAATTAAAAACTCAGATTTAGTGGTCATGTTTGGTCATAACCTGGCAGAAACACGCATGTCGGGTGGCGGGCAATATATCGAAACCGTTCATGCGCTGGGGAAGAGCAAAGCCAAAGTTATTATTATCGATCCACGCATGACCGACAGTGTGACGACCCTCAATGCAGAATGGATCCCCATCTTCCCAGGCACCGATGCCGCACTGGTGGCGGCATTAGGACATGTATTAATTAAAGAAAATCTGACTGATGAAGATTTCCTGACACAATATTGTGTCGGCTGGGATACCACAACATTACCCGCTTCAGCCCCGCCAATGGTTCTTACAAAGACTATATTTTAGGTAACGGCCTCGACGGGGTAGAAAAAACACCAGAATGGGCCAGTGAGATAACCGGTATTGCGCCAACACGGATTATTCAATTAGCCCGCGAATTAGGAAATGCCCGTGCAGCATGGATATCACAAGGTTGGGGTATTCAGCGCAGTGCTAATGGCGAGCAGGCGGCGCGCGCTATTATGATGTTGCCACTGATGACCGGCAATATTGGCCGCGCCGGAACCAATACCGGCGCCTGGGGTGGGAATGTGAAATATCCGGTGCCGGGATTCAGTATTCCGAACCCAGTGAAGACGGCTATACCCTGCTTTATGTGGACCGATGCTATTTTCCGTGGCACTGAAATGACGGCGAAAAATGCGCATGTGAAGAATAAAGATAAACTTGATACCAATATTAAGTTTATGTGGAACTACGCCAGTAATGTTATCGGCAATCAGCATTCTGATCTGAATAAAACCCACCGCATTTTACAAGATGAATCACTGTGCGAGTTTATTTTGGTGTGGGAAAACCACATGACTAACTCTGCCAAGTATGCTGATTTATTACTGCCCGATGTCACTTCAGTTGAATCAAATGATTTGATTGATAACTCTTACGCCAGTGGGGCTTATCACTATGTCACACGGTTGCAAAATGCGATCGAGCCACTGTGGGAATGCCGCCCGTCTTATGATGTGTTAGCCGAAATTGCCACTAAGTTAGGGATTGGCGATGCTTTTACCGAAGGCCATACCCAGCAAGAATGGATTGAAATCAGCTATAACAAAATGCGTGAGAAAAATCCCGCCTTACCGCCTTTTGAACAGACCAACGACCAAGGCATCATCGATCGTATTTATGCGGACAGCAGTCAATATATCGCGT
The DNA here is from genome assembly GCF_900635455.1 of Yersinia intermedia. NCBI lineage: Bacteria > Pseudomonadati > Pseudomonadota > Gammaproteobacteria > Enterobacterales > Yersiniaceae > Yersinia > Yersinia intermedia. The sequence goes on along the minus strand of NZ_LR134116.1, from coordinate 1,391,928 downwards.
TAAAAGATTTCCGTGATGACCCGGTGAACCACCCGTTGAAAACCCCGTCTGGCAAAATTGAGATCTACTCAGAAGCGCTGGCAACATTGGAAAAAGAGTGGCAACTGGCACCCGGTGATCGCATTACGGCTGTCGCCGAATATTGCCCTACCTTTGAAGGTGTTAGCGATGTAGAAACCATGAAAAACTACCCCTTGCAGATGACAGGTTTCCATATCAAAGGCCATACCCACTCCTCTTATTATAACGTAGCCATGCTGCGGGAAGCGGTTCCGCATCAGTTTTGGATTAACCCCATTGACGCCCAGCCTCGCGGTATCCAACAAGGGGATATGGTCGAAATTTTTAACAGCCGAGGCCGTATTCGTATTGCCGCAAAGGTTACCGAACGGGTGTTGCCGGGGGTGATTAGCGTGCCGCAGGGGGCATGGCGAAATACCAATAAGGACGGCATTGATGTGGGAGGGTGTATCAATACGTTAACAACACTGCGACCGTCGCCACTGGCAAAAGGTAACCCACAACACACCAACCTCGTTGAAGTAAAACGCATATAAGGAGTTGAGTAATGAAGCAATATGGTTTTTTTGTCGACTCCACCAAGTGCACTGGGTGTAAGACCTGCCAAATCAGTTGCAAGGATGAGAAGAAATTAGATCTTGGGCCGAAGTTGCGGCGTGTTTACGAATATGGCGGCGGCAGTTGGGCTAAGCAGAACAATATTTGGGTACAAAACGTCTTCAACTACTATCTGTCTATCGCCTGCAACCACTGCTCATCGCCCACCTGCGTAACAGGTTGCCCAACTGGTGCCATGCATAAACGTGAAGAAGATGGCTTGGTGGTCGTTAATCAGGATCTCTGTGTCGGCTGCCGCTATTGCGAGATGCGCTGCCCATATGGTGCGCCGCAATTTGATGCCAAGAAGAAACTGATGACCAAGTGCGATGGCTGCTATCAACGGGTCGCCGCAGGCGATAAACCGGTTTGTGTCGAATCCTGCCCGCAGCGCGCACTAGATTTTGATGAAATCACGCTATTGAGGGATAAATACGGTGAAGAAAATGCCATTGCGCCATTACCGTACGCGCATCTGACACACCCCAATCTGGTTATCAAAAGCCACCGTGATGCCAAGCCATCTGGTGATACATCAGGCCGCATCCAAAATCCGGCGGAGGTATAAAATGCATGAATTACCCTTGGTGTTTTTCACCGTACTGGGGCAAACCGCTGTCGGGTTGTTTGCACTGGTGCTACTGAGTAACAAACTCGGTATGACCACCCCTTTACAACTCAAACAAGCCAATATCATCGGCCTGATGCTGATGATGGTTGGCCTGATCGTTGGCACTCTGCATGTTGGGCAACCATTGCGCGCTGCCACCATGCTACTGGGTGTTGGCCGCTCACCAATGAGTAACGAGATAGTGCTCAGTGGCTTATTTGTCGCCATGGCCTGTGGCACCGTATTTTTCTCAACCATCGTCAAAAATACGCTACTGGCAATGTTGTGCAATGTGGCAACCGTGATCTTCGGCCTGGCCTTTGCCTGGTCAATCACTCAAGTTTATCAACTGACCACGGTGCCTAATTGGGATACCTCGTATACCTCGCTACAACTGTGGATGACGGTACTGGTTGGCGGTGGCGCTTTCGCTATTTTGACCGGCGCTCGCCAGCTTGGTGCATTAGCCGTGTTGGTAGGTGCCATTGTGACATTGGTGAATAAACCAGGTTACCTCAGTTTTCTTGGTCAAAGTTCAGCGGAGCTGAGTAGCCAACAGGGGCTGTTCTGGGGAATTCAAATTCTGCTGCTGACGCTCGGTATCTTTGTTGCCACCGCAGCATTACTGAAAGACAGAATCCCTCGAGTTACGCTCGCGGTCAGTGCTTCGGCGCTGGTGATCGGTGAGTTGGCCGGGCGCATCGCTTTCTACAATCTGTGGCAAGTACCAATGTAAATTAACCTATTGCTGCTATTGCCCTACTCACAACTCACTGATTAGCCGTGATAACTGCGGCTAATCAGTATTGAGATAGCTGGCCCCAAAGAGAGAAAATTTTGATGTTACTAAATACCACGCTGCCAAGGATTTTAGGTGCCTGTTTTTACTATCCACCACAGTCCGATACCGTACAGCGCCTTTGGCCACTGCTGCCACAGATTGCTGAGCTTTTTCCGTGGTCAAATCCGGCTAAAATTGCGCGCTATTGCCAGCAAATGCCGAGTATCCAGCCCGAACAACTGGAATATGATTTCTCGATTTTGTTTGAGGGGCAAGGTGAAATGCCCGCGCCACCCTGGGGTTCCGTTTATCTGGATAAAGAAAATATCTTGATGGGAGATAGCACCCTGCAATATCGCGAATTCCTGTCAACATTCGGGCTGGTAAATCAAAGTACTATCCGTGAACCGGAAGACCAATTTGGCCTAATGTTATTGGCATGGGTTAATTTAATTGAGCAGCAACCGGTAACTAAGCTTCCATCTGGCGAAGCTGCACTGGTATTACTCACTGAGCATTTACTGCCGTGGGCCTATCGCTACCTTGAGCTGGTATCAAGTAGCCAGACCGAGCATCAGGTATATCCGTTACTGGCAAAGATAACCGAGTGCTACCTGCAAACCTTACAAACTGAACTGGGCCTATTTCCTCAGCCCCGCGAGCTATTTCGGTGATAAAAAAAGAGTCGGTGATAAAAGACGAGCGCTACTACAAAGCGTATCTGGAAAACCGCACCATCAGTCGCCGTGGGCTATTTCGCGGCTTGCTAAAAAGTGCCCGCCAACAACCGCTTCCCCTCTCGTCGGTAACGGCAATCAGGCCACCGGGAGCCATTGCTGAAAGTGCTTTCACGCAAACGTGTACCGGTTGTGAAGCCTGCATGCACGTCTGCGGCGAACATCTGATAGTCATGGTAAATCAAAAGCCTGAGTTGGATTTTTCTACTCAATATTGCAGCCGTTGTCTGGCCTGTACCACCGCTTGCCAAAGCGGTGCTTTATCACCGTCTGCCCACCCTATTACGGCGCATCCGGGCGTAAAAAACATCTGTCAAAACACCTATATCTACTGCAACACTTGTGCTGATTACTGTGATAAACAGGCTTTGCTGTGGCGGCCCCACCAGCCGCCGACGCTGGCTTTAGCGCTGTGCGATGGCTGCGGTGAGTGTGCCTTCAGGTGCCCGGCAAGGGCGTTGGAAATGCAACTAACATCGCCCCAAATGGCCGATTGAACCAAAGTACCACTACGTTAAATAAGTAACCCCAACCTGCTGATGTCAGTACAATGCCACTACCTTTAGTAGCTTGTTCGCCACAGGAGTGACACCGTGTTCCATTACCCAGCCCATTATACCCTTGATGAAGCCAGCGGCGAGTACCACATCCAGTATCGCGATTTCCCTGAATTGGAATCAGTGACCTACTCTCAGGAAGATATTGAACTGGAAGCACAAGACGGTATTAAGAATGGTATTGCAGCAGAAATGGAAGAGCGCCGCCCCGTCCCTGCCCCCTCAGCACTGCAACCGGGTGATATTTCAGTTCATGTGCCCATTCTGGTGCGGCTGAAAGCTGAATTACACAATGCGATGTTAACCACCAATACCCGCAAAGCAGATATGGCGCGCAAGCTTGGTTTGAATGCCGCACAGATGGATCGCCTGCTGGATGTGTATTACGCCTCCAAGGTTGAAGCACTAGAGCAAGCCCTGTATTTACTGGGCTTTGAGGCCAACATCGAGGTAAAAAAAATAAGCTGATTATCTTAACGTCAGCCGCATTGGCTTAGATTGTAACCAAGAGAGTAACAAATTGTTATTTGGCGATAATTTAAAAAAACGTTAATAGCCTCACACTTCAATGCATTGGCTCACAATATTTGCCATTTAGATACGAAAACGTGATCTGATGCATAAAATTACAGTATTGAAAGTTTCTCCCTGTTGGGATTACATTAGCCCGATCCTGTCGTATCCCACTGAGTTCACTCAGGCTGGCACGACAATTCGGATGTATCTCAGATTGATAGCTAGCCAGTTATGATGAAATGGCCGCCATTGATTGAACGCGTGATTCGTCCACATTAATACCCAAAGTACTTGGAATTAGCGCTAGCCAGCAAGTGAGTTGATCCCGACGGGCTTACATCAGTAAGTGACTCGGGTTAGCTAACCTCGCGGACGCCACTGCAATTTCAAGTTACAAGGGTAAACGCAGCACAGCAATTTGGATCGTTACTGGCGAAGTAGCTCCAAGGGGAGTTGTTCAGTGAAATATTTCTTTATGGGTATCTCAATTATGTTGGTGGTCTGGGTTGGCACCTTCATGATGATGGTCGAGTAACACTTACTCAAACCATCCACAATCTGACATCGTATAAAGGGCGCATTTGCGCCCTTTATCATTTTCCAGGAATCATTCGTCGTAACGTATCATCCCGACGAATATAGTGATGATAAAGCGCGGCCATCGCATGAGCGCCAATCACAAAATAGCCTAAATTAGCGATTAACTCATGAGTTTGCTTAAGGTAACTACGCGCGACATCATCCGGTGTCACCCATTGCGGTACCTGCCACCCCAGCAAGAACCAGGTTTTCCCACCATAAGCCTGTGTCAACACGCCCAGCACCGGTAATGATAAGAACATTAAATACAGTCCCCAATGCATAATGTCCGCCCCTAGCAGCTGCCATTTAGGTAACGTTGGCGTAATCGCCGGTGCCACATTACGCTGGCGCAACCAGAGCCGTACCAACATCAGTAGCCAGACAGAAATACCAAAATTGAAATGCAGATTTTTCACTAAGGCAAGGTCTTCATCCGGCACCGAGTCACTGAGTAACATGGCGGCGTAAGTCAGAATGACCATCACTAGCGTCAACCAATGCAGGGTTATTTGGGGTAACGAATAGCGATTTCTCATTGTTGTGCTCCACTGACTTCACTAAGTTAATAGTCAGTATGGTACAAAATAGATGAAGAGAACATTAAGGGTGGGCAGATAACGTTTTGAACATAAGGTACTTTATTCTGACCGGACAGCTTGAGTCGCCGGTCAGAATAGGGAGTTAGCTATTTAGTTCAGAGTAAGCGCGGGGTTAGATACCGTCACCTGAAACCGCTTTGCTCGGTTTCAACAAGCCATCGGCACGGAACATACTTTTAATTCCGCGCACCGCCTGACGGATCCGATCCTGATTCTCAATCAAGGCGAAGCGGACATGGGTATCACCGTAATCACCGAATCCTATCCCCGGCGAAACGCAGACTTTTGCCTCAGATAACAGGCGTTTGGCAAACTCAAGTGACCCTAAATGGGCGTAAGGCTCTGGGATTTTCGCCCAGACATACATCGACGCTTTGGGATTTTCAACCATCCAGCCAGCCTCATGCAACCCACGCACCAATACGTTACGCCGCTGGCGGTATTTTTCAGCGATATCACGGACGCACTGTTGATCCCCTTCCAGGGCAGCAATTGCCGCCACCTGCAACGGGGTAAACGTGCCGTAGTCGTGATAGCTTTTGATGCGGGCCAGCGCATTAACCAATTCCGGGTTACCCACCATAAAACCAATACGCCAACCGGCCATATTGTAGCTTTTGGATAAGGTGAAAAACTCAACTGCAATGTCTTTAGCGCCGGGCACCTGCATGATTGACGGTGCTTTCCAGCCATCGTACACAATATCGGCATAGGCCAAATCATGCACCACCAGCACATCGTATTGCTTCGCTAACGCCACTACCCGTTCAAAAAACTCCAGTTCTACACATTGTGCTGTAGGGTTAGACGGAAAGCCGAGGATCATCATTTTCGGTTTGGGAATGGTTTCACGAATCGCGCGTTCCAATTCACAGAAGAAATCAATGCCCTCAGTCAATGGGACTGAGCGAACTTGCGCCCCTGCAATCACCGCACCATAAATATGAATCGGGTAGCTAGGATTCGGCACCAACACCGTATCACCGTGGTCCAGCGTCGCCAGCATCAGATGCGCCAGCCCCTCTTTCGAACCTATGGTGACAATAGCTTCACTTTCAGGATCGATGTCCACTTGGTAACGCTCGGCGTACCAGTTGGAAATCGCCCTACGCAGCCGAGGTATCCCCCGCGAGGTTGAATAGCCGTGGGTGTCTTCACGCTGCGCGACACTGCACATTTTCTCAACGATATGTGGCGGTGTCGGGCCATCGGGATTACCCATACTGAAATCAATAATATCTTCACCGCGCCGGCGGGCAGCCATTTTCAACTCAGCGGTAATATTGAAAACATAAGGGGGCAAGCGATCAATACGGGTAAAACGACGTTTAGCAGGGAGTTCAGCCATAATTTCCTCGAGGATACGTTAGCGCCCGGACCGTCCGAGCGACGCTGACCATCAGATGGTCTGTTTATGAACATATCCCAGCGCTAAAGGGCTGTCGAGTAGCTGATAATAAATATCTAACTCATCGGATAAGTTACTAAGAATCAAACTCGCAGGCCAACATCCCTAACACCCAGTCATCACACCATTGCCCGCCAAGTTGATAGTTATCCCGCAACGTGCCTTCCAACTGAAAACCACAGCGTTCCAGTAACCCGCGTGAAGCATGGTTGCCCACGGTAACCGTGGCTTTCATTTTATGAAACTGGCATTGCTGGAAACCAAACGCCAATACAGCCAACAAGGATTCTTTGGCAAAACCTTTGCCCTGGCAGGACGGTAACATGGCATAACCCACTTCAGCTTGCTGTAACGGCGACCATTCGGCTAAGAAGCCAGTAAGGCCCATGCTCTGCCCGCTGGCGCGTTCACGAACCACCAGACATAGCCAATGGCTGGAGGTCTTGTCCCAAGGAATTAAGCGTGATTCAAAACGCGCGCGGATCTCGGCTATATCCATTGGATCGGCCATATAACGCTGAACCGCAGGATCCTGGTATAAGCGCAAAAACAGCGGCCAATCCTGTTCTTTAAGACTATCGAGCACCAAACGTGGTGTTCTCAGAGAAATCGGCGAGCTACTGAACATCGGGACTACTGGTGACATTTTTCCCTCGAATTGCAGATGTTAGCCATACACAGAACGCAGAATATTAAAGAGGAAATTTTTCCACAACCTCATCCCTTTATTCTTCTCCATTTTACTTAAATAATGTTCACTTCAAGATAACAAAAAACAAACAAATGGTCAGCATCACACGCACCATTACCACGGCCCTCCCCTACAGCTATCGGAGAATCAGTATTATGGCTTCATTACAAATAGACGATATTCCCGCAGCAATCAAAGCGGTGAAGCAGCAATTACGTCAGGCGCTGCCTGATTATCAGCAGGTCTTCCAAGCCGTGGAAGAGAATATTCGCCAGCAAGTCACCGAGATCCGCCGTAGTCTGGCACAGGGTGAGAACCCAGTTCCCCAAATTCATGCCGATGATATTATCAATGGTAAGGTCACCGAAGAACAAAAAACACAAATAAAACAACGGGGATGCTGTGCCATTCTCGGTGTCTTCCCAACGGAAAAAGCGGCGGCGTGGAACCGTGAAATCGGTAACTATCTCGAACGTAATAATTTCGTCGAACGCCTGAAAAATGCCGCAGAAGATAACTATTTCGGAACGCTGGCTGCCAGCAAACCGCAAATTTACGGGATTTACTGGTCCACACCGCAGGTTGAGGCTCGCCAGGATCAGCGCATGAATGCGGTGCAGGTATTTTTAAATAATCTGTGGCAAACCGAGAGCAACGGCAAGCAACATTTTGATGCTAACCGCGTGGTGACTTATGCCGACCGCACCCGTCGCCGCCCACCAAAATCATCATCACTGGGCTTATCACCTCACGTTGATGGTGGCTCCATCGAGCGCTGGTTGGATGAGAACTTCCGCCACGTATACCGCCACGTATTCTCAGGTGACTGGCAGAAGTATGACCCATTTGCCGCTGAAGGCCGCCCACAAGTGCGCGAATTCCCCTCGCCGGCAGTGTGTTCGATGTTCCGCACCTTTCAAGGCTGGACGGCACTGACACCGCAACGAACCCATGCAGGGACGCTGAATGTTATCCCGATCGCTAATGCCATGGCCTATATCCTGCTGCGCGCATTACAAGATGATGTTGCTGACGATGATCTGTGCGGTGCGGCACCGGGGCGCGCCTTATCCGCCTCTGAGCAATGGCATCCTCTTTTAATGGAAGCCATTTCCCCTATTCCAGATTTGGAAGCGGGTGATACGGTATTCTGGCATTGCGACGTAATTCACTCAGTGGAAAATGAGCATAACGGTGAGTTTGATAGCAACGTCATGTATATCGCGGCAGCGCCATGGTGTGACAAGAACGCCGCATACCTGCCACGTCAGTTAGCCAGTTTTATTGATGGCCGCTCACCACCAGACTTTGCCGCCGATGATTTCGAGGTGGATTTCAGCGGCAGAGCTACCGCCGATAACCTAACCGCCATCGGCAAACAACAGTTAGGTATGGCTGAATAACGCACCTATTAATCCCGTGTTTCTCTGCCAATAATGACGATATAAATAATCTCCTCAACGTTATCTCTGCTGGCGCGACCCGCCAGCAGATTCCCTTGCACCCCGCAGTGCCATTCACCGGATAACGCGGATAAAGTGGTAGTCGACGGCTATTTTCCTTATAGTTAACCGCTTATTCGCCTCAGAACCTGATTGTTCCCCAGCTAAGACCAAGGCTGTTGCCAAGAGAAAATAGTGTGCACCAGATATTTGAAATGCTACTGGCGGTGTTCGACCGCGCCGCATTAATGTTGATTTGCTTATTCTTTCTGACTCGCACCCACCTGTTTCGTCAGTTATTGCAAAAAGAGAAGCACACACCACTGGAGCTGGCAGCGGTAACCGCTATCTTCTCGTTATTCGCTATTTTTGGTACTTATTCCGGTATTAACGTCGAAGGTTCGTTAGTGAATGTTCGGGTTATTGCCGTCATGTCTGGCGGTATTTTGTTTGGCCCGTGGGTAGGTATCATTACCGGGCTTATCGCCGGATCTCACCGATATTTAATTGATATTGATGGAATTACATCAATCCCCTGTCTGATTACCAGTATTATTGCTGGCCTGATGTCTGGCTATATCCATCTAAAAATAAAGAAAGAACGGCAATGGAGTGTCGGTATTCTGGCAGGCATGATTTGTGAGTCACTCACCATGCTATTGGTGGTTATTTGGGCCAGGCCGACCGCATTAGGTATTGATATTGTGTCTAAAATCGCCATTCCAATGATTTTAGGTGCGGTTTGTATCGGATTAATTGTTCTGCTGGTACAAAGTGTCGAAGATGAAAAAGAGGTTATTGCCGCGCGGCAAGCGAAACTGGCACTGGATATCGCCAACAAAACCCTGCCGTATTTTCGCAATATCAATGGCGAATCACTGCGCAGTGTGTGTGAGATTATTCGCACCGATATTAAGGCTGACGCTGTCGCCATTACTGATACCCAACATATTTTGGCTTATGTTGGGGTGGGCGTTGAAGCCTATAATATCGGCCATGAGATCATCAGTGATATTACCAAAGAGAGCATTCAGCGCGGGAAGATTACCATCCGCAATAATGATGAAGTCAATCGCACACCACAAATTCACTCCCTCATCATTATCCCGTTATGGGAAAAAGGCGAGGTCACCGGCTCGCTAAAAATCTATTATTGCCATGCACATAAAATCACCTATTCATTAAAAGTGATGGCGGTAGGCTTATCACAAATCATCTCAACTCAGATTGAAGTTTCCCGCATAGAACAACTGCGCGAAATGGCAAATAAAGCGGAAATGCGCGCACTACAAAGTAAAATTAACCCGCACTTCTTGTTTAATGCCTTGAATGCCATTTCGTCCTCAATTCGTATTAATCCAGATACCGCGCGCCAATTGATCATCAATTTATCCCGTTATCTGCGTTATAACCTTGAACTGAATGACGAACAGATTGATATTCGCAAAGAACTACATCAAATTCAGGATTATATCGCCATCGAGCAGGCCCGCTTCGGCAGCAAGTTAACCGTGATTTATGATATTGACGACGATATTGCGCTGAAAATACCCAGTCTGTTAATTCAACCTTTGGTTGAAAATGCTATTGTGCATGGCATTCAGCCGTGTCGTGGTAAAGGTGTCGTGGTCATTGCGGTTAAAGACAGTGGCGACCAAATAAAAATTTCAGTGAAAGACACCGGTAATGGTATTAACCCAGAGACTATTGAGCGCGTGGCGAATAATGAAATGCCGGGCAATAAAATTGGTTTACTCAATGTGCATCATCGGGTGAAATTACTGTATGGGGAAGGTTTACAGATACGCCGCATGGAACCGGGCACCGAGATCTCTTTTTATATCAGCAAAAATGGCGGCAAAATCCATGCTGAACCCCGTATTCCAGCCGGAGTTTAACCCGTGAAAGCAATCATTGTTGAAGATGAGTTTCTGGCTCAAGAAGAGTTGAGTTACCTGATTCGCCAGCACAGCGGCATAACCATTGAGGCAACCTTTGACGATGGGCTGGATGTGCTTAAATACCTGCAAAACCATCAGGTTGATGCTATTTTTCTCGATATCAATATTCCGTCGTTGGATGGCGTGTTATTGGCTCAGAATATCAGCAAGTTTGCCCATAAGCCTTATATTATCTTTATCACTGCCTATAAAGAGCATGCGGTAGAAGCCTTTGAAATTGAAGCCTTTGACTATATTTTGAAGCCTTACCATGAGTCTCGTATTGTCACTATGCTGCAAAAACTCGAAGCGCTGCATAAGCGTGAGCGCCAAAATAGGGAGCAGACCAGCAGTACCAGCCACCGTTCTGCGGCACATACCATCAATTTGATGAAAGATGAGCGCATCATCGTCACCGACATCAATGATATCTATTATGCAGCGGCGCAGGAAAAGGTCACGTTGGTCTATACGCGACGCGAAGAATTCATTATGCCGATGAATATTACAGAATTTTTCAGCCGCCTGCCGGAGGAGTACTTCTTCCGCTGCCATCGCTCCTATTGTGTCAATTTAGCCAAAATCCGTGAAATTGTACCGTGGTTTAACAATACCTATATTCTGCGGCTCAGCGATTTGGACTTTGAAGTCCCTGTCAGCCGCAGCAAGATAAAAGAATTCAGGCAACTGATGCGCCTTTAAATGCATTTCATTCCGCGTGGAATGCAGCTCATTCCCCTTTCGATCTATAGTGATTAGCCCGCCCGTATACTGGTTTCATTCGGCGGGCTGATAACACCTCAAGACAAGATTTCCGGTGCTCCATCAGCGCGTAATCTTTGGCTTCCGACGCTATTGCAACTGATTGTTATGTTCGCAATAGCCATATTCGGGCCACATTGCATTGATGTTTAAGGAGTCCGGCATGAGCAGTAAACCGGTAAATCGTTGGCTAATTGTTGCGGGTACCATCATCGTTCAGATGGGGTTGGGAACTATCTATACCTGGAGCTTATTTAATCAGCCACTGGGAGAGAAGTTCAGTTGGTCGTTAGGGGCGGTTGCAACCACATTTTCCATTACCAGTTTTTCTCTCGCTATTGCCACTCTGTTTGCTGGCCGCCTGCAAGAGCGTATCGGTATCCGTAAACTGACGTTGATTTCCGGTATCATCCTTGGCTTGGGCCTGATCGCCAGCTCTTTTGCCACATCATTGGGAATGATTTATCTGTTGGCCGGTATCGTGGTCGGTTTCGCCGATGGCACTGCCTACATCACCACCCTGTCAAATCTGATTAAATGGTTCCCGGAACGTAAAGGGCTGATTTCCGGCATTTCGGTGGGGGCATTTGGTACCGGCAGCTTATTGTTCAAATATGTAAATGCCAGTCTGATTGCCAACCAAGGGGTGTCGCTGGCATTTTTCTACTGGGGCATCATCGTGATGGTATTAGTGGGAGCCGGCTCTTTCTTGCTACAAGAAAAAGCAGTTGCACCACAGGCCAACAACAGCCTGCAAACTGCCCGTAACGGGCGTGATTTCAGTGTCAAAGAGATGCTGGCAGTTAAAGAGTCTTACTTCTTATTCATCATCTTCTTCACCGCCTGTATGAGTGGCTTATATCTGATTGGTATCGTGAAAGATTTAGGCGTACAACTGGCAGGAATGGACCTGGCGATGGCGGCTAACACCGTGTCGGCCATTGCTATCTTTAATACCGCAGGGCGCATTATCCTTGGTGCACTATCAGACAAAGTGGGCCGTTTGCGCGTAATCAGCTTCACCTTGCTGGTCACCACATTAGCGGTATCCGTGTTGAGTTTTGCTCCACTGACTCATGCGCTGTTCTTCCTGTGTGTCGGGGCGATAGCCTTCTGCTTCGGCGGCAATATTACCGTGTTCCCGGCGATTGTGGGCGACTTCTTCGGTCTGAAAAATCACAGTAAAAACTACGGCGTCATCTATCAAGGGTTTGGTCTGGGTGCGCTGGCAGGTTCGTTTATTGCCGCACAACTGGGAGGATATCAGGCGACATTTATGGTTATCGCGGTGCTGTCAGTGCTTTCTCTGCTGCTGACGTTGATAATCAAACCGCCAAAAGGTGCAGCAACCGAGATTGAAAGCACATCAACCGCGACAGCAGGCGTGACTGCCCGTAGCCATGCCTAATAGAGTGTAACGCAGCCAACCATAACTAATACAACTCAGCCAGAGTTTGTAAAGTATGGGGCTGGTTTAAAGCAATGATGTAAAAAAAGCAGAGCCTTGGCTCTGCTTTCATATTTCACCGATGGCGAACAAAAACCTTATAATTCATGCCCTAATCGCTGACGCAAGTAAGCGCCCGCCCCCAGCAAACCCGGTTGCTGATGGGTAATCATATAAACAGGAATATCTTGCAGGAAATCTTTGAAACGGCCTTTATCTTCAAAAGCACTACGGAAGCCCGAGGCTTTAAAGAATTCCATAAAGCGCGGCACGATACCGCCAGCAATATAAACGCCACCAAAAGTGCTGAGATTCAATGCCAGATTGCCGCCAAAACGGCCCATAATCACGCAAAATAGTGATAAGGCGCGGCGGCAGTCAGTACAGCTATCCGCCAGAGCGCGTTCAGTAATGTCTTTCGGTACCAGATTCTCCGGCAGGCGTGCGTCAGATATCACGATAGCCCGGTATAAATTAACCAGCCCCGGCCCGGAAAGTACCCGCTCAGCAGAGACATGGCCCAGCTCCTGGCGCAAAACCGCCAAAATAACGTCTTCTTCTTCACTGTTCGGGGCGAAGTCCACATGACCGCCCTCTCCCGGCAAGCTAATCCAACGGCGGTCCACATTAACTAAATGGGCCACACCTAACCCAGTACCTGCGCCATAAACTGCCACTGGTTTACCCGGTTGAGGCGTTGTACCGCCAAACTGCAACACATCCTGTTCGGACAGCACCGGGATCGCCATCGATACCGCCGTAAAATCGTTGATCACCTCCAGATGATCCAACCCCAGGCTTTGCTGCATGGCTGCAATAGAGAATGCCCAAGTATGATTGGTCATCGCCACCCAATCCCCGGTAATCGGGCAAGCAATAGCGATACAGGCAGCCTTTACGGTGACTGTATGTTCTGACAGATATTGCTTAATGACATCTTCCAGGCTGTCGTATTCCAACCCTGAATATGTTTTTGCTTGTGATATTTCGCCCGTCGCCACAGCGCAAAGCGCCAAACGGGCATTAGTGCCGCCAACGTCACCCACCAGGGCATAGCTCGTCATCAGAAACTTCTCCGTTACAGGGGGATGCTTAATTTCAACTACGCCCACTGTAAAATCAGGTTGGAGAAACAACAATATCAATGCGCTAAACCCTTTCGCTTTGTGACAAAGATCACATAAAAACGTTTCAGCAACGGCAAAATACCGCTGCTGAAGGTGAAAAATGACGTAAGTATTTAGCGCGAATTGCGCCCTTTCTCAGAAACCGGTTGCAATGCCGCAAGCTGGCGCGAGCGAATAACACGCATCCGCAGGCTGTCATAGGCCCAGTTGTAACATACGGTGTAAGGCAGGAAGAACAAGAAGAAACCGATCTCCAACATAAATGCCTGTAACAGCGACACGCCCAACGTGAAAGCCGCGATAGGTAAGCCTATCAGGATAAAACCACCCTCGAAGCCCAGTGCATGGAGTACCCGCACGAGCAAAGTCTTTGCTACCCGGCTGACTGGCCAGAAGTGGTCAAACAGACTGTTGTAGACAATATTCCACAGCATCGCTACCGAGGAGAGGATCACGGCTAATGTTCCCATTTGCAGTATGGAACGATCCAGTAACCATGCACCAATGGGCGCACAAATGGCGACGGCAATCACTTCAAACCCAACGGCATGAATAATCCGCTCCAAGAGAGATCGGTGATGAACTTGCATAAAACACCTACTTAAATTAATTGATGACAGATTGTTGGAGGTGATTATCATCGTTTTTTAAGATAGATTAAAAATAGAACCCATCGATAAAATAGATAGTTTATGCAATATTCTCCCGAAGCCTTAATCGCATTTGTTGAAGCCGCAGCCCTTGGGTCCTTCTCCGCGGCGGCACGTAAGTTGCGCAAAAGCCAATCAACTATCAGCACCGCCATCGCTAATCTGGAAGCCGATCTGGGGTTGACCTTATTTGACCGCCAGGCGCGCCAGCCGGTATTAACTGACCATGGCCGCCGGGTGTTATCCCATGTGCAGGAAATTCTGGCGGCCAGCGAACGGCTGGATAATCTATCAATTCGCCTGGCAGGTCAGGTTGAAACTCGACTGACTTTTGTCCTTTCTGATACTTATCAACCAACACATCATGAGGTCTTACTACGCCGTTTTGAGCAGCGTTACCCTGATATCGAATTTGAGTGCCTGATTGCCGAAGAGGGTGACGTTATTGACCTGCTACAACTGCGGCGCGCACATATCGGTGTAGTAGAAGTTCAGTCGCACTATCCACCGGATATTGCGGCCCGCCGATTAGCCACACAGACTGAAATGGCGATATTCGTGCAGCAGGGTCATCCGCTGGCAAAGCTCCCTCAGGTTCACCGCGAACAATTGGCCACCACCCGACAACTTTGCCTCAATACTTACAATCGAACTGAACGCAACCAGTCACAAGGGCTAATGTGGTCAGCCCCCAGCTACTTAATGTTATTAGAAATGGCGGAGCAAGGCTTCGGCTGGGCCATTTTGCCACGCTGGTTGGTGGATCAATACAGCCGTAAAAAACTGGTCGCGTTGCCCACCATTGGTTGGCCGAAAATGATCTCTATTGATGCGGTTTGGTCGAAAAAAAGCCCACCGGGGCCAGCGGGCTATTGGTTGTTAGACCAATTAACCGGTAGTAATGGTATCGATAAACCAGACGCCTAATTAGTGACTACTGTAATTATTTTCTAACATTCCCTTCTCCGCTTTATCTTGTGATCCTGTTAGCTTACGTCGCCAGTGAAAACGCATACACTAAACTGTCGTTTACTCTCGCTAATAAGGATCATCATGGTCTATCAGGCAACGTCCTCCCGTTATCAAGAGATGAAATATCATCGTTGTGGTCGTAGTGGATTAATGCTCCCGGCAATTTCTCTTGGCCTGTGGCATAACTTTGGTGACAGTACACTGTACGAAAATAGCCGCAATTTGGTTCATCGTGCTTTTGACCGTGGTATCACTCATTTTGACTTAGCCAATAACTATGGTCCGCCGCCCGGTTCAGCCGAACTGAACTTTGGCCGCATCCTGCAACAAGACCTGCGCCCCTATCGTGATGAACTGATTATCTCTTCAAAAGCGGGATACACCATGTGGCCTGGCCCTTATGGCGACTGGGGTTCGAAGAAATATCTGGTGGCCAGTATCAACCAAAGTCTGCAACGCATGGGGCTGGATTATGTTGATATTTTCTACCACCATCGCCCAGACCCTAACACACCATTGGCAGAAACTATGGCTGCATTGGATCTGCTGGTGCGCCAAGGTAAAGCGCTGTATATCGGTTTGTCTAACTATCCAGCCGCGCAAGCCCGCCAGGCCTGTGACATTCTGGCGAGTCTCGGTACGCCTTGTCTGATCCATCAACCTAAATATTCGATGTTCGAACGCTGGATTGAAGCCGATCTGCAAGACACCTTAGATGAGTATGGCGTGGGGTCAATTGCCTTTTCACCGTTGGCGGGCGGCGTTTTGACAGATCGCTATTTGGCCGGTATTCCGCAGGACTCAAGGGCTGCCAGTAGCAGCAAATTCCTTAATCCTGAGCAGCTTACCGCAGAAAAACTGGTCAAAGTGCGCCAGTTGAACACGTTGGCGCACGAGCGCGGCCAGAAGTTGTCACAGATGTCTTTAGCCTGGGTATTACGTGGCGGGCGGGTGACTTCAGCACTGATTGGTGCCAGCAAAACCAGCCAGATTGACGATGCTGTCGGTATGTTGGCAAACACGGACTTCAGCGCCGAAGAAATCAAACGTATTGAAGATATTCTGGTGTAAACGCTCTCTCTAAGCAGCAATAGGGGTACTCAGGTACCCCATCCATCACTTTTACAGATAAATCTCAATTTTTTATTTTACAGTTTTATCTGAGTCACAGTTGCCGAACCGCAGTTTAAGATAGGCCATAGCCAATAAAGCTGCGCAAGGATAAATCATGTCAAAAGTGGATGTTTTGAAACCGACGATATTTAGACCTATTTCGTTAAGACCACTGTTATTAGTAACGATATTAGCCTGGTTTCCTCTCGTTCCTATGGCAAATGCCGAGAGTATTGAGCTACTCCCCAGTGTTTCATTGCAGATAGGTGAGCAAGATCGCCGTGGCAATTATTGGGATGGTTATGACTGGCGCGATCAGCGATGGTGGCAGGATCATCAGGGGCGGGATTTAGGCGAACGAAACCGCCATGGGCATTACTGGGATGGGCACCGCTGGCAAAACAGAGACTCATGGCAAAAGAACTATTATTACCGTGAAGGGCGCTATTGGAAATACGATAAACATCATGACAACCACGGCAAGAAACATCATCGTGGTAAAGGGCATGAGCGCCATCATGATGATGACTAATTAGCAAAGGCTTCAGGCGGATGATTGGCTATCGATCCGCCACCATAAATACCTTAGAGCAAGCTAATCAGCAGGTAGGCATTTAATCCAACCACGACTAACACAATTATCTTCCCCAAAACTTGAATCAATTTTGAGTTAACCATCTCTCCCATCAATTCTTTATTGCCAGTGAAAGCCAGCAATGGAACTAACGCCAACGCAATACCAAAACTCAGCAGTACCTGACTCATCACTAAGATCCGTGTTGCATCCATCCCTGCCAAAATGACAATAAATGAAGGCAACATGGTCACCGTGCGGCGCACCCAGATAGGAATATAAAACCGGACAAAGCCTTGCATCACGACCTGCCCTGCCAATGTCCCCACCACTGTCGATGACAACCCGGCTGCAACCAAACTTAAGCCAAAAATAGTGGCGGCGGCATTACCTAACAAAGGTTGTAGTGTTAGATATGCTTGCTCGATTTCAGCAATACTGCCATAGCCATTGAAGTGGAAAGCCGCTGCTGCCGTTGCCATCATCGCCAGATTTACAAAACCGGCAATTGTCATGGCAATCGCCACATCCAATTTTGTGGCAGCATAACGGGATGTCTTGGAGTCATCTCCCGCCGTTTGCGTCAAGGATGAATGCAGATAAATAACGTGTGGCATTATGGTGGCACCTAATACCCCAGCGGCCAAAAACACCGCGTCACGATTAGGTAGCTCAGGAACCAACATACCGCGCCCCAACGCCGCGAGTTCCGGCTGGGAGAAAATAAGTTCGACGATATAAGCCGCAGCCACAAAAATCAGCAACCCAGCGATAACCAGCTCAAGAGGTTTTTGCCCACGTTTTTGCAGCATAAGAATCAGGAAAGTGGCGATACCGGTCAGGACAGCACCTTCAAGGAGTGTCACGCCTAGCAGTAATTTAAACCCGATGGCTGCCCCGATAAATTCGGCAAGATCTGTCGCCATCGCAATAATTTCAGCCTGTACCCAGTAAGCCCATACCGCAGGCCGTGGAAAACGGTCACGGATATGCTCAGCCAGATTTTTGCCGGTGGCAATACCGAGCTTGGCGGAGAGCAATTGAATCAACATAGCCATAATGTTGGCCCAAACCACCACCCACAATAAGGTATAACCGAAAGAAGCCCCGGCCTGAATGTTGGTAGCGAAGTTGCCGGGGTCGATATAACCGATGGCCGCGATAAAAGCAGGCCCCATCAGGGAGAGTTTTATCCTCCTTGATGTACGGCGGGATGTATCGACAGCGCGGCTATTTAGCATTCAGTATTACCC
This sequence comes from Yersinia intermedia, assembly GCF_900635455.1. Taxonomy (NCBI): domain Bacteria; kingdom Pseudomonadati; phylum Pseudomonadota; class Gammaproteobacteria; order Enterobacterales; family Yersiniaceae; genus Yersinia; species Yersinia intermedia. Next base: position 1,373,549 of record NZ_LR134116.1, on the reverse strand, counting down.
TTGAAAACTTACGTCTACTTTCTTACCAGCAATAATATCTAAATGATAATAATTATCAAGCGCATTTGGAGTGGTAAAAGTTATCTCTCTAATAGCTAACAACGTATAATCAGGCGGCAGCAATCACCGGTGACTGCTTTCTGAAAACGCGAGTTAACTATTCCATCGCTATTTTCGTCGCGCGTTACTACAATTGTTCAACCTAGCATATTTGAACTACTTTCGTAGCAAATTATTAACATCCTATTTTTTGTGATCAACCCCACTAATTCGTTTGCATTAGTGCAAGTGAATTTCTATATTTGCTGTCTACATCTCGTTTTTAATGTAGCCGTTACATAAAATGTCCACCGAAATCTAGCCTGCCTCAAATTTGGAGCACACATGTCCCATATTCTGCAGTTTGCGTTGGCCTTAGTCGTGGTGGCCATATTAGCTCTGGTGATCTGTAAGGATCGGAAAAGCATTCGCATTCGGTTTGTTATTCAATTGCTGGTAATTGAAGTGTTGTTGGCGTACTTCTTCCTCCATTCAGAAGCTGGATTGGGTTTTGTGAAAGGATTCGCCGGTTTATTCGACAAGTTACTTGGATTTGCCGCTAACGGTACTGACTTCGTCTTTGGCAATATGGGTGATAAAGGTTTGGCGTTCTTCTTCCTGAGAGTGCTGTGCCCAATCGTCTTTATTTCTGCTCTGATTGGTATTCTGCAATACATTAAAGTTCTGCCGGTCGTTATTCGTATTATTGGTACTTTGCTGTCTAAAGTTAACGGCATGGGTAAGCTGGAATCATTCAACGCCGTCAGCTCACTGATTCTGGGCCAATCTGAAAACTTCATCGCCTATAAAGACATTTTGGGCAAAATGTCTGAAAAACGCATGTACACCATGGCAGCAACCGCGATGTCGACAGTTTCCATGTCAATCGTGGGTGCATATATGTCAATGCTGGACGCGAAGTTTGTGGTTGCAGCGTTAGTGCTTAACATGTTCAGTACCTTTATCGTGTTGTCATTGATCAACCCGTATAAAGCAGAGGATGAAGAAGAGTTGCAACTGAGCAACTTGCACGAAGGCCAGAGCTTCTTTGAAATGCTGGGTGAGTACATTCTGGCCGGTTTCAAAGTGGCTATCATCGTTGCAGCCATGCTGATTGGTTTTATCGCATTGATTTCTGCGATGAATGCCTTATTTAGCTTGCTGTTCGGTATCAGCTTCCAAGGTATCTTGGGCTATGTCTTCTTCCCGTTTGCCTGGGTGATGGGCGTACCAACTCATGAAGCCTTACAAGTTGGTGGCATCATGGCAACCAAACTGGTTTCTAACGAATTCGTGGCAATGATGGACTTGCAGAAAGTGGCATCAGAACTGTCGCCACGCAGCGTGGGTATCCTGTCAGTATTCCTGGTTTCATTCGCTAACTTCTCCTCTATTGGTATCGTAGCCGGTGCGATTAAAGGTTTGAATGAGCACCAAGGGAATGTGGTTTCACGCTTTGGCTTGAAGCTGTTATACGGCTCTACGCTGGTCAGTGTGCTGTCCGCCTCTATTGCGGGCCTGGTACTCTAAGTCGCAGAAAAAAATCCTTAAAGAGGCGCTACGGCGCCTTTTTTTATGCCTACGATTCACGCCAGGGCTATTTACACGAATGATGATTCTTTGAGTAATCAAAAGTTGGGGGACTTTAGTGGGTAAATTTAATACTGGGATGGATGTGATATGGCAGTTAATAAGCAATAAATGGCGTTGTAAGTGAGGTAGTGAATATAATGGTGGGTCGAGCGGGATTACTCGGCCTCTGGCCTCGCCCTTCGGGTCAACGCTGCGCGTTGCTGTCTCGCTTCGCTCGGCTCGAACCTGAACGCAGGTTACTCGTATCATTTTGATACTCGCCCTTCGGGCCAACGCAAGCGTTGTTCAAAACTGACATGCAGTTTTGTCTCACCCACACGATTTCGTGCAGTTTTTGAGTTTTTAGTGTCGGGGGATTAATGCGGTACTTGATATAATGGTGGGTCGTGCGGGATTCGAACCTGCGACCAATTGATTAAAAGTCAACTGCTCTACCAACTGAGCTAACGACCCATTATATAGATTTATTCGACATTTTTAACGCGATTCATGCGGGATTACTCATCCTGCGGACTCGCCCTTCGGGTCAACGCTGCGCGTTGCTGTCTCGCTTCGCTCGGCTCGAACCTCTAACCAATTGATTAAAAGCTACTATCTTGCCAACTGAGCTAACGACCCATTGTAGGATACTGCGAAGTAAAAGAAGTGGTGGGCGATACCAGATTCGAACTGATGACCCCCTCCGTGTAAAGGAGATGCTCTACCAACTGAGCTAATCGCCCACTTCTACTACTTTAAATCTTAACGCTTTGAATAATGAGCGATGAGTGGTGGGCGATACCAGATTCGAACTGATGACCCCCTCCGTGTAAAGGAGATGCTCTACCAACTGAGCTAATCGCCCTCATCTATCTCATTTATTGCTTTACTTCATAACACGTCGAGTTTGGTGGGCGATACCAGATTCGAACTGATGACCCCCTCCGTGTAAAGGAGATGCTCTACCAACTGAGCTAATCGCCCCGCCGTGTTGTTGGAGTCGCATTATAGGGATAGTTCGAAGTGAGTCAACGGTTTTTAAAACGAAAACAATCGTTCGCCGCAAATTTAAACAGGATGCGATATTTATCACCGCTGTGAACCTTTATTAAACTATCCACAAAATATTTCAAGGTGCAGGAAGATGGCAAGCAAATGAACCCGATAAGCTTACACAGTCAGTGATTCGGGTGAGTGAGTGCGGGCAACACACCTGCAATTTGAAAGATGACGGGGAGATCATCAATTGCATACCGGTAACATCGTTGAGGAATTACTACAGGGTGGTAGAATGTCGCCTACTTTTTCAAATTTCGAGCAACTGTCAGCTTTTGCTGGCCGGCGTAGCGTAATAAGGCATCGATTCCAATGAAAATCAAAACCCGTTTTGCACCCAGCCCTACCGGCTATCTCCATGTAGGTGGCGCGCGCACCGCATTGTATTCCTGGCTGTTCACCCGTCATTTAGGTGGTGAGTTTGTTCTGCGTATTGAAGATACCGATCTTGAGCGCTCAACTCAGGAAGCCATCGACGCGATTATGGACGGTATGAACTGGTTGAATCTGGATTGGGATGAAGGCCCGTATTTCCAAACCAAACGGTTCGATCGCTACAATGCCGTGATCGACCAAATGTTGGAAAAGGGCACCGCTTATCGCTGCTATTGCTCTAAAGAGCGCCTGGATGAGTTGCGTGAAACCCAAATGGCCAATGGCGAGAAGCCTCGCTACGATGGCCGCTGTCGCGATAGCCAGTGTACTCATGGCGCTGATGAGCCATCAGTGGTGCGTTTTCGAAACCCGCAGGAAGGCTCGGTCATTTTCGACGACAAAATCCGTGGCCCGATTGAATTCAGCAATCAGGAACTGGATGATTTAATCATCCGCCGTACCGATGGTTCACCAACCTATAACTTCTGTGTGGTCATTGATGACTGGGATATGGAAATCACCCACGTTATCCGTGGTGAAGACCATATTAACAATACACCGCGTCAGATTAATATTCTGAAAGCATTAGGCGCGCCAGTTCCTGAGTATGCCCATGTCTCAATGATTCTGGGTGATGATGGTAAAAAACTGTCGAAACGCCACGGTGCTGTTGGTGTTATGCAATACCGCGATGACGGCTATCTGCCAGAGGCACTACTGAACTATTTGGTACGTTTGGGTTGGTCTCATGGTGATCAGGAGATTTTCTCGGTGGCCGAAATGACTGAGTTGTTTACACTCGATGCGGTCAGTAAGTCAGCCAGTGCATTTAATACTGAAAAACTACAATGGCTGAATCATCACTATATCAATAGCCTGCCACCAGAGCATGTTGCTGTTCACCTGTCATGGCATGTTGAGCAACTGGGGCTTGATACCCGTAATGGCCCTGAGTTAGTTGAAATCGTAAAATTGTTGGGTGAGCGCTACAAAACTCTGAAAGAGATGGCCGAGTCCTGCCGTTACTTTTACGAAGAGTTTGACGAGTTCGATGCTGATGCGGCTAAAAAGCATTTGCGTCCAGTGGCCCGCCAGCCGCTTGAAGCGGTTAAAGCCAAACTCGCCGCCATCACCGACTGGACCACTGAAAACGTTCACAACGCGATTCAGGGCACGGCTGATGAGTTAGGTGTAGGTATGGGTAAAGTGGGTATGCCGCTGCGTGTCGCTGTCACCGGTGCGGGTCAATCGCCAGGAATGGATGTCACTGTCCATGCTATCGGTCAGGCACGCTCACTGGCACGTATTGATAAAGCATTAGCCTTTATCAGCGAGCGCGAAGCACAGCAATAATACGGTTATTGCGCGTTCAATCAGGCGGCTATTCAGGCCGCCTTTTTATTATTACCCGTTAGATAGTGTGAGCTACATTTAATATTTAATGCTATTTACCCGCTGATTTGGCGGCTTTTTCAGCGCTTAACGCGAGAAATCGAATTAGCCGTTGACACTGTTTCAGTGGTTTCATATCATGCGCCCCGTTCACACGATTTATTATGTGCGCATTGGGGCTATAGCTCAGCTGGGAGAGCGCTTGCATGGCATGCAAGAGGTCGACGGTTCGATCCCGTCTAGCTCCACCAAATTTTCTTGTTTGATTGCATATCAGGCCGGAAAAGGGTGGCATTATAGATAAGTCAGTACGAACAACCACATTTGTGGGGCTATAGCTCAGCTGGGAGAGCGCTTGCATGGCATGCAAGAGGTCGACGGTTCGATCCCGTCTAGCTCCACCACTCTTTAAGAAACCGGCCTATGGCCGGTTTTTTGCTTTCTCGCGTAAGCCCTCCTCACTATTTGTCATTTATCTCTGCTATCCTGCGAGCTAATCAAAGGTATTGATTACTGTGGAAATAGGCATGAATCAGCAGCAACAAATCATTCAATGGCTACAGGCTGACCCTTATCGTATGCAGGCTTTATCGATTGCCCGAGAACTCGGGTTAAACCAGTGGTGTCTGGCGGCAGGATTTGTGCGTAATCTGGTGTGGGATCAATTGCATGGGTACCCGTTAGCAACCGCGCTCAATGACATCGATTTAGTCTATTTCGATAAGCAACATGCCCACGAACAACATGACTTACAGCGAGAAGCACAGCTACAGCAAAAGAGTGCGGCTCAGCATCTCTCCTTCCCCTGGTCAGTAAAAAATCAAGCCAGAATGCACCTGCGTAGTGGTCGCCAACCTTATACCAGTACCGACGATGCCATCAGCTACTGGGTTGAAGTAGAAACAGCAATCGGTGCCAGGCTCAATGCTAGCGGCGATATTGAACTGGTGGCACCGCTGGGTTTGGGCGCACTGTTTACCCGAACGATCACCTTGAACCCAAAAAACGGTGAGGTTGATACCTACTACCAACGGATAAAGAGCAAAGGTTGGCAACGACATTGGCCTGAACTACGTTTGGTGATTTAACGCCTCAGGATAATATTATTGTGTTCAAAAAACAGCCAAGTGATAAGCAAGTGATAAGATTGTGTAAAGCAGCCCTTTAACGTTAAAGGTTAATATCCTCTCGTCGATAAGCATTACTCCACCCACGTTTTACTGAGGAATAATGATGTCGAATACTATCTCTGCAGCATCGGTGTCAGTGAGCAGCAGTAGCTCTTCTGACAGCAGTGCGGCGGCACAAATCAAATCCATTAGTCAGCAGATCCAAAAACTGACCGAAAAATTAAGTACGTTAAAAGATTCTGGTTTGACTGCCGATGAACTGCAAAAGCAACAACAACAGATTCAGAGTCAAATTGCAGCGCTACAAGCTGAGCTTGCCCGTATTCAGGCACAGGAAGCGGATAAAAGCAAAGAAGGTGACAACAATGCGGCAACTGCGCCCACCGGTGATGGAGTAAACCGCCCTTCCGCACAGAACCAGATTGACGTTTATATTTAATCACATTGATATTTGGTTAAACACTGATGGGGCGATGGCAGCATAACGACCATCGCCCTGTTTTAGACTGCAAAGTTAACCACGCTTGAGGGGTTTTACCAAACCATCCAATCCCTCGATTTTAATGGTCAGCGTCAGCTCCATCAGCATACCCAACTTGCCCGGCGGAAATTCCCCTTTACGGGCGAACCAGAGCAGATACTCCTCCGGCAAATCGATTAATACCCGCCCTTGGTATTTACCAAACGGCATCCGGGTATTGGCAATCTCAATCAAATTTTCTTTTTCCATACCGCCCTCTGGCGTTAGCTTTACTCACCCAGCAGACGAATCATTTCCGCTTCATCAATGACGGTAATCCCAAGTTCCTGCGCTTTCGCCAGTTTTGACCCCGCCGCCTCACCAGCAATAACCAGATCCGTTTTTTTGGAAACACTGCCACTCACTTTGGCACCTAAAGCGGCCAGACGATCTTTCGCTTCGTCCCGCGAGAGTATGGTCAGTGACCCCGTCAGCACTACCGTTTTCCCAGCAAAGGGGCTATCAATCTCTTCGGCAATAATTTGCTGAGGTTCCGGCCAACTGATCACTTTCTCCAGCGCTGCGATCACTTTCTGATTATGTTCTTCGCTGAGGAAATTCCGCACATGCCTGGCCACCACTTCCCCTACATCCGGCACACTTTTTAATGCGTCGATATCTGCCGCGCGCAGATTATCCAGATTACAGAAGTGAGCCGCTAAATTAGCCGCAGTCGCCTCGCCGACTTCACGAATACCCAGGGCATACAGAAAGCGGGCGAAGGTTGTTTGTTTCGCTTTCTCTAACGCCGCAATCAGATTTTGTGCCGACTTTGGCCCCATCCGATCTAAACCGGTCAGTTTGCCAGCGGTCAACTCAAATAAATCAGCCGGGTTCTCGACATACTGTTTCTCTACCAGTTGTTCGATAATCTTGTCACCCATCCCGTCCACATCCAACGCCCGGCGGGAAACAAAATGCTTCAACGCCTCTTTACGCTGTGCGGCACAGAACAGGCCACCGGTGCAGCGAGCAACCGCCTCACCTTCTACCCGCTCGATATCAGAACCACATACCGGGCAGTGCTGCGGGAAAACTATCTCTTTGGTATCCTGCGGGCGTTGTTCCATCACCACACCAACCACTTGCGGGATCACATCTCCAGCACGGCGAATAATGACGGTATCGCCAATACGGATACCAAGACGCTCAATTTCATCGGCGTTATGCAATGTCGCATTACTGACGATCACGCCCGCCACCTGCACAGGCTCCAGACGTGCCACTGGAGTGATAGCACCGGTGCGCCCTACCTGAAATTCCACGTCACGAACTTGAGTTATCTGTTCCTGCGCCTGAAATTTAAACGCTGTAGCCCAACGGGGCGCGCGTGCCACGAAACCAAGTTGCTCTTGCAAGTCAAGTGAATCAACCTTGATAACCACGCCATCAATATCAAATCCCAAACTGGTACGGTCCTGCTCTACCTGACGGTAGAAGGCAATCACCTCATCGCTACCAGTACATAATTTCACTCGATTACTGACCGGCAGCCCCCAGGCTTTAAATTGCATCAGGCGCTGAATATGACTACGCGGAAGATCACCGCCATCGAGTAAACCCACACCATAACAGAAGAACATTAATGGCCGTTTAGCTGTGATACGGGGATCGAGTTGACGTAATGAACCGGCGGCAGCATTGCGTGGATTGGCGAAAATTTTACCGCCTTTGCGGCGTGCCTCTTCGTTAAGCTGCTCAAAACCCGCTTGCGGCATAAAGACCTCACCACGAACTTCCACCCGCTGCGGAATATTCTCCCCATGCAAGCGCAGTGGAATGGCACGGATGGTACGCACATTTGCAGTAATATTTTCACCCGTGGTACCGTCACCACGGGTGGCGGCCCTGACTAACTCACCATTTTCATACAATAGGCTGACTGCCAGGCCATCCAGCTTCAGCTCACAGCAGAAAGTCAGTGGCTCCGCGCTTTTCAGGCGATCGTGCACCCGTTTGTCAAAAGCCAGGTAGCTATCTTCATCGAAGACGTTATCAAGAGACAGCATCGGCACTTCGTGCCTAACCTGTTCAAATGCATCAAGTGGCGCGGCACCAACTCGCTGCGTCGGTGAATCATGAGTAATCAGTTCGGGGTGTTGTGCTTCCAGGGAACGTAATTGCTGCATCAAACGGTCATATTCAGCATCAGGGATCTCAGGGGCATCCAACACATGATAAAGATGTTCATGATGGCGCAATGAGGTTCTTAGTTGATTAATTTGCTGAATTATCGATTCCATGGCTCACCATCAAAGATAAAAAACCCCCGGCATGCGGGGGTTCGGGTTAATTCGATTCATTGCGAGGCGACGTTATCAGGCGCTTGCGTTTGCATCCAGCACTTCGCGGATACGCGCTTTATACGTTTCCAGCTTCTGCGGGGTCATCATGCGGCGGTCATCATCCAACACCACACCACCGACATCATCGGCAATGCGTTGGGCAGATTGCAGCATTAACTTAAAGTTCTGATTTGCATCGCCATAAGACGGTACCATCATAAACATTGAAACACCCGGCGTTGAGAAATCAGACATGGTATCAGGGTCGAAAGAACCCGGTTTTACCATATTCGCCAGACTGAATAATACTGGGCCACTGCCTGCCGGGCTAAGATGACGATGGAAAATACCCATCTCACCAAATTGGAAACCAGACTGAAGAACACTCTGTAGCAGCACCTCGCCACCAAGAGCACCACCGTGATGCGCGGCAACATGCAACACCAGAACGGTTTCTTTCAGTTTCTGTGGTTTCACCTCGGATGCCGGAGCCACAGGCTCTGGTTGTGATGCCACATGTTGTGGTGCCACACGAGGTGCAGGTTCTGCCACATGCGGTGACTCTGCGTGTCGCGGTTGTGAATAAGACTCGTCAACCGTTCCAAGCAAAGGATCACGCGGTGATGCATGCGGTGGTTGCTCAGCCGATAGCCCACCCAAAAGAGGGTCGTCATAGTCTGTTGGCACTGAAGCAAAAGGTTTCTGACGAGGTTCCGCCTTGACCTGAGCCGGTTTGGTATCAGTATGCTGAATAACCGGCATTTCTCCGTCGTCGTCATCAATATGACTAAACGAAGGCTTCTCCTGTGGATGAGCAGTGCGGACGCGCACTTCTCCTACCCCTTCATCGAGACTCTCGATCGGGGTTTCAACACGTTCTTGTTTCGGACGTTTAACTGGGCGATCGCGAAAAAGTGAAGAGCGTTCTTTACGGCTGGTCCATAAACCATGCAATAACAACGCTATTATGGCGATCGCGCCAACAACGATTAATATCAGACGCAAATCCTGCATCATTACTATCTCTGTTGTTCCAATACATTGCCACCGCGGCAAACATTCACCCTTTAACTCTATTTGCCAACGAACACAAGTGCAAGTCCGTGCTCAATTTTCTTCGAAGAAAGATGATTATGCTAGATGTTTCGCTTACTTTTTGCACAATATGTGACTATGCAGTGGGAAATCATACCGATATGATACGCGGGTCAATAGACTTACAGAGAACTGAATGGCATGGCGTATACGCAAAAAGCGGTAAAAAAGGTAAGTGGTGTCCATTATTTTGCCCAAGGATGGCAATTAATTTCCCGTCCGGGTATCCGGCGATTTGTTATTTTGCCTTTATTGGTGAATATTCTGCTGATGGGGGGCGCTTTCTGGTGGTTATTCAACCGTATAGGCGACTGGGTGCCTCAGTTGATGAGCCATGTTCCCGACTGGTTGCAGTGGTTGAGTTATTTGCTATGGCCAGTAATGGTTATCTCAGTGCTACTGGTATTCAGTTACCTGTTCAGTACCCTCGCCAATATTATCGCCGCCCCTTTTAGCGGTTTGCTGGCTGAACAACTGGAGGCCAGCCTGACGGGTAAACCACTGCCAGACACGGGCATATGGGGAATAGTTAAAGATTTGCCCCGCATTATGGCGCGCGAATGGCAGAAGCTGGCTTACTACCTGCCCCGGGCATTAGGACTACTGCTGCTCTACTTTATCCCTGGCATTGGTCAGACGGTTGCTCCGGTATTGTGGTTCTTATTCAGCGCCTGGATGCTGTCGATTCAATATTGCGATTATCCCTTTGATAACCATAAGGTGAGTTTCCAGCAGATGCGCAGCGCGCTGCGCCAGAATAAAGTCGATAACCTGCAATTTGGCGCACTGGTGAGCTTGTTTACCATGATCCCATTCCTTAATCTGGTGATTCTACCGGTTGCCGTCTGCGGGGCCACTGCAATGTGGGTAGACCGCTATCGAGACCAGTTTACTCAACCAACGCGTTAGTGTCCTCTGGGCGTGCCAGTCACGCCCTCGTGACTAAGATCAAAAGCTATTGGGATTAAAACTTATTTCCTAATAACATATCGATATACTAATTACTTACTTCCATAGCCATACTGTTAGCGTATGCTTTGAACGTTTCCCACATTTTCATAGAGTTAAAGGACGGGCTATGAGCAAGATATATGAAGACAACTCTTTAACAATCGGCCATACGCCGCTGGTTCGTCTGAACCGTATCGGTAACGGGCGCATTTTGGCGAAGGTTGAATCACGCAATCCAAGTTTCAGCGTTAAATGCCGTATCGGTGCCAATATGATTTGGGATGCCGAAAAGCGCGGTATTCTGACCGCTGGCAAAGAACTGGTAGAGCCTACCAGCGGTAATACCGGCATTGCTTTAGCATTTGTTGCCGCCGCGCGCGGGTATAAATTAACCCTTACTATGCCGGAAACCATGAGCATTGAGCGCCGCAAGTTATTGAAAGCGCTTGGGGCCAATCTGGTACTGACCGAGGGGGCCAAAGGCATGAAAGGGGCCATTGCCAAAGCGGAAGAAATTCAAGCAACTGACCCTAACCGTTATCTGATTTTGCAGCAATTCAGTAACCCGGCAAACCCGGCAATTCATGAGCAAACCACCGGCCCGGAAATCTGGGAAGATACCGATGGTGAAGTAGACGTCTTTATCGCTGGTGTCGGTACCGGTGGCACCCTGACAGGTGTTAGCCGCTATATTAAAAATACCAAAGGCAAAGCGATTACCACGGTGGCGGTTGAACCGACCGATTCCCCCGTTATCACTCAAGCTTTGGCTGGGCAGGAAATCAAACCCGGCCCGCATAAAATCCAGGGTATCGGTGCTGGCTTTATTCCCGGCAACCTCGATCTGAGTTTGGTTGACCGCGTAGCGTTGGTAACCAATGACGAAGCTATCTCAATGGCGCGTCGTTTGATGGACGAAGAAGGTATTTTGGCCGGTATTTCTTCCGGTGCAGCCGTTGCGGCAGCAGTCAAACTTTCCGAAGAAGATGGCTTTACTGACAAAACAATTGTGGTTATTCTTCCTTCCTCGGGTGAGCGTTATTTAAGCACAGCATTGTTTGCAGATTTGTTCACAGAGCAAGAGCTGCAACAATAGTCACGCTGTCGCACTAAATGCTAAAAAAGCACCCCCGTGGGTGCTTTTTTTGTGGCCTACTTCAAAGTTTTCACTACATAAAGATTGATTTTACCCTCTGGGTTTAGTATTTAACCGGTCAATTATTTTGATACGCGAAATTAATCGTATCTTGAGTGCATCTCTGGCTGAATCGATTTATCAATTATGCAATGCGGCAAAAAATGTCATCACTGAACGCAGATTGAAGACATAACGCAAAGAGAGCATTATTGTTAGATATGACAGTGGCGATTTTAGACCCGAATTCGGGTCGCATCAGAAACTGTCTTTGTGACTTGCCGGTGGTTGAGGCATAGTCATGCGCAAGTCTAATTCGTCTTGTTACACGCGCACCAATACAGGCTAAAGTTTGGGTTTTACACTAAACTTTAGCTCCACAACATAAATCCAATAAGTTGGGGAAATACAATGTTCCAGCAAGAAGTTACCATTACTGCACCAAACGGTCTGCACACCCGCCCTGCTGCCCAGTTCGTAAAAGAAGCAAAAGGTTTTACGTCTGAAATTACTGTGATTTCTAACGGTAAAAGCGCCAGCGCCAAAAGCCTGTTCAAACTACAAACTCTGGGCCTGACCCAAGGTACTGTTGTTACGATCTCTGCCGAAGGCGAAGATGAGAAGAAAGCTGTTGAGCATCTGGTAAAACTGATGGCTGAGCTTGAGTAATCACGCACGCTTTTTTAGTTAACACCAGTCAAGAGTAAGGTAGGGTTATGATTTCAGGCATTTTAGTATCACCGGGTATCGCTTTTGGTAAAGCACTTTTGCTGAAAGAAGATGAGATTGTCATCAACCGGAAAAAGATCTCTGCTGACCAAGTGGAGCAGGAAGTCGAACGTTTCAAATCTGGGCGGGCCAAAGCGTCTGAGCAGTTAGAAGCGATTAAGACCAAAGCTGAAGCAAGCCTCGGCGAAGAGAAAGCTGCCATCTTCGAAGGGCATATCATGCTGTTGGAAGACGAAGAGCTTGAGCAGGAAATCATAGCCCTCATCAAAGATGAGCATGCCTCTGCTGATGCAGCCGCTTATTCAGTGATTGAAGGGCAAGCAAAAGCCTTGGAAGAACTGGATGACGAATACCTGAAAGAGCGCGCGGCTGACGTGCGTGATATCGGTAAACGCCTGCTGAAGAACATTCTCGGCCTGACAATTGTTGATCTGAGTGCCATTCAGGAAGAAGTTATTCTGGTTGCCACCGATTTGACGCCGTCAGAAACCGCACAGCTTAATCTGGATAAAGTGTTAGGGTTTATCACCGATTTAGGTGGCCGTACCTCTCACACCTCGATTATGGCTCGTTCGTTGGAACTCCCGGCGATTGTCGGTACCTCTGATGTGACCAAACAAGTCCAGAATGGCGACTATTTGATCCTCGATGCGGTAAACAACAAAGTCTATTTAAACCCGACTGCCGATATTATTGAGCAGTTGAAAGCGGTGAATACTCAATACATCACCGAGAAAAATGATCTGGCCAAATTAAAAGACCTGCCTGCTATCACCCTTGATGGTCATCAGGTTGAAGTGGTTGCCAACATCGGTACTGTGCGTGATATCGCCGGTGCTGAACGTAATGGCGCTGAAGGTGTTGGCCTGTATCGTACCGAATTCCTGTTTATGGATCGCGATTCTTTGCCAACGGAAGAAGAGCAGTTCCAGGCTTATAAAGCCGTTGCAGAAGCCATGGGTTCTCAGGCCGTTATCGTGCGTACCATGGACATCGGCGGCGACAAAGATTTGCCGTACATGAACCTGCCGAAAGAAGAAAACCCATTCCTGGGCTGGCGCGCCATCCGTATTGCGATGGATCGTAAAGAGATTCTGCACGCACAACTGCGCGCAATCTTGCGAGCCTCGGCATTTGGCAAATTGCGTATCATGTTCCCGATGATTATTTCGGTTGAAGAAGTACGTGAACTGAAAGCTGAACTTGAGCTGCTGAAAGGCCAATTACGTGAAGAAAACAAGGCCTTCGATGAAACGATCGAAGTCGGCGTAATGGTTGAAACACCTGCAGCGGCAGTCATCGCTCATCATTTAGCTAAGGAAGTTGACTTCTTTAGTATTGGGACAAACGACCTAACTCAGTATACTCTGGCAGTAGATCGTGGTAATGAGCTGATTTCTCATCTCTATAATCCAATGTCGCCATCGGTATTGGGCCTGATCAAACAGGTTATTGATGCGTCTCACGCTGAAGGTAAGTGGACCGGTATGTGCGGTGAACTTGCTGGTGATGAACGTGCTACACTGTTGCTATTGGGCATGGGGCTGGATGAGTTCAGCATGAGTGCGATTTCGATCCCACGCATCAAGAAAATTATCCGTAACACGAATTTCGAAGATGTGAAGGTGTTGGCAGAGCAGGCATTAGCTCAACCAACAGCGAAGGAATTGATGGATTTGATTACCACATTCATCGAAGAAAAAACACTCTGCTAATTCCACGATACTGGAACGCTGCCCGATATAAACTCTAAATAATTCGAGTTGCGGGAAGGCGGCAAGTGAGAGAGTCCCGATGAGCTTACTGTGTTGTAAGTGATTCGGGTGATTGAACGCAGCCAACGCACATGCAGCTTGAAGTATGACGAGTATAAATACTTAGGAGAAGATCATGGGTTTGTTCGATAAACTGAAATCATTGGTTTCAGATGATAAAAAAGACAGCGGTACTATTGAAATCGTTGCACCATTGTCTGGTGAAATCGTCAACATTGAAGATGTTCCTGATGTTGTTTTTGCAGAGAAAATCGTTGGTGATGGTATTGCTA